>JAAXWS010000023.1 GCA_013334865.1 Chlorobiaceae bacterium
GAGTCTGTAAGCTAAAGTGTGTAAACGGTCATAGTTTCCTATCATGTTGAAAAAGGAGAACAACTATGGCCAAAAAGAAAGAGAAGATTCCCGACCTTCAGGGTGAACTGCTCGACCAGCTCATTCGGGAAAGCGGTGGTCCGCAAGCCCTGTTCGACAAGGGCGGACTGCTTGATATGCTCAAGAAGCGCTTGATCGAAAAGGCACTGGAAGCCGAAATGGATGAACACCTCGGCTATCCGAAGCACACGTCGATTGCTCCGAACAGCGGAAACAGCCGCAACGGGCACGGCAGCAAAAGCATCATCGTCGACAACGACCAGTTTGACATCAGCCCGCCACGTGATCGTAACAGCACCTTTGAGCCGCAATTGATCCCAAAGCGCCAGACGCGTTTCAAGGGATTCGATGAAAAGATACTGGCCATGTATGCCCGAGGCATGAGCGTGCGGGACATGCAGGCCATGCTGATGGAACTCTATGGGGTCGACGTCTCGGAAGCGTTGATCAGCAGCGTGACCGACGCGGTATTCGATGATGTCCGTGCCTGGCAGAGCCGCCCGCTCGATCCGGTCTATCCCATCGTCTATTTTGACTGCATCGTCGTCAAAAGCCGTCAGGACGGCAGGGTGAGCAATAAGGCGGTTTATCTAGCTCTGGCCATCAATATGGAGGGCCGCAAAGAACTTCTGGGACTCTGGATCTCCCAGAACGAAGGGGCGAAATTCTGGCTGGGCATCATGACCGAGCTGCAAAACCGTGGCGTTCAGGACATTCTCATCGCAGCTGTCGATGGGCTGGTCGGATTTCCTGAAGCGATTGGAGCCGTATTTCCGGAAACGGAGGTGCAGTTATGCATCGTGCACATGGTACGTAACTCGACAAAATTCGTTTCATGGAAAGACCGCAAGGAACTCTGCGCCGACCTGAGAACGATTTACAGTTCTGCAACCCTTGACCAGGCAGAGCTAAACCTGGAAGCATTCGGTCGAAAATGGGACGCTAAATACCCCTCGGTCAGCAAACTCTGGCAGCGGCACTGGGCGAACATCATTCCGTTTTTCGACTACGCTGACGAAATCCGGAAGGTCATTTATACGACCAATGCCATCGAATCCCTGAACCGCTCGCTACGGAAAGTGCTGAAAACCAAGGGCTCGTTTCCTACTGACGACTCGATCATGAAACTGATGTACCTCGCCATGCAGAACATCGCCAAGAAATGGACCATGCCTATTCACAATTGGGGTTCCGTGATCAATCAGTTTTCCATTAAATTTGAAGGCAGGGTTCAGTTCTGAAAATGACCGTTTACACAGTTTTCTGAACAGACCCTTTAGGGCGAAACGACTTGCTGGAGCAAGCGTTCGCGAGAGCCAACATGGTAAAGGCCTGGAAACGGGTCAAAACCAATGGTGGCAGTGCAGGGGTGGACGGGTTGACGATCGAGGATACGGCATATTTCGACCGATTGGGATTACCCCGTCTCTCATGACCTCAACTTTTCGAGCCGCCCGGTGCGGACCCGCATGCCGGGTGGTGTGCCAGGGGTGCCTCTGATAATAGAGGCCCCCTATGCCGATATATCAGGCGAGCTCTTCACCTGCGGCCCGGCTGATGCTCAAGCTCTTCCGCAGTCGGCCCAGTTGTTCGGAGTCTCGTACCAGCGGAGGTTTTTCAGGGTCACGCCTTCGGGAAGGTTGTCCCTGAGCTGGTTGAAGGCCCACCTGGCGAGGCATTCGGCGGTCGGAGGTTCGTCGGTGATGAGGACCCGCTTGTTTCGCTTGAGGATGAAATCGAGGTCTTCGTGGTCGTTCTTCCAGATCGCGAAGCCATGGTCGAGCTTGTCGTGGATCTGCTCGATCATGGTGCGGTGGAGGAACTTGAAGTCCATCACCATGCCCTCCTCGGCATCGCCCTCGCGGTCGTTGACGGGCCCCTCGACCGTGGCCACGATGACGCCCCGGTGGCCATGGAGCTGGTTGCAGAAAGAAAAGCTGTTCGGCAGCGTGTGGCCGTAGTCGATCTCGATTTTCCTGGAAATGAGCATGGTCCTGCAGTGCGATGTCTTGTTCTGGTCAAACGGAACAAGCGAAGTGTACGCAAAAAAAAGATGATTTGCGAATCGGTGGCCTTCTGGCGTGCCCTCGACGGGGGAGCGGATTCCCCGCTCAGGATTCGGGCTGGAGGATGATGGCCGCTTTGTCGAAGGAGGCTTCGTCGTCGTTCCGGCAATGGCGCCTCATCTCGTCGCTGTTGAGCTGGCGCAGCTGCGGCCGGGGCGAAAGGCCACGGTTTGCGGGTTCGTCGAGCAGGCCGGTAAGCCTCGAGACGAGGAATTTGTCGGAGAGGAGCTTGTTGCAGATATCGCAAGGGCTGCCACTGACGTATTTGTCGGGCAGGAGCTCATCGTGTCCGGATGAACTGAGCAGCGAAGCGAGCCGGTGCGGCCCCCGCGTCCAGATGAGGTGGAGCAGACGGCTGTTGGCCGAACGGTCGAGTACGGCTTCGAGTGACTCCTTCCTGAGGTTGCCGAGGCAGAGTGGGCACGACTTGCGGTGCTGGTGCACCGGCCCCGAGCAGGCCATTACCCGCCCGTCCGGCAGGATGACGGGCTTGAAGGGGCTCGTGCATGGCTTTCCTGCCGGTTCCCGGGAGGTCCGGATCGCGAATCCGGCGTCCTGGTTGACCGCTCTTCCTGCCGGATAGGTCAAGACGTCCCTGATTCGTGAAGGTTTGACGACCTTTTCAAGCTGCTTCCTTATCGCGAGGTGCCGGTCGTCCTGTTCGCAGTCGGTCGTGACTGTGACATCGTAGCGGCGCCCGAGCAGCTCGGCGGCGATGATGGCGTTGTTGATATGGCCGATCGGAATGAACTGCTGGTGGTGTACCCCCGTGCTGAACGAAATGTAGCCGATGGCCGGCAACTGGTTCAGTGTGAGGATGGCCTGTTCCAGGGTTCCTGCCCATCCCGCGTTCGTCTCGACAGAGACCGACAGCCCGGCCTGCTGGGCATGATCCGATACCAGGGCGAGGTTCCGGAGGTCGTAGAATGGTTCGCCGCCGGTCAGTTCGATGCTTTTTATCGCCCCTCCACGGTAAGCCGCAGCGTCGTCTATCCAGCCGAACACGCTGCCGAGCGCCATCTTCTCCTTCCTCCGGGGGCCGGCATTGACCAGGCAGTGCGCGCAGGAGATGGGACAGCTGTAAGTCAGCAGGAGGCCGATCGTGCTCACCGGACGGATGTTGTCGGAGCGGGAAGTCATGTCGTTCTCACAGAGGTTGAACTGTCGTCGAAAATATCGTGTATGGCGGGCACTGGGTGGGGCCACGCGCGGGTGGTTCCTTTCCGGCTATGACGAGCTTTTTGCTTCATGCCGGGCAGCGTAAGGCGGCTGGGGCGAGAGCGGGTATCGGAGAGCGTCGATGGCCATGGATGGCTCCTTTTACGGTGCGGTACAAAAAGGACGTTAGATCGAATAAACTGGAACTGCAGTGTGGGGGAGGGTACTTATGAAGTCATGTTAATGCTTTTTCCGGTAAAGTACAAATGGCGAAAACCGCCCGGGTTTCCCTCCGGTAGCGAAAGCCGGCGTTTTTTCATAAATTGAGCATTGGCCCGGTTCGCTGGTGAACCTTTACTCGCTCCGGGCGCTTATCAAGGAGTAGGGCGTCGCGGATACGGCCGCCCGTGAATCATCATTACCTGTTACCGCGGCGGAAAGAGCCGTTCAGTGCCAATACATGGGAATCGACGTCACCAACATATGGTCGGCAATCGTCGACGAGGTTCGCAGGGAGTGCGACCGGGAGCCGGAAATACGCATGTTCCTCGAACAGCATATCCTTCGCTACCAGGAATTCGCCCCGGCCCTGGGGATGCTGCTGTCGGTCAAGCTCGGTTCGAAGCACTTCCCGCCGCCGGTGCTGGAGGGGCTTTTCGAGGATTTCTACCGGCAGAGCCCGGATGCCATAGCGTTCGCGGCATTCGATCTCGTGGCGACGCAGCAGCGCGACCCGGCAGCCGTCAACTACTTCGAGATCCTTCTCTTTCTCAAGGGGTACCAGGCGCTCCAGTCATACCGGCTGGCCCACTGGCTCTGGAAGAACGGGCGCCACTCGCTGGCCTACTTCCTCCAGAACCGCATCTCCGAAGTTTTCGCCGTCGACATCCATCCTGCCGCCGTGATCGGCAAGGGGATCCTGCTCGACCATGCGACCGGGGTGGTCATCGGCGAGACTGCGGTGGTCGAGGACAATGTGTCGATGCTGCACGAGGTGACCCTGGGAGGTACAGGCAAGGAGAGCGGGGACCGGCATCCGAAGGTCGGCAAATCGGTGATGATCGGTGCGGGGGCCAAGATCCTCGGCAACATCAGGATCGGCGAAGGGGCGAAGGTCGGAGCAGGGAGCGTCGTGCTGGACGATGTCCCGCCGCACTACACCGTTGCCGGCGTTCCGGCGCACATCGTCGGCCGGACCGAGTCGCGCGCCCCGTCGCTGGACATGGACCAGCGCCTGGTGTTTCCGGAGGAGAAGCGGTAACAGGAAAAGGACTACAGGGGTGCAAAGGACGGCAGGGTGGGCAAGGAGAATACATCGGGATGTGTTTTACCCTGTTGTCCTTGAAGTCCCTTCGCTCTTTTTTTTCTTTTATATCGCTGTTCAGCCCAGTCCTTAAGCGCGGAACCGGCGGAGCAGTTCGTCACGGTAATCGTCGAGTCGCCGGGTGATCTCCTCCATGTGGTCGCCGCCGGTCTTCTCGAGCAGGGCGTTGGCGATGACCGGGGCGACGACGGCTTCGGCCACGACGCCGGCGGCGGGCACGGCGCAGGTGTCGCTCCGCTCGAACCTGGACTGGACCGCGTCGAGGTTCGACAGGTCGAAGGACATGAGCGGCGAGACCAGCGATGAGATCGGCTTCATGGCCGCCCTGAGGTGGATAGGCTGGCCGTTGGACATGCTGCCCTCGATCCCACCGGAGCGGTTCGTTTTCCTGGTGAGGCCTTCAGCCCCACCTGCGAACAGCTCGTCGTGCACGCGGGAACCGGGCAGTCGTGCATTGTCGAATGCCGTCCCCACCTCGACCCCCTTGATCGCCTGGATGGACATGATCGCCGAAGCCAGCGCCGCGTCGAGCCTGCGGTCGTGCTGCACGTAGCTGCCGAGCCCCGGCGGCACGCCGGTGATGAAGATCTCGACGATGCCGCCGAGTGTGTCGCCGTCGGCTTGTGCCTTGTCGATGGCGGCGATGGCCGCCCGTTCGGCGTCGTGGTCGAGCATGCGCACCTCCGAGCGGTCAGCTTCGACGGCAAGCCCTTCGGCACCGCCGGCAAGCAGCTCCATCAGCCGGTCGTGGGCCAGCGGTTGGCCGGCCGGGCCGATCGAGGAGACGTAGCTGCCGACCTGGATTCCGAGCTGGCGGAGGAAAGCCTTCGCCAGCGAACCTGCAGCCACGCGTGCGGCGGTTTCCCGGGCGGAGGAGCGGTCGATGACCGGGCGGATGTCGTCGAACCCGTATTTGATGAACCCCGTCAGGTCGGCGTGCCCGGGACGGGGAATGGTGATTTTCCTGACATTATCCGAGTGGTCCTCGAACTGTGCCATCGTGGTGGTCCAGTTCTCCCAGTCGCGGTTCCTGACGACCATGGCGACCGGAGAGCCGATCGTTTTTCCGAACCTGACGCCTGAGAGCACCTCCGCCCGGTCGGTCTCGATCTTCATGCGTCCGCCGCGGCCGTAGCCCTGCTGGCGGCGAGCAAGCTCCCTGTTGATATCCTCCTCTTTCAGCCCGATGCCGGCCGGGAGTCCTTCGACGATCGCCGAGAGGGCCGGGCCGTGGGATTCGCCCGCGGTGAAGTAGCGTATCATGGTGTCAGCTCCTTGGTAGAAAAAATGCCCGGCGCAGTCTGGCTTGCCGGGCAGTAGTGAAATGCATGTGGTCCGCGTCCGCTCAGCGAAGCTTTTTTGCGGCTTCCTTGGCGTAGTAGGTGAAGATGATGTCGGCGCCGGCACGCTTCATGCAGAGCAGGGACTCCATCATGACCCGCTCCTCGTCGATCCAGCCCCTTGCGGCAGCAGCCTTGACCATCGCGTATTCGCCCGATACGTGGTAGATGGCTACCGGCACGTCGAAGCGCTCCTTGGTGCGGTGGACGATGTCGAGGTAGGCGAGGCCCGGCTTGACCATGACGATATCCGCACCCTCGATGATGTCGAGCTCGATCTCCTTCATGGCCTCGTCGGTGTTGCCCGGGTTCATCTGGTAGGTTGTCTTGTCGCCGAACTGGGGCGCCGAGTGCAGGGCGTCGCGGAACGGGCCGTAGAAGCTGGAGGCGTACTTGGCGGCGTAGGAGAGGATGCCCACGTCGGAGTGCCCGGTATCGTCGAGCGCTTCGCGGATGGCGCCGATGCGGCCGTCCATCATGTCGCTCGGGGAGACGAAGTCGGCGCCGGCTTCGGCGTGCGAGACGGCCATCTTGCAGAGCACCTCGACGGTTTCGTCGTTGAGGATGATGCCGTCTTTGACGAGGCCGTCATGGCCGAACGGGGTGAAGGGGTCGAGCGCGACGTCGGTCATGATGCACATGTCCGGAACCTTCGCCTTGATGGCCCTGATGCCCTCCTGGATGATGCCCTTGTCGTTGTAGGCTTCGCTGCCGTCTTCGGTCTTCTGTTCGGGGATACCGAAGAGGTCGATCGCCTGGATGCCGAGGTCCCAGAGCTCCTGGCACTCGCGGACCGCATTGTCGATCGTATAGCGGAAGCTGCCGGGCATCGAAGCGACCTCTTCGACGCCGTTGGTTCCGGGCATGATGAACAGGGGGAACACGAGATCGTTGACCGTCAGCGTGTTCTCCTGCACCAGATTGCGGAGCGCGGCGGTTCTGCGGAGTCTTCTGGGGCGGTGGACGATGTTGAGGAGGTCGATCTGGCTCATGGTTCGGGTCGATTATGTTTTGGAAAAACCCAAGATAAAAAAAACGGGGGATTTCGTGAAGTTCAACGGCAGAGGAAATGTACCGGAAAACAGCGCTGAGGTGACGCAGGAAACCCGCATGGCGTAATCCTCAGGTTGATTATATTCTCCTGTCACCGTCAACCAATCGCTGCATGCCGCCCATGACCCCAGATCTTCAGCTTGCCCTCGAAATGGCCGAACAGGCCGGCAAGCTCACCCTCGGCTATTTCGGACGCAAATCCCTCCAGGTCTTTTCGAAGCGGGACGCCACGCCGGTCACCGAGGCCGACCGCAAGGCCGAGGAGCTCATCCGCAACGGCATCGCCGCGCGCTTCCCGCAGGATGGCCTGTTCGGCGAGGAGTTCGACGAGTGCCCCTCAGGCAACGGCCGGCGCTGGATCATCGACCCGATCGACGGTACCCGCGCATTCATCCACGGTGTGCCGCTCTACGGCGTGATGATCGGCCTCGAGGTCGATGGCGAGCTCCGGCTCGGGGTGGTCAACTTCCCGGCGCTCGGTGAGCTCTACCATGCCGAATCCGGCGGTGGCGCATTCATGAACGGCGGCTCCATCGGCGTTTCGTCGATTTCGGAAACCGCCGATGCCACGGTGCTCTTCACCGAGCGGGAGTACCTGCTCGATCCGCCTTCGGGCCATCCCGTCGACCGGTTGCGTACCGAAGCCGGCCTGGTCAGGGGCTGGGGTGACTGCTATGGCCACATGCTGGTCGCATCGGGCCGGGCCGAGGTTTCGGTGGACAAGGTCATGAGCCCCTGGGACTGCGCGGCGGTCATTCCGATCGTCACCGAGGCTGGAGGCTGCTGCTTCGACTACCACGGCCGGCCGGTCATCGACGGCGTCGGCCTGGTCAGCGCCAACCAGCCATTGGGCCGGGCGCTCCTTTCAGGGATCGAGAGCCTGGACATGGAGGTCCGATGACGACGGTTATCGTTCTGCTGTGCATCGTCATCCTGCTGCTCGCGGCGATCATCGGCATGATGTTGACCGGATGGCCCGGCAGGGAACGTTCGGGTCTTGACGGCGCCGAGGCGCTGCGGCGCGAGATGGCCGAGCACCGCTCCGAATCGATCCGTCTGCTCAACACCATACGGATCAAGGTCGAGGACAGCGTGAAGGAGTCGATCGAGCGCGAAATGGCGAACTACGGCAGCCGTGGCCGCTCTCGCACCACGAAGGGAAAGGCGGCCCGTGATGCTTCGGCGCAGGGCGACACGGCACAGCCGCCGGTCGAAGCTGCGGCTTTTGACGAGCCTGCCGCCGAATCCATCCTTGCCGCCCGTCAGCTGCCCCTGTTCGGCGACAAGCCGGTTGCCTCCATCCATGATGAGCCGGCGGCGTCGCCGGCGGTCGCGGCGCCGGTGCCTCCGTCTCCCAGAGAGGATGAGATCGAACTCGTCCCCGAGACGATCTTCGTCGGCTACATCGACGACATACCGGATGTGGAATGAATTGCGTAACTCGTAACACGTGACGCGTGACACTGTGAGCGGGAAGAAAGGGACAACTGGGACTTAAAGGACAGCAGGGACGACGAAGAAGAATCTTTTTCGCGTGATCATCTTCTTTGTCCTTGTTGTAGCTGCAGGCCTTTAGCTCTTAGCCAGGCCTTCCGAGATCGCCTTCGCGAAGTTCGGGCCGTCGAACTGTTCGGGGATGATGTCAACGCGGACGCCGAGCTTTTCGAGGGCGCCGGATGTGGTGGTGCCGATGGCTGCAACGAGCACGCTGTCGGGCACGCTTTTCGAACCCATGGCTTCGAAGAAGTTGATGGCGGTGGAGGGGCTGGTGAAGGAGATGCAGTCGAGCCTGCCGCCGAGGTAGAGCTGCTTGACCCTCTCGGTGTCTTCCTGCGAGGGCTGGATGTTCTCGTAGACGGTCAGTTCGACGCAGGTGCCGCCGCGTTCGGCGATCAGCTGCGGGATGGTGCCGAGCGAGAGGTTGCCCCGCACGAACAGGAAGGTGCGCCCGTCGATCTCTTTCGGGTCGATGCCCTCCATGAGGCTCACGGCATCGGCGATCTTGGGCAGGGGCTCTGTCGTGACCCCGTGCTTTGCGAGGTCGCCCCCCGTGGTCTTGCCTACGGCCCAAACCCTTGATTTCTGCAGGTTCGGAAGCTCTTCGGGCGACTGCTCGAGGAGCCGTTCGAGGAAGAACTGGACGCTGTTGGCGCTGGTGAAGAAGATTCCGGCGAATCCCGACAGGTCGGGAACCGTCCAGCCGTCGACGGGCCTGATCTCGATCGTCGGGAAGACGACCGAGTCCAGGCCGTACTCGGCGAGCGCCCTGACAAAAGGCTCAGCCTGGTGTTTCGGGCGCGTGACGAGGACCGTTTTCGGCATTACCTGGTTTTGCGGATGTCGGCGAGGATCTTCTCGGCACCCATCGACAGCAGGATCTCGGCGAGTTCGATGCCGACGGCTTCGGCCTCTTCCGGGGTCCTGACCGCCTTGGTGACCTCGTTGCGGATCGCGGTCTTGCCGTTGACCGAACCGACGTAGGCAAGCAGCTTCAGCGTGCCGGCGACGTAGGAGCCGTAGGCGCCGATCGGGATCTGGCAGCCGCCCTGCAGGTGCCTGAGGAGCGCACGCTCCGCTCGGCAGCAGATCTCGGTGTTGTCGTCGTTGAGCACGCGGACGATCTCGCGGGTCTCCATGTCGTCGACGCGGGTCTCGATGCCGAGCGCGCCCTGGCCGACGGCCGGGAGCATCACGTCGTGGGGAAGGATCTCGGAGATGCGGTCGCTGAACTCGAGGCGGAAGACGCCGGCATAGGCAAGCATCATGGCGTCGAATTCGCCGTCGTCGAACTTCTTGAAGCGGGTGTTGAGGTTGCCCCTGATGTCGAGGATCTGCAGGTCGGGACGCATGCTCAGCAGCTGTGACATCCTGCGCAGGGAGCTGGTGGCCATCCTGGCGTTCTGCGGGAGGTCCTTGATGCCCTTGCCGGACTTCGAGATGATGACGTCGCGGGTATCCTCACGCTCGGTGAACGAGGTGATCATGAGACCTTCCGGCGTGCCGGTCGGGACGTCCTTCAGGCTGTGCACGGCAAGGTCGATCTCCCCTGCGATCAGGTGCTTTTCGATGTCTTTCGTGAACAGGCCCATGTCCCCGATCTTGGAGAGGGGGGAGTCGAGCAGCACGTCACCGGTGGTCTTGACCAGCTTCAGGGTGATGTTGAGTTCAGGAAAATGCTTCGACAGCTCTGCCTTGGTGAATTCGGCCTGCCACAGGGCAAGGGGGCTGGAGCGAGTTCCGATGATGATCTCTTTTTTCAATTCGCTTACGGATTTTATTGGTGTGACTGGTTTGGTTCTTCGAGGTCAAAGATGTTCCTGACGAGGTTGACTTTGCTGGGGATGTTGTCGGCAGTATCGATCGGAGCCTTGAGCATCTTGATCGGATGATGGAGGATCTTCTTCAGGATCCTGTCAGTCAGGTGCTCCATGCGCCGGAGCTCCTCCTCGCTCACCTTGTAGCGGTAGCGCTCGAGCTCTTTTTCCTTGATTTCGATGAATTTCGACTGGAGGTCGACGATGGTCGGACGCACCTTCAGGGTGTTGATCCACTGGGCGAAGCTCACCAGCTCCTCGTCGATGATCGCCTTGACCTTCGGGAGCTCGGCGCGGCGGCGCTCGAGGTTCGAGTCGATGATGTGCTTGAGGGCGTCGATGTCCTTGAGGAACATGTTCTGGAGCTTGCCGACCTCGGGATCGACGTTCCTCGGCAGGCCGAGGTCGAGGATGATCACCGGCTTCAGGCGGCGGCGCTGCATGCTCTGCTGCATCTCGGCTTCGGTCAGGATGTACTCCTTCGTGCTGACGGCCGTGATGATGATGTCGAACTCGTGCAGGTGATCCTTGTAGGATTCATAGGGAAGTACCCGGTTCGTGCCCAGTTCCTCGGCGAGGGTTTCGGCTTTCGACAGGGTCCTGTTGGTGATGACGATGTTTCGCGCGTTCTTCGCGTAGATATGCTTGGCTGCGAGCTCTCCGGTTTCGCCGGCGCCGATGAGCAGCACCTTCTTCATGGAGAGGTTCGAGAAGATCTTCTGGGCGAGTTCGACGGCCGCGTAGCTGACCGATACCGCGCCTTCCATGAGCTTGGTCTTCGTTTTCACCTTCTTGGCCACGCTGAACGCCGTATGGCAGAGGCGGGTGAGCAGGATGCCGGCCGTGCCCATCTCCGCGGCGATCCGGTAGGCGTCCTTGACCTGGCCGAGGATCTGGCCTTCGCCGAGGATGAGCGAGTCGATGGCGCTGGAGACTTCGAAGAGGTGTCGGGCTGTTCCGCAGTAGAAACGGTTGAAGAAGTGTTCGGGGCGGACATCCTTGCGGGCGTCCTTGTAGGAGATGATGTACTCCTTGAGGTAGTCGCAGTTGACTTCCGGCATGGCCGGCACGATGTATACTTCGGTCCTGTTGCAGGTCGAGACCACCATCGCCTCGCTGGCGAGGCCGCTGGAGACCAGGTCCGTGACGAATTCCTTGTTTTGAACTTCTGAAAGTGCGATCCTTTCGCGGATTTCAATAGGTGCTGTCTTGTGGTTGACACCAACTGAAATGATGTTCATAGCAGGAGTATTTAAGTGAGCCGGTGTTTATGTTTCGCCAAAAGAACCGTACCTGAGAGAACACAGGGAATGTGAATATATCCCAACAGCCTTGATTTTCCAATCATCATCGCTTAAATCCTCAACCCGTGGAAGGTCGGCGTCACCAGGCTCATGACGGCCACCAGCAGCGTGATCACGACGAACAGGGCGATCAGGAGGACGGCCATGTGCTTGGTGTCCCATCCGAAGAGCGGCCTGATGAACAGGCTGATGCCGTAGAGGAGCCAGATGGCGACCAGCGTGACGAGCTTCGGCTCGAGCAGGTTGATGGCTTCACTCGCAGCCCGCTGTTCGACGACTCCCGCAAGGAGCGTGATCGACAGGAAGAAGAAGCCGAAGCCGACCGCATGCATGATCAGCAGCTCGAGCGCCTCGAGGTTCGGCAGGCGCTGGAAGAGAAGTCCGAAACGGTTGAGCCTGATCTGGCGGAAGAGTACCAGGTAGAGCCCGCTGTAGAGCCCGGCGATGGCGACGGCGCTGAATCCTGAGATCGCGGCTATCAGGTGCACGCCGATGCCGAGCCCGCTGAACGACGGTCCGTTGCCGGTCGACTGTACGGTCAGGATGGAGGCGAAGAGTTCCGAAAGGGCCGCGAAACCGATGACGAAGAAGCCGGTCTTGTCGCTCTTGGTGGTCAGCTCGATGAACATGTAGGTGATCGTGAGCGTCAGGGCGACCATGCCCATGAGGTTGTATGCCGAATAGCTCAGGCGGTAGCCCTCTATCGAGGTCAGGAATCCGAGGTCGGCGACGTGGGTGACCACGGTCAGTATCAGGGCCGGCTGCTTGAGCCTTCCGGCAAGCGGAAGCTCCGTGAAAAAGTGCACGCCGTAAAGTGCGGTCGTCAGGAGGTACAACAGCGGGACGATCTGCGTCAGGATGAAGATTATGCTGTTGTCGAAGAATATGTTAGCCATGGACAAGCGTGATGGGATGCGTTCGAGGGGGCAGTCAGCCGCAACCGGAGCGAGGCCGGGAGGCTCCTGTCTTGATTTCGCAAATATTCATTCGGGCCGGCAATTCAAGGGAAAATGTGTATATTCGGCCCGCATGGATTTTTAATATACTTATTTGCCGAAAAAAGATGAGCAGGAAACAGAATATTCGCAATATCGCCATCATCGCCCACGTCGATCATGGCAAGACCACCCTTGTGGACTCCATTTTCAAGCAGACTGGCGCCTTCAGGGAAAACCAGCATGTCGATGTCAGGGTGATGGATTCGAACCCGCAGGAGCGGGAGCGGGGCATCACCATCTTCTCCAAGAACGCCGCGGCGATGCACAAGGGGACCAAGATCAACATCGTCGATACCCCCGGCCACGCCGACTTCGGCGGCGAGGTCGAGCGCATCCTCAAGATGGTCGACGGCGTACTCCTGCTCGTCGACGCCTTCGAGGGACCGATGCCGCAGACCAAGTTCGTGCTCCGCAAGGCGCTCGAGCTGCACCTGAAGCCGATCGTGGTCGTCAACAAGATCGACCGTCCCCAGTCCGATCCGGTCAAGGTACACGACCAGGTGCTCGACCTGTTCATCGCGCTCGGCGCCGAAGAGGAGCAGCTCGACTTCCCCTATATCTTCACCTCGGCCAAGAGCGGCATCGCCAAGTACAGCATGGACGACCCGGACGGCGACATGAGCCTCCTGCTCGACATGATCGTCAAGGAGATCCCGCCTCCGGAAGCCCAGGATGATGCCGGATTCCAGATGCTCATCACCAGCCTCGACTACAACGACTACATCGGCAAGATCGCCATCGGCCGCATCTGGCGCGGCAAGGTCACCCCGGGCGCCCAGCTCTCGCTGGTGACCCCTGACGGCGTGGTCGGCAAGGGCTCCGTCACCAAGCTGTTCCTCTTCGACCGGACGCAGCGCGTCGAGGTCCAGGAGGCATCGGCGGGCGACATCGTCGCCCTCGCCGGCATCTCGGCCGCCAACGTCGGCGAGACGCTCGCTTCGGTCGACCAGCCCGAGGCGCTCGACTCGTTCGAGATCAGCAAGCCCACCCTCTCGATGCTCTTCTCGGTGAACGACTCGCCGTTCGCCGGCCAGGAGGGCAAGGAGGTCACCAGCCGCAAGATCCGCGAGCGGCTCATGAAAGAGATCATGACCAACGTCGCCCTCAACGTCGAGGAGACCGACAGCGCCGACACCTTCAGGGTTGCCGGCCGCGGCGAGCTCCACCTCTCGGTGCTGATCGAGACCATGCGCCGCGAAGGCTACGAGCTTGCCATCTCCAGGCCGGAGGTGATCCTCAGGGAGGAGAACGGTGTCACGATGGAGCCGGTCGAGCATGTGACCATCGACGTTCCCGAAGAGTATACCGGCGTGGTCATCGAGAAGATGGGACGCAGGAAAGCCGAGATGACCAACATGGGCACCCTCCGCGGCGGCATGAACCGCCTGGAGTTCGAGATCCCCACCAGGGGCCTCATCGGCTACAACCTCGAGTTCACCACCGACACGAAGGGCGAGGGAATCATGTCCCACGTCTTCCACAACTACCAGCCCTACAAAGGCAAGCTGCCGTCACGCGAGACCGGAGCACTGGTCTCTGGAGAGACCGGCGTGGCCGTGGCCTATGCCCTGTCGAGCCTTGAAGACCGCGGCACCTTCTTCATCGGTCCGAACGCCAAAGTCTACGAAGGCATGGTCGTCGGCGAGTCCACCCGCGACCTCGACATCACCATGAACATCTGCAAGACCAAGAAGCTCACCAACATGCGGGCTTCCGGATCCGACGACTCCATGAGGCTGACCCCCCCGAAGAAGCTGTCGCTCGAGCAGTCGCTCGAGTTTATCAACGACGACGAGCTGCTCGAGGTGACCCCCGAGAACGTCAGGATCCGCAAGAAGATCCTCAACTCCGACCTGCGTGCCAAGGCCGTCAAACGCGCCAAGGCGATGGAGTGATCAGGCGTACCTGATATCTATCCTTCCGAGATACTTCGCGAGAACGCCGGCCCATCTTTCGATGGCGCCGGCGTCTCCTTTTTCCGCAGCCGTCTCCAGGTGGCGTCCGACGATGCTGATTTCCTCGAAACCGTAGCCGCCTCCGCTTCCCTTCATGTTGTGGCCAAGCGTCCTGATCGATTCGAAGTCTGCCTTCAGCAGTGCTATCCTTATGGCAACGACGTCGTTATGCCTGCCGGCGAGGTACTCCGGGACGAGGTATTCGAGATCCCGGTCGATGGTGACGATCTCCTTATGCATCATGGTATTCACGCTGTCCTGCCGGTTGCCATTGGTTTCATCACGCACTCGTGGACGGCGGGCCTGCTGCAGTAGCGGATCGCTTCGAGCAGCTTTGATTTCTTGATCGGTTTGGTCAGGTGTCCGTCGCAGCCGGCGTCGAGGCATTTCTGGCGCTCATCGGTCGTGGCGTGGGC
Source organism: Chlorobiaceae bacterium (assembly GCA_013334865.1). Lineage (GTDB taxonomy): Bacteria > Bacteroidota > Chlorobiia > Chlorobiales > Chlorobiaceae > Chlorobaculum. Next base: position 14,989 of record JAAXWS010000023.1, read on the forward strand.
CGTCAGGGCGAGGATCGGGGTTTTCAGCACCTGTGTACTCGATTCGATCGATCTGATTCTCCTGGTGGCTTCATACCCGTCCATGATGGGCATCTGGATATCCATGAGCACGAGGTCGTAAGTGTTGTTCATGAACTTCTCGACCGCGTCAATGCCGTTGACGGCAAGGTCGACTTCATGCTGCGAGCCTGCCAGGTAGGCGGCGATCAGCATCTGGTTGTCCGGATTGTCTTCGGCGATCAGGAGCTTCCGCTTTTCGTCGCTGCCCGCCAGCCTGCTGCGCCTTGCGGCGAGAGCGAGGCCGACGGCCTCGATCAGTGCCTGGCGTTTGACCGGTTTGACCAGTGGAGTCGGCAGGTCGAGTTGGCGGAATATCGTGAAATCCTCCTTCTGCGGGTCCGAGCTGAGCAGAAGGCAGGCGGTATCGAGCTGTTTGTCACTGCGGATCCGTTCGGCAATCTCCGCTCCGCCGATGTCGGGAAGCCTGCCATCGAGTATGACGAGCTCGAAGGGGGTTCCGGCAGATCGGGCTTTTTCGAGCGCCCTGAGCGCCGTCAGGCCGTTTTCAGCTTCAGCTACCTTCGCACCTGCCCATGAGAGGCTCTCTATCAGGATTTCACGGTTTGCCGGGGTATCGTCCACGACGAGTATGGATGAACCATTGATGTCCGCCGGCTTGCTTTTCGAGCTGGCGGGTGGGGCGTCTGAGAGGGCGAGGGGAAGGGTGAAGGTGAAGCAGCTGCCTTCACCTTCACGGCTGCTCACGGAGATGCATCCCCCCATGAGCTCGACCAGTCGCCTGGAGATGGCCAGCCCGAGGCCGGTCCCTCCGTACTCCCTGGTGGTCGAGGATGAGGATTGCGTGAAGTTGTCGAAGATGATCGGGATCTTGGTTTCGGGAATTCCGATGCCTGTATCGCTCACCGAAAACATGATGGTGGCTCTGCCCTGCGGGGTTGCGCCCGGCAGCGGAGGGGTGCCGGCGACGTCGATCGAGACGGTTATCGAGCCTCTCTTGGTAAACTTTACTGCATTGCCGATCAGGTTGACCAGGACCTGCCTGATGCGTGACGGGTCGCCGACGACGAACTCCGGGAGGTTACGCCCGTTCTTGATGCTGAACCTGACTCCTTTGGCCGAAGCGCGCTCGGCCATGATCCCGCAGGTGCTTTCGACGAGTCCTGGCAGGTCGAAGCCGGTCTTTTCGAGCTCTAGGTGCCCGGCCTCTACCTTGGAGATGTCGAGGATGTCGTTGATGATGTTCAGCAGGTTCTCTCCGGCCGACTGGAACATCGAGACGTAGTGCTGCTGGCGCGGGGTCAGTCCGGTTTCGTGCATCAGCTCGGCCATACCGATGATGGCGTTCATCGGGGTTCGTATCTCATGGCTCATGTTCGCCAGGAATTCGCTTTTCGCTGCGCTGGCTTTCCTGGCCTTGTCAGCCAGCGCATTGGCCCGGTCACTCTCTTCGGTAAGCACCCGGTTGAGCTGTTCGGTATGTTCGAGCAGCAGCTGCAGCCGTTGCCTCGAACGGTTGATTTTCCTGATCCCGAGCAGTATGCCGCCGAGGCCGAGTATCCAGAAGAGGAGATGTCCGATCGACAGGGCGGCGAGCTGGCTGGTTTCGGAAGTCCGGTAGATCTCCATGGGGAGCATGACGCTCAGGCCTCCGATGAGCGCCCCTTGCCGGAACCCCTGGGCCCCATGGCACTGGAGGCAGGAGCGTTTCGCCGTGAGCGGATGCATGAGGCGCAGGTACTCCGTTTTCCCTTTGACGTAGACAGAGACGCTTTCTCCCCGGCCTTTGCGGAAGGAGTCGAGTGCCGCCTTTTCCCATGCGTCGGGAACATTTTCCGGCAGGGTTGGTGCCAGGCCGGTCAGCCGGCTGCTGAGCTCGTCGCGTTCCCTGAGCGGGCTGTGGAAGCGGTTCGGGACATTGGCGATATTGGTCGTCGAGATGAGCCTTCCTGACGGGCTGACGATGGTCCGGTTCATGAAAAGGTCGACAGGCGTGGCGGTCCGACCAGGCTGCTCGATCAGGGTGAAAGCCTTGTCCCTGAACTCGTTCCAGCGCCTGAAGCCAACCTCTTTGTCGAAGGCCTGCCGCGCATGGACCGTGGCGATATTCCGCACTGCCTGGTGGATCTGCCAGGCGGAGATGCCCAGGGAGATGGCGATGGCCAGGCTCCAGGCGAGGGAAAACGTCAGTGTCAGGTTGTCGGAGGCCATTTTGGGGCGACCGGTATCAGTCATACGCATGCAAGCAAACCTCGATGGCGGGGGATTTGTTGCAGATCGTGTTTGCGGTTATCCGTATCCGGTCCCGGGGTGGACCGATGGTTCGTCTCCTGGTGTCCGGTGGCCAGGCAAATTCGGAACTTAAGAAAGACTGTCCCGCCAGTGCGGGGATGGCGGAGGATTTCAGCGGGGGTATTGCCTGCCTCGTAATGCATCAGGCAAGGCAGACTGACAATAATACACAAACGGAATGAAATAGAAAAGGGGGGCGGGGCGGTTTGCCGCCCGTGAGCCGGTATATCAGCTTTCGAAGAAGAGCTTTTTCAGGCTGCGGCGGGCTCTGGCGATCAGGGTGGTGACCTCCTCTGTAGTGAGGTTTTTCTGCGCGGCGATCTCGGCCGGAGATCTTCCTTCCACTTCGAGCAGCGTGCAGACCTCGCGCTCCTCTTCGGGCAGCTTCGGGATGCAGTCGAGCAGGCGTTGCCGTTCCGGGTCGTCCGGCTCCTGGCTTTGCGTCTTGCCGGTCGTCGATGTGCCGTGCGGAGCAAGCCTCGAGAAGAGCTCCCCGGCGCTTGCCGCTGCCGGCAGCTCATCGCTCACCTCGCCGAACAGGCTCACGAACTCCCTGAACCCGAGGCCTTTCGCTTCGGAGGGGATGATCCTGCCCTCGATGATGTCGGTGGCGAGCTTCGAGAACCGCCCGCCGATCTCCGGCAGCCTGACGGCGAAGTCGAAGCTGTCGTCCACGTCGCGGGCCTCGAGGTTGTAGGGTACCTTCATGAGCACGTTGATGCCTGCCGCCCGGGCGTACTTCTCGGCCATCCCGCTGCCGTCGTCGCGGTTGACGATGAGGCCGAGCAGGCGGGAGCGGCCGCCGATGGTCCTGAAATAGTTGTTGGCCTGGCAGATGTTGTTGGACGTGAAGATCGACTGGCGGTCGTTGCTGGTGACCAGCAGCACCTCCTCGCTGAGCGAACGGGCCAGCGGGGTGGCGAAACCGCCGCAGACGACGTCGCCGAGGAAGTCCATCAGGATGATGTCGATATCCCATTCGAAGATGCCCAGCTTCTCAAGCACGTCGAACCCGGAGATGATGCCCCTGCCGCCGCATCCGCGGCCGACCTGCGGCCCGCCGAGCTCGATGCCGTAGATGGGCTCGGGGAAGCCGGGAATCTCCCTGCGGAACACGATGTCGCCGACCTCGACCTGCTCGTTCCGGGCGTTCTTTTCGGCGAACACGTCGGTGACGGTGGGCAGGGAGATGCCACCGAAAAGCGAGGTTGTCGAATCGTGCTTGGGATCGCAGCCGAGCTGCAGGACCCGCTTTCCCATGAGGGCGAAGGTGGCGCTGAGGTTCGTGGTCGTGAAGCTCTTGCCGATGCCTCCCTTGCCGTAGATGGCGATGGTTCTCGGTGCCATGGCTGCCTTACCTTCCTGTGCTGCAGGCTTCTGCGCCGGCTGCCGGTTTCCAGTTGATGATCATCTTCAGGCACTCTGCATCCCCGAATGCCTTGTCGTAGGCAGCCTTCAGGTCACCGTCGGGAGTGCATCGGTGCGTGAAGATCTTTTCGGCGTTCAGCTTTCCGGCGGCGATCAGCTCCCTGACGCGCTGCAGGTCTCCCTTGGCCCACTGGCGTGCGGCGATGAACGACAGCTCCTTGTCGAAGGCCTGCGAGTAGTCGATGTTCATCCGCTGGTAGTAGCCGCCGAAGACCACCGTGCCGTGGAAGCGGAGGAAGCGCAGCCCGGTTTCGATGGCGCCCATGATACCCGTGCTGTCGATGAGCACGTCGAACTCGTGTCCGGCGAGCGCCGCGGAGACGTCCTGCTTCTCCGGGTTGACCCGGATGTCGGCGGCCGAGATCTTCAGCCGCTTTTCGTTCGGTTCGGTGACCGCCACAAGGCTTGCCCCCATGTGTTTGGCGAGATCGGCCGACAGGATGCCGACCGCTCCCTGGCCCAGCACCAGCACCTTTTTACCCTCGACGCCTGCAAGGTCGACGATGTGCAGCGCCGTGGCGCCCAGCGGCAGGGCGATGCCGCATTGGGGGTTTGCTATGCCGTCGAGCACCGTGATGCTGTCGACCGGGCAGGCGATGTACTGGGAGGCACCGCCGAAGGCCGCGTTCACGTCCTGGTAGCCGAAAGAGCCGGCAACATAGGCGAACTTGCCGATCAGGTTCTGGTTGACATGGTCCCCGACCTCAATGATCCTTCCCACCGTCTCGTAGCCCGGAATGAACGGGAAAATGAAGGGCGGTGAGGGTATAAGGCCGTTCAGCGCCATCTTCTCGGTACCCGTGCTGATGGACGACCACCAGGTCTCGACCAGGACGTCGGTCGACGAGACGGGCTTGAGGGTGACCTCACGGAGCTCGATCTGGCGGACTCCGCTGAAAACGATCGCTTTGGACTTATTCATGGGTGAGGTGTCTGTGGTTGGCTCATGCCGGGTTGCCGGCCTTGAGTTTCCTTTCGTTGTGCTTTTCGAGCAGCAGCCTGATGACGAACTGCGCGGCGTTGACCAGATAGCTCAGGTAGGCGAGATATGCCGTCCAGATGAGGGTCTCCCGGTCGAGGCCCATCCAGAACAGGATGAAGTAGGAGATGTGCACCACCATGGCGATGGCGCTGCCGAAATCCTCCCAGAAGAACTCCTTGGCGAAGGCGAAGTGGCCGAACACCTCGAGCTCGAAAAAGCCGCCGGTCACGAAGATCAGCACCAGCATGAAGGTCTTCAGGGTGACGAAGAAGGTGATCCAGCCGAAGTCGGTGATCCAGAGCTGCTGGGTGAAGAGCCAGGTCACGGTCAGGCCGGCCAGGAAGATCAGGAACTGGATCGGGGCGAGGATGGCCTGTACGGTCGTCCAGCGGGAGGCGTTGCGTTTTTCGAGCTGTTCCGGGGTATAGCGGGGCATGTGTCAGTTGTGTCGGTGATGGTGGATGCGCCCGAAGGGGGCGCAAAATGTCGTTGAATATAGCAAAAAGGGAAAAACAGTTGATAGTTGATAGTTGATAGTTGATAGTTGATAGTTGATAGTGGTGGGGATTAAGCTCGCCTCACGTCTCATGAACATAATTACCGGCTGATACACGGCACGAACGATGTTATTGGCCTGAATTAATTTTCAACTATCAACAATCAACTATCAATTGTCAACCGTCCAGTCATAAAGGTTCGCCAGGGTCGCGAACATGCTTGGCTCGACGTTGCGCAGCCTCCGGTTGAACCCTTCGAGTTCGTCGTAATAATAGAGGAAGGTCCGCGGCTGCTCCTCGTGCAGGATCCGCTGGTAGCTTTTCCAGAGCGCGGCTTCCCGCTCTTTCGGGAGCGGTGCGGTCAGTTCGGAGACCACCTCGTCGAGGAGGCGGTTCTGGAATGCGGAGGAGTTGAAGGGGCGCCTGGCGAAATCCGAGCCCCAGATGACCAGCTGGAAGGGGAGGGTTTCTGCGGCCAGGCCCGACAGGGCTGCGTCGTAGCGGAACTCGTTCTGGTTCTTCAGGAACATCAGGTTCTCGTCGAACCTGAGCCGGCAGTCGATGCCGATCTCCCGGAGGTTCTGCTGGATGATGGTGGCGGCATAGTTGCGTCTCGGGTTGCCTACCGGGGCGGCAAGCTCGAAGGAGAATTTCATGCCCTGCTTCTGCAGGATTCCGTCCGGCCCGGGGGTCCATCCCGCCTCCTTCAGGAGGGCGATCGCCCTGTCCGGGTCGTAGTCGTAGCCGTGCAGCGTCCGGTCGGCGATGGCCGAATAGGCGGGCGAGAGGGTCGTGTTCACGACGGTGGCGTGCTCCGGACCCATGAAGCCGTCGATGATCGCCTGGCGGTCGATGGCGTAGGTCATGGCCTGACGCACGCGGCGGTCGCCGAAGAAGCGGTTCGGCCGGACGGCCTTTCCGTTCCGCCAGGCCTCTGCGTCGATGTTGAGCCAGACGACGCTGTCGAAATAGCGGTTCCTGACCGGCAGGATCGAAACTCCGGGGTTGGACTGCCGCATCTCCGCCGCATCCTTGGGGCTGATGCCACCCGCGCCGACGAGGGCGTCGATCTGGCCCGATTTGAGCATCGCGAGGCGGGTGGTGTACTCCGGCACCACCACGAAGGTGACCATGGCGGTCTTTCCGGGATGCGGGAGTACGGAGGAGGGACTGGAGAGCAGCACCAGCTTCGACTGCCGGGCCCACTCCTTCACCCTGAAGGGGCCGGCGCCGACGATCGGCAGTTCGTGTGACTTCTGGCGCAGCTCGTCGGGCCGGTAGCTGCGGAACAGGTGTTCGGCAACCGGCATCAGGTCGTTGAAGTGGTCGAGCACGATCGATGGCGCCATCGGCCGTCCGAACCGGAGGACCAGCGTCGAATCGTCGGGAACCTGTACCGACCGGTCGAAGTCTACCTTTCCGTCGGTCCCGTGGAGCAGGTCGTTCAGGTAGTCCTGGCGGCTGCTGGCGACAGCCGGGTTTCCGTAAAGTCGGTAGGAGAAGCTGAAATCGCGGGCGGTGACCTTGTGCCCGTCCTCCCATGCGGCCCTGGTGTCGAGATGGAAGGTGGCGCTCCGGCCATCCGGCGAGAACTCCCAGCTTCGTGCGGCGTTCGGACGGTAGGCGATCGTACCGTTCTGCCGGTCGAAGTCCGGGCGGACCAGCGAGGGGTAGATCATCGAACAGAGCTCGCGCGACAGGGAGAGCTGGATGAGCAGGGGGTTGAGATGGTCGAAATCGGCCGCGACGCCGACCACGATATGCTCCCCCCTGAGTTTTTCCGGCGCGTTCCGGCCGCATCCGGCAAGCAGGGCGAGGAGCACCAGGGTGGCGATGGCGGGCAGCGTTTTTCTCATGGCGGTGGTTGATGGGGCGAAAGCTTGCGGCTTCTTCAGGTTGCCGGGGGGAACATCCCCGAAAAATCGTGCACCCCGAGCGTGCCGGCAAGCAGGAACCCCTCCCCGTACCTTGCACCGATCTGTTCGCCGAGGGCGTGTGCCCGCGCTTCCAGGCCGGTCAGGAACTCTTTCCGGTTGATCAGGGTCTCCGGTTCGTCGCTCGCCCCCTCCTTGTGGAATTGCGATCCGAAGGCCGTGATGCCGCACCTCGAACGCCCGAAGGTGGAGGAGACGTCCACGATGATGTCCGGCTCCGTCTGCCGGAACTGGATGTAGTGCAGGATGTGGCGGGGACGGTGGGGGAGCTGCGGTGTTCCCTCCATGCTGGTTTCGATCCGCCTGAGGCCGGCGTAGAAGCAGGCGTCCAGCACGAGGCGCGAGGCCTTCACATGGTCGGGATGTCGTTCTTCGGGCGGGTTGCAGAAAACGGTGTCGGGCCTGTATTTCCTGACGATGCGGATGATCTCGTAGAGGTTCTCCTTCGTGTAGAACAGTTCGGAGTCGCCAAGGTCGAGGATCCCCCTCGAGACGTAGCCCATCACCTCCATGGCCTTAAGCGCTTCGGCCCTTCGGGTTTGCGGGGTCCCGAGGGTGCCCATCTCCCCGGAGGTAAGGTCGCAGACCGCAACACGGTGGCCCTCATCGATGATTTTCAGGAGCGTGGCGCCGCAGGAGAGTTCGACGTCGTCGGGATGGGCGCCGAAGGCGAGGGCGTAAACTTTGTCGGGATCTACCAAAGCAGGGTTTTTTGTATTATTGGGCATCCGCATGAACCACCGCCTTCGGCGGCAAACCATATCCGTGCACACATGGTAAAACTAAAAATAGTTCGCCTGAATCAAAATGCCGCCCTGCCGGCATATGCGACCTCCCATGCCGCAGGCATGGATGTTTCCGCATGCCTCGATGAACCTGTCACGGTGGCGCCTTTTTCGACCGCGCTGGTTCCGACAGGATTCGCCATCGAGCTTCCCGAAGGGTACGAAGCCCAATTGCGACCCAGGAGCGGCCTGGCGCTACGCCATATGATCTCCCTTCCCAATACGCCGGCGACCATCGACGCCGATTACCGCGGCGAGGTCAGGGTGATCCTGATCAACTACGGGAAGGAGCCGTTTACGGTCAGCCACGGGGACCGCATCGCGCAGATGGTGGTCGCACGGGTCGACCGGGTCGTGTTCGAGGAGGTCGGGGCGTTGTCGGAAACCCGTCGCGGATCCGGCGGATTCGGCCACACAGGGGTGTCGGGGATCAGTTCCTGAGGATTCGGAGCTGTCTGCCCTCCGAATCGCCTTCGAGTACGAGCTTGATCTCGAGCCCGTAAACATCCTTGCCGCAGTCGGCGATGAAAAGCGAGCTGTAGGTGCCTTTCGGCAGGGCGGTGATGTCGATCTCGCGGCGAACGCCGCAGCCGGGAAGGATGGCGCCCTTGTCGACCAGGAACCTTCCGGCTTTCTGGCCGTTGCCCATATAGACTTCGAGCCACATCTCCGGCCGCGCGACCCGGGAGCCCCTGTTCTCGATGTCGAGCGTGAGGATGCGTTTCGAGTTCCTGCTTTCGATGGTTGCCGAAGTGAATTCGAGGCTGATCCTGCCCGTCTCTTCGAGCTGCGTGACGATCTGGACGCCGGAGCGGCTTGCCGCCGGAGGCGGAGCCGCTCCGGCAGCCGGATGCCCCGTCATCACCGGTTGGGCATCCGGAACATTCTGGATCATCATCATGCTCCAGAATGTCCCTGTTTTCGAGCGGCTCCTCGGCACCCTGAGCAGGTATCGGACCTGTGATTTCTGCAAGGGCGGGATGGTCAGGAGCCTTGGGCTGAAGGTCAGCCAGTCGGCGTTCGAGCGTTCCGTCGAACCGGGTGCGGGGAAGAAACTCTCCCCGTTGGCCAGGTGGCAGTAATCGGTCTGGTAGATCCTGACCGTCCGCGCCGAGCCATCCCGGTTTTCCAGCTCGATCGTCGCTTCCCGGGCATCTCCGGGCTTGAGCTGATAGTCGCGGGCCAGGTCGCCGAGGACGACGACGCCTGTCGTGGCCGTCGCGACCCGGCACAGGAGCCCGGCCATTGCGGCGGTAAGCATGGTGATGGAACGGAACGGTCTGCGGGGGGATGCTCGAATCGGCGAAAGGTTCATATAGGGCTTTATCCGCGACGGCGGTGTCGTGGTTTCGGTATCGGCGTTGTAAACGGCAAGGTCCTTATGGAATGGCCGGCAAAAAATATGCCGCAATGTATCGCGATATCGACGGCCAGGAAGATGCCGGTCGTGTCGGGCTTTTGCATTGATTACGGTCGCACCGGACCTTGCCTCCGTTCCGCGAAGTTCTCATTGTGAGATGCCCCGGCGGAGCAGCTCACTCCGAGATGCCGTACTTCTTCAGCTTCCTGTAGAAGGTCGCCCGGCTGATGCCCAGGCTTTCGGCAGCTTTCGACGCGTTGCCGTTGGCATGCGAGAATGCTTTCCTCCTGACTTGTGCCACTTTCTGAAAATCAGCGAGCACCGAAAATTAAGTCATTATTTTCGTTGTTGTTAGCATTTTCTGATTCTCAGGTTTTCGCACTAATGGTATCTTTGAGCCATGCGCGGAGACTTGACAATCAGAACCGTTCGGACCAAGTCCGGAGCGACTGCCGTTCAGGTAGTCCAAAACAAGGGGAAGCAACGTTCTTTCCTGAAGCACATCGGCAGTGCTCATACGGAACATGAGCTCGAGTTGCTGTTGGCCGAGGCCCGGCAGTACGCTGAAACCCATTGTCGGCAGCCCGACCTTTTTGTAGAAACTCCAACACCTCCGCCGCCCCCATCATCGTTTCAGGACGCTTTTGCCCGCTCCACACTTGTCGGTGTCACTCATCAGTTTGCCCGTCGAGTCCTGCTGGCCTGCGCCCGGAAATGTGGCCTCGGAGTCCTGCCCGAGCTGTATCTGGACCTGGCACTCATGCGCATCATCGAACTTGCCTCCAAGCTGATGACGCTGGAGCTTCTCGAGTCGCATTTCAATGTTCAGCATTCCAGAAGAACGCTCCATCGCATGCTACCGAAGCTTCTTGAGCATCAGACGGCAATCGAGAACGCAGCGATTCAGACTGCCCGTGACGCCATGCAGGAGAAGTTCAGTCTGGTGTTGTACGACGTCACCACGCTGTACTTCGAATCCTTCAAGGAATACGAATTCCAGAAACCGGGTTTCTCCAAGGACAACAAACCGATGCAGCCGCAGATCGTGATCGGCTTAATCACAACCCGCTCTGGCTTCCCGGTCATGCATGAGGTCTTCGAAGGCAACACCTTCGAAGGGCATACGATGCTGGCCGTCGTGAAGCGATTCCAGGAACGGGTCGGCGAAACCAAGCCGGTCATCGTTGCCGATGCTGCCATGCTCTCGAAAGCCAACATGCAGCAACTCGAGAAGGACGGACACTGCTACATCGTGGGCGCTCGGCTGGCAAGCACTGCTGCGGGCTTCATCGATCAGATTGACCGGAAACTACCCCGTACCGACAAGGCCATGAGGCGTTTCGACTATGGACATGCCGTCGAGAATGCCACCATGATCTGCGAGTTCTCCGATGCCCGCTACAAGAAAGACAAACGAGAGTTCGACAAGCAGCTCAAGCGTGCGCTTGACCTGCTTGAGCGCAACGAACCCGGACGGCGGGCCAAGTTCGTCAAGAAGTCCAAGGAGAAGGACAAGCCGTTCATCTTCGACACGACACTTCAGGCAAAAACAGAAAAGCTGCTCGGCGTCAAAGGCTTCGTCACGAACATTCCGGAAAAGACGATGTCAAGCGCAGATGTAATCTCATACTACCGTGACCTCTGGCATGTGGAGCAGGCGTTCCGCATGAGCAAGTCAGACCTGCAGGCAATACCGATCTTTCATCGCACCCAAGACTCCATCAGGGCCCATATGCTCATATGCTTCATGGGGTTGATGATGGGCAAATACCTGGAGATCAATACGAAGCGATCACTACGGCAGATCCGGAAAGAACTACTGAATGTTCATGAGGCTCACATCCGTGATGAACAAACCGGTGAGGTGCACGTGATGCAGATGGATAACGGTGACTTTTCGAGCAGCATGCTTGGAAAACTCTTGGATTCCGAACTTTCGCACTAATGGCACAACTCAGGA
>JAAXWS010000039.1 GCA_013334865.1 Chlorobiaceae bacterium
CGACGACCATCTTGCCGTCGAAGATAGAGGCGTGGCTGTACTCCGAACCGTCGAACCACTGGATGAGCTGCGCAACCGTCGATCCTCCGTGGTAAAGCAGTACGTCGCAAGGCATCAGCTCACTGCTTTCGATATCTCTGTCCATGGAATTCCTCCTTCTTGTTTCATGAAGCCGGGAGCTTCACGTGTTGCTTGAAAGAAGGGGGAGTAAAGGGTATAACTGCAATGTACGGAGCGTTTCCGTAACCTGAAAAGAGGGATAAGGGCCCCGAAATGCCGGATTCGCTTTTTATCGCTCCGTTCAGAAGGAAAAATTTATGATCTTTGGGAATAAATAAGTTTAAAACCTCGCATGAATCGTCAACTCCTGCTTGGTGCGGAGGCCGTTGCGCAAGGCGCGATCGATGCCGGACTGTCCGGCGTCTATGCCTATCCAGGCACCCCTTCCACCGAAATCACCGAATACATCCAGCGATCGAAGGAGGCCCGCGAACACGGGATCCGCTCCTCCTGGTCGACCAACGAAAAGACCGCCTACGAAGCCGCGCTCGGCATGTCATACGCCGGAAAGCGAAGCCTCGTGTGCATGAAGCACGTGGGGCTGAACGTCGCGGCGGACGCATTCATCAACTCGGCCATTACCGGCGTTAACGGAGGCCTGGTGCTCGCCGTGGCCGACGACCCGTCGATGCACTCGTCGCAGAACGAGCAGGACAGTCGCGTCTACGGAAAGTTCGCCATGGTGCCGGTGCTCGAACCGGCATCGCAGCAGGAGCTCTACGATGCGATGTTCCACGCCTTCGAGCTGTCGGAATCTGTCCGGCTTCCAGTCATCGTGCGGATGACGACGCGCCTCTCGCACTCGCGAGCCGGCGTCGAGAGACAGGCGACGCTCGAACAGAACCCGCTTTATGCCGAGTACGCGCCGGAGCGGTTCGTGCTCATGCCGCACAACGCAAGGCGCCAGTACCAGCACCTGCTCGGACTCCAGCCGATGCTCGAAGAGCTGTCTGAATCGTCGTTCCTGAACCAGCCCGTCGAAGGCCACGGCCCTGTCGGCGTCATCGCCTTCGGAATCGGGTTCAATTATGTGATGGAGGCGAAGCTTGCCCACGGTATCGACTGCCGTGTGTTGAAAATCGGCCAGTACCCCCTTCCGAGAGCCCAGGTGAACGAGCTCTTCGAGGCTTGTGAGACCGTGGTGGTCGTCGAGGAGGGATATCCGGTCTACGAGGAGCTTTTCAGGGGCTATTTCGGTTCGTCGAAGATCAGGGGCAGAATGGACGGAGCCCTGCCTCGGGCTGGCGAGCTCACGACCGACCTGGTTGCCGCAGCGCTCGGCGCAGCAGCACCGGCCTCGACTGCCGTACCTGGCATCGTCGTCAACCGGCCGCCTGAGCTCTGCAAGGGGTGCGGTCACCGCGACATGTTCGACGCGATCAACATCGTCATGCAGGAGAACGAGGAACACCACGTCTTTTCGGACATCGGCTGTTACACTCTCGGCGCCTTGCCGCCATACAACGCGATCCACACCTGCGTCGACATGGGGGCATCGATCACCATGGCCAAAGGCGCGGCAGATGCCGGGCTAAGGCCTGCCGTGGCTGTCCTTGGCGACTCGACGTTCGCCCATTCCGGCATGACCGGGCTGCTCGACGCGGTCAACGACCGCTCGCCAGTGACGGTCATCATCGCCGACAACGACACGACGGCCATGA
>JAAXWS010000024.1 GCA_013334865.1 Chlorobiaceae bacterium
ATATCAAATAACGATATGAGGGCGCCTTTGGGCGCCCTCTTCTCGTTATGTCCAGTCACGCGTTACGTGTCACGCGTCACGATCTCGAACAGTTCACTTGATCACATACGAGTTGTCGCCCACGAGCAGCTCCTCCAGCGTGCCTTCGCCCTGTTCCTGGGCCTGGGCGATCTGTGCCGCCAGGGCTTCCTCGTAAGGCATCCTGTCCTCCACGTAGAAGATGCCGAACGGCCGGGGCAGGAAGTCCTTGACCAGGAGCGGGTCGTCGAAGAAGCGGGCGAGCAGGTTCGCCTTGAAGCTGTCGTGCTCGTCGTGGATCCAGAGGTCGCTTTCCGAGATATCCCCCTTCGAGAGGTCGACCACCACGGGCGTGGAGCCGTCGAGGCGGATGCCCTTCTGGCGGAACTTGCCGAACACGAGCGGCACGCCGTGCTCGACGTACAGCGTGGTCTCGTCCTTGTTCTCCTGGCCGGAGAAGGCCTGGAAAGCACTGTTGTTGAAGATCGGGCAGTGCTGGTAGACCTCGACCAGCGAGGTCCCCTTGTGCTGCGCTGCGCGGAGCAGCACGTTGCGCAGGAACTTGCCGTCGCGGTCCATGGCGCGTGCGAAGAAGGTGCCGCCTGCGCCGAGGGTCAGGGCCGCCGTGTTGAACGGGTGGTCGATGACGCCCGACGGGGAGGTGACCGTTTTCAGGCCGGCCTTGGTCGTGGGCGAGTACTGTCCCTTGGTGAGTCCGTAGATCTCGTTGTTGAACAGCACCACGTTCAGGTCCAGGTTCCTGCGGAGGGTGTGGATGAAGTGGTTGCCGCCGATCGACAGCGCGTCGCCGTCGCCGGTCGCCACCCAGACGCTCAGTTCCGGGCGGGCGGTCTTCAGGCCGGAAGCCATGGGCAGTGCGCGGCCGTGGATGCCGTGCACGCCATAGGTCGCCATGTAGTAGGGCAGGCGTGAAGAGCAGCCGATGCCCGAAAGGAAGACGATGTCCTCCTGGCGCATGCCGAGGTCGGGCATGACGTTCCTGAGCTGCTGGAGCACGCCGTAGTCACCGCAGCCGGGGCACCATTTCGGTTCCTGGTCCGATACGAAATCCTTCGCGGTAAGGACGGGCCTTGCAGGCATTGAGGTATCAATATCGGTCATGGGTCAGAGCTCCTTGGTGATAGCGGTGATTTTTTCCAGAATTTCCATTTCGTTGAACGGCAGTCCCTTCACTTTGGTGTAGCTGACCGGTTCGAACAGGTACTTGTCCCTGATCAGGTGGACGAGCTGCCCGTAGTTGTTCTCGGGGATCAGAACCTTCTTGTAGCTCGACATCAGCTTGCCGAGGTTCTTCGGGAACGGGTTCAGGTAACGCAGGTGCGCATGGGCGACGCTGAGCCCCTTTTCGAGGGCCTGTTCTACCGCGGTCTTGATGGCGCCGTAGGAGGAGCCCCAGCCGAGGATCAGCAGGTCGCCGTTTTCGATACCGTTGTCGATCGTCTGGAGCGGGATGCTGTCGGCGATCTTCTCGATCTTCTCGGCACGCAGCCTGGTCATCAGCTCATGGTTGTCGGGGTCTGTCGACACATGGCCGGTCTCGTGCTGCTTCTCGAGGCCGCCGATCCGGTGTTCGAGGCCCCTGGTACCAGGGATGGCCCACGGGCGGACATGGCGTTCGTCGCGCTTGTACGGGAGGAACGGCGGGTCATCGGGATTCCTTTCCGGCGAGAAGCGAGGGTTGATGTCGCTGAGGTTCTCGCCGGTCTCGACCTTCCACGGCTCGGAGCTGAGCGCGAGGTAGCCGTCGGTGAGGCACATCACCGGGGTCATATGCTCGATGGCTATCCTTGCCGCCTCGTAGGTGGTGTAGAAGCAGTCCACCGGCGAGTAGGCGGCGACGATCGGCATCGGCGCATCGCCATGGCGACCGTACATGGCCATCATCAGGTCGGACTGTTCGGGCTTGGTCGGCAGGCCGGTCGAAGGGCCGCCGCGTTGCACGTTGATCACGACGAGCGGCAGTTCGAGCATGACGGCCAGGCCGAGCGCCTCGGTCTTGAGGGCGAGGCCGGGGCCGGAGGTGTTCGTCGCGGCCAGCGCTCCACCGTAGGCGGCGCCGATCGAGGTCACCACGCCGGCGATCTCGTCTTCGGCCTGGAAGGTCTTGACGCCGAACTTCTTGAACTTGGCGAGCGTCTGCAGGATCTCGGTCGCCGGGGTGATCGGGTAGGAGCCGAGGAACAGCTCGAGCCCCGCCTTCTTGGCGGCGGCGGTCAGGCCGATCGCGCAGGCTTCGTTGCCGGTGACACGGCGGTAGGTTCCATGCTGCTTCGATGGTGAGATGTCGAAACGGCCGAGGTTGGCGAAGAGCTCGGTTTCGTCGCCGAAGAAGTAACCTGCCTTGATCGCCTTGATGTTGGCTTCGGCGATCGTCGAGTCCTTGCCGAACTTGGAGTGCAGCATGTCGACCGTGATGTCGATCGGCAGGCTGTAGAGCCAGTAGAGCAGGCCGAGGATGAACATGTTCTTGCAGCGGTCGACCTCCTTGCTGCTCAGTCCGCAAACCTTCAGGGCTTCACGGGTCATCAGGAGCACCGGGACCGGGAAGACGATGTAGTTGCTCAGGGTTCCGTCCTCGAGGGGGTTGGCACCCTCGAGGTAGCCGGCAAGGCGCAGGTTCTTCTCATCGAACCCTTCCGTACAGGCGATGATGATGCCCCCGCGGTGCAGGTCCTTGAGGTTCGCCTTGAGCGCCGCGGCGTTCATGGCGATCATGACGTCGAAACGGGCACCGGGGGTGTAGACCGGCTTGCTGCCGAACTGCAGCTGGAAGCCGGAGACACCGGCTATCGTGCCGGCAGGGGCCCTGATCTCGGAGGGGAAGTTCGGGAAGGTGTTGAGGTCGGCACCGTAGACTGCCACCGTATTGGCAAACTGGGTACCGGTCAACTGCATCCCGTCACCGGAATCTCCTGCAAACAGAACGGAGACGCTGGTTTTCGGCGTGACCGTAAATTTGCTGGTCGAACTGATAGGTTCACTCATGGCAAGAATGTTATTTGCTTGACGAAATAGTGTAAGCGGCGATAAACCTCCCCTGCCAAAGAGTCGTTACTTCTTGGGCCTGTGGTGTGGCAAATGGAGAAATCTACGGACCGGTGGGTATGAGAAGACAAAGAAATGCCCGTGCAGTCTTCTGCATTAAAATCAATATAAACTGAACATCCTGTCGATGCAAGAGTTCGGGGCCTGGCGGGCTAAGATTTTTTTTCTACGACGAGGTTGTTTTTCTTGAGGTACTCCTGCCACTCCTGCTCCTCCCTGACGGGGCACTGGTCATTCAGGTCGCAGATGTCGCAACGCATCATGCCGTAGATCTGGTCCATCCAGCAGCCGTTGTTGCTTTTTTTGACCTCGTTGATATGGTTCGGGTTGGCCATGTTCAGCTTGACGCCGAGCTCCATCAGTGCGAGGACGTCCTTTCTTCTTTGCTCATCTTCGATTCCCCAGCTCATGGTATGCGTTCCTCTTTGCTGTTGATGGTGGGTTGCTTCCGGGCCGGGGCGCATCGTCCGCGGTTTCCCGGGCATTCAGCCAATATACTCCTTTTTCGTCAAGATCAACGGTTTCAGGCCGGTCCGGCACCTGTTTCACGGCTCCGTGCCATGGGAAAAATCGATTGGCATCGGGAGGTAAAAAAGGTTAAATTCGTGGCCGTATTATTATATCCGGAGGCCAGCAGAAGGCCTCGAGCACCGTTTCAAACAAGGCGCCGCGAGAAATCCCTGAACCGTTTTCCGCCGGCGGCCGCAAGCGCATCACGCCATGAATTCACGAGAGATACGCCAGTCCTTCCTGGACTTCTTCGCCGGCAAGGAGCACCGCATCGTCCGTTCGGCTCCGGTCATTCCCGCCGAAGATCCCACACTCCTGTTCACCAATGCCGGCATGAACCAGTTCAAGGATGTCTTCCTCGGCAAGGGCACCAGGGAGTACGTGCGCGCCGCCGACACGCAGAAGTGCATCAGGGCCTCCGGCAAGCACAACGATCTTGAGGACGTGGGGCGCGACACCTACCACCACACCTTCTTCGAGATGCTCGGCAACTGGTCGTTCGGCGACTATTACAAGCCAGAAGCCATCGGCTGGGCATGGGAGCTGCTGACCTCGGTCTGGAAGCTGCCGAAAGAGCGCCTGTACGCAACCGTCTACAAGGACGACGACGAGAGCCTCGAGCTCTGGAAGCAGGTGACCGACATCGATCCCTCGCACATCCTGAAGTTCGGCGACAAGGACAATTTCTGGGAGATGGGCGAGACCGGCCCCTGCGGGCCCTGCTCCGAAATCCATATCGACCTGACCCCTGACGGCTCCGGCGGTCCGCTGGTGAACGTGGGCGACTACCGGGTCATCGAGCTCTGGAACCTCGTGTTCATCCAGTACGACCGGAAAAGCGACGGTTCCCTCGAGCCGCTGCCGCAGAAGCATGTCGATACCGGCATGGGCTTCGAACGCGTTACGGCGGTCATGCAGGGCAAGGGCTCGAACTACGACAGCGACGTCTTCACGCCGCTCTTCGACCGGATCACCGAGCTGACCGGCGTCGCCTACACGTCTTCGCTCGACAGCCCGACCGACATCGCCATGCGGGTGCTCGCCGACCACTCCCGCACCCTGACCTTCGCCCTCTCCGACGGCGCCGTGCCGGGCAACGAGGGGCGCGGCTACGTGCTCCGCCGCATCCTGCGCAGGGCGGTCCGCTACGCCGGCACCCTCGGCTGCCATGAGCCGATCATGCATAAAATGGTCGGCGTGCTTGCCGACACCATGGGCGAGGTCTTCCCCGAGCTGCACAAGCAGCGCCCCACGGTCGAGAAGATCATCAGGGCCGAGGAGGAGAGCTTCCTCGTTACGCTCGGACGCGGCACCGAGATCTTCAACGAGGTGGTCGCCGCCATGAAGCTTGCCGGAAGCACGGTCATCTCCGGTGCCGACGCCTTCAGGCTGTACGACACCTTCGGCTTCCCGCTCGACCTGACCAGGCTGATGGCTGCCGAGGTCCGTTTCGACGTCGACGAGCAGGGCTTCGAGCACTGCATGCAGGAGCAGAAGTCCCGCGCCCGCATGGACCGCAAGGACAAGATGAAGGCGGGCGAGGAGACCGGTTCGTGGGAGTGGTTCATGGAGGAGCGCCCGACCGAATTCGTCGGCTACGAGAGCCTCGAGACCCGGTCGAAGCTCGCGGCTGCGAAGCAGGGTGGCGACCGGCTGCTGCTGGTGCTTGACCGCACCCCCTTCTATGCCGAAAGCGGCGGCCAGGTAGGCGACCGCGGCACCATCGAAACCGGCACGTACCGTTTCGAGGTCGCCGAAACCCGCAAGGACGGCGAGCTTTTCGTGCATGTGGTCACCTCGGCGCACGACAAGGTGCGCGACTGCGCCGTCGCCCCCGCCGACGTCGAGTTCGACGGCAAAGCCGCCGAAGCCGAAGCCTCGGTCGACCGTGCCTCGCGCGTCGACACCGAGCGCAACCACACGGCCACGCACCTCCTGCACGCCGCCCTGCGCAAGGTGCTCGGGGAGCATGTCCAGCAGAAGGGATCGCTGGTCACTCCGGAGCGGCTCCGCTTCGACTTCAGCCACTTCTCCAGGGTGAGCCAGGAGGAGCTCGAGCAGGTCGAGCATGAGGTCAACGCCCAGATCCGCAAGGCCGAAGGGCTCAACCGACATGTCGACGTGCCCTATGAAGAGGCTCTGTCGATGGGCGCGCTCGCCTTCTTCGGCGACAAGTATGCCGACAGGGTGCGCGTGGTCGAGGTTCCCGGCATCTCGATCGAGCTCTGCGGCGGCACCCACGTGGGCAACATCGGCCAGATCGGCATGGTCAAGATCCTCAGCGAGTCCTCGGTGGCCTCCGGCATCCGCCGCATCGAGGCCGTGACCGGCCGCGCGGCAGAATCCCTGCTCTGGAAGGAGTTCCACGACCTGCAGGAGATCCGCCAGCTGATGAAGCTCAAGTCCGACGAGGCTCCGCTGCCGAAGATCCAGGAACTGCTCGAGGAGCGCAAGGGGCTCGAAAAGCAGCTCCAGGAGACGCGGCTCGCCAGCCTGCTCGACACTCTGGCCGCGTCGCTTGCCGGCGGCGAGGAGGTTCGCGGCTGCCGGATCATGACCGAGCGGCTCGACGGCGTCGGCGGCGACGAACTCCGCCAGGCCGGCCTGGCCCTCCGCGACCGCGTGCCGCTGGCCGTCGGGCTGCTCTGCAGCGTCGATGAGGGGAAGGTGTCGCTGGTCGCGTTCGCTTCCGACGAAGCGGTAAAGACGCTGAAGCTCGATGCCGGCAAGCTCGTCCGCGAGGCTGCCGCCTGCGTGAAGGGCGGCGGCGGCGGAAAGCCCGAGCTGGCCACCGCCGGCGGCAAGGACCCCGACGGAATCGCAAAGGCCGTTGAAGCCTTCGTGGCATCGGTCAAAGCTGCGCTGCAGGGATAGGTGCCATGCTGCTGCTCGACTGTTTTTTAGGCCGATGCGGGAAACCCTCCTGCGATGGATGCCTCTGCCGGCCGGTCCGCGCCCTGCGCATCGCGCGCAAGTCCCGGGCGATGGACCGTTGCGAAGAGGGGGCCGTCGACTCCGCCGGCGCCTGGACTTCGCCCGAGCCTGCGGCTTTGACGGCCAGGGAAGCGGCTCCGAAACACGAGACGGTGAAAAAGAAGAAGCGCCTGCTTGCGCCGCGGGAAGAGATCCCCTGGTATCCGACGATCAAACCGGAGCTCTGCAACGGCTGCGGTGACTGCAAGGTGCTCTGCAAGCCGGGTGTCTTCGAACTCGGCGAGCCAGACCCGACGGGCATTCAGCGCCCGAAGCTGGTTGTCGGCAACCCTTACAAGTGCCTGGTGCTCTGCACCCGCTGCGTGCCCGTCTGCACCTCGGGAGCGATCATCATGCCACCGATAGATGAGTTCGAGAAGTTCGTGGAGTACGTTGATAGTTGACAATGGATAATGGATAACTGATGGGGAAGAGGAAGCGCCTGCTGGTGCCGAGGGAACAGATCGCCTGGTTCCCGACGATCGACGCGGAGAGCTGCAACGGGTGCGGCGAATGCGCGGATTTCTGCAGGCCGGGGGTCTTCGGACTCGGAGCGCCCGATGCCGATGCAACGGTCGTGCGCCGTCCGAAAATGCAGGTCGCCAATCCCTACAACTGCATCGTGCTCTGCACCCGCTGCGAACCGGTCTGCCCCTCTGGCGCGATCACCCTTCCGCCACTCGCGGATTTCGGGAAGTTCGTGGAGATAATGGACAATTGATAATTATCCATTATCCATGGTCCATTATACGAGCGCATCCCGGTCCCTGAATCCCATGAGGTAGAGGATGGCGTCGAGGCCGAGGGTCGAAATCGCCTGCCGGGCGCTTTCCCGTACGATCGGCTTGGCCCTGAAGGCGATGCCGAGACCTGCCCTGCCGAGCATGGGGAGGTCGTTTGCGCCGTCGCCGACCGCCACGGTCTGTTCCAGCCTGATGCCCTCCTTGCGGGCGATCTCTTCAAGAAGTTCCGCCTTGCGCTTCCCGTCCACCACCTGCCCCACGACCTTTCCGGTCATCCTGCCTTCCATGATCTCCAGCTCGTTGGCAAAGACGTAATCGATGTTCAGCTTCTTCTGCAGGTAACGCCCGAAATAGGTGAAGCCGCCCGACAGGATCGCGGTCTTGAATCCCAGCAGGTGCAGGTTGTGGAACAGGTGCTCGGCCCCTTCGGTCAGCTGGAGCCGTTCGGCCACCTTCTGCAGCGTCGCCTCCTCCAGCCCCTCCAGCGTCGCTACCCGCTGTTTCAGGCTCTCGGTGAAATCGAGTTCCCCACGCATGGCCTGCTCCGTGACGGCGGAGACCATCTCCCCCGACCCGGCCTCCAGCGCGAGTTCGTCGATCACCTCCGAGGTGATCAGGGTCGAGTCCATGTCGAACACCACGAGGCGCCGGGTCCTGCGGAAGATGTTGTCCTCCTGGAAGGCGATGTCGACGCCCAGGCTGTCGGTGATGTCGAGAAGCTCTGCCCGGAATCGCTCCTCCTCGTGCGGTGAGCCGCGAAGGGAGAACTCGATGCAGGCCTTGCCTGTTCCGGAGTCCTGCTCGTCCTCGAGCGGCAGGCGGCCGGAGAGGCGGCTGATCGTGTCGATGTTCAGGCCATGGGCCGTCACCACCGTCGAGACCCGTTCGAGCTGCTCGGAGGTGATCTTGCGTCCCAGCAGCGAGAGCAGGAAACGCGGCTTGCCCTGTTCGCCCACCCATTTGTGGTAGTCGCGCGTCGTGATCGGCGAAAAGTCGATGTCGATGCCGAGGTTATGGGCCGTGAAGAGCAGATCCTTCAGGACCGGAGAGGATGAGGACTCCTTCGGCACCTCGATGAGCATTCCCAGCGAGAGGTGGTTGTGGATGACCGACTGGCCGATGTCGAGCACCGGGATGTCATACCTGGCCAATACTTCGGTGATGGTTGCCGTCAGGCCGGGCTTGTCCTTGCCTGAGATGGTGATGAGCAGAAGTTCTCTCACGCTTGGTCGAGGTGGTTGTTTTCAGGAAAAGCGTTCCGTCCGGATCGCTCCGCATATCAGAGGAAGGCAAGATAACTACAAATTTCCACAATCGTTCAGGTCCGCTCACCGCCATGACGCAGGCTTCTTTTTTGCGGTTCAGAGTATTACGTTTAAGGACAGGAAAGCCCATGACAACGGGCCGGTCGAACCAACTTAACCGCACTGCCGTGGACAAGAGAATCGCACAGCTGAGGGTAGTCGCCTGCTTCATGGTCGTCTTCCTCCATGTGGCGGCCCAACCGTTCCTCACCCTGGACCACAACTGGTGGGCGGGCAACTTCTACGACTCGCTGGTCCGCTCCTGCGTGCCGCTCTTCCTGATGATCTCCGGCGCCACGCTGGTTCCCCGTGACGAGCCGTTGCAGCAGTTCTTCACGAAGCGCTTCGTCCGGGTCATCCCCCCGCTGCTCTTCTGGTCCCTCTTCTATCTGGCCTGGGCCTCCTGGAAGGGTGCGCCGACGGGTAACTGGGCGCTGGCGATCCTCTCCGGGCCGGTCAAGTTCCACCTCTGGTTCTTCTATGAGCTCATCGGGCTCTACCTGTTCATGCCGGTGCTCCGCAAGTTCTTCTGCGGCAGCTCCCGCGGTGAGCAGCTCTGGTTCATCGGCCTCTGGATCATGGTCGTCTCCGTCTACCACCTGTTCGGCGACCTGCTCGGCCTGCTGGATATCGGCTGGGGGGAATACCTCGACAAATTCTTCGGCAACATCAACTTCTCCTTCTTCGACGGCCTGGTGGGCTACCTGATCCTCGGAGCCTACACGTCACGTTCCAAGGTCGACGGGAGGATCGGGCTGGCCGTCTTCGCGGTCGCGACAGCATGCACCATGGTCGGCACCTGGCTGATCTCGTACCACCTCGGCGAACCCTCGGAACTCTTCTACTCCTACACCTCCCCGTTCGTGATCGCTGCCGGCTGGGGACTCTTCACCTTCTTCATGGACAGGGAGCAGGGCTCTCCCTCGAAGCTGGTCACGACCATAGGTGAGTGCAGCCTCGGCATCTACGGCCTGCACATCTTCATCATCGACCCCGTGCTCAACAGGAACGGATTTTCCGTCTCCGTCGGGAACCCCTGGATCACGGTGCCGCTGGTTTCGGTCTGCGTGTTCCTGATCACCTTCGCCATCGTCTACCTCGTCCGGCTGGTCAAGCCCCTTCGTTACGTTATCTGAACGGCCTTCGCCTGTTTTATGATGCTGCGTCCGTTGCGCCCCAGCCCGGACTACGGAGCCCTATCTCACTTGCTTCAATGTGGTGTTAACGGTCTTGATAAAACGGATGAGGCTGAACGGTTTCGAGATGAAATTGGTGTCTGCGCTGAATTTTCCGAATTCCCCCAGGTTCTCGGCGCTGCAGCCCGATATGAACAGGAACTTCATCGTCGGGTCCCGTCTCAGCAGTTCCCCGCTCATTGCTATGCCGTTCATGCCCGGGAGCATGATGTCGGAGATTATCAGGCAGGGGCGTTCTTTGAGGATATCGACGATATCGAGCCCCTCCTCGGCACTCTTCGCCACGAACACGGTGAATCCCTCGTTTTCAAGGACGATTCTGATGATGTTGGCGATGTCTGGTTCGTCTTCGACCAGAAGAATGAGCCCTCTCTGGCCTGTAAGAGGCGGTTCTTGTGTGGGAGTGGAGGTGACCGGTGCGTCGGCATTCGGTACAATCGGGAAATAGATCTCGAAGGTCGTGCCTTCACCGATTTCCGTCCGGCAGGCAATGTGCCCGTTGTTCTGCTTGACGATGCCGTAGACCGTCGACAGGCCGAGGCCGGTGCCGTTGCCGACATCCTTGGTCGTGAAGAATGGTTCGTAGATATGCGGTAGCGCATGGGGATCGATTCCCGAACCGGTGTCCGAGACCGTAATCCTCACATATTCCCCGGATATGCCGGATGCTGCGCGTTGCAGTTCGTCGCAACCCTCTGCATCGATGACACTTGTCGAAACACTGATGCTTCCGTTCTCCGAAATCGCGTCACGTGCGTTTACGCAGAGGTTCGTGACGATCTGGACTAGATTTACGGGGTCGAGGTTTACGCGGACACGGGGGCATTGCAGTATCCATCGGAGGGAGATGTTCGTCCTGATCAGTTTGCCGAGCATCTGCTGCATCCCTTTCAGCTCAACGTCAGGTTCGATATTTTTCGGATTCATCGGCTGCTTTCGCGCGAAAGCCAGCAGCTTCCTGACCATTTCGGCCGATCGGCTGACCGAGCTGGAAATGGTGGCAAGGTTGCGGCGGAACGGATGATCCTCATCAACTGCGTTGAGCATCATGTCGGTGTTGCCCTGGATCGCGGTCAGCACGTTGTTGAAGTCGTGGGCGATTCCTCCGGCGAGCTGGCCGATCAGCGCTATCTTCTGTGATTGCAGAAGCTGTTTCTGCAGTTCCTCATGCTTGAGTTCGAGCTCCTTGTTTTCGGTGATGTCCTGTGTGACTCCCATGAGATGGGTCGGTTTGCCCTCCTGGTCGAATTGGTGCTTAGCCAATACGGATAACCATCTGATCGAGCCGTCAGGGCGTCTGATGCGACATTCCAGGTGCTCATCTTGACTATTCGCGATGCTGTCGCTGATGACGGACTTCGCGTATGGCAGGTCTTCCGGAACGATCACATCGAAAAAAGATTGGGGTGTCCATTTGATCGAGTACGGTTCGACTCCCAGGATCCTGTCATGTTCGGCATTCGCATCGATGGACATCGTTTTCAGATCCAGCTTCCACAGGCCCAGGCGGCATGACTGGCTGGTGATGTCCCAGTGCGTCTGCTGTTCCCTGAATCGATGCTCCAACTCGTTCTGAGACGTTATGTCCTGGTTTACGATGAAACATTTCTCCACCTTGCGCTCCTCAGAATGGACAGGGTAGATGCCACTCAATACTGATCTTCCGCCAACGAATTCCAGAATGGATGCGGATTCGCCGGTGCTGAAGACTTTCTGGATCGAAGCTATCCGTTTTTCATAAAAGGGTTTGGCGGATGGGCGGGACGCCATGTCCTCGAATATGTTGGCGCCGATGCATCTGGAATGGAGTTGACTGTACCTGGCTGAAAAGGACGCATTGGCATCGGTTATCGTACCTTCACGATCGATGATGAAGATGGGGATAGGGGCATGATAAAATGCCGCGTAGACGTCAGCCAGGTTTCCCTCGCGAGTCGCATTGCCGATGGATGTGGATTTGGACTGGGACGCCATGGCGCGATCTGTTTGGTTGCACAACAAATACTGCTGATGACAAACTGAGATCGAACTTCGTGAAGAGGCTAAACCCTAGCGGGAGTGAATGTGCTCTCCTGATCCTGCCCTAATATAGGTAAAATTGCATGTAACTACGTCATGCGGTCCCCTGATCCTGATTCATGGTTCATGACAGTTGGCACAAACCACGCATCCTCCTCATCCTCCAGGAGTAGGGGACGTTGTTCAGCAGGCGCAATACGACACCTGAAATGGTTGCGTAAACAGCAGGAGCCTATCCCTGGTTGTCGGGTGATGGACTCCTGTGTATTAGGGCTGTTCGAAATGGGCGGGCAGTAGTCTTACTCCCACTCGATGGTGGCCGGGGGTTTGGAGGAGATGTCGTAGGCGACGCGGTTGACGCCGCGGACTTCGTTGATGATGCGGTTCGATACCCTGCCGAGGAAGTCGTGCGGGAGGTGGGCCCAGTCGGCGGTCATGCCGTCGGTGGATTCGACTGCACGGAGGGCGAGCACGTTCTCGTAGGTGCGCTTGTCGCCCATGACGCCGACCGACTGCACCGGCAGGAGCACCGAGAATGCCTGCCACACCTTCTGGTAGAGGCCGGTGGACTTCAACTCGTCGATGTAGATCTCGTCGGCTTCGCGAAGGACGTCGAGGCGCTCCCTGGTGAGCGAGCCGAGCACGCGGACGGCGAGGCCGGGGCCTGGGAACGGGTGGCGCATGAGGATGTCCTCGGCGATGCCGAGCTCGCGGCCGACGGCGCGCACCTCGTCCTTGAAGAGCTCGCGGAGCGGCTCGATGAGCTTCAGCTTCATGCGCTTGGGCAGGCCTCCGACGTTGTGGTGCGACTTGATGGTCTCGGACGGCCCCTTGACGCTGACGCTCTCGATGACGTCGGGGTACAGGGTGCCCTGGACGAGGAACTTCTCCTCGTGGATGTTCTCTTCGAAGACCTTGATGAAGGTGCGCCCGATGATCTTGCGCTTCTTCTCAGGCGAGGCGACCCCTTTGAGGCGGCTGAGGAAGAGGTCGGAGGCGTCGGCGAGGGTGACCTTGAGGCCGAGCGGCTTGAGGAACTCCATCACCTTCCTGGCCTCGTTCTTGCGCAGGAGGCCGTTGTCGACGAAGACGCAGTGGAGCTGCTTGCCGATGGCTCGGCTGACGAGCACGGCGGCCACGGTCGAGTCGACGCCGCCGCTGATGCCGCAGATGACGGTCGACTTGCCGGCCTGTTTCCTGATCTCCTCGATCTGGTGCTCGATGAAACTCCTGGGCGACCAGTCGGGCTTGATGCCGGCGATGTCGATGAGGAAGTTGGAGAGGAGCTGTTTGCCATAGAGCGAGTGCTGCACCTCGGGATGGAACTGGAGGCCGTAGACCTTCAGCGCGGCCTTGCTTCCATAGCTTTCGATGGCGCACATCTCGGCGTTCTCGGTGCTGGCGGTCACGCGGAACCCTTCGGGCATGCGGGTGACCTTGTCGCCGTGGCTCATCCAGACGTCGGAGTCGGGGATGTCGCGGAAGAGCAGGCTTTCGCTGCTGCCCTCATGGCTGACGATCATCCTGGCGCGGCCGAACTCCTGCTTGGAAGAGCTCTCCACCTTTCCGCCGAAGTGCTTGGCGATGGCCTGCAGGCCATAGCAGATGCCGAGCACCGGAACGCCGAGGTTGAACACCTCCGGGTCGGGCATGAACGCCGACTCGTCGTAGACGCTGTTCGGGCCGCCCGAAAGGATGATGGCCCTGGGCTGGTGCTCACGGATGGCTTCGGCCGTCGTGTGGTAGGGGAGTATTTCGGAATAGATGCCGATCTCCCGTATCCTCCGGGCGATGAGCTGGGTGTACTGCGATCCGAAATCGAGGACGATGACCGATTGAAGCGTTGTTGCCATGGTGGTGCGTTGATCAGGTAATGATGTTCTTAAAATTGTCCCTGCTTTTGTGTCGCCGGAGCAGGGCCCGGCATCATCGCCGGCGGCGCAGCCGAGGTGTCGGGTACGGAGGCTCCGCTGCTGATCGACTGCATGCGGCCGCCGAACTCGCCGGCCTGTATCCTCGCATATGCTTTCGGGGTGTAGTATTCGACGTACACGTTGTTGCTGAAGATGTCCGACGGAGCGCTTGCGCCTCCGGACATGGGTACTGCGACGATGTTGTCGGGCATCGGGAAGTAGCGGTTCTCGAAACCGAGTGCCGGATCTGCATAGCACTTCTTCACGAAGTATGCCCAGATCGGCATGGCCGCGCGGGCGCCCTGGCCGTACTCCATCGAGGTGAAGTGGATGCGTTCGTCGTCGAATCCCGCCCAGACGATGGCGGCGACCTGAGGGGTGAATCCGGCGAACCAGGCGTCTCTCATGCTCTGGGTGGTGCCGGTCTTGCCTGCCGCCTCGAGGTCGAAGCCGTACCTTGCCCGGAGGGCGACGGCGGTGCCGCGGTCGACCACGCCCTTCAGCATGGAGACCATGACGTAGTTGGTCGTCGGGTCGATGGCGACGCGGGTGTTCGGGGAGCTCTCGGAGATGACCCTGCCATTCTTGTCCTGGACCTTCAGGATCGAGACAGGCTCGTTCCATGTGCCGTTGTTGGCGAAGGTGGCGTAGGCGCCGCACAGTTCGAGTGGCGAGACCCCCGAGGTGCCGAGGGCGATCGACAGGTTCGGCTGCATCGGCGACGAGATGCCCATGCGCCTGGCGTAGCTGATGATCTCGGACGGGCTCAGGAACTCGTAGGCGAGGCGGATCGTGACCTGGTTGAGCGAGCGGGCGATGGCGTCGCGCAGCGAGGTCATGCCGCCGGAGGAGCCGTCGGAGTTTCGCGGCGACCAGACGCCACCGTTGGCGCTCCTCAGGGAGATCGGCTGGTTCAGGATCGTGAAGTTCGACGGGATGCCCTTGTCGATGGCCGCCGTATAGACGAAGGGCTTGAAGGTCGAACCCGGCTGGCGGCGGGCCTGCCAGACGTGGTCGAACTGGTAGCGGTAGTCGTCGGGGCCGATGTTGCTGCCGCCTACCCATGCCTTGACGTGGCCGTTCGACGGGTTGATCGCGACCAGCGCGACCTGGATCCTGGTCTTTTCCTTGAGCAGGTTGTTCAGCCACGTGGTGTCGGCGTTCAGTCGCGACATCACCTCCTGCTCCGAATAGCCGTCCTCGATCATCTCCTTGAACCTCGGGCTCTCCTTGATCATCTGCTGCTTCAGGGGCTCGGGCCATTTCCAGCTGCGGTCGAAATCGGCCTGGATGGTGGCGAGGTGCTGCGCGACCGCCTCCTGCGCGTACTTCTGCATGCGGCTGTCAAGCGTGGTGTGGATGGTCAGGCCGTCGCGGTAGACGTTGATGTCCTCGAGCATTGAGGCCGGCTTGATGGTCTGGCGGATGTACTCGGTGAAGTAGGGGGCGAGTCCCTGCCGCGTCACGGGGGTGTAGTGCAGCACAATGGGGGTGCTCATCGACTTCACGGCCTGGGCGTGGGTGATGAAGCGCTCCTTCTCCATCAGGGAGATGATCAGGTTCCTGCGGCGCAGCGAGGATGCCGGGTCCTTCGACGGGTCGTAGGCGGTCGGGTTCTTGAGCGTGGCGATGAGGGTCGCGCTCTCGGCGATGGTCAGCTGGCTGGCCGGTTTGCCGAAGTAGGTCCTCGATGCAGCCTCGATGCCGTATGCGCCGGAACCGAAGTAGACGGTGTTCAGGTAGAGCGCGAGGATCTCATCCTTGGTGTAGGTCTTCTCGAGCTGGATGGCCATGACGAGCTCCTTGGCCTTCCTGGTGACGGTCCTCTCCTGCGTGAGGAAGAGGTTCTTGGCCAGCTGCTGGGTGATGGTGCTTGCGCCGTGCCAGCGGGTCCGGCCCTTGATGATGTTCTCGCCCATGGCGAGGAACAGGCGCCTGACGTCGACGCCCCAGTGGTCGTAGAAGGCCACGTCCTCGGTGGCGATGAGAGCCGCCGTCGCCGCTTTCGAAATCGACTTGAGGGGGACGAAGGTTCTGTTCTTCAGGAAGTACTTGTGCAGCAGCACGCCGTCTTCCGAATACACGAGGGAGGCGAGCTCCGGGTTCGGGTTCTCGATATCCTGCACGCTCGGCATCCCCCTGAACAGGCTGACGCCGAAAACGGCTCCAGCTCCGAGGAGCATGACGGCGAGGATGACGGCGATTTTCAATAGTCCTTTCTTGCTGTTCTGTATCACGTTGTACGTCGTTCGTTGATGTTTGCCGTTCCGGTCCATTCGTTCACATGGGTATCACGGGATCCTGACCACTTCGGGCAGGGGTTCCGATGGCGAGCTCTTTTTATAAAATTGCGAGGCAAAATCAAAATGTTTTTTCAGCTCTTCAGCGAAGCGTTCCGTGTCTTCGAGCATCGGCAGGTGGCCAAGGTGCATGAACTGCACGAGCCGGGTGGGTGATCCTGACTGAGCCTTGCGCGTTTTGAACAGCGTGACCGTCCCCTCCGGCGGGATGGTGTGGTCCGCCATGCCGACGCAGCAGAGTACCGGCGAGGCGATCCTGAGTACGTTGCGGGTGTATTCCCTCAGGGCGTCGGGGTCGATCGAGAACTTGCCGACGGCATTGGTGGCCTCCTTGTTCGAGGTGGTGAAGTCCTCGATGATGATGTCCTGGTACTCCCGTTCGATATGGCCGGTGGCCGCCCGCCTGATGAACATCGACCGGAGCGGCTCGACCAGGAAGATGTTCCTGAAGTTCATCGAGACGTCGATGAGGCCGCCGAGGAACATGAGGCCGAGCGAGGTGAACGGGGTCTCCTCGAAGATGCCGCAGGCCAGGATCGTGGCCGAGAGCAGCGATTCGGAGTAGCGGATGCAGAGCTCCGTGGCGACCATGCCGCCCATCGAGTGGCCGATGATGTGGAGGTTCCTTCCCTTGTCCAGCCCGAGGTGCTCGATGAGGCGTCCGGCTTCGTCGGCGAAGCCGGAGATCGTGAAGTCCGGGTCGAATCCGTCGATGTCGGTCCTGCCGGTTCCGCTCTGGTCGTAGGTGATGCACCTGAAATGGGGGGCGAGCCGCTCGACGACCGGTTTCCAGTAGCGTGAGGAGATCGCCCAGCCGTTGACGAAAAGGATGGCCGGCTTCTCCAGCGATGATGGATCCCCATCGGCGGAGTCGCTGTAGAAGAGGCGGCAGCGGGAGGTGATAAGGTAACTCATGGCCCGGGATTGTTTCTCGATACCAAAAACACAAATATACACTTATTATCATCAATACCGGCGGCCTCGGCCGGGCGGACCGCTTCAAGATCGCGGCGTTTTGATGCCCGAAGGGGAATGCGTACCTTTCCGTCCGTCAACCCGAAAGCCCGACAACCCGATTCCCGGATTCAACAGCCATGGAACTTCTCGCCGCATTCGCCGATCTTGTCCTGCATGTCGACAAACATCTGCAGGTGCTCGCCACAGAGTATGGGCTCTGGCTCTATGGCATCCTCTTCTCGATCGTGTTCTGCGAAACCGGCCTGGTGGTCATGCCGCTCCTGCCGGGGGATTCGCTGCTCTTCGCCGCCGGTTCGCTGGCCTCGATGCCCGGTTCCCAGCTGAACCCGCACCTGCTCTTCCTGATGTTCTCATCGGCGGCAATCCTGGGCGACTCGCTCAATTACTGGATCGGACGCGGCATCGGTCCGAAGGTCTTCCAGTACGAGAAGTCGAGGTTCCTCAATCCGGCTCATTTAGCCAGGACGCAGGCATTTTTCGAGAAATACGGAGGCAAGACCGTCATCATCGCCCGCTTCATTCCTATCGTCCGCACCTTCTCCCCATTCGTCGCCGGGGTCGGCGCCATGCGCTACCCGAGGTTCCTCGCCTACAGCGTGGGCGGCACCTTCCTGTGGGTCGGGCTCTTCAACTACAGCGGCTACTTTTTCGGACGGCTGCCGTTCGTCCAGCATAATTTCAAGTTCATTATCCTGGCGATCCTCCTGATATCGGTCATGCCGCCATTCGTCGAGTACCTCAAGCACCGCATGGGCCGCTGAAAAAATGTTATGGCATTTTTAACGATTTATTTTATAATAAGGACCGTTTCAAGCTTATCGGCGTATAGCGCAGCCTGGTAGCGCACTTCCTTGGGGTGGAAGGGGTCGTGGGTTCGAATCCCGCTACGCCGACTCTCATTTCCCCTTTCCTGATTTCCTGCATCTTTCCGCACCGGCATATCGGTTGCCGGACTCCCTGCCTCCGCACCTCTTTTGTCGTGTACCCCGGGAATTCTCATCCTCCCCATCGGGTTGTACAATCGAACGCATCCGGCATCGAG
Source organism: Chlorobiaceae bacterium (assembly GCA_013334865.1). GTDB lineage: Bacteria > Bacteroidota > Chlorobiia > Chlorobiales > Chlorobiaceae > Chlorobaculum. The sequence continues at coordinate 18,063 of JAAXWS010000024.1, forward strand.
AACCCATCCTTTTTAAGCCTTGTCCCATGGACTTCAGAGCCCTGCATGGCGTCGTCATCGGCGCCGGAATCGGAGGCCTTTCGGCTGCAGCAATGCTTGCGCGCCGGGGCATGCACGTCACCGTGCTTGAAGCGGGGGCGCATCCGGGCGGCTGCGCCGGCACCTTCCGATCCGCCGGCTACCTGTTCGACGCAGGGGCGACGGTCGGTTGCGGGTTCCACAAGGAGGGGCCGCTCGAACTGCTCGGGCGTGAACTCGACATCGAATGGCCGGTCTCGCCCGAGACGGTCGCCTGGCAGTATCGCCGCCGCGGCCGCCGCATCGGTCTGTCCGGGGCCCGGGAGGCCATAACCGCCAGGTTTCCCGGGTCGGTGCAGTTCTGGGAGGAGCAGGCCCGGCTGGCGGGCATGCTGTGGCGTTTCGCGAAGGATGGGCTTCCCTGGCCCCCGACCTCGCCCGGCGACCTGCTCATGCTCTCGCGCAAGGCGGTTGCGGAGTTGGCCGGAACCGGCCTGCTGGCGAAGTTCATCGGCCGGACGGCACACGAGTGGCTCGCCTCGCACGGGCTCGACCGCCATCCCGATTTCGTCCGCTTCATCGACGCCCAGCTGCTCATCTCGGCGCAGGCCTCTTCGCTCGAGGTCAACGCGCTTGTCGCCGCCATCGCGCTGGATCTCCCCGCTTCAGGCACCTGGCGGGTGCATGGCGGTATCGGCAGGATCGCGGAACTTCTCGCCTCGACGGTCGAACGGGATGGCGGCGCGGTGCTCTACGGCAAGAGGGTGAGCCGGATCGACACCATCCGGCGGGAGGTGCTCGGCGTCGAAACCGCTGACGGCGATGCGCTCGCCGCGGACCTGGTCATCGCCAACCTTACCCACGAAGCCCTTGCTGGCCTCGATGGGGGGCCGTCGGCCGTCGACATGCCCGGGGCGCGCCACCAGTGGGGCGCTTTCGTGCTCTATCTCGGCATGGACTCCTCAGCCTTCAGTGAGGCCGGCTGCGACCATCTGCAGATCGTCGCGCCCGACGGCGAGCCCGGAGAGGGCAACAGCCTTTTCGTATCGGCTTCCGCAGCAAGGGACACGCGTCGGGCCCCGGCCGGGCAGCGGGCGGTCACGGTCTCTACCCATACCCGCCCCGGCCCCTGGTTCGAAGCGCTTCGGAACGGGCGGGATGCCTATCTCGACCTGAAAGCGGGTTACACCCGCCGGGTACTCGACCTGCTGTGTCAGGAGATGCCCGAAGCCGGGGATGCGGTCCGTTGTGTCACCGCAGCCACCCCGGTCACCTGGGCGCGCCGGACAGGCCGGGCCGGGGGATTTGTCGGCGGGTATGCGCAGACCTCGCTGTTCGGCGTCCCCGGTCCTTCCACGAGCTTCGACAACCTGTTCCTCGTCGGCGACTCGGTTTTTCCCGGCCAGTCCCTTCCCGGCGTGGTCACCGGGGCCCGGAGGACGGTCGAGCTTGCATTGCGGCGGGCTCGTAAAATCAGGCAGTGACTGATTATATTTCCCCCATGGACATCCAGGAAAAACTCGGCATCCTTTCGGGAGCCGCCCGGTACGACGCCTCCTGCGCGTCGAGCGGCTGCGGGCGCGAGGGGGCTGCGATCAGGGTGGGCAACACCTCGCAGGGGGGGATCTGCCACTCCTGGTCGGACGACGGCCGCTGCATTTCGCTCCTGAAGATCCTGCTCTCCAACGACTGCCGGTACGACTGCGCCTACTGCGTCAACCGCTCCTCAAACCCGATTCCCCGCGCCTCCTTCACCGCCAGGGAGGTGGTGGACCTCTGCATGGAGTTCTACCGGCGCAACTATATCGAAGGGCTCTTCCTCAGCTCGGCCGTCATGAAGGGGCCGGACCAGACGATGGAGGATATGGTCCGCGTGGCAGAGATGCTCCGGGTGGAGGAGAAGTTTGGCGGGTACATCCACCTGAAGGTGATTCCCGGCAGCAGCCCGGAGCTGGTGCGCCGGGCCGGGCTTGCCGCCGACAGGATCAGCGTCAACATCGAGCTGCCTTCGAGCGAATCCCTCAACCGCCTCGCTCCGCAGAAGCGCAAGGAGTCGATCCTCGCGCCGATGAAGCTGATCGGCACCGAGATCGGCTCGAGCCTCGTGGAGCGCACCCTGAGCCGCAAGGCGCCGAAGTTCGCCCCGGCCGGCCAGAGCACGCAGATGATCATCGGGGCGAGTCCCGAGACGGACCTGCAGATCCTGCGCCTGTCACAGGGACTGTACAGGAAGATGAACCTGAAGCGTGTCTACTACTCCGCCTTTGTGCCGGTCAACGACGACAGCCGTTTGCCCGTGCTTGCCTCCCCACCCCTCCTGCGCGAGCACCGGCTCTACCAGGCGGACTGGCTCCTGCGGTTCTACGGATTTTCGGCCGAGGAGATCCTCTCCGACGATGCGCCGGACCTCGACGAGTCCTTCGACCCGAAGACCGCATGGGCATTGCGCAACCCCGAGTTCTTCCCGGTCGATGTCAACCGTGCCGCATACAGCGCGCTTCTTCGCGTGCCGGGCATCGGCCCAACATCCGCGAAGCGCATCGTCGCCGCCAGGCGCTTCTCGGCCATCACCCCGGAAGGAATGAAGAAGATCGGGGTGGTCATGAAGCGGGCGAAGTACTTCATCACCTGCTCCGGCCGCCCCTTTGAGAAAGAGGTGCGTGAACCGCTGCGGCTCCGCCAGCACCTCCTGCTCGGAGATCCTGCCCCGGAACCGAGGCAGCTGGTGTTGTTTTCGTGACGGCGGGTGTAGGGGCAGGCCCTCGTGCGTGCCCGGGATTTCAGGTAAGGATGTGGACATTGTGGACTGCGTGGCCGCAGTGGACAAAATAATGCGGCTCCTCAGGTGTCATATTCTTTGCCGGTCCATGATGTCCACTCCGTCTATTTGTCCTTAAATGACAAACCCTTCAGGATTATCCATGACCTGCTTTCTCTACGACGGTACGTCCGAGGGCCTTGTCTCGGCCATCGGCCAGATCCTTGACAGCGGCTCTGATCCGGGAGTGGCCACGCTCGCCGGTCGGGAGGACACCCTGTTCGAGGAGGGGCTTTTCCTGCGCACCGACCCGGCCGCCGCGGATGTGCTCTTTTCCAGGCTCCGTCAGCGGGCCCCCGATGCCGTCCACACCATCTGGTACTTCATGATGGCCGAGACCGGGGGGCTCGAAACAAGCCTCCTCCGCTACGTTGTCCTTGCCCTCCAGCATGGCGACCGCATCAACGGCCACCTCACCCATGACGATGTCAAGGCCGTCGTTTCTGCGGCCCGCAAGGCGGCCCGTGAATCGCATCGCATGAAGGGGCTGCTGCGGTTCGAACAGATGCGGGACGGCGCCTGGCTCGCCCGGATGGAGCCCGACCACAACGTCATCCAGCCCCTTGCGAGGCACTTCAGCCGTCGCCTGCGCGACCAGCGCTGGTTCATCGTCGACCTCCGCCGCCACAGCGCCGCCAGCTGGGATGGCCGGGAGCTAAGCTTCGGTACGCTCGAGCAGTTCAGCCGCCCGGAGCTTTCTGACGAAGAGCAGCAGGTTCAGGCCATGTGGCGGACCTTCTTCAGCACCATCGCCATCCCGGAGCGCAGGAACCCCCGCCTCCAGAAATCCAACATGCCCGCCAAGTACTGGAAGTACCTTACCGAGAAGCAGGGCGAGTGACGATCCAGTCCATGCGTCGAAAAAATTTGGCGGTGAATGGGTATCTTGTACGGTAAAGTATGGCTCAATACCATCAAGTCTGAATCCATGGCCATCCTCGCCATCGACCAGGGCACGACCGGCACGACCGGCATGGTCTACGACCGTTCGGGAGCGGTGCTCGCCCGTGCCTACCGGGAGCTTCCCCAGATCTACCCGCAACCGGGATGGGTCGAGCACGACCCGGAGGAGATCTGGCGCACGGTCGTCGAATGTGTCACGGAGGTCCGGACGTCGTATCCGGGGCCTGTCGAGGCGATCGGCATCACCAACCAGAGGGAGACTACGGTGGTCTGGGAGCGTGCAACCGGCCTGCCGGTCCACAACGCCGTCGTCTGGCAGTGCCGCCGCACCAGCGACCTCTGCGCGCGATTCAGCGAACATGCCGGGGCGATCAGGGAGAAGACCGGCCTGCCGGTAGACGCCTACTTCAGCGCTACCAAGGTCCGATGGATCCTCGAGGCCCATCCCGAGGCGGATCCGTCCGGGCTCCTGTTCGGCACGGTCGACACCTGGCTCGCCTGGAAGCTGACCGGAGGCCGGGTGCATGCCACCGATTTCACCAACGCGTCCAGAACGTTGCTGTTCAATATCAGGGAGCATCGATGGGATCCTGAACTGACGGCCCTGTTCGGCGTGCCGGAGGCGATGCTGCCCGAGGTCCGGCCATCGACGGGAGGATTCGGCACCGTAACCGCACTTCCGGGGCTCGACGGGGTGCCGATCTCCGCGGTCGCGGGGGACCAGCAGGCAGCCCTCTTCGGGCAGTGCTGCTTCGAGCCGGGGAGCGTCAAGAACACCTACGGCACCGGCTGCTTCATGATGATGAACACGGGCGACCGGTTCGTCCGATCGAACAACGGGCTGCTGAGCACCCTCGCCATCGACGCCTCGGGCCGGCCATGCTATGCCGTGGAGGGATCGGTGTTCATCGGCGGGGCGGTGCTGCAGTGGCTGCGAGACGGCCTCCGGCTGATCGGCGACGCCGCCGAATCGGAAGCCATCGCCCTTGCGGCAGGAACGAACGACGGGGTCTACCTGGTGCCGGCCTTCGTCGGCCTGGGGGCGCCACACTGGGACATGGATGCACGCGGCACCATCACGGGGCTCACGCGAGGCAGCAGCCGGGAGCACATCGTCCGGGCGGCGCTCGAGTCGATCGCCTATCAGTCGCACGACGTATTCCTCGCGATGGTTGCCGATACCGGCATCCAGCCTGTTGCGATGACGGTGGACGGCGGAGCGTCGAGGAACGGCTTCCTCATGCAGTTCCAGGCGGACCTGCTCGGCGTGCCGGTGCTCAGGCCGCACAATATCGAATCGACCGCGCTCGGCGCGGCCTGCCTCGCCGGCCTGCACTCCGGATTCTGGTCGTCGCCGGACGATCTCCGGGAACTGAACACCATCGACGCAGTTTTTCGGCCGTCGATGGACGAGGCCGATCGGCGCCGGTTCCTTGCAGGCTGGAACAAGGCGCTCCGGCAGACCCTCGAACCGTAACAACACGTGAACGAACCATCGATGCCTACACCTGAGTCCCATTCCGGAACGCCCCGTTCCGTGACCTGCCCCATGTGCGGGCAACAGTTCACCTGCGGGCTCTCCTCATCCTGCTGGTGCGCCACGAGGATCGTGCCCGATGAGGTTCGCGCCTGGCTGGCCGCCCGTTACGAAACCTGCGTCTGCAGCATCTGTCTCGATCGGCTCGTTGAAGAGGGGGTCCCGGAAGGGTGACAGGATGCCGCCCGATTTTCAGTAAATCAAGGTCAACCGTAACATTCATAGATTTTAATCCTATGCAGAAAGAACGTATCAGCATCCTCGGCTGCGGGTGGTTCGGATTGCCGCTCGCACAGAAACTGATCGGCGAGGGGTATCGAGTCAAGGGCTCGACCACGAGGGAGGAGAAGCTCGGAGACCTGAAAGCCGCGGGCATCGAACCATATCGGATCGTTGTGGGCGAGACGGTCGAGGGAGACCTTAAAGGACTCCTCGACACCGACATCCTGATCGTCGATATCCCTCCTGGCCGTCGGGAGGACATCGAAGAGTTCCATGTCATGCAGCTCTCGCAACTGATCGATGCGCTCCTTGATTCCCCGGTAAAGCACGTGCTGTTCATCAGTTCGACTTCGGTCTATCCCGACCTCGGGAAGGAGGTGGTCGAGACGGACGACCTGGATCCCGATATTGCCGGGAAGCCGGCGGGCCGGGCGCTGCTTTTCGCAGAGGAGATGCTCCGTTCGGAGCGCGCGTTCGGGACGACGGTCGTCCGGTTCGGCGGGCTGATCGGGCCCGGCCGCAACCCTTCGGATTTCCTTCAGCGTATGAAGGTGGTCGCCGACCCGGATCAGCCGGTGAACCTCATCCATCTGGACGACTGCATCGGCGTGGTTTCTGAGATCATCCGGCAGGGGGCATGGGGCGAGGTGTTCAACGCCTGCTGCCCTGAACATCCGACAAGGAGGTCGTTCTACCAGGCCGCTACGGAACGCCTCGGCGTCGTGGCGCCGATCCCCGAGGATAGCGGGGCGGCTTCACGGCCGTTCAAGATCGTCAGCAGCAGGAAACTGATCGAATCTCTCGGCTACCGCTTCCAGCACCCCGATCCACTCGCTTTCGCCAGATAGGGGTCAGGTCTTGCATTTTAGCATTCTGTTCCGCAAACGCTAAA
>JAAXWS010000025.1 GCA_013334865.1 Chlorobiaceae bacterium
AGCATTTCGCCGGCGAAATGCTAAAATGCAAGACCTGACCCCAATGTTAGTTGGTGAAACGGCGGCCGTCGATGACCGGCCCCTCCTTGCAGAGCAGGACGCTCTCCTTCACGCCGTCGGCGTTGTTCAGCTCGACCATGCAGCCGTAGCAGATGCCGACGCCGCAGCCCATGACCGATTCGAGCGACAGTTCGCAGGGGATGGATCGGTTGGCGCAGAACTTCGCCAGCGCTTTCAGCATAGGGTTCGGCCCGCAGGCGAACACCTTCGGCCGCCGTCCCGCCGCCGTGGTTTCGAGGTGGTGCTTCAGCAGTTCGATGACGTTGCCGTGGAACCCTTCCGATCCGTCGTCCGTTGACGTGCTGCAGTTCGACAGGCCGCGGGTCAGGAGGTCGGTGCGGGTCCGTCCGCCGACCAGGTTGATGAACGGGATGCCTTGAGCGGCGAGTTTTCTTTCCAGGAAGAGCATGGGGGCGGTCCCTATGCCGCCGGAGACGAGCATGGCGGTATCGAAGTCGCCGGTTCCGGTGCCGAACGAGTTGCCGAGGGGGCCGAGCACCATGACGCTGGTGCCGCATGCCGCGTCGCAGAGCAGCGTCGTACCCTTGCCGACGCTCTTGACCATCACGTCGATCGTGCCGTTGCCGACATTGTGGATGCAGAACGGTCGGCGGAGCAGGGGCTGGCTCGCATCGCTGACCTTGATGTTCACGAAGTTGCCTGGCTTTGCCGCAGCGGCGATCTCGGGACATTCCAGCGTAAGGACGGTGACGTCCGCTCCGATGGTTCGGGTTTCGGTGATCTTCGCCCTGACATCGGCGATCGTGCTGGATTGGAGCATGGCTGAAAGGAGATGGATTTGCCTCCTGGATCACCCGGACGGTATCAGGAGGTGTAAAAGAACAAATTAAGAGCACGACTGCGGATTTTGCAAGCGGCTTGAGCGTTCCTGAATTTTCCAATCCCCCGGTTGCCCGCCGGAGGATTGGTCTATTGCAGAATCTCCGCAGATGTATATCTTAATAAACTTGGCCGTATAAATAATTCACAATGCCCGGTTCATGCGTATTTTGACTTTTACAGGTAAAGGCGGTGTGGGAAAGACCAGTGTTTCGGCCGCGACGGCCGTCAGGCTTTCCGAGATGGGGCATCGTACGCTGGTGCTGTCGACCGACCCGGCCCACAGCCTTTCTGACTCTTTCAACCTTCCTCTGGGCGCTGAACCGACCAAGATCAAGGAGAATCTGCACGCCATCGAGGTCAACCCCTACGTCGACCTCAAGCAGAACTGGCACTCGGTGCAGAAATATTATACCCGCATCTTCATGGCCCAGGGCGTTTCCGGGGTCATGGCCGATGAAATGACGATCCTGCCCGGCATGGAGGAGCTCTTCTCACTGCTCAGGATCAAGCGCTACAAGAATTCCGGCCTGTACGACGCGCTCGTGCTCGACACCGCGCCGACCGGCGAGACCCTCAGGCTGCTCTCCCTGCCCGACACCCTGTCGTGGGGCATGAAGGCGGTCAAGAACGTGAACAAGTATATCGTCCGCCCGCTCAGCAAGCCGCTGTCCCGGATGTCGGACAAGATCGCCTACTACATCCCGCCAGAAGAGGCCATCGAGTCGGTCGACCAGGTGTTCGACGAACTCGAGGACATCCGCGACATCCTGACCGACACGGTCCTGTCCACCGTAAGGCTGGTCATGAACGCCGAGAAGATGTCGATCAAGGAGACCATGCGCGCCCTTACCTACCTGAACCTCTACGGATTCAAGGTGGACATGGTGCTGGTCAACAAACTGCTCGACACGCAGGAGAACAGCGGTTACCTCGAAAAGTGGAAAGGCATCCAGCAGAAGTACCTCGGCGAGATCGAGGAGGGGTTCTCCCCGCTTCCGGTCAAGAAGCTGAAGATGTATGACCAGGAGATCGTGGGCGTCAAGGCGCTCGAGCTCTTCTCCCACGACATCTACGGCGATACCGACCCGTCGGGCATGATGTACGACGAGCCGCCGATCAAGTTCGTCCGCAAGGGCGACATCTACGAGGTCCAGCTCAAGCTCATGTTCGCCAATCCGGTGGATATCGACGTCTGGGTGACGGGCGATGAGCTGTTCGTGTCGATCGGCAACCAGAGGAAGATCATCACCCTTCCCGTCAGCCTCACCGGCCTCGAGCCAGGTGAAGCCGTATTCAAGGACAAGTGGCTCCATATCCCGTTCGACCTCGAAAACCAGGGGCAGCACCAGAGGACCCGGGAGATGCACAAGGCCTGACCAAACCATTTTCATGCAGTACAACCAGTAACCGACGGCTGCGCAAGCAGCCTCAACAAAGGAGGACCATATGTCAGAATCCTACCAGAAGCTCCGCAAGGATTTCAAGGAGCTTGATTTCACCGACAGGCTCACCTTTCTTGCCGAAAGCGTCCTGCTGACCGGCCAGAGCGCCATCGTTGGCGGCCTTGAACTTGCGGGCGGCCTCGTCGAGACCGTGTCCGGCACCCTCGGCTCGCTTGTCGACGCCTCCGGCATCGGCAACGTGCTCGGCAGCACCGGCGGCGTGGTCGGCGAGACCATCGACCGAGTGGCGATCACCGTCAAGGATGTTTCCCGTTCGGCTGGCGAGCTTTACGGTGATGCCGTGAAAAGTGTCGAGAACGTGACGGGCAACGCTGCCAAGGCAGTCGGAGACGTCGGTTCTTCGGCCTCTGATGCGGTGAAGAACATCGCAGGCTCGTTCCAGAAAACGACCGGCAAGAAATAAGGTTTAGCGGTATTCCGCGCGCTCAGGGACGGTGCCGGGAGGCAGGACACAATCTTTTATTTGTGTTTTGTTGTTAATTGATTTATTTTTATTCCAAAGTCTCTATTTATCGAATGTTGTTCAATTCTGTCAATCCAATCCAAAAGGAGGAGTTATGAGTGGAGGAGGCGTCTTTACCGACATCTTAGCAGCCGCCGGCCGCATTTTCGAAGTTATGGTCGAGGGTCACTGGGAGACCGTTGGTATGCTCTTCGATTCCCTGGGCAAAGGCACCATGAGGATCAACCGCAATGCTTATGGCAGCCTCGGTGGCGGCTCGAGCCTGCGTGGTTCTTCGCCTGAGGTCTCCGGCTATGCCGTGCCGACCAAGGAAGTCGAATCCAAGTTTGCAAAATAAGCAGACTTGTCTGATCGAAACCATAAAGGCAGTGACTGGCTTGACGCCGTCACTGCCTTTTTATTTTCCCCCTTTCCCATCCTTATCATCGGATAATTCGCCTCGTTAGGCGAAGGCCGGAGTTTGCCATCCCGGGGCGCCTGCCTCTTGTCGGTTCTTTGTTACGTAATTTATTTTTGTTTTCATATTTTGTTGGCTTGAGTGCTCCGTAAATGATCGACAGGCAACACAGGAAACGTGACTGGACGCAGTAATGGCTAATATCTCTCTCTATGTCTCAGGGCAGACCGAACTGAACGATGTCACTGAGTTTTTCCAGAAACGGCTCTTCGGCGAAGGCGAAACGCCTATAGCGTTTTTCGACGGAGTTTTCTACGAGTCCCACCAGGAGCGGGTCGGGAACATCGTGTTCCAGGATTACCTGGTCTATACCGACAAGGCCGTCTACCTCTGGGCAAGGGGCACTGCAAAGGACTTCCTCGACCGGTTCAGCCTTGGCGCCGTTTCGGTCAACAGCAGGAACAAGGACAGCGCATTCGCCACCATGAACCTGAAGATCAAACGGGAGGGCAAGGAGCCTGTCTACGTGATTTTCGACATGGTCGAGATCCGCGAAGCCGAAACGATCGTCAAGCTCCATACCGTCATCGAGTCGACCGTCGAGGATTGCCTCGGCGTCGATTTCAGGCATGAGATCCCTCAGGATGTCGCCTACAATATTCTTCAGAGCGCGCGGAATATCTGTCCTCCGAGATCGGTCACCATCGCGCTCGAGGCGCCCCAGATGCCCATGCCGGACGCCGGTATCGGCTACGGCCAGGACCTTCTCGAGCAGTACAAGGCCTCCATCGGCTATAGCCACGAGCAGGAGCCGCAGCAGCCAGGATCCCAGCCCCGCCCGCGCACGGGCCCGCCCATGCCCGAGATGCCCCGTGGCCTGGAGGGGATGCTGCCGACCGACCCGGCCGCCATCAAGCGGATCGCCGGACAGCTCAAGGACATGGTCGGCGACGCGCCGCTGAAGTTCCGTGAGCAGCTGGTGAAGGACCTGCAGCATGTGCCGAACGATGTGGCGACCGTGCTCGGCGCGGTCAACGAGCTGCTGACCAATATCGCCGGAAACCCGCAGGCCGAGCGCTTCGTCATGAACGCCATCAAGACCGCGGTCGAAAACGACGGCCTCATCGGTTCCGTCGGCAAGATCATCAAGCTGACCGGCATCGGTGGCCCAAAGAAGTCCGCGCGCCCCGCGTCTGCTCCGGCAAGGGAGGAACGCCCTGCACGTCCGCAGCGGAGTTCGGCCCGGATGGATGAACCCGAGGAGGATTCGACCGTACGCCGCCGCAAGATCAGCGTCCGGGACGACGACCGCACAGGAGCTTTCGATCCCTTCCAGGACGATGACTCCCCGTTCACCCGTGAAGAAGCTCCCGCACCGCCCCCGCGCCGCCCGGTGACGGATGAGGATGATGCCGATTCCGCACCGCGCAGGAAGAAGCTGTCGATCAGGGCCGACGCCGATGATGAGAGCGATATCGCCCGCAAGCTGATGAGCTACGACGAGTCCGAGCGCGAGCAGGATACGGTTTCGGCCGCATCGCCTGCAGCCGGCTCCCGCCCGGTGACGGATGAGGATGAGTCCGATTCCGCACCGCGCAGGAAGAAGCTGTCGATCAGGGCCGATGCCGATGATGAGAGCGATATCGCCCGCAAGCTGATGAGCTACGATGAGTCCGAACGCGAGCAGGCATCTCCAGTGCCTGCACAGACCCCGGCTGCCGATCCTGTCGATGAGCTCCCTGAGCCTCGCAGGAAGAAGCTGACGATCAAAACCGACGGCGACACTGATGAAGTCGCCCGCAAGCTGATGAGCTACGACGAAGCCGCCCGTGAGGAACGGCCGGCCGAAATCCGTCCCGAACCGTCCTCGATCCCCGAGCCCGAACCTGAAGCCCCGGCCATCAAGAAAATCCAGATCAAGTCGCATGAATCCGAGGAGCCGCTCAGGATCTCCGAAGACGACGTGCTCGCAGCCGTCAGCGGCAGCGATGCGGGTGCGAGCTACCTGACCCTTGAATCCGACATCCCGCTGCAGGCACCGGCCCGGCATTCGACCGCCAGTGTTTCATTCGATGGCCCCTCTCCCGTCAGGATCCAGCCCGGAAGCGCAGGGAAGGAGGATAATTCCGGCCGGGCCTCCGATACACCTTCTGTTTCAGTCAAGCCTACACCATAGTCTCCTATCATCATGAGAATTATTCTTTACCTGGGCAAAGGCGGAGTGGGAAAGACCACCGTTTCCGCATCAACCGCCACAGCTATCGCCCGCAGCGGCAAGCGCGTGCTGATCATGAGCACCGACGTCGCCCACAGTCTTGCCGACGCTTTGGGTGTGGAGCTCAGCTCCAGTCCCGTTGAGGTCGAGAAAAATCTCTTTGCCATGGAGGTGAACGTTCTTGCCGAGATCAGGGAGAACTGGAACGAGCTTTATTCGTACTTCTCCTCGATCCTCATGCACGACGGCGCGAACGAGATTGTTGCCGAGGAGCTGGCCATCGTGCCCGGCATGGAGGAGATGATCAGCCTCCGCTACATCTGGAAGGCTGCGAAATCCGGGCTGTACGACGCCGTCGTGGTCGATGCCGCTCCGACCGGCGAAACCATGCGCCTGCTCGGCATGCCTGAATCCTACGGCTGGTATTCCGAAAAGATCGGCGGATGGCATTCAAAGGCCATCGGCTTCGCCGCACCGCTTCTCAGCAAGTTCATGCCGAAGAAGAACATCTTCAAGCTCATGCCAGAGGTCAACGAGCACATGAAGGAGCTGCACGGTATGCTGCAGGACAAGAGCATCACCACATTCAGGGTCGTCCTCAACCCCGAGAACATGGTCATCAAGGAGGCCCTCCGTGTGCAGACCTACCTGAACCTGTTCGGCTACAAGCTTGATGCGGCCATCGTGAACAAGGTACTGCCCCCGAGCTCGAACGACCAGTACCTGCAGGCGCTGATCGACCAGCAGCAGAAGTACCTCAGGGTCATCGACAACTGCTTCTACCCGGTGCCGATCTTCAAGGCCAAGCAGTCCTCGAAGGAGGTCATCACTCCCGACAACCTCTACGAACTGAGCAAGGAGCTCTTCGACGGCAGGAACCCGATCGAGGTCCTTTACTCGGACGGCAAGACGCAGACTCTCGAGAAGATCAACGGCAAGTATGTGCTCAGCCTCTACCTGCCGAACGTCGAGGTTGACAAGCTCGCCGTGAACATCAAGGGGGACGAACTGCTGGTGGACATCAACAACTTCCGCAAGAGCATCATCCTTCCGAACGTACTGGTTGGCCGCAAGACCGAAGGTGCCGACTTCGAACAGGGAATGCTGAGCATCACCTTCACGAACTGAGGGGGAAAATCCAGGCATAAAACAAAGCGGGCTGCCAGAAGGCAGCCCGCTTTGTTTTTATGTGGAGGATGGACGAAGTCAACCAGCGTCCCATCACCCAGGCGCGAGCCTTTGGGTCAGGCGCATCGGTGTCGAACGGTCGCCGCTGGCCTTCAGCAGATCGGCGATCGTCCGGTGGAGGAGAGGGTGGACGGGATTGTCGATGTCGAGGAACGGAACCATCACGAATTTCCGTCGATGCAACTCGGCGTGAGGGATGACCAGCAGTTCGTCCTTCATACAGAGCTCTCCGTACAGCAGGATGTCGAGGTCGATGGTCCTGGGGCTCCAGCGGAGGTAGTTGTCCGGCCGCCCGAGTTTCTGTTCGATCTCCTTGCAGTGCCTGCGCAGCGAGGCCGGGTCTAGCCCGGTTTCGATTTTTACGACTGCGTTGAAGAACTGTTCCTGCTTGATATCGCCGACCGGTTCGGTCAGGTAGACCCTTGAGAGGGCCGATACCGAGGTTTGCGGGGTTTCAGCAAGCAGATCGACGGCCATCTGCAGGTTGGATAGCCGGTCGCCGACGTTCGATCCGATCCCGATGTACGCGCAGGTGAAGCCCATGCGTTCAAGCCCTGTCGATCCGGTGTTCGGCCTCGGCGAAATCGCAGAGGCCGCCGAGCGGCAGGTTTCTTTTGCGGACTTTCACCGTGACGCCGTCGAGCGAGGGGAACCGTTCCATCAGGGCCTCGGCGATCCAGAAAGCGAGCGACTCGATGAGCGATGCCTTCTGTCCGGTGACGATCTCCCTGATCGTCTCGTAGGCATGGCTGTAGTCGACCGTTTCCGTGACGTCATCCGCCTTGGCCGCCGGACTGAAGTCAAAGCGCAGCTCGGCATCAACCTCGTACTTTCCTCCGAGCTGCTGCTCCTCGCGGTGGACGCCGTGCCAGGCGTAGAACTGGGCGTTGACCAGCCTGATACATGATCGATGGTTGGCGCTCATGGTCGTCGGTTCCGGAAATGTTTACAGTCGCATTGAGGAGTGAATGTACACCTTTCGGCGATGCTGTGCAAAACAGCGCGCACCGCAGCAGGAAAGGAGTTTGTGGATGCGGTTGCAAATGCCGAAAAAATGGTACTTTTCAGGAAGTTCGGCCTTTCGTGTTCCTCTTCATCCACCTTCTCACCTTCAGCAGTTATGGGAGATAACAGGACCAACCACGCGTTCCGTGAATTTTTTGAAACCTGCAGGGCAAGAGCCCTCCAGCTCGCCCTCGAAGAGGATCGCTACGAGGGTGATATTACGACGCTTTCCACCATCGACCCTGAACAGATGGGTTCGGGATTCATCGCATCCAAGGTCGAAGGCGTGGTTGCCGGCGTGGCGGTGGCCAGGCAGGTGTTCCAGGCCTGCGATCCCGAACTGGAATTCACGGCTTTCGTCAATGACGGCCAGCGAGTCTACCCGGGTGACCGGATCCTCGAGGTGAAGGGGCGCATCGCTCCGATCCTGGTCGGCGAGCGGACGGCGCTGAACTTCATGCAGCGCATGTCAGGCATCGCCAGCAGGACGAACATGTACGTCGAACGGGTGAGCCACACGAACACGGCCATTCTGGACACCAGGAAGACCGCCCCCGGCCTGCGTTACTACGACAAGGATGCCGTGCGCATCGGCGGAGGGGTGAACCACCGGTTCGGACTGTTCGACATGATCCTGATCAAGGACAACCACATCGATGCGGCCGGCGGCGTCGAAAAGGCAATCAACCGGGCCAGGGCATACTGCCATGAGAAGAGCCTGAAGATCAAGATCGAGACCGAGGTCCGGAGCATGTACGAACTCAAGGAGGCATGCCCCTGCAACCCGGACATCATCCTGCTCGACAACTTCATGGTCGACGGGCTCGCCGAGGCCGTCAGGTGGGTGAAGGCGAACGGGTACGGCAACATCCTGCTGGAAGCCTCCGGCAACATCACCCTGAACAACGTCGCCGAGGTCGCCATGACAGGCGTCGACTACATCTCCGTCGGAGAGCTGACCCACAGCGTCAAGGCGCTGGACCTCTCCATGAACATCGAGCTCGGTTGATGGAGATCGGCGTCGACATCGTCGAAATCGAAAGGATACGGGGGTCGTACGAGCGGTACGGCGAGAGCTTCCTGCGGAGGATCCTGACCGAGGCAGAGGCGGCCCAGTGCCTCGACAAGCCGGATCCGGCAGCAAGCCTTGCCGGCCGTTTCGCCGCGAAGGAGGCGATTTCCAAGGCCCTCGGCACGGGGATCTCCCACGGACTGTCGTGGCACTCCATCGAGGTGCTCAACGACGACGCCGGCAAGCCGCAGGCGACCATCCGCTTTGCCGGAAAGGAGTTCACAGCAAAGATCTCCATCTCCCACGACCGTCACTCCGCCATCGCCATGGCGGTGATCGAAGAGTCGTGACACGTAACGCGTGACACGTAACTTTCATGCGTTACGCATGTTCCGGTATTCCGTCACGAGTCACGAAAAAAAAGGGACCCCGTTAGGAGCCCCCTTTTTTTATGTCCATCGGCCTGATGCCGAGGCTCAATCCTCTTCTTCCTCTTCGTGGGATGGCACCGGTTTGGCCTCTTTGGAGATGGTGACCTTCGACTTGATGACGTCGTAGATCTTCTCCTTGATGATGGTGTCGACGATGTAATCCCTGAACTCGGTCGACATGTAGGTGTTGACCAGTTCCTCGGCCTTCAGCGAAGGGTTCTTTTCGGCTTCCTTCCCGGCATAGGCCTTGATGTCGTCGTCGTTGACGGTGATGTCGTTCACCTGGGCGATCTTCTGGCTGACCAGGAGCCAGCGGGCATGCTTTTCGGCGTTCGGCTTCATGGCTTCGCGGAACTCGCGTTCGTCGAGGCCTTTGGGGAGCTTGCCTCCGATCTGGCGCTTCGCGTTTTCGACAAGCATGTTCTGGAACGATTCGACCATGGCTTTCGGGGTCGGCACTTCGTGCTCCTCGATGAGCTTGGCTGAAATCTCTTCGAGCAGATCCTGCTCGGCCTTGTTGGTGAAGTGCTGCTCGAGCTGCCCGCGGACGTCGGCCCTGAAGTCGGCGACGTTCTCGAAGCGGGAGTGGGTGATCTCCTTGACCAGCTCGTCGTTCAGCTCGGGAAGTTCAAGGCGCTTGACCTCCTTGATCTCGACGCGGAAACGGGTCGTCTCGCCATCCTCTTCCTTCGGGTCGATGGTCACATCGACCGATTCGCCGGCCTTCTTTCCGGTCAGGGAAAGGCGGAACGGGTTGTCCTTCGGCAGGTAGTCGAGGTTGAAGTGGTGGTTTTCGTTGTGCGGGCCTTCGGTCGGCTGGCCTTCGGCATCGAGCTTCGCAACGTCGCCGATGACGGTGTCGCCCTCGGCAGCCGGCTCTTCGCTGGTGACCAGCGTGCCGTGGCCTTTCAGGATCATGTTGATCTCACGGTCGACAACTTCGTCGTCGATCGAGTATTCGGCCTGGGTGAAGCTGTATGCGGAGAGATCCTTCAGTTCGAATTCCGGATGGATCTCGTAGGACATGGTGATTGTCAGCGTGTCGCCATCGAACTTGTAGCTGTCGATCTGCGCCCTGCTGGCCGGCTTGATGTTCTCGGCGTCGGCGATTGCCCCGAAGTGCTTCGACGCCATCTTTTCGGCGACGGAGGCCTCGATGGAGGGGCCGACGAAACGCTTGATCATGCCTGCGGGAACGTGTCCCTTCCTGAAGCCCTTGATGCTGACGGACCTGCGGGCCTCTTCAAATTCCTGTTCGAGTTCCGTTTTGAACTCATCGCCAGTCAGAACGATTTCAAGTACCTGCTCGATGTCGCTGACATTCCTGATGTTCTTTTGCAATGCTGTCGTGACCGTTAAAGTTGAAAAAAGACGATGGGGATTATACAATAATTTTACCGGTTTTAAAAACAAAGGCCGGCTACAGGCCTATCTCGACGGCTTGTAGATCAGTGTCGAGAGGAGCGCCGGCACGCCGAGCGATTCGGCGGCTGCGGTGACGGCTGCCGAGTCAACCGATTCGATCAGTCCGGCCTTCTCGGCGGGGGGGATCACGGTGCCGAAGTACAGCAGGCCCTGCGCCAGGCTGGACATGCGCCGCGTCATCTTCTCCATGCCCATGATCAGCGAGCCGAGCATCTTCGACTTCGCTGCGGCGATCTCGGCGGGGTCTGGTTCCCTGATGGCCTTTCCCGAAAACAGCTCCGCGATCGTCTCGAGGGTGGTCGCGGTCTTGCCCCTGTCCGTGCCGGCATAGATGTTGAAGGTCGTGATGTCGTCGAGGAACGCCATCGAGGAGTATGCCTGGTAGACCAGCCCGCGCTTTTCGCGCAGTTCGAGGTTGAGGATGGAGCTCATGCCGCTGCTCAGCATGGTGTTCAGCAGCATCAGTCCCCAGTAGTGCCGGTCGTCGCGCGGGATGACCGTGCCGAGCAGGATCTGCGCCTGGCACACGCTCTTCTTCAGCGTCGCCTTGAACGGGGTGTAGTTTCCGGCGTCGAACAGTTCTCGGCCTGCCGCGTCGCCGGTCGCCGGGGCCATGCTGCCGAAACAGTCGTCGGCAAGCCTGGACAGCTCATCATGGTCGATGTTGCCCACGGCCGCGACCACCATCTTTCCCGGCACGTAATGCCGCTTCATGAACCTGCGCAGGTCGGCCTCGTCGATGCGGCCGATGCTCTCCTCGGTGCCGAGGATTGCGGTGGCGAGGGAGTGGCCGGGAAACGATCGGCGGTCGAAGTCCTCGAAGATGAGCTCTTCGGGGGTGTCGTTGACTCCGGCGATCTCCTCGAGCACCACCTCCTTCTCCTTGGCGAGTTCGTCCTCGGGGAACACCGGGTCGCGGACCAGGTCGGCCAGCAGGTCGAAGGCGAGCGCCAGGTGTTCGCGGAGGCACCTGACATAGATGCAGGTCTGCTCCTTGGTCGTCCAGGCGTCGATGTAGCCTCCGGTCTGTTCAATGCACCGTGCGATCTCCACATAGTCGCGCTTGCGGGTCCCCTTGAAGACGGCATGTTCGATGAAATGGGCGAGCCCTTCAAGCCCTGCCGGATCCTCGCGCGAACCGGCGTTGATCCAGACGCCGAGCGTCACGCTGTGCACGTAGGGGACATGGTTGCTGAGGAGTCGGAGGCCGTTCGGGAGGGTCGCGGACCGGATGATGCCGGCAGCCAGGCGCTCGCCCGGCTGGGCGGTGCCAGCAGATGTCGATACGATATTTTTTCTCACGCTCAGGGATGGATTTGAGTGCAATGTAAGTTTTATTCTTTTTATTATGCATGACAAATCGACGCAGGCGATTGCCCAAAAGTCAGTATTGAGAGCGCCATTTTCATGTCACCTATTCCGATCCTTATTACCGGTGCAACAGGGTACCTCGGGGCGCAGCTCGTTTTCGGCCTTCTTCGGAAGTTCGGCGACGGGGTGGCGTGCCGCGTCACGGTCAGGGCCGGCTCGGATGCCGGGTTCCTGAAGGGGCTTCCAGTCGAGATCGTCATGGCGGACATGCTCGATCCGCATGCCGTGGCCGAAGCGGTCCAAGGCGCCGAGGCGGTGTTCCACTGCGCGGGTCTGATCGCCTACACCTCGAACTACCGGGACCGCCTGTACGAAACCAACGTGCTCGGCACCCGGAACGTGGTCGATGCCTGTCTTGCCGGCGGTGTACGGCGGCTGGTCGCCACCAGCTCCATCGCCGCGGTCGGCATGCCTGGGCACCTTGACGGGAGCCGGGCATCGAACGAAAGCTCCGCCTTCAGCGAGTGGCAGCGCCGGAACCCCTACATGGAGTCCAAGCACCTGGCCGAGCTCGAGTGCCGCCGGGGCGCAGCCGAAGGTCTCGATGTGGTGATGGTCAACCCGGGGGTTGTGGTCGGCAAAGGCGAGGGGAAGGATGCCCCGGGAAGTTCGTCCAACGAGGTGCTCCGGATGATCTACCGCGGCGCGCTCCCGTTCTGCCCGGACGGCGGCACCGGCTTCGTCGACGTGCGCGACGTCGCCGAAGCCCTTATCGCCGCGTGGGAGCATGGCCACGCGGGTGAGCGCTACATCATCGTTGGGGAGAACATCTCCTTCCGTGATCTCTTCGCTCGAATCGCGGCGCTTCCCGGCAGCAGTGCGAAGCGGCCCGTGATGGTCTCCGGGGCGCTGGCGACGGCCGCCGGGATCGGTGGCGAGCTCTGGTCGTGGCTGTCCGGCCGGCCGTCGTTCATCAGTATCGAAAGCATGAGGCAGGCCTCGCGCCAGGCCGAATACAGCAACCGGAGGTCGGTGCAGGAGCTCGGTATTGGCTACCGGCCGTTCGAAGAGACTTTGAAGACCCTTATTTCGTGATCCCCCGCAACAGATTACACCATATTAACCATCAGGCCCCATGGAAAAAGAGATGACCCAGCAGCAGCCGGCAGTCGACCCTGCCAGGCTCAAACAGCTCAACCTCGCGATAGAGACCCTTGAGAAGCAGTTCGGCAAGGGATCGATCATGCGTCTCGGCGACGACTCCCCGATCATGCACGTGCAGGCGATCTCGACCGGATCGATGGCCCTCGACTACGCCCTCGGTGTCGGTGGCCTGCCGCGCGGCAGGGTCACCGAGATCTACGGCCCGGAGTCGTCGGGCAAGACCACCCTCGCCCTTCACGCCATAGCTGAAGCCCAGAAGGCCGGCGGCATCGCGGCCATTGTCGACGCGGAGCACGCGTTCGACCCGGTCTACGCCCGCAAGCTCGGCGTCGATATCAACTCGCTGCTCGTCAGCCAGCCCGAGTCGGGCGAACAGGCCCTGTCGATCGTCGAGACGCTCGTTCGCAGCGGTGCGGTAGATATCGTCGTGGTCGACTCGGTGGCGGCGCTGGTGCCGCAGGCCGAGCTCGAAGGGGAGATGGGCGACAGCGTCGTCGGCCTGCAGGCCAGGCTCATGAGCCAGGCGCTCCGCAAGCTGACCGGCGCCATTTCGAAGTCCAGCGGCGTCTGCATCTTCATCAACCAGCTCCGCGACAAGATCGGCGTGATGTACGGCAGCCCCGAGACCACCACCGGCGGCAAGGCCCTGAAGTTCTACTCTTCGGTCCGCCTCGACATCCGGAAGATCGCCCAGATCAAGGACGGCGAGGAGATCGTCGGCAACCGCACCAAGGTCAAGGTGGTCAAGAACAAGGTCGCCCCTCCCTTCAAGACGGCTGAGTTCGACATCCTCTACGGCGAGGGCATCTCGACGCTCGGCGAACTGATCGACCTTGCCGTCGAGTTCGGCGTGGTCAAGAAGGCCGGCGCCTGGTTCAGCTACGGCACCGAAAAGCTCGGTCAGGGCCGCGAAGCCGTCAAGAAACTCTTGCGCGAAGACACCGTGCTGCGCGATACGATACGCAAGCAGGTCCGCGAAATGCTGACATCCCCGGCTGCGGGGTGACGAATCCCTTGAGGAGCTTATGCGCATAGGCAAGATCGAGATCGACCGCCCGGTCATCCTCGCACCCATGGAGGACGTGACCGACCGGGCTTTCAGGCAGCTCTGCAAGCGCCACGGGGCCGATATCGTCTATACGGAGTTCGTCAGCGCCGAGGCGATCCGCCGCGGCGCCGAGAAGTCGATCCGGAAGCTCGCCATCGCCGACCACGAACGGCCGGTTGCGGTGCAGATCTTCGGCAGCACGGTCGAGTCGATGGTCGAGGCGGCCGCCATCGCAGAATCCTACGAGCCCGACTACCTCGACATCAACTTCGGCTGCCCGGTCAAGAAGGTCGCCGGCCGGGGTGCCGGGGCGGCCCTGCTCAGGGAGCCCGAGAAGCTGTCGGCCATCGCCTCGGCAGTCGCCCGCGCCGTGAGCATCCCGGTGACCGCCAAGACCCGCATCGGCTGGGACCATGACTCCATCAACATCACCGAGACCGTCCGCCGCCTGGAAGACGCCGGCATGCAGGCTGTCGCCGTGCACGGCCGGACCCGCAGCGACATGTACAAGGGTCGGGCCGACTGGGCGCGCATCGCCGAGGCCAAGGCCGCCTGCTCCATCCCGGTCATCGCCAACGGCGACGTCTGGAACGAGGATGACGCGGTGGCCATGTTCGCCCAAACCGGGGCCGACGGCATCATGATCGGGCGCGGCTCGATCGGGAACCCCTTCATCTTTGCCCGCGCCGTCAGCCTCGTCAGGCACGGAGTCCGGCTGCCCTCGCCCACCTACCGCGAGCGGATCGGGGCTGCGCTCGAACACCTGCGCCTCTCCGTCGAATACAAGGGCGAGAAGTACGGCGTCATCGAGATGCGCCGCCATTACTCCACCTACCTGAAAGGGCTGCCCGGGGTGTCGAAGGTGCGCAACGAGCTGGTGCGCGAACTCGACCTGAATGCCATCGAGCGGCAGCTCAGGGAGTTCGAGGAGCGTTGCGAATCGCTTGAACGGGAGGGCCGGCTCACCGAGTCCGGAGAGTTCCTGAACGACCATTCGCCCAAACTGATTTTGAATTACCAACCCACTACCAATCCATCGATTACCGTATGAGCAGTGCAGAAACCGGCTATCGCGTAGCCGTCCTTGGCGCGACCGGCCTTGTCGGACGGGCCATGATCCAGGTGCTCGAAGAGCGCAATTTCCCCGTCAGCGAGCTGGTGCCGCTGGCTTCGCCCCGCAGCAAGGGGCAGCCCGTCACCTTCAACGGCCGCGAGTTCATTACCGACGTGCCCTCGGCTGAAATCTTCAAGGGGGTCGACATCGCCCTCTTCTCGGCGGGCGCTTCGGCGAGCCGCGAGTGGGCGCCCGTGGCCGCGGCGGCCGGGGCCGTCGTGATCGACAACTCCTCGGCCTTCCGCATGGACGAAGGCATTCCGCTCGTCGTTCCTGAGGTGAATCCCGAAGCGATCTTCGACGACGAGGGCAAGGCGCACAAGATCATCGCCAACCCGAACTGCTCGACCATCCAGATGGTCGTGGTGCTCAAGCCGCTGCACGACTGCTACGGCGTCAGCCGCGTGGTCGTCTCGACCTACCAGTCGGTGACCGGCAAGGGCAAGGAGGGGCGTGACGCTCTGGAAAGCGAGCTGGCCGGAAACGTTCCCGCCGAATTCACCCATTTCCACCAGATCGCCTTCAACGCCGTGCCGCAGATCGACGCCTTCACCGACAACGGCTACACGAAGGAGGAGATGAAGATGGTCAACGAGACGAAGAAGATCATGGGTGAGGAGGGGATCCAGGTCTCCCCGACGACCGTCCGTATCCCGGTCTACGGCGGGCACGGAGAATCGCTCAACGTGGAGCTCAGGAGCGACTTCGATATCAACGAGGTGCGTGCGCTGCTGGCCGGTTCACCCGGCATCGTCATGCAGGACGAACCTTCCGCCAGGCTCTACCCGATGCCGCTGACCTCCTACGAGAAGGACGAGGTGTTCGTCGGCCGCCTTCGCCCGGACTACTGGCAGCCCCGCACGCTGAACCTGTGGGTCGTTGCGGACAACCTCCGCAAGGGCGCCGCGACCAATGCCGTGCAGATAGCCGAGGAGCTCGTCGGCAAGCTGTAAGGCTTCGAAACGATTTTTCCAGTCTCCCCGGGCTTCAACCCTCCGGACATTCAGATTCTTGCCTGTTCTCCAATTGCCCCGGGTTTCAACCCGGGGTGGGAGAGAGCGCCATCATGGCCATGCTCACGGCCCTGACCACTCCGGGTGAGCCCTGGCAGCCTTTTGCTCCCGAAGTGGATGCCTGCGGCGGGATGCCCAACGGTTCGAGGGTGCGCGAAGCCGCCGTGGCGATGCGCTTCACGGTGGCCGCGTCGGCGGCCAGGCCGGTCACCAGCACCCGGTCGACCGGCGAAGAGCCGAGCTCCGTGATCGCGAAGAACTCCCGTTCGCTGGCATGCTTCACCGGCCAGTAGCGGAAGTATTCCGTCCGTCCGTCCCTTGCGACGAAGAACACCGCATACTCCTCCTCCAGTTCGAGTACGGCCGCTGGCTCGTCTGAGCCTGCCGTCAGACGGGCCAGCGGTTCGAAGTGCAGGCCGTTCATGCAGATGTCGAAGCGCTGCCCCATCTCACGCGCGAAGCTTTTTGCCGGCTCTGCAGCGGAGAACAGGATCATCTGGTGTTCGAGCCCCTCCGGCCGCTCGCTGCCGTGGGCAACCGGCATCGCCTGCCATGCCCATTCGTCGATGTTCCTGAGGAAATAGCCGGCCTCGATCCTGGCGAGCTCCTCGCGGCGCTCCTGCGAAGCGCCGGCGGGGAACCATGCGGGAAGCGTCAGGATGGAGGACGGGGAGATCGAAATCGCAAGGGGCTCGTCACGCCACTCCCGGAGCGAGTCCGCGATCTTCGCCAGGGCTTTCTTCCCTTTCGGGCCCTTCAGCTCCTCGATGCCGTAGCCGACCTTCCGGCATGCGGTCACCGAGCAGTCGGTTCCTCCGGACGACTTGATTCTGACGATGGTGGTGGCGCGGGCTTCAAGCGCGCAGGCGATAAGGCTCCTGCTCATTATTCCAGGGTAAGGTGCTTTTTCAGGACTTCGAGTTTCTTCTTCCCGATTCCCTTGACATCCAGAAAATCGTCAAATTGTCGAACTTTTCCACCCTTTTCCGCCCGGAACCCGATCAGCCGCTTCGCCATGGCCGGGCCGATGCCGGGGATCTGCTGGAGCTGTGCCGGGGATGCCCGGTTGAAGGCGACGGTGCCCGTGAATTTCGATTTGGGAATCCGTGACTGATGCCGTGCAGGCGAATCTCCTTCCCGGCCCGATAAGTCTGACGCTTCAGGAGCGGCAGATTCTTCGGCCATTGCCGTCAGGTCGATGCCCGGGGCCAGCCGCAGGAGGCTGTCGACCTCGGCTTCGGAGAACTTCGTCCGTTCGGCTTCCCGGATGAGTTTGTCGGCCTCCTGGACGGAGCTGCCGTAGCGGATGACGCCACCGAGGACGAGGAACAGGAGGAGGGCGGTGACCGCCGTCATTTCGGCCCGGGTGATGCCGAGCCTGACCGAGAGGTTCTGGAGGAATTCTTTCATCGGTGGGGGAGCCGTGAATGTTTCCGATCTGTCAGCGCTGCACGAATCAATATAGGGCAAAACAGGCGAAAAGCCCCGGCGTCAGCCTTTCCGGAAGATCCGCATGACCCTGCGGGA
The DNA here is from genome assembly GCA_013334865.1 of Chlorobiaceae bacterium. GTDB lineage: Bacteria > Bacteroidota > Chlorobiia > Chlorobiales > Chlorobiaceae > Chlorobaculum. Next base: position 17,680 of record JAAXWS010000025.1, read on the forward strand.
AACCGAGCAGAGGAGCTCGTAGCTGATCGTGCCGGCGGCTATCGCCTGTTCCCCGGCCGATGGGCCATCCCATCCGAAGAGTACGGCCGTATCGCCGGGCTTCACGGTACGGTCATCGCCGAGGTCTACCATGATCTGGTCCATGGTTACCGTGCCCGCCTGCTCGTACATCCTTCCTCCGATGGAGACCTTCGCCCGGTTCGAGAGGGTGCGGTGGAAGCCGTCCGCATAGCCTGCTGCGACAGTCGCGATCCTTCTCGGACCGGGCGCCGTCCAGGTGCGGTTGTAGCTCACCGACGCGCCTTCGGGCACCTCCTTCACGTAAATCACGGTCGAGCGGAACTGCATCACCGGCTTCACCGGCAACCCGGTCGGTTTCGCGTCCACCGGATGGCAGCCGTAGAGCAGGATGCCCGGTCTTGCCATGTCGAGGTGCGCCGCCGGCTTCGAGACGATCGCCCCGCTGCTGGCGGCATGCTTCAGGATCCGCTTGCCCGTCCTGCTTTCATAGTCGCCCGTCACCTGCAGGAACCGCTCCAGCTGGAGCGCCGTGAACCCGTTGGCGTCGTGCCCTTCGGCGAAATGGGTGTAGACTCCGGCAAGCTCGAGGTTCGGCGAGCGGTCGACGGCTTCGAGGAGCAGCGCCGCATCCGCCGGGGAGACGCCGAGCCGGCCCATGCCGGTGTCGACCTTCACCTGCACCCGCAACGTGCCGCCGCCGGCCGCCGCGATCACCGAGGCTGCCCTGGCGGTCGCCGGGTCGCAGATTGTCATCTCCACGCCGTGTTCGAGGTAGAGGCCGATATGCTGCGGGAGAGGCGACGCGAAGGCGAGGATCCTCGACTCCTCCCGGAAGCGGTGGGCTTGCCGGAGCTCGATCGCCTCGTGGACGTTCGCCACGCCGAAATCGCGCACCCCGGCCGATTCGAGCGCGGCCGTGATCTCGGGCGCCCCGTGGCCGTAGGCGTTCGCCTTCACGATGCCCATGATGCGGTGTGCCTGGCCCGTGACCTCCCGGATGCACGCGAGGTTGTGCAGGAGGTTGTCGATCGAGATGACCGCTTCGGAGAGGTGGTGGAGGTCGGCAGTCACGGCGTTAGGGATTGTTGGACGGGTTGCGGGGGCGTTTCGGGCGGCCGCTTTCAAAATCCCGTTGTTGTAAGAAAGGAACAGATTTGCCTCTCATTTTCAAAACGCCGCATCGCTCTTTGTCCGTTCGACTCCAGGTCAATGCCTGTCCCGGGTTCCGGTTGGCGGGAACATGCTTTGAAAAAGAGCCGGTTCCATGACTATAATGCACTATCTGCAGCCCTTGTTCCGATTGCATGCACATCAACCGCCAAACCTCTTGGGATATGTCCGTTCCAGACTTGCTGCTCGAGGCCGCGATCATGGTGGTCGAACGAACACACCGGGTGGAGAGTCTCGGTACTGACGAACTTGCATCGTTGCTTTCCGGGCCGGAACGGCCGTTGCTGTTCGATACGCGCAGCGCCGGGGAGTATGAGGAAAGCCATATCGCCTCGGCCCTGCAGGTCGATCCCGTGTGTGGTCCGGATGCTTTCGAGGCACGCTACGGGGAGCTGCTGGGAGGGCGTGACGTCGTCTTTTACTGCTCGGTCGGCCATCGCAGTTCTGAGCTGATCGAACGGGTGGCGCCGGTGTGCCGGCAATCGGGGGCGAAGCGTTGCCGCAACCTGCGCGGGGGCATTTTCCGCTGGTACAACGAAGGACGTCCGGTGGTCGATGCAACAGGCGTGACGGACGACATCCACGGGTACGATCCGGTTTGGGGGATGATGGTCGCCAGGCGCAGGTGAAAAGGATCGAGCAGGAAGCTACGCACGGAACGGCCTGAGCAGCAGGGCTGGAAGGCGCTGCCTGTCGGCATCGCTTTCATGGTCGAGGCCGATACGGAGGCCGTCGAGCTCTTCCCTTGCCAGGAAGCTTCCGAAGAGCCGGTCCCAGACCGAGAGCATGCTGCCGTAGTTGGCGTCGTGTTCGCTCCTGATCCTCGAATGATGCAGGCGATGCATCATGGGGGAGGGCACGACGATGCGGACCAGGCGATCAAGGGCGGGCGGAATGGCGACGTTGCTGTGATGGAATTCGATGACCGGCGTCATGAAGAGGGAGTAGAGCAGCAGGTGTTCGATACCGGCGCCCATCAGCATGAAGAGCGGGAGCCGCAAGAGTTCCGAGATAAGGATTTCTATATAATGGAACCTCCAGCTGGTGGTGACGTCGAGGGTTGCGTCACTGTGGTGCACGGCGTGGAATCTCCAGAGGAAGTCCCATTCGTGGTTGATCCGGTGCCATAGGTACATCCAGAGGTCGATGAGCAGGATGATGAGGATGCCTTCGGCCCACGGAGGGAGGCGCAGCACTCCGATTCCCGGCCAAATCCCTTGTGACCATTCGAGTGTCGCCGCCATGAGCATGCCTGAGGGCACCAGGATCAGCAGGTTGATTCCTGCCATCGAAAGGTTGAGGCGTGCGTGACGCCCGCGATGCCCCTGTTTGGAAAAACGGGGGGCCAGCCCCTCCAGGATCCAGAGGAGTAACCCGCCGGCAATTGCTGCTGCGTAGGAGAATACCCGGAGCTCGTGTATCGGGAAGGTCGCCGTCATGCTGTCAGTTTAATCATCTTTTTCAAGTTTCATGAAAGGCGGGCAAATATCCAAACCCTCCGCTAAGGCCGGACAGCCGGATGATCCTGATTGTGGTTGCGGCCCGAACCTTGAGCGCCCTGGTAAGCGTGCGCACTGCATGAACCGGTGTCGGAAAATGAGCAATTATTTATTTACTTGTTGAAGGTCCAAAATTCATCCGATCCCACGAGCACCATGAGCCAAGACATCTTCGATATTGCAGCAGATTCGCCCCTGGTTCCGATGAGGCGCCTTTCGCGGCCGAACCGTGCGACCTACCTGGCGAAGCTCGAGTACATGAACCCCTGCTGCACCCACTACTGCAGGGTGGCGTCGGCCATCGTCCGGGACGCTGAAGACCGCGGGCTCATCCATCCCGGCATGACGCTGGTCGACTGGACCTTCGGCACGAGCGGCATCGCGCTGGCCATGGCGGGCATCACCCGCGGCTACAAGCTGCTCCTGGTGGCTCCCGACCGTATATGCAGGGAAAAGCAGGATGTGCTCAGGGCGCTCGGGGCGGAGATGGTGTTCACCCCTTCGGATGCCCTCCCGGGCGACCCCCGCAGCTGCGTCGCCGTGGCGGAGAACCTGGTCCGGACACTGCCCAATGCCTGGTTCGCCAACCTGTATGAAAACCCGGTCAGCCTCAGGGTCCACGAGGAGGCCACCGGCCCGGAGATCTACCGCCAGACCGACGGCAAGGTGACGCATGTGTTCGTTCCTATGGCCTCGGGGGCCATGATTTCGGGTATCGGCCGTTACCTCAAGTCGGTCGATCCGATGATCCGGATCATCGGCGTCGAGCCCGAAGGGTCGGCCTATCTTTCCCTTTATGAAGGTGGCGCCGCCGGAACGGCGACGGCCTTCGAGCTGGAGGATATCGGGGCGGTCAACCCCACATCGTTCTGGGATCCTTCCGTGATTGACCGGATCGTCCAGGTCGGTGATGCCGAAGCCTTCAATTGCGGACGGGAGCTGCTGCGTTCCGAAGCGGTCTTTGCCGGCGGAGCCTCCGGCGCGGCCATGGCGGCCGCCCTGAAGGAGGGAGCCTCTTACGGCGACGACGCCCGTGTGGTCGTGATGATGACCGATTTCGGGGCCTACGACCTCTCCCGGATGTACAACGACGAGTGGATGCGGCAGAAGGGGTTCTACCGGAGGACGAAGTCGTCGCTCGACCAGATCACTGCCGAGGACATCCTGCAGCGCAAGGCCCGCAAGGACCTCATCTTCGCCTGCCCCGAGCAGACCCTTTCCGAAGTGTTCGAGATGATGAAGCAGAACGACGTGTCGCAGATGCCCATTGTTTCCTACGGCTCCCCGATCGGCAGCATCAGCGAGAACAAGATCCTGTCGATTCTCATCGAGAACGACGCCGCCATGAACGCCAAGGTTGTCGCCTTCATGGAGAAGCCCTTCCCGGTATGCGAATCCGACGCCACCATTTCGGAGCTTTCGGAAAAACTCCAGAAAAGTGCATCGGGCGTGCTGATCACGTTGAATGACGATCGACTGCAACTGATAACGAAATCTGACCTTATCGACGCCCTGACCCACAAGTGACCGGCGACGGAATTATGTGGTTGTTTTTTTGGGGGGATTTCTTTATCTAAGCAGTCCTGTACAAGCATTTTTCTGGTGCCGTCCTCCGGGGCCCTGCATACCGGAAGTACCCGCAGAAGCGCCGAATCACCTTCATCGACTTGAAGCGTAACGATGGCCCTTCAACAGGTATGTCGAGGCTGAGGGCCGGTATTGCTTGTGCCGCGGTGTACTCCAACAACAGCGAGAGCGTATGAAGGTAGAGTCCAGAAAACGGCAGTATATTCTCGAAGGAAAGATCAAACCCGGTTTTTGCGAGGGATGCGGCTGCGTCACCGAACTCACGTTCGTCGGCGAGTGGAAGCCGAGCGACAAGCCGAAGGATGACGATCTGCTGCTGGCCTCATCCGAGAAGAAGTCGAAGGACAGGAAGGCAGCCTCGTCCGATGCGGCGGTGTCGGCGTCCGACAACCAGTACTGGATCCGCTGTTCGGCATGCAACCAGGTGCACCTGTTCAAGGAGTGGCAGATCCAGATCGACCGTGACCTGAGCCCGGCGGAGCTCAATCCCGAGGACTGCCAGCCCTATACACCGCACGGCATTTACGCGCAGGGCGACGCTGTGTTCCACGAGGCTCTCGGCGAAGTGGGTGTTGTTCGTGAAAAGCAGGCCACCGGAAGCGGTGCGCATGTCATCATCGTAGAATTCTGCAAGAGCGGCCGGAAGCAGCTCCTGGAAAACGTCCAGCTCAACCAGGGCAAGCAGAAGAGTTCCGAGTCGCTGACCGATATTATCAAACTCAAACTAAGACGTTGATCTTCAATCAAGGGGGTGAATTACATTGGTAAGTGTACAGGTAAATGATAACGAGTCCATCGACAAGCTGCTCAAGCGCTTCAAGAAGAAGTACGAGAGGGCGGGCGTCCTGAAGGAGTTCCGTAAGAAGGCATACTTCGTGAAGCCGTCGGTCGACAGCCGCCTGAAACGTTCCAGGAGCAAGCGCAGGGCCCAGAGGGCTAACGAAGAGCGCAACTCGTGATCCATTCCGGGTAGTTCAGAAAAAGCAGCTCCTCGAAGGGGCTGCTTTTTTTTAGGTCCCCATCATCCTCTCAAACAAAGTTACGGTCAAGCCATGAACGTCTTCAAAGGCGAAATTACCAGCCTTCCGCCGGACAAGTCCATCTCACATCGCGCCGCCCTCATCGGGGCCCTGGCAGAGGGGACGACCGAAATCACCAACTTCTCTGGCGGTTACGACAACCAGTCGACCCTGTCGGTCCTGAGGGACGCAGGGATCTCCATCCGCCAGGAGGAGACAGCCGTGGCCGGGGGGCGCGTGATCAGGAACGTCGTGATCGAATCGAGGGGGCTGTGGAGCTTCACCAAACCGTCCGCTCCCCTGATGTGCAACAACTCCGGCAGCACCATGAGGATGCTCGCCGGCATTCTCGCCGCGCAGCCCTTCCGGAGCGAACTGGTCGGGGACGCCTCCCTGATGAAGCGCCCGATGAAGCGCGTGGCAGATCCGCTCCGCCAGATGGGCGCCGCCATCTCCCTGTCGCCCGAAGGAACAGCCCCGGTCGTGATCGACGGCACCAGGGAGCTCAAGCCGGTCGAGTACCTCCTGCCGGTGCCCTCGGCGCAGGTCAAGTCGCTGGTGGCCTTCGCGGCCATGCACGCCGAAGGCCGCTCGAAGATCATCGAGCCGATCCGGTCGCGCGACCACACCGAGCTGATGCTGGGGCTGGAGACCATCGACCGTCCCGACGGTGTCCGGGAGATCATCATCGACGGGCGCAAGCCGATTGCGGCCAAGCCGTTCAACGTGCCGTCCGACCCTTCCGCAGCCTGTTTCATGATCGCCCTCGGCCTGCTCGGACGCAACTCCGAGGTCGTGCTCAGGAACGTCTGCCTGAACCCGACCCGCGTGGCCTACATCGACCTTCTGCAGGAGGCCGGCGCCGGGCTCGTCATCGAGAACGCCCGCTCCGAGGGCGGCGAACCGGTCGGCGATATCGTGGTGCGGAGCTGTTCGGGCCTGAAGCCGCTCAGGATCAGCGATCACGGCATTGTCGCCGGCGTTATCGACGAGGTGCCGATGCTCTCGGTGCTTTCGGCATTCGCCTCGGGCGAGTTCGAACTGCACAACGCCGCCGAGCTCAGGACCAAGGAGAGCGATCGTATCGATGCGCTGGTGGTGAACCTCGAACGACTCGGTTTCGACTGCGAGCAGTACCCCGACGGCTTCGTCGTCAAGGGACGGACCGGCGTTATTCCGGATAAAGCGCTCATCGAGTGCTTCGACGACCACCGCATCGCGATGAGCTTCGCCATCGCGGCAGAAGCTGCCGGAGCATCCCTCGAACTTTCGGACCGCGACGTGGCCGGAGTCTCTTTCCCCGGCTTCTTCGCGACGATCGATTCCTTGCGGCAGTAAGAGGGGAAGGCGTTTTCGATCTGATGGTCGTGCATGTCAACCGCGCCGGTTGAC
>JAAXWS010000040.1 GCA_013334865.1 Chlorobiaceae bacterium
AGCCGATGGTGGTGATCAATCCCCGGGTTCTTTCCGTCAAGGGGCGCAATGTCATGGAGGAGGGTTGCCTGAGCGTTCCCGGCGTGATGGGCGACGTGGTCCGTCCTTCGGCTATTACCCTTCATTATCGCGACGAGAAGTTCGAGGAGCATACCGAAGAGTTCAGCGGCATGATGGCTCGCGCGCTGCAGCACGAAATCGACCATCTCGACGGCACCCTCTTTGTGGAGCGTATGGAGAAGCGTGACAGGAAAAAGATCCAGAAGGACCTGGACGCCATCGCCGAAGGCCGGGTGACGGCCGAATATCCGCTGGCCAGGGATACGGCCGGCGTCGAGGCGAGGGGTTGAAGCATGGGGATGAGAGTCGTTTTCATGGGGACGCCGGATTTCGCCGTTCCGTCATTGCGCCGCATCGCGGCAGAAAGTTCCGAATTCGAGCTGGTGCTGGTCGTGACCGGTTGTGACAAGCCACGCAGGAACCGTAACTCGGAACCGGAGCCGACGCCCGTAAAAAAAGCGGCCCTCGAACTCGGGTTGCCGGTTTACGAAACCGACGACGTCAGGAGTCCGGAGTTCGCTGCTACGGTTGCAGGCTGCCGCCCTGACGTGATTGTGGTCGCTGCCTTCCGCATCCTGCCTCCAGAGGTGTTCGAACTGCCGACCCTGGGCACATTCAACCTGCACGGTTCGCTGTTGCCCGCATACCGCGGGGCTGCGCCGGTCAACTGGGCTATCATCAACGGCGACAAACGCACCGGAGTGACCACGTTTTTCCTTCAGCAGTCGGTCGATACCGGCAACGTCATCGCGGCCGACGATACACCGATCGGTCCCGATGAAAATGCTACCGAACTGCTGGTGCGTCTTTCGGAGATCGGGGCAGGCACCGTGGTGCGGACCCTTTCGATGATCAAGGCAGGCACCGTGGTTCCCCTGAAGCAGGACGACAGCCTTGCGACCAGAGCCCCGAAGCTCAATCGCGAAAACACCCGGATCGACTGGCATCAGCCTGTTCAGCGTCTGCACGATTTCATCAGGGGACTCGCCCTGAAGCCCTCTGCATGGACGATTTTCGGCGACAAGAGCCTGAAAATCTATCGTGCCCGGCCGTTCACCGGCCCTGATGCGTCGATTGTCGTCGGTGCTCCGGTCGCACCGGGCACGCTCACGGTTGCCGGCGGTTGCCTGCTGGTGCGTGGCGAGGACGGATGGCTCGAACTGCTCAGCGTCCAGGCCGAAGGCAAGAAGGCGTTGGACGGCGAGTCGTTCGCCAGGGGTCTCCGCTTCGGCGGTGAACCGCTCTGCTTTTCATGACCCGTTCAGGGCGATACGCCATTATTTTTTTATATTCCACGACTCGATCCTTTATCGTCCGTAGTACGTTTCGATCGAAGGACTTCGAAACCATTATCACCTGTTAGAACACGATATCTATGCCTCCGACCGGAACAGAAGTCGGCATGATCAGAAACTTCTGCATTATAGCCCATATCGACCACGGGAAATCGACGCTTGCCGACAGGCTGCTCGAAGTGACCCATACGCTTGCTTACAACCAGATGTCCACCGCCCAGGTACTGGACGACATGGACCTCGAACGCGAACGCGGCA
>JAAXWS010000041.1 GCA_013334865.1 Chlorobiaceae bacterium
AGCCGATGGTGGTGATCAATCCCCGGGTTCTTTCCGTCAAGGGGCGCAATGTCATGGAGGAGGGTTGCCTGAGCGTTCCCGGCGTGATGGGCGACGTGGTCCGTCCTTCGGCTATTACCCTTCATTACCGCGACGAGAAGTTCGAGGAGCATACCGAAGAGTTCAGCGGCATGATGGCTCGCGCGCTGCAGCACGAAATCGACCATCTCGACGGCACTCTCTTTGTGGAGCGTATGGAGAAGCGCGACAGGAAAAAGATCCAGAAGGACCTGGACGCCATCGCCGAAGGCAGGGTGACGGCCGAATACCCGCTGGCCAGGGATACGGTCGGCGTCGAGGCGAGGGGTTAACCATGGGGATGAGAGTCGTTTTCATGGGGACGCCGGATTTCGCCGTTCCGTCATTGCGCCGCATCGCGGCAGATGGTTCCGAATTCGAGCTGGTGCTGGTCGTGACCGGTTGTGACAAACCACGCAGGAATCGTAACTCGGAACCGGAACCGACGCCCGTAAAAAAAGCGGCCCTCGAACTCGGGTTGCCGGTTTACGAAACCGACGACGTCAGGAGCCCGGAGTTCGCTGCTACGGTTGCAGGCTGCCGCCCCGACGTGATTGTGGTCGCCGCCTTCCGCGTCCTGCCTCCGGAGGTGTTCGAACTGCCGACCCTCGGCACATTCAACCTGCACGGCTCACTGTTGCCTGCATACCGCGGGGCAGCACCGGTCAATTGGGCTATCATCAACGGTGATAAACGCACCGGAGTGACCACGTTTTTCCTTCAGCAGTCGGTCGATACCGGTAACGTCATCGCGGCCGACGATACACCGATCGGGCCTGATGAAAATGCTACCGAACTGTTGGTGCGTCTTTCGGAGATCGGGGCAGGCACCGTGGTGCGGACCCTTTCGATGATCAAGGCCGGCACCGTGGTTCCCCTGAAGCAGGACGACAGCCTTGCGACCAGAGCCCCGAAGCTCAATCGCGAAAACACCCGGATCGACTGGCATCAGCCCGTTCAGCGTCTGCACGATTTCATCAGGGGACTCGCCCTGAAGCCCTCCGCATGGACGATTTTCGGCGACAAGAGCCTGAAAATCTATCGTGCCCGGCCGTTCAGCGGCCCGGAGTCATCGCTTTCCGTCGGCGCTCCGGTCGCACCGGGCACGCTCACGGTTGCCGGCGGTTGCCTGCTGGTGCGTGGCGAGGACGGTTGGCTCGAACTGCTCAGCGTCCAGGCTGAAGGCAAGAAGGCGATGGACGGCGAGTCGTTCGCCAGGGGTCTCCGCTTCGGCGGCGAACCGCTCTGCTTTTCATGACCCGTTCAGGGCGATACGCTATTATTTTTTTATATTCCACGACTCGATCCTTTATCGTCCGTAGTACGTTCCGATCGAAGGACTTCGAAACCATTATCACCTGTTAGAACACGATATCTATGCCTCCGACCGGAACAGAAGTCGGCATGATCAGAAACTTCTGCATTATCGCCCATATCGACCACGGGAAATCGACGCTTGCCGACAGGCTGCTCGAAGTGACCCATACGCTTGCTTACAACCAGATGTCCACCGCCCAGGTACTGGACGACATGGACCTCGAACGCGAACGCGGCA
>JAAXWS010000026.1 GCA_013334865.1 Chlorobiaceae bacterium
TTATTGTTAAGGCCGCACAGGCTGAAGAGAAGACCAAGGGCGGTCTGTACATCCCGGATACCGGCAAAGAGAAGCCGATGTACGGTGAAGTCGTCGCCGTCGGCCCCGGCAAGGTTTCCGATGCCGGACAGGTCGTCACCATGCAGGTGAAGGCTGGCGACAAGGTCCTCTATGGCAAGTACTCCGGCACCGAAGTCCAGGTCGAGGGCGAGGACTACCTGATCATGCGCGAGTCCGACATTTTCGCGATTCTTGCCTAATCCATCAATACCAGTATTCCAAACATCCTAACAGAGGAAAACTTTACCATGACCGCTAAAGATATTCTGTTTGATTCCGACGCCAGGGCCAAACTCAAGGTTGGCGTAGACAAACTTGCCAACGCCGTGAAGGTGACCCTCGGCCCAGCCGGCCGCAACGTGCTCATCGACAAGAAGTTCGGTGCTCCGACCTCCACCAAGGACGGCGTCACCGTCGCCAAGGAGATCGAACTCTCCGACGCCGTCGAGAACATGGGCGCCCAGATGGTCCGCGAAGTCGCTTCCAAGACCAGCGATGTCGCCGGTGACGGTACCACGACCGCAACCGTGCTCGCCCAGGCCATCTACCGCGAAGGCCTGAAGAACGTCGCCGCCGGCGCACGCCCGATCGACCTGAAAAGGGGCATCGACCGCGCCGTCAAGGAGGTTGTTGCCGAGCTCCGCAGCATCAGCCGCAGCATCTCCGGCAAGAAGGAGATCGCCCAGGTCGGCACCATCTCCGCCAACAACGACCCCGAGATCGGCGAGTTGATCGCCGAGGCCATGGAGAAGGTCGGCAAGGACGGTGTCATCACCGTCGAAGAGGCCAAGGGCATGGACACCGAGCTCAAGGTCGTCGAGGGTATGCAGTTCGACCGCGGCTACCTCTCCCCGTACTTCGTGACCAACCCGGAGACCATGGAAGCCGAGCTTGACGAGGCGCTCATCCTGATCCACGACAAGAAGATCGGCAACATGAAGGAGCTCCTCCCGATCCTCGAGAAGTCCGCACAGTCCGGCCGTCCGCTGCTTATCATCGCCGAGGACATCGAAGGCGAGGCGCTGGCCACCCTCGTGGTCAACAAACTCCGCGGCACCCTGAAGGTCGCAGCCGTGAAGGCTCCGGGCTTCGGCGACCGCCGCAAGGCCATGCTCGAGGACATCGCCATCCTCACCGGCGGCACCGTGATCTCCGAAGAGAAGGGCTACAAGCTCGAGAACGCTACCGTCGCCTACCTCGGCCAGGCCGGCCGCATCAACATCGACAAGGACAACACCACCATCGTCGAGGGCAAGGGCCAGCAGGACGAGATCAAGGCACGCATCAACGAGATCAAGGGCCAGATCGAGAAGTCAACCTCCGACTACGATACCGAGAAGCTCCAGGAGCGCCTCGCGAAGCTCTCCGGCGGCGTTGCCGTCATCAACATCGGCGCTTCGACCGAAGTTGAGATGAAGGAGAAGAAAGCCCGCGTCGAGGATGCCCTGCACGCAACCCGCGCAGCCGTCCAGGAAGGTATCGTGGTCGGTGGCGGCGTCGCCCTGATCCGTGCCATCAAGGGCCTTGCCAATGCCGTGGCTGACAACGAAGACCAGAAGACCGGCATCGACATCATCCGTCGCGCCCTCGAAGAGCCGCTCCGCCAGATCGTCGCCAACACCGGCACGACCGACGGCGCCGTCGTCCTCGAGAAGGTCCGCAGCGGTGAAGGCGATTTCGGCTTCAACGCACGTACCGAGACCTTTGAGAACCTGGTAGCGGCTGGCGTCGTCGACCCGACCAAGGTTACCCGCAGCGCGCTCGAGAACGCCGCTTCGGTCGCCAGCATCCTCTTGACCACGGAAGCAGCGATCACCGACGTGAAGGAAGAGAAGGCCGACATGCCTGCAATGCCTCCGGGCGGCATGGGTGGCATGGGCGGCATGTACTGATCCCGTTTGTACATACCTGTTCAGGAAAGGCCGGCGTTTGCCGGCCTTTTTTATTTGGCGTGGGGGTTGATTACGCGGGAAATGCCTATCTTTGACGAACAGGAATCAACCGAACCTCGAGAGTTCAACATGAGAGCAGTACTGTTGGTCAGCGGAGGCATGGACAGCCTTGTCGCGACCGCGATGGCACACCATCAGGGCTTCGACCTTGCCGCCATGCACGTCAACTACGGCCAGCGGACCTGGCAGAAGGAGCTCGACTGCTTCCGCCGCATCTGCGACCATTACGGCATCGAACGACGCCTCGAGGTCGATGCGGCCTTCCTCGGCCGGATCGGCGGATCGTCGCTGACCGACGAGGGGATCCCCGTCGGGCCCGCCGACCTGCAGGGCTCGACGATCCCGAGCAGCTACGTTCCCTTCAGGAACGCCAATTTCCTGTCGATGGCGGTGAGCTGGTCCGAGGTGATCGGCGCGAACCGCATTTTCATCGGGGCCGTCGAGGAGGACTCCTCGGGCTACCCCGACTGCAGGAAGGTGTTCTACGACGCCTTCAACCGGACGATCGGCCTCGGCACCCGCCCCGAGACGGAGATCGAGATCCTGACGCCGCTGATCGACATGAACAAGGCCCTTATCGTGGCGAAGGGGATGGAGCTCGGCGCCCCGTTCGACTGCAGCTGGTCGTGCTACAAGAGCGAGGGGCTCGCCTGCGGCGTCTGCGACAGCTGCGCCCGGCGCCTTCGTGCCTTCGAGATGGCCGGCCTCCAGGATCCCATCGATTACGAGGTGCGCCCGAACTACCTTTGAATCACCAACAATCCCCAACCAAGCAAACCATGGAACAGGTCAACGCCGCTTCCGCCCCCTCTTCGATCAACCAGCGTTTCAATCTCGCCTTCGGGCTGACGGCGGTCATCTGGATCGTCGGACTCGTCGGCCACTTCACTCCGCTGCTCGAATGGCCTGCCCTGGCCATCTACGTGCTCGGTTCGATCGGCGTTGTGGTCTGGAGGGGCTGGAAGACGGGTGACTGGGCCTCCATGTACCTCGCTGGCGGAGACCTGAAGAAGTCGCTCAAATGGGGCGGCATCGCCGGTGGACTGCTCTTCTGCATGGACGTCTTCAACACCGTGATGTGGTACGCGAGCGGCAAGCCGCCGATGATGGACATGCAGTCCATCCTGGTGAACATGAACTTCCTCTACCTCTTCCCGGTGCTCGTGCTGGCCGAGGAGTTCCTCTGGAGGGGCCTCATGTTCTCCGCGCTGATCGACAAGGGCTTCAACAGGCACCTGACGGTCTTCATCACCGCCATGTTCTACGTGGTCAACCATTTCGCGGTCGCCCCCGTCGGCATGCAGGAGCGTGCACTGATGGGCATGATGGCTTTCCCGATCGGCATTTTGGGCGGCTACATCGTCCTCCGCTCGAAGAACGTCTGGGGCAGCGTCCTCGTACACATGATCACCATGTTCTCGATGATCCTCGACCTGTTCGTGATCCCGAACCTCGTCTACCAGTACATGAAATGACCGTTACCGTATCCTATGGCTGAAAACAGAATCACCCGGCTGATGCGGGAGGACAGGAAACTCCTCATCGCCTACTACATGCCCGAATTTCCCGTGCCCGGTGCGACGCTGCCGGTGCTCGAGGCCCTGCAGGAAAGCGGCGCCGACCTCATCGAGCTCGGCATGCCCTACTCCGACCCGATCGGCGACGGGCCGGTCATCCAGGACGCGGCCCACACGGCCATACGGCACGGCGTGACCGTCCGCGGCATCCTCGACATGGTCAAGCTGGCCAGGGAGGGGAAAGGGTGCAAAAAAATCACCACCCCGATCCTGCTGATGGGCTACAGCAATCCGCTCATCGCTTACGGCGGCGACTGCTTCATGTCCGACGCAGTCGAGGCGGGGGTGGACGGGCTCCTGATACCCGACCTGCCGCCCGAAGAGTCCGAGGACTTCCTCGACCGGGCCAAAAGCTTCGGCCTGACGGTCGTCTACCTGATCTCGCCGGTCACCCCGCCCGAACGGATCGAATGGATCGACAGCCTGTCGACAGACTTCTCGTACTGCATCGCGGTCAACGCCACCACCGGGACCGGCAAGCTTGATGACGCCGGCACGGACCTGCGGATCGCCGAGTATCTGCAGCGGGTCCGCCGGCACGCCAAAAAGAAGTTCGTCGTCGGTTTCGGCATCAGGGACCGGGAACGGGTCCGTCGCATGTGGGCGGATGCCGACGGCGCTGTTGTCGGCTCTGCGCTGCTGCAGCATGTGGCCGGTGCGAAGAGCCCCGAGGAGACTGCCCGCCTTGCCTCGGAGTTCTGGAACACCCTGAAGTGACCTTTCCTGCCGGTCCGCTCCCAGTCTCTGCAGGGAGGGGCCGGCGACTTTTCATCCGACCGCAACGACCATGCACGACTCGCCAGCATCCCCGCCACCGGTCACGGTCGTCATTCCGCACCTGAAGAACCGACCCATGCTCGACCGCTGCCTCGATTCGCTGTATGCGGCCGGAGGTACGGTTCCTCGCGTGATTGTCGTGGACAACGGTGCTCAGGAGTCCGACACCGACGGCCTCGAAACGGCCAGGCCGGGCGTCGAGGTGCTCCGGCTTCCCGCCAATGCGGGCTATGCCGGCGGGTGCAACGCCGGATTGCAGCGGTGCGCGACGCGTTATGTGGTGTTCATGAACGATGATGCCGAGGTGGGGACAGGGTGGCTCGAACCGCTCGTGGCCGAAGCGGATCGCGATCCTGCAATCGGAGCGCTCCAGCCGAAGATCCTCTCCTCGAAAGCAAAGCGCGAAGGACGCAGGGAGTTCGACTACGCCGGCGGCGCGGGGGGCATGCTCGACCGCCTGGGATACCCCTACTGCCTCGGCAGGAGCTTTTCGGGCACCGAAGAGGACCGGGGGCAGTACGACGAGCCTGCGGAGATCTTCTGGGCCTCGGGTGTGGCCATGTTCGCCCGTCGCGAGGCGGTCGAGCGACTCGGTGGCTTCGAGGAGGGCTTCTTCATGCACATGGAGGAGATCGACCTCTGCTGGAGGATGCGGCTTCAGGGGCTGCGCATCCGTTCCGTGCCCTCGTCGGTCGTCTGGCACGAGGGGGGGGCCTCGCTGCGGCAGGGGAGCGCCGGGAAGGTGTATTACAACCATCGCAACGCCATCTCCATGCTCTTCCGTAATCGCGGGACCGCCGCGCTCTGCCTTATCGTGCCGGTGCGGGCGATGCTCGAACTTGCCGCCATCCTGTATTACCTTGCTTCCGGCCGTGAAGGTATTCCCAGGGCATGGCAGGCTGTTCGCGCCGCTTCAGACAGCGTGCGCGGGTTCGGGGAGACGCTGCGCATGAGAAGCGTGATCCAGCGGGGAAGGATGGTTTCCGACCGCGAGCTCTTCCGGGGGGCGGCGCTTTCGGTGTTCCTGTAGGGTGACGCCGCTACCCATATGCCGCCCCTGCCGGCGTTCGGATATTGAGCCCCGTAGGGGCGTGATATCGGTAGGCTTCGGCAGTCCTCCGCCGTTCTGTTTTTCCCCTGAGCTTGTGTCAGGCGCCGGCCCGCGGCTCGCAATAAGTCCTGATCGACCGGAGGATCGCTGGAAGGTCCTGGCTCTGCACGAAGCTCACCAGGATCGGCGGCGCAAAGAAATCCGGCTTCATTCTCGCCTGGTAGGTCACTATCGTGCCGGCTTCGTGCTCGCTCCTCACCGCCTCCAGGAACCAGTTCCCCTCGTAGACTTTGAAGTCTCCCTTCACTTGCTCGAAATGGAGCCGTTTCGGGAAATCTTCGTCGACCTTCAGCATGAAATGCACGCTTCTCTCGAAGATGAAGATGCCGGATTTTCCGGTCTGCTCGATGATCTTGCATGCACCCCGGTCTTCGACGAGCGCGCTGGAGGTCACTTTCGGCATCGTTTCATGCAGATGCCCGTAGTCCGTAAGCATTCCCCAGACGATCTCCGGCGACGCCTTCACGAACACGCATCCTCTCGCCCCGATCACATCGGTGGCAAGCCAGTCGATATCGACCAGAAGTTCGCCCCGCAGCAGGCGTGCTTTTTTGTCCGCATTAATTTCCATGCGTCGGTACGTTGGGTGGTTACAGGAGGGGGAAGCGGCAATCCGGCAGCAGGGGCGAGTCATCACCGGCGCCTGTCTTCAATTTACAGTCTTCGAGGCATTGCCGCAACCTGGCCCTGGGGTCAGGTCTTGCATTTTAGCATTTGCTCTGGTTTGCGTGACCATAATATCCTTTTTGCTTACATTTCATTCCAGCGGACTTGATACCCCCATTCCCCACGATTATGTCAAGACCCCTTCGAATTGAAATTAAAGGTGGCGTTTACCACGTCATGACGAGAGGAAATGCCAAGTCGGCCATCTTTATCGATGACGGCGACCGCATCAGATTGATCGATATACTCGCAAAGACAGTAGCGGTTCATCGCTGGTATTGCCATGCTTACTGTCTTATGAACAACCACTATCATCTTCTTATCGAAACCCCGGAAGCTAATCTCGCCAGTGGAATGCACCTGCTTAATGGCATGTACACCCAGGGATTCAATAAGCTGCATGGCCGAACAGGGCATGTATTCGAGGGACGATACAAGTCAATCCTTGTTGAAAAAGAGCGTTACTTGCTTGAATTGATCCGTTACATTGTCCTCAATCCTGTAAGGGCGGGCATGGTCGAGAAACCCGGAGAGTATCGCTGGTCGAGTTATTCAGCTACTTCAGGAGCAATCGAGGTTCCTGGATTCCTTCACACGTCATGGATACTCGAACAGTTTCAGAACTCAAGAAAAAACGCTATCGAGTCTTACATCGAGTTTATCCATAACTCAGGCGAGCCTCCCAAGGATGTTCTTGAAACCAACACCCCAATTATTGGGAGCGAGAGCTTCAGGATGAATATGATACCGTATTTGACGGGTGCGGGTAAGGACCGAGAGATTCCCAGAGAGCAACGTTTAGTCGCAAGGCCCTCACTTGAAGAGCTGTTCAAGGATAAATCACCATTGAAAGCTGAGCGTAATCGCTTGATAGTCTCGGCGTTCATGGAGTACGGATATACACAGAAAGAGATTGCTGTGCAGACCGGGCTTCACTATACGACAATAAGCCGTCTCATCGATTCACGGATCGAAAAATGCTAAAATACAAGACCTGACCCCAGAGTTCAGTCCTCGGCGTTGAGGGGTTCGGCGTGCACGATGATCCTCGAGGTTTCGGGGAGGGCCTGGTAGATCAGCCCTTCGAGGCGGCTGGTCATCGAGTGGACGTTTTCCAGGGAGGTTTCATCCTCGAACCCGCAGTGCAGGGTGATGCAGAGCTTGTCGTGCTCCGTCACCAGGGTCCTGATGTCATGGACGTTCACGATGCCCGGGATCTCCGATGAGATCCTCCGGATCGTTTCGATGACGGCGAACTCCTTTTCCGGAGCTATCGGCAGGGCGCTCCGCTCCTCATGGCGCAACGGATCGAGGTGGATGCAGATGTCGATGTCGCCGTTGAATTCGCGGTGCAGGTCCTTTTCCAGGCGGGCGACGCTGTCGTGGGCCTCCCGGATCGTCAGGCGGCTGTCGACCTCGACGTCGAAGGTGATCTGCTTCCTCTCACCCGAGAGTGACGTGGAGATGTTGTGGGCGTGCAGGTTGTGGTTCAGGCCGATCACGTGGATCCTCTCCGTGACGGTTTCACTGTCCAGCACGATCGGCCGGGCATTGACCGTCACGTCGCTGTCGGGCAGGGCCTCTTCGATGCGGCGCTCGGTTTCCGCGCAGATCGCGCGGACCTTTTCCTGCGGCAGGGTGCGGCTGACGGTGAGGGTCAGGTCGATGAAGACGAACGGCCCGGCCGGCTTGATGCGCATCTTTTCTATGGCCACAACCCCCGGCACCGTGGCGGCAATATCCTCGACCTGTTCCGGCAGGCCTTCGGGCGCGGCGTCGACCAGGACGTCGATGGTCTTCCTGCCCAGCTGCCAGGCGGCATTGCCGACCAGCAGTGCCACGAAGATACCCGAGACCGCGTCGGCCCAGCC
The DNA here is from genome assembly GCA_013334865.1 of Chlorobiaceae bacterium. GTDB lineage: Bacteria > Bacteroidota > Chlorobiia > Chlorobiales > Chlorobiaceae > Chlorobaculum. The sequence continues at coordinate 8,015 of JAAXWS010000026.1, forward strand.
GAGGCCGAAGTAGACGAATACCAGGCCGACGAGCACCACGGCGGAGGAGAGGATATCCGAGGAGAAGTGGAGGGCGTCGGCTTCGAGCGCCTGGCTGCCGGTCTCCTTCGCAACCTTTTTCAGCGCCCTGGCACGGGAGATGTCGACCACGATCGACACCACGACCACGGCGATCGCGTACCAGGTCACCTCGATCTCGTGGCCGCCTCTGACGAGCCGGTTCACCGCTTCGTAGATGACCCAGGCGCTGGTGAGGAACAGCAGGCCGGTCTCGATGAGCGCCGTGACGCTTTCGATCTTCGTATGGCCATAGTGGTGCTTTTCGTCCGCAGGTTTGTCGCTTATCCTGACGGCGAACCAGGTGAGGGCAGCTGCACCGAAGTCCATGGCCGAGTGCGCAGCCTCCGAGATGATTCCGATACTGCCGGTCATGATGCCGACGACGATCTTCAGCAGGGTGAGCAGCAGGCTGGCGAAGACCGAACTGCGGGCAACGCTCTCTTTCTTCTGTTCGTGTGAACTCATGGTGTGTGGATTCGGGACTGCAGGGAAGTTTGTGTGTATACCAGCGGCGATCGGTTACGACTTGTCCTTGAACAGGCGGTTGTACTGCCGGATCGTTCCGGACTCTTTTTCATTATGCTCGGCGATCAGGCGGTTGATCAGTTCGTTGACGCTGGTCTGCTGCATGTAGGCGATTTTCGAGAACTCTTTCAGCACGCCCGGGCGGATCAGGAGGTTCAAGCGCTTGCTTTTGGTTTCATCCGTTCGTCCCGAATGTCGCTTAAGCGGGTAATGATAAGTCTTTTTATGGTGTTTATTGTGTGTATTGTTGGGGCTTTCAGCAATGGTGACGGTGCTGCCGGATGAAAGTTCCTTTCTTTCAGGCCTCTCCGGTGTATTGCCTGTACCAGCTTCATCCATTGGAGGCATGCTTTCCGTAGTTTTGTCTCTGCTTTCCTGTACCGTTTCGTTCGACGCCTCGGCTGGCACCAAGCCTTCGTCAGGGGCAAACAGGTCTCCGGTGAAATTCTTCCTTATTGCCATTATTCGATCTGATTGATTTTCTATATGATTTAAATCAAATAATATGAATCCTGTTATCAAATGTTATTAATATGATTGACGTATGTGTATGGTATGTATTTTAATCGAAATTTGAAAACTTTATCACCTGATGGCGGCAATGCAGTCGAGCCAAGTCAGAATCCATCTGCTTTTTGGTTTCATCTCCGTGCGTTGAGCGTCTCCTTTGCCATGCCTGCTTCACTTTCAGGCGAGGGATGGTGCGTCATCGACTTCAGCTGCGAATATACTTGACCCTTTAAAAAAGAATTATTATGCGTATTGTGTGTATAGCGCATTTATCTTTAAGTGATTATGGATAAATGTAATGATTAATGAATACAGGTATGAATTCAGCAAACCGGGTAGAAGCCGTCGGCGAGCCGGATGCTGAATGCCGGGATGCCGTCGAGTTCCTCTTCGATGACGTTCCGTGCATGTTTTCCGGCTTCTTCCAGAGCTGCTCCGGGTTCGAGGCAGAGCTGCACCGAGGCGATCAGCGGCGAGCCTACCGGTTTGCCGATCTGGCTGCACAAGAGGACGGTCACCTCCCTCACTCCCGGGGTATCGCGGTGGATGCGGGCGGCGATCTCGTGGCTCAGGATGTTGTAGATCTTGCCGACATGGTTGACCGGGTTCTTGCCTGCAGCGGCCTCGGTGGTCTGGGGGCGGTTGAAGGGAATGAGCCCGTTGACCCGATTGCCCCGTCCGACCTGCCCGCCGTCCCCACCTTCCGCAGAGGTGCCGAGCACGGTGAGGTACATGCCCCCTTCGCCCCGGGACGGGTCGTCGAGGGTGTTGACGTCGATCCTCACGGCATCGAGCAGCCGGTTTTCCGATTCGACGAACCTCAGGAGCTCCTGTTGCAGTTCGGCCTTCCGGTCGAAGTACATCTTCGGGTTCCTGACGTAGCGGTCGACGAAGGCCGCGGCCACGGTCAGGGTGAGGTTCCGCCCGGAACGGTAGCCCATGATCTTGATGTCCTCGCCGATTTCCGGAAAGGAGCGTTTGAACCCGCCTGAGTTGAGGTACCTTTCCGAGGCGAGCACCAGGCGTTCGGTTTCGCTCAGCGGCGCATAGCCCACGCCGACTGAGGTGTCGTTGGCCACGACGCTCGTCCGGCTGAATGCATCGGTGAGTTCGGGCGAGCCTGGCTTGATCTCGTTCTGGAAGATGACGTGCGACTCGGGGTCCACGAAACGAAGGTTGTTCCGGATCCAGTTCCTGGCGGCGGACACGGCGATATCCCCGACAGGGATGAGCGTTCCTTCGCAGCTGTAGGTGGCCCGGTCACCGAAGACGATCTTCATCGGCTCGATCATGAGGCCGCCCCCGGCTTCCGGGAGGCTCCTGCCGGCGACCAGCAGGCCTTTGTCGATGTTGTGGTGGCAGATGTGGCCGAATGCTTTCCGGTACTCCCTGCAGAGGTCGATGCAGACTGCCTCCATGATCGAATCGCAGATGGTGTCCGGGTGTCCGGTGCCTTTGCGTTCGACCAGCTCGATCGGCTGCTCCTCCATTGGCCCGGCCGGGGCCCTGTCGATCATGATGTTTCGTGCGGGGTTCATCCTTCCCGTTCTCCTCTTGCTGGCGGGGGCGTAGTCGAAAAGGGGGGAAACTCCTTCAATGTAGGTACGGGAGGCCTCAGCTCCAAGAGGGATCAGCCCTCCAGCTCCTCCTCCACGGCGTCGTCCCCGATCTTCGAGGCGAGCACCTTGTCGATGCGGTTGCTGTCCATGTCGACCACCTCGAGGCGCCACTCCTCCCATGTGGTGACGTCGCCGGTCTGGGGCATGCGGCCGAGGAGCGACATCACCAGGCCGCTCAGGGTGTGGTAGACCCCCTTGTCCTCTTCGGGGACGCTTTTCAGGTCGAGCGTATCCTTCAGTTCGGGCACGGGGATCAGGCCGTCGAGCAGCCATGAGCCGTCCTCGCGCTGGATCGCCCACGAATCCTCGATGTTCCGGGGGACAAACTCGCCCGTCACCGCTTCGAGCAGGTCCTGAAGGGTGACCAGGCCCTGGGTCTCGCCGTATTCGTCGACCACGAACACCATCTGGGTGCCAGAGGTCCTGAAATGTTCGAGCAGTTCCATGCCGGTGAGGCTTTCCGGTACGAACACGCAGGGCTGCAGGTTCTCCGCGAGGCTGGTCATGCGGCCCTTCAGCGTCTGCGAGAGAAGCTGCTTGGCGTTGATGACGCCGATGAGCGACTGGAGGCTGCCGTTGCAGACCGGGAACCTCGAATGCTCGGATTCGGCCACGAGGCTCATGTTCTCCTCGATGGGAAGGGCCGTGTCGAGGTAGATGATCTCCGACCTCGGCACCATGAGCGAGCCCAGCTGGCGCTCGTCTAGCCTGAAGACGTTGCGCACCATCTCGTGCTCCTGCTGCTCGATGATGCCCGCTTCGGAACCCTCCTCGAGCAGGGCGTGGATCTCCTCCTCGGTGACGCTCGGAGTCTCCTGCCCGTGCTTGCCGAGGATGCGAAGGATGGTGTCGGTCGATGCTGAGAGCAGCCTGACGAAGGGGCGGGTGATGGTGGAGAGGGTCTGCATCGGGATCGAGAAGAGGCAGGCGATCCCTTCCGGGTTGGATTGGCCCAGGCGTTTGGGTACCAGCTCGCCGATGACGATGGTGAGGTAGGTGATCGTCAGCACCACGGCGCCGGTGGCGCCGATATGGCTCGCTTCGGCTTCCATGCCGAGTGACTGGAGTTTACGGGCGAGCGGGGGAGCGAAGGCCGACTCGCCGATGATGCCGTTGAGGATTCCGATGACCGTCAGGCCGATCTGGACGGTCGACAGGAACCGCGTGGGCTCCTGGCCGAGCTTGACCGCCACGGCGGCGGCCCGGTTGCCTTCGTCGGCAAGCTTTGTCAGACGGGAGCGCTTGGCCGTGATGAGGGCCATCTCCGACATGGCGAACATGCCGTTCACCAGGATGAGAAGAAAGAAAAGTATGAGGATTTCCATAGATTGTCGTAAGTGGAAGAACGGTGCCGGCTCCTTTGCCGGACGCTGTTAACAGGTAGTATACGCTATGATCAACACATTTTTCCCCTTTTTCGATCACCGGTGCGGAGTTGCCCGCTCCACAACATCTCATCTCGCGGCATGAAAATCGGGATCTCCTGTCACCACACCTACGGCGGCAGCGGCGCCGTGGCCACCGAGCTCGGCAAGGCGCTCGCCCTGCGCGGCCATACGGTCCACTTCTTCAGCCAGGCGGCCCCGTTCCGCCTCGGCCGCTACTCGAAGAACATCTTCTTCCACGAAGTGGAGACCATGAACTACCCGCTCTTCGAAAGCCCCTACTATACCCTCTCCCTTGCCTCCAAGATCGCAGCGGTCGCCTTCTACGAGAAGCTCGACGTGGTGCATGCCCACTATGCGATACCACATGCCGTCAGCGCCCTGCTCGCGCGGCAGATGCTCGAGGAGAAGTGCCCCGGCTCGAACTGCTTCAGGATCGCCACCACCCTGCACGGCACCGACATCACGATCGTCGGCGCCGACCGGAGCATGCACGACGCGGTTCGCCTCGGGATCAACAAGTCGGACGGCGTGACCGCCGTGTCGGCATACCTCAAGGATGAGACCGAGAGGATGTTCAGCCCGAGGGTGCCCATCGAGGTGATCCCGAACTTTGTCGACACCTCGGTGTTCAGGCGGATGCCGGTGCGCGAAACCCGCGAACTGCTGGGCATCGACGGAGGGATGGTGGTGATCCACATCTCCAATTTCCGGCCGGTCAAACGGATCGACGATGTGCTTGCCGTGTTCGGGAACATCCGCGCCAGGGTTCCCGCGACCCTGCTGCTCGTCGGTGACGGGCCGGAACGGAACGGTGCCGAGGCGTGGGTCAGGGCGCACGGCCTTGGCGACAGCGTCAGGTTCCTCGGCAAGATCGACGACCTCGTGCCGCTCCTCTCGCTGGCGGACCTGATGCTCATGCCGAGCAATGCCGAATCGTTCGGGCTGGCGGCCCTCGAAGCGATGTCGAGCGGCGTGCCGGTCGTGGCGACCAATGTCGGCGGGTTCCCGGAGTTCATCCGGCACGGTGTCGACGGGTTCCTGCACGCGCCAGGGGACGTACAGGCCATGAGCTCGAGCGCGATCGCGCTGCTCGAGGACGACCGGCTGTGGCAGCGGTGCTCGGCCGAGGCCGTAACGCAGGCAAGGCAGTACGATACTGCCTTGCTGGTGGAAAGGTATGAGTCGTTCTACCGGGAGCTGATCGAAGGATCCTGAGCTCTGCGGTAGACTCGGGATCAGTAGCGCTTGGTCGAGAGCAGCACCGGACGGTACTTCTCGAGGTCCTCGAGCACGGCGCCGGTGCCCCGGGCCACAGCCGTGAGCGGATCCTCGCTGATGTGCACGCTCAGCTTCGTCTCCTCGTTGATCTTCTTGTCGAGCCCCTTGATGAGCGCGCCGCCGCCGGCAAGGAAGAGTCCCCGGTCGAGGATGTCGGCCGAAAGCTCCGGCTTGGTGACCTCGAGGCTCTTCTTGATGGAGGTGATGATCTGGCTGATCGGGGTGGCGATGGCTTCGCGGATGGTCGCCGAGTTGATCTCGCGCTCTTCCGGAAGGGCCGTGACGAGGTTCCTGCCCCTGACCATCATGGTGAGCTCCTTGTCGAGCTTGTAGGCGGAGGCGATCCTGATCTTGACCTCTTCGGCCGTACGCTCGCCGATGGCGAGGTTGTAGGCCTTGCGGAAGTGGCGGATGATGGCGTTGGTGATGTCGGTGCCGGCAACGCGGAGCGATTCGCCCGAGGCGATGCCGCCGAGCGAGATGACCGCGATTTCGGTGGTGCCGCCGCCGATGTCGACAATCATGTTGCCCATCGGCTCCTTGACGTCGATGCCGATGCCGATGGCCGCGGCCATGGGTTCGGCCACCAGGTAGACCTCCTTGGCGCCGACGTGCTCGGCGGAGTCGCGCACGGCGCGCTTCTCGACCTCGGTGATGCCCGAGGGGATGCCGATGACCATGCGGCGGATGCCGAGGGAGAACTGCTTCTTCGTCTTGTTGATGAGCCCCTTGATCAGCTCTTCGGTCGCCTCGTAGTCGGCGATGACGCCGTTGGCAAGGGGCTTGATGGTCACGATGCCCGGGTGGGTCTTCTCGTGCATGAGCAGGGCGTCGTGCCCGATGGCGACGACCTTGCCGGTATTGCGGTCACGGGCGACGATCGATGGTTCGTTGAGAACCACGCCCTTGTTGCGGATGAAAATAAGGGTATTTGCTGTTCCCAGGTCGATGGCGATATCCCTGAACAGGTCACTGAAAAAGCTCATGGTGCGTGAGGATCTTGGTATGGTGCATAGTGCGCTTGGAAGGAGCTTGTCGGGGCCGGGTTCCAAGGTTTCAAATGAACCTCTAAGGTACTTAATCGAATTTCTTTTTCAAATGAAAACATCGCCTGCGGGTTGACTTTTTACGCCATTCCGGCCCGTTCCGGCAGCGGCCGGAGTTTCGTTAAATGCGGGCATTCCGTACATTGAAATTCGCTGTGCCGGCCCCAGGGTGACGAATCCCGGCGAGGGCAGGCGTGCCGCACCGACCAAACCATCAACCGAAGAAGCAGTGCTTACGATCTATCATCTCCCCAAGGAAGAGGCAGCCCTCAGGAACCAGCTCAGCCGGACGGTCTCGTTCGACCCCGAAGCCCGGCGCACGGTCGACGACATCCTGCACCGCGTCAGCACCGAGGGGGACGCCGCGGTGATCGATTTCACCGAGCGCTTCCAGGGGGTCCGCCTGACGGAGCTGACGGTGCCTGCCGAAGAGATCGAACAGGCTTACCGCGAGGCCGACCCGGAGTTCATCGCCATCCTCGGGGAGGCCTACCGGAACATCACGGAGTTCCACCGGCACGAGGCCGAGCAGAGCTTCTTCTACGAGCGCCCGGGCGGGGTCATCCTCGGCCAGCGCGTCACCCCGATGGAACGGGCCCTGTTGTACGTGCCGGGCGGCAAGGCGGCCTATCCCTCCTCGGTGCTCATGAACGCCGCCCCGGCGCAGGTCGCCGGAGTGCGCGAGATCTTCATGACCACCCCGTGCGACGCCGGGGGCAAGGTGAGCCCGCACATCCTCGCCGCGGCCAGGGTCGCCGGCATCGGGAACGTCTACAAGCTTGGCGGCGCGCAGGCCATCGCGGCCTTCGCCTTCGGCACCGGGAGCATCCCCAAGGTCGACATCATTACCGGACCCGGCAACAAGTACGTTGCGCTCGCCAAGAAGCAGGTATTCGGCCACGTCTCGATCGACAGCATCGCCGGGCCTTCTGAGGTTGTGGTGGTCGCCGACGGCGATGCCGACCCCGAGTTCATCGTCATGGACATGTTCGCCCAGGCCGAGCACGACCCGGACGCCTCCGCCGTCCTGATCACGCCGTCCAGAGAGCTGGCCGGCGCCGTGCAGGCGCTGGCGGGCAGCCTTGCAGGGACCATGCTCCGCGGCGAGGTGATCTCCAGGGCGCTTGCAGCCAACGGCGCCATCGTGGTTACTGGCAGCATGGCCGAGGCCTGCAGGGTGTCGGACATGATTGCCCCCGAGCACCTCGAGCTGCACGTCTCCAACCCCTGGGAGCTCCTGCCCGACCTGCACCATGCCGGAGCAATCTTCATGGGCCCCTGGTCCTGCGAGACCGTCGGCGACTACTTCGCCGGGCCCAACCACACGCTGCCGACCAACGGCACGGCGCGCTTCTTCTCCCCGCTTTCGGTGCGCGACTTCGTCAAGCACACCTCGATCATCTCGTGGTCGAAGGACGAACTGCGCAGCAGCGGATCGAAGATCGCCAGCTTCGCCGACCAGGAAGGGCTGCAGGCCCACGCCGAGGCGGTCAGGGCAAGACTGAGGAAGCTATGAGGGTCAGCGATTTCGACTACGACCTGCCCGCCGACCGCATCGCCTGTTATCCTCCCGCCGAACGTGGCTCGACGCGCCTGCTCGTGATCAACCGGAAGACGGCTTCGATCCGTCACGCCCGCTATGCGGAGCTCGACACCCTCCTCGAGCCGGGCGACCTGATCGTGCTGAACAACAGCCGCGTCATCCGCGCCCGCCTGCTCTGCCGGAAGCCGACCGGTGCGCGCATCGAGCTCATGCTGCTCGAAAAGCACGAGGGGGCCCAGGAGCGCGCCCTCTACCGTGGCCGCCTGAAAAAGGGGGACCGCCTGCTCTCGGACGGGGGCGAGCTCGTGGTCGACGAGCTGCCGGAGGACGGCATCGCCAGGCTGTCGCGCCCCGACGGCGGGGAGGTCGCCGAGCTCTTCGAAGCCCACGGCTCGGTGCCCATTCCGCCCTACCTGAAACGCGAGGCCGAGGAGCTCGACCGCGAACGCTACCAGACCGTCTTCGCCGGCACTCCCGGTTCTGTCGCCGCGCCCACCGCTTCGCTCAATCTCACCGGCGGGCTGCTGTCGAAGTTAAGGGAACAGGGGGTAGGCATCGCCGAAATGACCCTGCACGTCGGACTCGGCACCTTCCTGCCGATCAGGTCCGAGACCTTCGAAGAGCACGTCATGCACCGTGAGTTCTACCACATCCCGGCAGAAACCGCCGAGGCCATCGCCAGGACGAAGGCGGCGGGGAAGCGGGTGGTCGCCGTGGGTACCACGGTCACCCGGGCGCTCGAACATGCCGCCGAACGGCTCGCCGGGAGCGGTTTCCGCCAGGCTGTCAGCGGCGAGGCCGACATCTTCCTTTACCCCGGCTGCTGTTTCCGCGTTATCGACGCGCTCCTCACCAATTTCCACGCCCCACGCTCCACCGTGCTGATGCTGACCGCCGCATTCGCCGGGAGCGCCCTCCTGAAGCAGGCCTACCGCGAAGCCCTCGACAATGGCTACCGGTTCCTGAGCTACGGCGACAGCATGCTGATCGTGTAGTGACGAGTGACGGGGATCTCGTGACGCGTGACGCGTTGGAGATCGTCATAAAAAATACCCGTCCGGAGGGGAGATTTCCTTTTTCTGATGAATATATTAGATCAGCGCACGGATTGTCCTGAAATTATTCGGGACGCCCGGCTTTTGAAATAACCGCTACGTTGTATTTCACATGCGCCTGCCGTATTTTAAACATTCGCATTTTCCGGCCGAAAGCCATTCCAGCCGTTTTTCGCACTTGATATTCACCCATAATCCAACCTTCAGGGAGATTTTATAATGAGTCTCGTACGTACATATCGTGCCCATACCGAAGAGCGAGCCCAGCTCGGCATCCCACCGCTTCCGCTGACCGCCGAACAGGCCCGCGAGCTTGTCGAGCTGCTGCAGCAGAACCCGGTGCAGGAGCAGGAGTACCTTCTCGACCTGTTCCGCAACCACATCAGCCCCGGCGTCGACGATGCCGCCCTGGAAAAGGCCGCATTCCTCGACCGCATCATCCGTGGTGAATCCTCGTGCGCGGCGATCTCCGCCGTCGATGCCGTGGACATCCTCGGCACCATGCTCGGCGGCTACAACGTCAAGCCTCTGGTGGATGCCCTCGCAAGCGCCGACCAGAAGGTCGCCGCCGCCGCCGCCGAAGCCCTCAAGAAGACCCTGCTCGTCTACGATTCGTTCGACACCGTTCTCGAGATGTCCAAGGGCAACGCTTTCGCCAAGTCGGTCCTCGAATCCTGGGCCAACGGCGAATGGTTCACCTCGCAGCCGACCATTCCGGAGAAGATCACCCTGACCGTCTTCAAGGTGCCGGGCGAAACCAACACCGACGACCTCTCACCGGCGAGCGAAGCCTTCACGCGCAGCGACATCCCGATGCACGCACTGAGCATGCTCCGCTCCAAGATGGCCGACCCGATCGCCACCATCGCCGACCTCAAGAAGAAGGGCCATCCGCTCGCCTACGTCGGCGACGTCGTGGGTACCGGCTCCAGCCGCAAGTCGGGCATCAACTCCGTGCAGTGGCACCTCGGCGAAGACATCCCGGCCGTACCGAACAAGCGCACCGGCGGCGTGGTGATCGGCGGCATCGTGGCCCCGATCTTCTTCAACACCGCCGAGGATTCCGGCGCCCTGCCGATCCAGGCTGACGTCACCTCAATGGAGACGGGCGACGTGATCGACCTCTACCCGCTCGCCGGCAGGATCGAGAAGGACGGCAGTCAGATCGCCACATTCGCGCTCGAACCGAACACGCTGGCCGACGAGGTCAGGGCCGGCGGCCGCATCACCCTTATCATCGGCCGCAACCTCACCCGCAAGGCCCGCAAAGTGCTCGGGCTCGGCGATGAAAACATTTTCAGCAAGCCCCAGCAGCCGGCAGACTCCGGCAAGGGCTACACCCTCGCCCAGAAGATGATCGGCAAGGCCTGTGGCCTGCCCGGCGTCCGCCCCGGCATGTACGTCGAGGCCGAAACGCTTACCGTCGGCTCGCAGGACACCACCGGCCCGATGACCAGGGACGAGATCAAGGAGCTCGCAGCCCTCAGCTTCAGCGCCGACCTGGTCATGCAGAGCTTCTGCCACACCGCGGCCTACCCCAAGCCCTCCGACGTGCAGATGCACCGCAGCCTGCCCTACTTCATCATGAGCCGCGGCGGCGTCGCCCTCAAGCCAGGTGACGGCGTCATCCACACCTGGCTGAACCGCATGGTGCTGCCCGACACGCTTGGCACCGGCGGCGACTCGCACACCCGCTTCCCGATCGGCTGCTCATTCCCGGCTGGTTCAGGCCTCGTCGCCTTTGCCGCCGTGACCGGCACCATGCCGCTCAACGTGCCAGAATCGGTGCTCGTCCGCTTCAAGGGCGAGATGCAGCCAGGCATCACCCTGCGCGACCTGGTCAACGCCATTCCCTACGTCGCCATCAAGCAGGGCTCGCTGACCGTCGAGAAGAAGGGCAAGAAGAATATCTTCGCCGGCCGCGTCCTCGAAATCGAGGGTCTGCCGCAGCTCAAGGTCGAACAGGCCTTCGAGCTCTCCGACGCATCCGCCGAGCGGAGCGCCGCCGCCTGTACGGTCAGGCTCGACAAGGAGCCGGTGATCGAGTACCTCGAATCGAACGTCAAGCTGCTCGGCCAGATGATCTCCGAGGGCTACGGTGATGCTGACACCCTCCGCCGCCGCATCGGCAAGATGGAGGAGTGGCTCAGGAACCCGCAGCTGCTCGAGCCCGACGCCGACGCCGAGTACGCCGCCGTCATCGAGATCGACATGTCGGAGATCAAGGAGCCGATCCTCGCCTGCCCGAACGATCCCGACGACGTCGCAACCCTCAGCGAGGTGCTGGCCGACGCCAGGCGTCCCAAGCAGATCGACGAAGTTTTCGTCGGCAGCTGCATGACCAACATCGGCCACTTCCGCGCCCTCGGCGAGGTACTCCGCGGCAAGGGCCATGCCAAGGCGAAACTCTGGGTGGTGCCTCCGACCAAGATGGACCTCAAGAAGCTTGCCGAAGAGGGCTACTACTCGGTGTTCGGCGCCGCCGGCGCCAGGGCCGAAGTCCCGGGCTGCTCGCTCTGCATGGGCAACCAGGCACGCGTCGCGGACAATGCGATCGTCTTCTCGACCAGCACGAGGAACTTCGACGACCGCATGGGCAAGGGAGCCCAGGTCTACCTTGGTTCTGCAGAGCTCGCTGCCGTCTGCGCCCTCTTGGGCCGTCTGCCCCAGGTGGACGAGTATCTGGAGGTCGCCGGAAAGCTCTCGAGCAACGCCGATAAGGTCTACAGTTACCTCAATTTCCACAAGGTGAAGAGCGAGGAATTGCAGATGCTCGTTGACTAAAGCATTATTTGCTTGTCATATCGGGGAAATTATCACATATTCGTGCATGCAGTGTTGTTTGAAAAATCACGGCTTTTTTATTATTATTCGTGAGCTGAACAAGCTGTTACTTTATTCGAAAACCCAAATGCATTGGAACCATGAAAAAACTTTTCGCTGCACTCTTCCTCGTGAGCTCCGTTTCTTTCGTCGGCTGCGCTCAGAAGGCTCCTGAAGCTCCTGTCGCAGAGCCCGCTCCGGCTGCTGCTCCTGCCGCTCCTGCTGAGCAGGCTGCTCCGGCTGCTCCTGCCGCTGCTCCGGCCGCTGGCGAAGCTGCTCCGGCTGCTGCTCCGGCTGCTCCGGCTGCAAAATAAGTTCTCTTACAGAGGCTTAGCACCAAAGGAGACAGAGGCAACTCTGTCTCCTTTTTTTTATTCCCGGACCCGGACCCGGGGACGTTGTTCAATAAGCGAAACAGCGGTGAGCTTACAGTTGCCTCTCCTTGCTCCGGAATACTCACAATCGCCCTCAGCCTTGCCCGAGCCGCCGCATGAGGTTATGCAGCCCCGTGCTCCCGCTCTTGACGAGCAGATGGACGTGGTTGGTCATCATGGCAATACCGTACATGCCGGCACTCGATGCTTTGACAAGCAGCGCGAGGCGGCGCAGGAATTCGGGACCAGGGGACGCGGACCAGGGGACGTTGTTCAATAAGCGAAACAGCGATGAGCTTACAGTTGCCTCTCCTTGCTCCGGAATACTCACAATCGCCCTCAGCCTTGCCCGAGCCGCCGCATGAGGTTATGCAGCCCCGTGCTCCCGCTCTTGACGAGCAGATGGACGTGGTTGGTCATCATGGCAATACCGTACATGCCGGCACTCGATGCTTTGACAAGCAGCGCGAGGCGGCGCAGGAATTCGGTGCGATCCTCATTGTCCTGGAATATCGCTCCCCGTTCTATCCCCCTGAAAATCACATGGTGCAATGTACCTGGCGAATCGAGCCGCGCTCCTCTTGGCATGGTATTCTCCGGTTCAAAGGTTAGCTAGCGAGGATATCTTGCTTCGCTTTTTTTTCGCTTATTGAACAACGTCCCTAGTACTGTTTCGGTCAACTTCGAACACTGTTTCCGGAGCTTCGAACACCTTTTCCGCTCGAGGGGCAAAAAGTGTTCGACGTTTCGCGGAAATACCGTTCGACCTTTTCCGGAATTACTGTTCGATGTTTTGCGGAATTGGTGTTCGAGGTTCGCCGGAACCTACAGCGTGACTTTTACCCTGAGTTCGCAAAAGACATGACAGAGGCTGTAGGGGAACGCAACGGAGCTGATGGTGTACTCGCATGGGGAGAGAATTGATATCGGAAGTTTGCTGTGTTCTGGCTTTTAGCGTATTCTCAATAAACGCCAATGTTGAAAAATCAACAACAAGGAGATCCCCTATGTCATTAGAACAGGCAAAAGCGTTCATCGAGAAGATGAAGACTGACGAAGCGTTCCGTGAAAAGATCATGGCTATTGAAACACCGGAGGAGCGGCTGAAAGCCATTGCAGAAGCAGGATTCGAGTGCACCGGAGAAGAAATTAACGAGGCGGGGGCCGATGTTGGAGAAGCAGCAGGGGGGCGTGCGTATTGCAAGGCCCTTTACACGACTTGTTGATGGGTAGATCCCGCCTCCTTGACGCCCATGCCAAGGGTGTATTCTCAGCTTCTGATAATCTTGAAAACTGATAAAAAAAGCCTGGTATCGAACCCAGGCTGCCTAATCCGGTAACTTCGAACAGGTTGTCCGGAAAACCTCGAACACTAAACGCATCTCATTCTGTCTGCATGTGTAATTTAAAAAAGTGTTCGAAGTTAGCTCATCTTGGCCATCACTTTTCGCA
>JAAXWS010000011.1 GCA_013334865.1 Chlorobiaceae bacterium
GGTCTTCTACAACCGAAAAAGGCTCCATTCATCCTTGGGAAATCTTGCTCCAGCCGAGTATCTACGAAACTATTATCAACCGAAGGCTGTGGCTTCTTGATGCGTCCATTTTTCCCTTGCAACTCCACGGTCTCAATGTGAACCCCAAATCGGGCTTGATTTATTTGAGCTAAGTAACCTATTGCGTGGGGTGCCAAAACCTCTATCCCCTTGTTCATGATTGACTTACAGGGAATTTATCCTCCCTTTAAACAACATCTTCTTTAATAGGGGCTAATTTGCCCCATAAACTGTTTTATAAGAGTGGTTTAAGGGATAATAATCCCACACGAGACGTTACTTAGCTCATTTATTTTAGGATATCGCATTATCTTAAAATAATAGGAACTGTTATTTTAAGATGAAACGATAACAGCGATGAAGCGCTCACTTCAGGGACACTACAAAACGGTCACCACGGCAGGAGAATCTGTTGCGGCATACGTTCCGAAACCGTTGCCTCCGGCGCCACCGATTGATTGGACTCCCCGGCTCAGGGAAGCATTCGATCAGGCGCTGCTTGCGTTGGGCCGCCTCGACAGCGTATCGAGATTGCTTCCGGACACCTCGCTATTCCTGTCCATGTACATCAGGAAAGAGGCCGTACTTTCCTCCATGATCGAAGGGACCCAGTCGTCCCTCTCCGACCTGCTGTTGTTCGAGCTCGATCAGGAACCCGGCGTTCCTGCCGCCGATGTGCAGGAGGTCAGCAATTATGTCGAAGCCCTGAACTACGGCATTTCACGCATGAAGGGGGGCTTCCCGATCTCGCTCCGGCTCTTCAGGGAGATCCATGCAATCCTCCTCTCGAAAGGTCGCGGCAGCAGTAAAATGCCCGGCCAGTTCCGCAAGAGCCAGAACTGGATAGGTGGAACGCGACCGGGCAATGCCGTCTTCGTACCGCCGCCTCCGGATGAGGTGGTCGCCTGCATGGGCAGCCTTGAACTTTTCCTGCACGACAGGCCGGAACCGACTCCTGCCCTTCTGAAAGCAGCACTGGCTCATGTCCAGTTTGAAACGATCCATCCCTTCCTCGACGGTAACGGGCGTCTCGGACGGCTCATGATCACCCTCCTGCTTTGCGAACACGGAGTCCTCAGTCAACCGCTCCTCTACCTGAGCCTCTACTTCAAGCAGCACAGGAGTACCTATTACGAGTTGCTCGATTGCGTCAGGCTCACGGGTGAGTGGGAAAGCTGGCTTGAATTCTTTGCAGATGCGGTCAGGGCAACCGCCACACAGGCGGTCGAAACCGCACGACAGCTCGTCGATCTCGCCCGCATCGACAGGGAGAAGATCCGGGAACTCGGGAGGTCTGCCCCCTCGACACTCACGGTGCACCGCGCATTGATCGAGCACCCGATAGGCAAGCCTTCATCGATCAGCGCATCGACCGGCCTCAGCCAGGCCACCGTCAACAAGGCCCTCTGCAATCTTGAACTACTCGGCATCGCCCGGGAGCGCACCGAAAAAAAACGAAACCGAATCTACTCCTACACCCGGTACATCGAAATCCTGAACAAGGGCACGGAGTTGTCAGACATGCGTTGAGAAACAATCAGGGAAAAGGGGACGACATTCATTTTTTACACTTGGCAACAGACCCGGCGGAAAGGAAATGTGAATGAAATGAATGCAGCCCCTTGACGCCCCGGCAATCGCTATCGGGTTCGGAACAGTGGGGGGGCGATAGCGATTTCGATTTGGACAGGATGGAACTACATCACACTCGTTCGAAGCAGGCGACGGTTTCGATGTGGCTGGTCTGGGGGAACATGTCGACCGGCTGGATCATGGCGAGGCGGTAGCCTTTGGCGGCGATCTCCTTGCCATCACGGGCGAGGTTCGACGGGTTGCAGCTGACGTAGACGATGCGCTCGGGCTGGAGCTTGAGCATGGTCTCCAGCGCCTTGGGGTGCATGCCGGCGCGGGGCGGGTCGGTGACGATCACCCTGGGGGCTGCGTAGGGTTCGAGCTTCGCCTGCATCTGGTGGAAATCCTTCAGGTCGGCCTGGAAGAAGACGGCGTTGCCGATACCGTTGCGCTCGGCATTCATCCGGGCATCCTGGATGGCGCTCTCGACAACCTCGATGCCGATCGCCTGGCGGCAGTGGCGGGCGAGGTAGAGGGTGATGGTGCCGGTGCCGCAGTAGAGGTCGTAGACGGTGTCCTCCGGGCGCAGCCTGGCCTCGGCGAGGATCTGGTCGTACAGCGCTTCGGCCTGGCGGGTGTTGGTCTGGAAGAAGGAGTTGGCCGATATCCTGAAGTCGAGCCCGCCGAGCCGCTCGGTGACGAACCCCTCTCCGGACACGAGGTACTCCTGCTCGCCGGTGGCGACGGTGTTGCGGCGGCTGGTGACGTTGTTGACGACGGTCATCGCCTGGCCGGGGAGGGCGGCTTCGAGGCGCTCCCGCAGGGCCTGCATGACCGTTTTTTCATACCATGAGGTGACGATGTTGACCATGAGCTGGTCGTGCCTCTCGCTGTATCGGAGCATGACGTTTCGCAGGTACCCTTCGTGCGCCTTGGCGGCGTAGGGGGCGAGCCCCTTTTCGAGGGCGAAGTCGCGCACCGTCGTGAGCACGGTGTTCATGCAGGCCTTGGCGAGGTAGCAGGTGTCGAGGTCGAGCACCTTCTCGAAATTGCCGGGAGCGTGGAAGCCGAGGGCGAAGGTTTTCGGCTTGCCGAGCTCCTCCTGCGCCATCTCCTCGGGCATGAGGTAGCGGGTGCTGGAGCAGGAGAACTCGACCTTGTTGCGGTAGTGGAACTGCTCGGGTGCAGGAAGCACCGGCAAAACCTCCGGGTTCTCGAATCCGCCGATGTGCACGAGGTCGTCGGCGACCTTCTTCTGCTTGTAGCGGAGCTGGGCCTCGTAGCCGACATGCATCCACTTGCAGCCACCACAAACGCCGAAGACCGGGCAGACGGGGGCGACGCGGTCGGCAGAGGGCTCGAGCACGTCGAGGCACACCGCTTCGAGGTAGCGCTGCTTGGCCTTGGTGACCCTGGCCGAAACGCGGTCGCCTACGGCAAGCGTCCCCTTGACCATAACCCCCATGCCGCTTTCGGTCCGGCCGAAACACTGGTCCTTGTCCGCGGGGTCGATGATGGTGAATTCGATGATATCGCCTTTCCTGTACTGGTGTTCCACGGTCTCTTGATCGGTTGGTGCTGAAAAATGGCCGGCCGCCCTCAGGCGCCGGAGTCAGGATTGTTAAGGAGCGCCGCCCCGAAGACGCCGGCGCTGTCGCCGAGCGACGGCGGCAGCACGGGAATGTCGAGGGAGCGGTTGAAGAGATGGGCCTCGATGGCCTTGCGGGCCGCCGGGGTGTAGAGGTGCCGGATGTTGCCGACGCCGCCCCCGATGATGACGAGGTCCGGGTCGAGGATGTTGACCACGGCGGCCAGCGCCCTGCCGAACGAGGTGACGAGGCGGTCGATGGTCCGCCTGGCCGCAACATCCCGGCCCGATGCGGCCGAGATCTCACGGAGGGGCAGGCGCCTCCCGCTGATCGATGCGTAGAAGGCCTCCAGGGCCGGGCCGGAGATCACCGTCTCGACGCAGCCGCTGCGGCCGCAGTAGCATGGGGCCATCTCCCCGGGCAGAGGATTGTGGCCCCACTCGCCGGCGATGCCGTGCGCGCCGCGGTGGATCCGGCCGTCGAAAACGATGCCGCCGCCGACGCCGGTGCCGAGGATGATGCCGAAAGCTGTCCGACCGGGATGCCGCATCTCGTCCCGACCGGCCCCGAGCATCGCTTCGGCGAGCGCGAAGCAGTTGGCGTCGTTCTCGATCGCCAACTTCATGCCGAGCACCTCCTCGAGGTCCTTCTTCAGCGGCATGCCGTTCAGGCAGACGGTGTTGGAGTTCTTGACCACCCCGTCGGCCCCCTCGGTGCGGCCGGGGGTGCCGATGCCGATGGACTCCGGGCGGGGGATGCCGCTCTTTTCGGACATCGATTCGACGAGGCCGCCGATCTGCATGAGGATGTGGCCGTACCCCCGCTCCTGCCGGGTATCGACACGCTGCCTGACGAGCGGCTGCATCGAATCGTCGAGGATGACACCCTCGATCTTCGTGCCGCCGAGGTCGATGCCCCACCGCCGGTTCATGGCCACAGCCCCCGTTCACGCATGGCCGCGCCGTGCACGAAGCGCTTGACGGTCCACGCCGCGACCGTATAGACCAGGGCGGCGCTCGTGATGCCGATGGCGATGCCGCCGAGCACATCGCCAGGATAGTGGACGCCGACGTAGATGCGCGAGAAGGCCACCAGAATACCGTAGGCTACCATCAGCAGGACATAGGCACGGTCGACCGTAGCCCCGGCCCGGAAGAAGATCCAGACGGTCGCGGCGACGGCTGCGGCATTGGCGGCGTGGGAGGAGGCGAAGGACCAGGAGTGGCTCTGGTTGACCAGAAGTCGGACTCCTTCGAGGGCGAAACAGGGACGGACCCGGTGGAAAAGGGGCTTCATGATCCCGGAGGCGGTGAAGTCGGCGATGCCGACGGCGATCGCGGCAAGGAGAAGAACGACGAAGCCGTCCCTCCCCCTTCTCACGACCATGAATGCCCCGGCAAGGAGCAGGAGGGGAAGCGACAGGCCCGCATTGGTCAGGAAGAGCATCAGGTCGTCGGCCGCCGGGTGGGCCAGATGCCCGTTCACCAGCCGGAAGAGCCAGATGTCAGCCTGCTCGATGGGGCCCATAACTCAAGCGGTTACTTCCGCCCCCCCTTCCCGGACTTCTGCGGCGCCTTGACGGCTGACGCCGCCTTGAGCGTCGCGGCCGACGGAGTGGTGGTGGCGTTGATGTAGTACTGCTGCGCGACGCTGAAGATATTGAACATCAGGTAGTAGAGCCCGAGGCCCGCCGGCATGTTGTTGAAGAACAGGAGCATCATGGCGGGGAACATCCAAAGCATGACCTTCATCTGCTCGTTGCTCTGCGTGGATGGGGTGATCTTCTGCTGCAGGTAGACGGTTACGGCCATCAGGATCGGGAAGACCGCGATGTGGTCTCCGTACATCGGGATCGCAAAGCCGAAGTCGAGGATCGAGTCGGGCACCGAAAGGTCCTTCGCCCAGAGGAAGCCGTGCTGGCGGAGCTGGATCGAGGAGCGGAACACGTAGAACATCGCGAAGAGCAGCGGCATCTGCAGAAGCGTCGGCAGGCAGCCTCCGAGCGGGTTCACGCCGGCATCCTTGTAGATGCGCCCCAGCTCGCTCTGGAGCTTGGCCGGGTTGTCCTTGTACTTGTCCTGCACCTCCTTCATGAGCGGCTGCAGCTCGGCCATCTTCTTCATCGATTTGGTCGACGCCATCGACAGCGGATAGGTGACCGCCTTGATCAGGAAGGCAAAGATGATGATGATGAGGCCGTAGTTGCCGACATAGCGGTTCATCAGGTTGAAGATCGGCAGGATGATGTACTCGGCGAACGGCCTGGTGAGCCAGTCCCAGCCGAAGTCCATGATCTTCTCGAGCCCGACGTTCAGCGACCTGACCGTATTGTAGTCGAGCGGGCCGGCATAGATGCGGTAGTGGTCCTCGACCACATTGCTTCCGGCCGGAAGGTTCATCTTGAGCGCCGCGATGTAGTTCTCGAAGTCGCTGCCGGCGGCCTTCGAGCCGTTCAGGTAGATGCCGTCAGTCTCGCGCCCGGGGATGAGCGCGGCGACGAAATACTTGCTCCTGACGGCGGCCCACTGCGCCTTGCCGGACGCCTCTTCCTTGTAGAAGGGCTGCTTGGAATCCTTCGCGTCGAGCTTGACGATGCCGCCGCCGAGGTAGGCACTCGCCAGGGCGTTGTTCGCCTCGTCGACCTTGTCCTTCTCGGAATAGGCCATGCCGCCGTCCCAGGCGAGCTGGTACTGGTTGCCGGCGATGGTCGAGCCGAAGCCGGTGAGCTTGAGGTCGTAACCGACGGTGTAGCTGTCGCCGGTGAAGGTGTAGGTCACCTGCATGCTTCTCGAGGAATCGACATCGAGAATGAAGCTGAGCGTCGCCTTGTTCGCGCCGCTCACCGTCAGGGCGGAATCCGCCGAAAGACTCCTGAAATTAAGGTCGCGGGTATCGATCCGCTTGCCGTCGCTGGTCAGGAACAGCATCGACAGCGCACCCTTCTGGCGCGACTGGACAAGGTCGAACGGCTTGTGCGCCCCATCGAGGTGCTTCTTCATCACCAGGGATTTCAGGGTTGCCCCTTTCGTGGAGATGGTCGCCTTCATCAGGTCGTTTTCGACGGTCACGAGACGCTCCGGGCCGGTGGAGGCAGAAGCGAAAGAGCCGAGGCTGTCAGCCTTCGTTGCCGTCGGCGCGGAGGACCGGGCAGCAGCCTGCTGCGTTGCGACGAGCTCCCTGCGGGCTGCCGCCTGTTCGAGGCCAGCCTTCTGCTGCGGCTTCATGAACTGCAGCCAGACCATCATGATCACAGCGATCAGGGCAAACCCTATCACCGAATTTCTATCCATTAGTGCTAATCTTTAGAATTACCTGCTGTTGAACTTTTAGCGGGAGGCACGGGGTCGTATCCCCCCCTGGAAAACGGATTGCACCTGAGCACCCGCCAGACGGTCAGCCACGATGCGTAAAAGAAATTGTGCGTTCCGTACGCCTGAAGCGCATAACTGGAACAGGTGGGTTGATACTTGCAGGATGGGCCGAGAAGCGGCGAGAGAAATGTCTGGTAAAACCTGATCAGAAGGATCGGAACCGCATTGAAGAATTTCCGGATCGAATTGCCGTTCATAACGCATCTGTCGGGTATTCGGCGCCAGGCGCCTTGTTCATGCTCATCGTCATCCTCTCCTTGACGAACGCCTTCAGCAACCTGCCAACCTCT
Organism: Chlorobiaceae bacterium; assembly: GCA_013334865.1. Lineage (GTDB taxonomy): Bacteria > Bacteroidota > Chlorobiia > Chlorobiales > Chlorobiaceae > Chlorobaculum. The sequence goes on from JAAXWS010000011.1 coordinate 6,883, forward strand.
ACCCTGAAATCCTGGAGAGAGGGGATTGCATCCCGTCTTCCCCGGTACATGAAGGCGACAAAGACAACCTCAGTGGCGCTGCTGGCCGGCAGGAGACGCTTTTCGAGTCGATAGGCCTCGCGCATCAGCCTTTTGATCCTGTTACGCTCAACGGCGACCGGCACATGCTTCTTGCCTACCGTAAAGAGAACCCTGACAGAAGCGCCCCTGCCGGCCTCCTGAGGCGCGACCGACGAGGTTATCATCATGAGTGCTCCGCCTTTCCGGCGGTTACCCGTCGCAAACAGGCGGGACAGGTTGGCGTTCCCGCGTGCTATTTCATGCCTGGGAAGGGCATTGATGCGCTTTCCTGTCAGCATGCCGTCATGAAGATGCCATCATGTTGGCAATGCCGTCCGGGCAGCTTTCGCTGCCCATACGGATCGCCGGGAGTTTTATCGCATTTCGCTGCTGACGCTCAGGGAGTGGCGCCCCTTGGCCCTTCTGGCAGACAGAACCTTCCTGCCGTTCTTGGTTGCCATGCGTGCCCTGAAACCGTGCTTGTTCCTTCTTTTCCTGTTGTGGGGCTGAAATGTCCTTTTCATCTCCTCAAGCTCCTCTCAAATGGGTTTATAAAAATACAGGACATGCAATGTATCATTTTCCAAACTCAATAGCAAACAACGGGACGATCAAAAGACCGCGCCCCGCCCGCGCCCGCAAAAAGTTGTCAACAGTGTGGATAACTTGTTGATAAAAAAATTACCGACCACAGAAACCCCTTCCAACCCACGCTCCCCGCCCTATCCACACATGTTGACAACTTTTTGGATAATTTCCTATAAATCATTATTTAAAAACAAGATAATATGTTGAAAACTGCGCGCCGGCGACCAGCCTGATTCCCCGGCATTTTGCGCACCCGCATTGTTTTTTATCCACCGAAAACACTAACTTGTGAACAGCAAATGTTGATGAATAACCATCCCAACGCCTGTCACCCTCGTATCCAATGTCCGACCTGACCCAGCAGGAGACCCTGACCAGCCTGCCTTCCAGCACCATCCACACGAACCTGTTCGCCGAAAAGGTCTGGAACGCCTGCCTCGGGCTTATCCAGGAGAGCATCAATCCCCAGGCGTTCAAGACATGGTTCCTTCCTATCAGGCCGATCAGCTTTTCGGGCAGCGAGCTCACCATCGAGGTCCCGAGCCAGTTTTTCTACGAGTGGATTGAGGAGAACTATTCGGTTCACGTCAAGCAGGCTCTCAAGCAGGTCATAGGAGCGGAAGCCCGCCTGATCTACTCGATCGTGGTGGACAAGTCCCAGCTTCAGCCCGTCACCATTGAACTTCCGCACCAGAATAGCGCCCCGCCTGCCGATGTCGACCCCGTTGCATTGCCAAACACAGGCGACGCGGTTGCAAGGGCACGGTTCAACAGCAACCGCGCACGGTTCGAAACAAACCTGAACCCCAAATACACGTTCTCAACCCTGATCAGGGGGGATTGCAATTCATTGGCCTTCGCTGCAGCAAAATCGATCGCCCAGAACCCCGGCCAGAACGCCTTCAACCCGCTGGTCATCTACGGCGGCGTGGGCCTCGGGAAAACCCACATGATGCAGGCGATCGGCAATGCCGTCCGTGAGAACCGGCTCACGGACTCCGTGCTTTATGTCTCAAGCGAAAAATTCGCCATCGATTTCGTCAATGCCATCCAGAACGGCAATATCCAGGAGTTCTCTTCGTTTTACCGGAACGTCGACGTGCTCATCATCGACGACATCCAGTTCTTTGCCGGCAAGGAGAAGACCCAGGAGGAGATCTTCCATATCTTCAACACCCTCCACCAGTCCAACAAACAGATCATCCTGTCGGCGGACAGGCCGATCAAGGAGATCAAGGGGATCGAGGACCGGCTCATCTCGCGCTTCAACTGGGGCCTTTCGACGGACATCCAGCCGCCGGACTACGAGACGAGGAAAGCGATCATCCAGAGCAAGCTCCATCAAAGCGGGGTCATGCTTGACGGCACGGTCATCGAGTTCATAGCGACCAACGTCACCCATAACGTCAGGGAGCTCGAGGGCTGCATCGTGAAACTTTTGGCCGCTCATTCGCTCGACAACCAGGAGATAGACCTGCAGTTCACCAAGTCGACCCTCAAGGACATAATCCGGTACAACACCAAGCAGCTCACCCTCGAGACGATCGAAAAGGCTGTCTGCGCCTATTTCTCGATCACCTCGAACGACCTGAAGGGAAAATCGAAGAAAAAGGAGATCGCCGTAGGCCGTCAGATCGCCATGTACCTCGGAAAGATCATGACCGATTCGTCACTGAAGACCATCGGCCTGCATTTCGGCGGAAGGGATCATTCGACCGTCATCCACGCGCTGAACACGATCGACAAGAAGATCGAGTCCTCGAACGAAGAGAGGAAAAAGATCGAGGAGCTGAAGAAACGCATCGAAATCATGTCGATGTAAGCGGGATGTGTATAACCTGTTGATTCAGTGTTGGGATTATCTTGATTTCCCCGATGTTGTCAACACACGGGACACAACCCCGAAAATGCTCCACAATTTCCCAACACGGCCATATGAGAGATATTCACAACTTGTCCACAGTTATCAACACAGGGAAAATGGCCTTATCTTATTTAAAATCATACACATAAAAACAAATCTGCCGTAGTCGTCAAGAATTCCACAGCGACAACAACAGCAACAAAATTTTATTAATTAATTAATTATAAATGTTGTAAGACGATGAAATTCACCACGACCATCAAAAAGCTCCAGGATGCGGTAAGCAAGGTTATCCTCGCTGTTCCGTCGAAATCGCTGGATGCACGCTTCGACAATGTCCATCTCCAGCTCGAAGATGGATCGCTGACGCTGTTCGCCACCGATGGTGAACTGTCCATCACGGCGAAATGCGAGGTTTCCTCTTCTGACCGCGGATCTGTGGCTATCAAGGCCAGAACGCTGCAGGATTTCCTCAGGAGCATGTATGATACCAGCGTTACCTTCGACATCGACCGTCAGTCAGGCGGCGAGCAGGGGATGGTGCATATCACCACTGACAAGGGCAAGTACCGGATGCCCTGCATGTTCGGCGACAAGCCGGAAAGCAGCAAACGGAATTTCGACCTTTCGATAGGTCTCCAGCCTGCGGAGCTTCAGGACGTCATCCACAAGACGCTGTTCGCCTGCAGCGTCGATGGTATGCGCCCTGCAATGATGGGCGTACTGTTCGAATTCGAGGCCGGAGGGCTGACTGCCGTCGCCACCGACGGACATCGCCTCGTAAGGTGCCGCAAGAAGACCACCACCGATATCGCGGAAAAACAGAAGATCGTCGTTCCATCCCGTGCCCTGTCGATCATCCAGAGGCTGCTCCAGAACGACGAGGTGAACATGGCTGTCGATGCTGAACGCAGGAACATCAGGTTCCAGTCAGAAAACGTTGAGCTCGAATCAGCGCTCATCGTCGAACCGTACCCGAATTACGAAGCGGTGATCCCAGTTGAAAACGAGAAGAAGGTGGTTGTCGAGCGGGGCCAGATCCACGATTCTGTCAAGAGGGTAGGCAAGTTTTCAAGCATCGGCGACATCAAGGTCGTGATCGAAGGGTCCGGGATGAAGATCATGGCTGAAAATTCCAGCGAAGGCGAGTCCGCTCAGGAAGAGCTCTCCTGCGCATTCACCGGCGAGGAGATCACCATCGGTTTCAATTCGAGGTTTGTTGAGGCTGCCCTTGCACACATCGAAACCGACGAGGTCTGCATCGAGCTCAGCAGCCCCACGACTGCGGTTATCTTCAAGCCGGTGAAGGATGGGAGCCAGGAAGACCTCATCATTCTTGTCATGCCTGTGAGGATCAATAACTGATGTCAAAAGAGGGGCCTTGAGACTCGAATCCATCAGAATAGCCAATTTCAGGAACCACGACCTGTTGGAATTCGAGCCGGGACCCTCGATAACTGTCATCCATGGAAGGAATGGAAGCGGCAAGACGAGTATTCTCGAAGCCGTCCATTACTGTGCATTGACACGAGGGTTTTCAGGCAGTACCGACCGGGATTGCCTCACTTTCGGCAGTGAGTATTTCACGATCAGGGGCTCCTTCCTCAATGACCGGAACATGAGGACTGAGGTAAGGATCGCCTATTCGGCTGAAAACGAGAAGCAGGTCTTTGTCAACGAACAGGAGCTGGACTCCTTTTCACGACATGTCGGAGCCATACCCTGCGTCACTTTCACCCCAAACGAACTCTCCATAGTCAGTGGCCCGCCCTCTGAACGAAGGCGTTTTATCGATAGTTCGATATGCCAGTATGACAGGAAGTACCTCGCCGATATGGTGCAGTACCGAAGGGTTTTGCAACAGAGAAACGCGCTCCTAACGGCAGGTATCGATACTCCGTCAAAGATGGCTGCATTCGATATCTGGACAGAACAGATAGCTGTACTCGCCGCAACGATCGTCAAAACGAGGCTGGATTTTATCAGGAAATTCGGATTGTTGTTCAGGGATATCTACTCATGGTTTCCCGGAAACCTTGAACCTGAAATGCTCTATCAAAGCTCATATGGAAAGTTTGACCAGGAAGATGGTTTTGAGGGATTGACGGCATGTATCAGAAACCGTTACCAGCACATCAAAGAGCAGGAGATATATCGGAGGCAGACACTTGCAGGGCCTCACCGAGACGATCTGCAGCTTCTGACCGATGGACATGAAACCAGGAGGTATGCTTCGCAAGGCGAGCAAAGAAGTTATCTTATCGCGATGAAGATGGCTCTTCGCAGCTATCTTTTCGAATCTACAGGCGAGCATCCCATCATCCTTTTTGATGATCTTTTCAGTGAGTTGGATCCTGTTGTCGAGGAGCGGATTATTGATTCACTGTCGTCATGCGGACAGGTATTGATAACCTCTACCGTACCGATACAAGGGAATGTAATCATGCTCCATACCATGAATAAAGATCCGGAAAATAGAGACTGAATAATCCATGACCCGAAGGAAAATACCACGGCAACTGACTTCCGTCATGGGGGAAATGTACCGCAGCATAGGCATGACTGAAGCCTATGATCAGTATCGTACGCTTCAGGTATGGAATATGGTTGTAGGTGATACGATCGCACGGATAACCTCTGTCGAGCAGTTGAAGGAGGGGGATCTCTACGTGAGGGTGAAAAACCCCTCCTGGAGGATGGAGCTCAATTTCAGGAAAAAGGAGATTGCCGACCGACTTAACAAGGCAATCGGAAACGAGATGGTGAAGACGATCATTTTCAGGTAAAAAAAAAGGCTGCTCATGAAGGCAGCCTTTTTTTATCTCACTGAGAGGTCAGAGGTTACAGCTCAGGTTGTACATTTCGATCATCTTGTTGGCGAAGTCGCGTCCGAACTGCCTGCACTCTTCGAACTCCGGTTCGTGAGGCTGGAACTTGACGGTGAGGTTCCTGTCGAACAGCTTCATTTTCAGGTTCGTAAGGTTGCTTTCGATGATCCTTACCCCCTCTCCGCTCCATCCGAAGGAACCGAAGGCTGCGGTGAGTTTTCCACGATCCCGTAGCGGATTGAGGACGGCAAAAATGTTGTAGACCTGGTGCACGATGTTCTGGTTGATGGTCGGTGAGCCGATGATGATGCCCATGGAGTGGGCGATCTTGTCTTCCAGCTTTTCCGTCGAAATGTTCTCGATGTCGCAGATATCGACGCTGAAATCACATGCCGACCTCATGCCTTCCGCGATTGCATTGGCCATTAGCGTTGTGTTCTCGTAAGCCGAAACATAGGCAATAAGGATGCTTTTCTCGTTTGGCATCGCAATGGCGTTCGTAGCATACTTGTGCGAGAGGTCGACATACTTCTTCCAGTCAGAGCGAAGAATGGGACCGTGGCCGGGGCAGATGGCCCTGATATCAAGCGGACGGATCTTTTCGATGGCCTGCAGCATGTATTTACTGAACGGACGCAGGATGGCATCGAAATAGTACTTGAATGCATCATCGAAATCGCCCGCCAGATCGTCGTACATCTCTTCATGGCTGTAGTGGCATCCGAACGAGTCGCAGGTGAACAGGATGCGGTCCTCCTCGAGCCAGGAGTAGATCGTATCGGGCCAGTGCAGGTTCGGTGCCCCGATGAAATGGATCGTCTTGTTGCCGAGGTCGAGCTTGTCGCCGTTTTTGACCACGAGGTGCTTGAAATCATGGCCGGTCTGGTCACGGAGGAACTTGATGGCATTGCCGCTGCCGACGACCGTCGCATTCGGGGCAACGGAGAGGAGGTTCCTTACGTTTCCAGAGTGGTCCGGTTCGGTGTGGTCGACGATGATGTACTCGATCTCTTCAGGATTCACGACCTTCCTGATCTTCTCGAGATAGGTCGGCCAGAATTTCACCTTCGTCGTTTCGACGATGGTTTTTTTGTCGGCGTTGATGAAGTAGGAGTTGTAGGTGGTTCCGTACTTGGTCTCCATCACGATGTCGAAGGTGATCAGTCCCGGGTCGAGCACGCCGATCCATGAAACGTCATCGGTTATCGGCAGTATCTTGTTGTCTGTCATTGTTATATTCTTAAAAGTTATGATATATACGAATAAAAGATGAAATAATTAGGTTAAGAGGTATAAATGCCTAAAAAAATAGCGCAAATAGGCTATTCTCTGTGAATAGTCAATCAAGAGAACGATAAGCAGAACAGGAAGCAATTCAGAGAAAAATCTACATAATTATGGGAATATGATCAAAATGGTGTTTCGTCTCCATACAGGGAGTCGGTTTCCAGATGACGTATCTCCTTGACGACGCTGATGCCTGCCGGGGAAAAAGCGAACAGGGTATCGGCTGAAAAAATGGTGCTGAAATCCTGCGGCTTGAAAAAAGGGAGGAATTTCTGCGCAAACTCGTCAAGCCTTTTCAGATAGAAATGGGTGTTTTCATCAGGATGATCCTTTTTCCACTCTTCTGCCAGGCGCCCCTTGTCGATATAGGAGGCTGCGCTCCCCGTTCCACAGATATAGTAGGTCATCCGGTCGCCCTTGTTAACTTCGATACCCTGGCGTACAGCAATTTCATAGGTAATCGATTTCGACCTCTTCCCTGACCGGACATCGGCGACATACTGTTCCAGGGAACTCTTCATCGACTCGGTCCTCGAGAAATCCGCAATGTTAAGGCGGTGCTGCATGAGATTGTTCCTGTACTTCACATAGAGGTCATGGAGGCCCTGGATATCCTCATGGAGCAACAGGATGAAGCCCTCCCTGACGAAATCACGGCCGAATTTCTCCCCGCTTCTGCTGACAAGGGAAGAGCCTTTCAGTTTGAGCTTGTCCTGGTAGTCGAGCAGGACATAGTTTTTCTTCATGTAGGAGATCATCTTCCTGAAACGCCCGTCGAAGCCTATCGTGATGCCGGGCGGCATCTTGCTTGAAACCTCATCGACGAGTGCTCGCTCCTGGGCTTCGGTGATTATCTCCGCCGGAGGTACCAGGAAAATGCCGTCGGTATCGACTTCGATGACCTTCGAGCCTTTCGATTCGAACTCCCTGATCATCGTCTTGGCGATCTCCTGCCCATTGCTGGTGACCCTGTCAGCCTCTTCAAAATCGTTGAAGATCCCGCTACTGAAGCCTAGGTATCCGTACATGGCATTGATGATGATCTTGAACGAGTTCTGCATGGCGTCATAATTATCCGCAAGGGTGCGGTTCCCGTTCTCTTTCTCTTCAGCAGCACGCTTTTTTGCAGCGAAACGGAGATCCTTGAGATCCTTCAGGATAGCCGGGAAGGTCTTCAGGGTATCGGTTTTCGGGCAGATGCCGCACGAGAGCATGATCGAGGGATAGAGGGACTCGACGTCGGCATAGACGATAGGGCCGAGGATGCCCTTGACGAACACCTCGGTGAAGCCGCCTAGGTGTTGCTGACCGATCGATGGACGGGGTATCGACACTTTGCTTTTGATGTACTCCCTCACCATGAGCGCTTCGATTTTAGCAGCAGGGCCGAGCCGCGAGGCATGGGCATAGGTATAGGGCAGCATACGGGCGAGGTTGAAATTGCTCCCCGAGAGGAGAGCTGCCAGTTCCCTGGTTTCACGGACATCGTCGAGTGCGTAGGCAAGGAGGATTTCGGGGTTGTTGTCCCAGGTGTCGGCCAGATCCTTGTAGTCGACATATGTCCGGTTAGGAGAGGCGAAGTCGAAGAATTTCGCCGCAGCCTTGAGTCCATAGCTTGGAAGAGAGCGTTTCGACGTATCGTAGTTCTGGACGAGGAAGTAGGTGTCGATGACGTTCCTGCCGGGAATGTCGCAGTACTGGTAATCGAGGCTCCTTTCGGCGAATCGTATTGTTGCCGGGTATGACCTCGGCACCATGCCGTCCCTGCCAATCCTGAACGGAACACCGTTGAGTTCGCATCGACGCTGCAGGTATGGCAGGTCGAAACCGAAGATGTTGTGTCCCTCGATGACGTCAGGATCCTTTTCCCTGATGATGGCTACCAGCTCTTCTAGCAGCGCCTTTTCCGATCTTCCTTTTGAGTGGATGACGTGTTCCCATGACCGGTTGTCGCTGAGGGACACGATGATGACCGGGTCTTCACCGAACGAATCTTTTCCGGCTCTCCCGCTTTTCGGACGATAGTAGGTTTCGATATCGAGCTGGAGGCGGTGAATATCTTCGAACAAAAGCCCTTTGAACAGTGTTTTTCCTGATTGAAGCAGGTATTGCGTGACGGCGTCTCCCCTGTTGTAGGTAAGATGGCTGTTGAAGCCCGACGCAGCCGTAGCCTCGTTGCCAGAAGGTATATCCTGACTTCCGCTGTTGATATGGTCGAGTGCGGCCCGATAGTTTTTCCAGCTCCTGAAAATGGCGAGATGATTGAAATAGTTGTTGCCCGACAGATGAATCAGCCAGAATTTCTCTTTGTCCGATGGGGTGAACCCGTCAAGGAGTTCGTTATCAGACAGGAAGAAAAACGGGAAGAACTGCTCGTCCCTATGGATGACACGGTCTTCCATCCTTATGAATAGACGTATGCGGGAATCGTTGAGCTGGTAGGCGCCTACGATACCGGTTTCACGGTCCTTTCCGAAAAGGAGTTCATTGAAAATGGCTGGATCGATCGTGTTATTCATGGTCAGTGCAGGTGCGTGTTGAACAATGGGGGATGTGAGGTTTCACGTGAAACATCCGGTTCATCGACCGATGCGTATCATCAGCACCGAGATGTCCGACGGCGAAACACCGAGAATCCTTGATGCCTGGCCGATCGTCGACGGTTTGTGTCTGGCCAGTTTTTCCCGGCCTTCGTTTGAGATGGACGAGAGGCTGTTGTAGTCGAAATGTTCCGGGATAAGCAAGGTGTCAAGGCGTGATATCCGATCAGTCATGAGCCTGTCGCGTTTGATGTAGCCTTCATACTTGACCTCGATGTCTATCTGCTCGACGATGCGTCCTTGAGCGTCAAATGGCTCCAGGCCGTTGCGAACGGTATCGGAGGCGTCGATGAGTTCAGCAAGGGAGATCCCCGGTCGCTTGACGATGCCTATCGCCCGCGAAGCCGACGGGATCAACGGCATACCTTTCCTTTCAAGCAGGCTGTTCACCTCATCAGGAAGAACCCTGATCTCCTCCAGGCGCTGCCTGCCGCGGTCGATTGCCTCCCGTAACCCACGGATACGCTCGCTGGACTCTCGAGAGATCATCCCGGACTCGTATGCCACCCTGCCAAGGCGGAGGTCAGCATTGTCGTGACGCAGGATGAGGCGGTGTTCAGCAGAAGAGGTGAACATCCTGTAAGGCTCTTTCGTTTCCTTGGTGACCAGGTCGTCGATGAGCACGCCGATGTATGCTTCGGCACGGCTCAGGACGAGCGGTTTCCGGCCACGGATTTTCAGGGATGCATTGATTCCGGCCATAAGGCCCTGGGCCGCTGCCTCCTCATAGCCTGAAGTGCCGTTGATCTGGCCGGCAAAATAGAGGTTCTCGACCAGTTTTGTTTCCAGGGTAGAGCTGATCTGCCAGGGATGGAAGTAGTCATATTCGATGGCGTAACCCGGCCTGATCATCTTGACGTTTTCGAGGCCCGCGATTGTCCGAAGGGCTTTCATCTGTATATCTTCGGGTAGAGATGTAGAGAATCCATTCACGTACATCTCGATGGTATCAGAACCTTCCGGCTCCAGGAAGATATGGTGGCTGTCCTTGTCGGGGAATCTGAAAATCTTGTCCTCTACCGACGGGCAGTACCGTGGCCCGATCCCCTGCACCTTGCCGGTGAAGAGGGGGGAGCGGTCGAACCCCTGTCTGAGGATATCATGAGTGACGGCTGATGTTTTCGTCAGGTAGCAGGAGACGCGGTTCCTTTCTGCAACCGATTCGGTGCTGAATGAGAACGGTGTGGGGTCGGGATCCCCGGGCTGCTCGATAACCCGGGAGTAGTCGACGCTTCGCGCGTCGATGCGGGGCGGTGTCCCGGTTTTCAGTCTGCCATGGGTGAACCCTAGTGCCGCAAGTGATTCGGTCAGTCTCTCGACCGGCGGCTCAGCCATGGTCCTGCCTCCGGGATAGTGTGACATGCCGACATGGATCAGGCCGTTCAGGAATGTTCCGCAGGTGAGGATCGCAGCCGTTGACCTGATGCGGCGCCCGGATGTTACCACTACCCCTGTCAGCCGCCCGTTGTCGGCGATAATGCCGGTCACTGTATCCTGGAGTATGTCGATGAGTGGTTCGTTTTCGACTGCACGCCGCATGTGGCGGCTGTAGCTCGCCTTATCCGCCTGGGCCCTCGGTGAGCGCATCGCCGCCCCCTTGCTTCTGTTGAGCATCCTGAACTGGATGCCTGTGGCGTCTATGGCCTTCGCCATTTCACCGCCAAGCGCATCGACCTCGCGTGTGATCTGTCCCTTTGCTACGCCACCAATCGCCGGGTTGCATGACATCCTGGCCACTGCCGAAAGGTCGCTCGTAATCAGCAGGCACGCGGAACCGCTTCTTGCGGCGGCAAGAGCCGCCTCGCATCCCGCATGGCCAGCTCCGACCACGATGATGTCATAGAGGGGATTTTCCATGTTTCACGTGAAACGTTTGAAGTAATGTCCTTTGAAATATAAAGCGCGCATGCCCTTAAAGTCCGAGATAATACTAAAATTGCAAAAAAAGCTCATTGACTCCATCATCACAGTTTTACGCCGACAGGATTTCTTTTGCAGATTGGTATATTGACGACAGTTGATCACTGGAATCGCGTTCGCTTTCCCGGCATCCGTCCGCTCCTCTCCGGATCCCTCCCGGAGCTTAAGAGGCATATATGAACCCATATACTTGTCAATCACCAACAGGAGGTGCTCTTATGTCGTCCTATTTGAATATCTCCCTATCAGCGTTGCTGATGGCGTCGGCCTCGATTGCATTTTCGGCACCGGGGTTGGCCGCTTCGAAAGCCAGTATCAGGCAAAATGCAGACGTCGATCCCAGGGGCCAGGTTCTTTCACTCTCCTGCGCCGGTTGCCATGGTACTGACGGAAAGAGTGCCGGCATTATTCCGTCTTTCTACGGCAAGTCTCCGGAATACATCGAAAGCGCACTCAGGGATTTCAAGGCCGGCGAGCGGGCCTCGACGGTCATGATGCGTCATGCCAAAGGCTATACGGACGATGAGATTCATCTGATCGCCCAATATTTCGGAACTGTCTGGGGAAAAAACAAATAACCGGGAGGGCTCAATGAGCACGAATATTTCACGAAGGGATTTCAACAGGCTGTTCGCCACCGGTGTCGCCGGGGCGGCCTTGGGGATGTTCGGAACCTCGGGGGCCGCCTTTGCTGCCGGTTACAGGGTCGTGGTGATCGGTGGTGGATTCGGTGGTGCAGCTACGGCCAAATACCTGAAAAAACTCGACCCGTCGCTCTCGGTAACTCTGGTTGAGCCGAAGGCTGCATATGTTACCTGCCCGTTCAGCAACTGGGTGCTTGGCGGCCTCCGGACGATGAAGCAGATCACGCAGACCTATGCCACCCTCGCACGCCGCTACGGCATACATGTCGTGCCGGATACGGTGGTCGGCATAGACACGGAAAAGGGGACCGTCAAGCTCAAGGGCGGCAGGGTGCTTGGGTACGACCGTCTTGTCGTCTCCCCCGGTATCGATTTCAAATGGTCGGCGATCGATGGCTACAGTGAGGCCCTCGCTGAATCGAAGATGCCGCATGCCTACCAGGCCGGACCGCAGACCCTCCTGCTTCAAAAACAGCTGCACGCCATGAAGAACGGCGGCACGGTCCTGATCTGTCCTCCCGGGAACCCGTTCCGCTGCCCTCCAGGCCCTTACGAACGCGCCAGCCTTATCGCGTATTACCTTAAGCAGCACAAGCCGAAGTCCAGGGTCATCATTCTCGATCCGAAAGACAAGTTCTCGAAACAGGGCCTTTTCAACAAGGGATGGAAGCGCCTCTATCCTGAGATGGTCGAGTGGCGCGGACCTGCCGCCGGCGGCAAGGTGCTCTCTGTCGATGGGGGGGCGATGTCCGTCCGGACCGACCTTGGCGAGCTCAGGGGTGATGTCATCAATATCATTCCTCCGCAGAAGGCCGGCCTCATCGCGTTTACTGCCGGCCTGACCGATGACAGCGGGTGGTGCCCCGTCAATCCAACCTCTTTCGAGTCGACGATCCACAAGAATGTCCATGTGATCGGCGACGCCTGCAAGGCTGGTGCCATGCCGAAATCCGGATTCGCCGCGAGCAGCCAGGGCAAGGTGGCCGCTGCCGCCATCATCAGGCTGCTCAGGGGGAAGGAGCCTGTCGCTCCGTCGCTGGTCAATACCTGCTACAGCCTGATCGGGAAGGAGTACGGCGTCTCTGTTGCCGGTGTCTATCAGCTCGCTCCTTCCGGGATCGTCGAAATCCCCGGATCGGGCGGCTTGACGCCGATCGACGCTTCTGATGACCAGCTCATGCAGGAAGCGATGTTTGCGGAATCCTGGTACACCAACATCGTCAGGGATATCTGGGCCTGAGCGTCTTTGATACAGCCGATGAGGCCGTTCCGGATTCCGATCCGGGGCGGCCTCTCCTGTTTTATCCGTTGCGGAGCATCGTTGCTGCGTTGCCTGACGGATTTGTCATGGGGCTCACCGGATTGAAGCCGCCGGGGCGTCATTGTTAATCAGGGGCTCGTTTCCTATATTGAGCAAACTTTTCCAATTATGCGTAAAGGCCATTTTTCATGAAAAATAACCGGTTCAAGCTCATTCTCATCGCCGTGGTCGCGCTGGTGTCGGTATGGTCGATATGGCCTACCTACCGGGACCATGAGTTGTCCCAGAAGCTGTCGGGTTTCCGATCGAGCGAGGACAGCCTCAAATTCGCCATCGACCATCGCGCCGAAATCGAGCAGGCCCGCGACAAGAGCCTCAAGCTCGGCCTTGACCTCCGGGGTGGCATGCACCTCGTAATGGAGGTCGACCTGTTCGATCTCATCGAGCAGAAGGCCTGGAACAAGGATGCGCGATTCCAGCAGATCATGGCGAGCGTGAGGAGCGTTGCCGCAACATCCGGCGACAGCCCTGTTGAGCTGCTTGCCACAGAGTTCAGGAAGCAGAACATCCCGCTCAGCCGCTATTTCTATGACATAAGGAACAGCGACCGTGAGATCGTGGACAAGCTGAACAAGGAGTCCCAGGATGCGCTGGTACGAGCAAAGGAGATCATCCGGAACCGTATCGACCAGTACGGCGTCGCCGAGCCCCTCATCCAGACGCAGGGGGCGCGCAGGATCATTATCGAGCTTTCCGGCGTCACCGACGAGACCCGCGTCCGCAAGCTCCTGAAGGGGACGGCCAAGCTCGAATTCAGGTTGGTGAAAGAGCATGAATCGCTGCTCAGGGCCATCGACACCATCAACTCCATGGCTGCCGAGGGCCAGGCCGTAAAGGCTCCTGCGGGTTCGTCCATGGCTTCGGCCGCTCCTGCCGACTCGGCTTCCGCCAAGGTTGCCGCTGCCCCTGCTGCCGGCCGCAAGCTCTCCGATGTGATCGGCGTCATGAAGAATGGCCTTGTTTTCACCCCCGAATATGCAAGGGAGTATGTCGCCAGCATGTTCAAGCGCGAGGATGTCCAGGCGAGGCTGCCTCAGGATACCGAGCTGCTGATCGCTGCCAAGCCCGAGCAGACCGAGAAGGGCGAGAAGTACTTCCCGATCTACCTGGTAAAGAAGAGCCCTGAACTGACCGGCGGTGTGATCACTGAAGCAAAAGCGACATTCGGCACCCAGAATGTCCAGCCCGAGGTGAACATGTCGATGAACGATGAGGGCACTTCCAAGTGGGCCCGAATCACCGGTGCGAACATCGGCAAGCAGATCGCCATTGTTCTCGACGGCGCCGTCTACAGCGCGCCGGTCGTGCAGTCGCGCATTCCCAACGGCAACTCGGTGATCAACGGCATTTCGAGCCTCGAAGAGGCCAAGGACCTCGAGATCATTCTCAAGGCAGGAGCCCTGCCTGCTCCGGTAAGGATCCTCGAGGAGCGGACCGTCGGCCCTTCCCTGGGATCGGACTACATCCGAGCCGGTCTGCAGTCGCTGATCTGGGGGTTCGTGGCCGTGGCGATCTTCATGATCATCTACTACAATAAGGCGGGTGTTGCCGCCGACTTTGCGCTGGTGCTCAACATTCTCGTCGTGATTTCGGTGCTGGCCGGGTTCAAGGCTTCGCTGTCACTTCCGGGTATCGCCGGTATCGTACTGACCATGGGCATGGCCGTTGACGCGAACGTGCTGATCTACGAGCGCATCCGGGAGGAGCTTGCCGAGGGCCGGAGCCTGAAGATGGCGGTCGATGCAGGATACAGCCGGGCGTTCTCGTCTATCCTCGATTCGCATGTGACGACCCTTGCGGCAGCATTCCTGTTATCGCAGTTCGGGGTCGGCCCGGTGCAGGGGTTTGCCGTGACGCTCATGATCGGTACCGGCGCCAGCCTCTTCACGGCTATCGTCGTGACCAGGGTTATTTTCGACCTGCTGGTAGGCAGCGGGTTCATGAATGAGAAGAGTTTCGGATAAATTTCAACACACACGCGACTATGCGCCTGTTCCAGAAGACCAATTTCAATTTCATCAAGCATCGCAAGGTCGCCTATGCCGTCTCCCTGCTGTTGCTGCTGGCCGGCATGGTCTCCCTTTTCGTCAGGGGGCTGAACTACGGCATCGATTTCAAGGGCGGTTCCGAAGTCGTCATCAGGTTTGCCAAGCCGGTCGATGTCGGCGCTGTCCGAAATGTTATCGGCCAGGCTGGCGTTCGCGGTTCCGTCAAGCAGTACGGTATGGAACGGGCGGTGCTTCTCAGCACCGATTACCATGGTGAGACAGCTGACCTGAAAGGGCTGATCACCCGATCCCTTTCAGACCGGATGCCCGGAAACCCCGGCGAAGTTGTCAGCATCCAGGCTGTCGGTCCGAGCATCGCCACGGACATGAAGTGGGCCGCCATGAAGGCTCTCGGGGCTGCGCTTGTCGGCATCCTCCTGTACGTCGGGTTCAGGTTCGAGATCAAGTTCGCCACGGCCGGCGTGCTCGCCATCTTCCATGACGTGCTGACGGTTCTCGGCCTGTTCAGTCTCCTGGGGGGGATTTTCGATTTCATGCCGCTCGAAGTCGATCAGAGCATTATCGCCGCATTCCTGACCATCGCCGGATATTCGATCACCGACACGGTCGTTGTCTACGACCGTATCCGTGAACGCATCCGTGGCCAGAAGCCCTCGGAGTACGAGCGCATCTTCAACGAGAGCATGAACCAGACGCTTTCAAGGACCATCATCACCTCGGGGACCCTCATGATCTCGGTGCTGGTGCTCTTCATCTTTGCCGGCCCGGCCATACGCGGTTTCGCCTTCGCCATGTTCGCCGGTATCGTCGTCGGGACCTACTCATCGATCTTCGTGGCAGCTCCGATCGTATTCGATTGGCAGCAGCGATCGAAGAGCGCGATCAAGCTCAGGGGGGCCTGACCCTGGTCGTCATCTCCAGCAGTTCTCCGTGCTGAAGGCTGCCCGCAGTCTTCGGCACAGGGGCGCCTCTTCATGACTTCACAGCTTCGACCGGATCCGCATGCACAGGTATAGCGTCAAACAGCTCAAGCAAACCCCATGGATATGAAAAAAACACTCTTCACCATCCTTACCGCCATCACCACGATGACGTCCGGATTCTCGACGGCCATCGCAGCAGAGGCTTCCGACCGGATCGTCGCCGTCGTAGGCAACGAGATCATCCTCAAGTCGGAAATCGACGAGCGCGAGCTGATGGTCCATTCCCAGTTCCCTGATGCCAGGAAGGACCCGGAACTCCGCAAGCGGCTGCTCGAGAACCTCGTCGACCAGAAGGTACTGTTCACGAAAGCCAAGATCGACAGCGTCAAGGTCGACGACAGTGCGATCAATGCCATGGTCACCGAGCGGTTTGCCTCGATCAGGGCCGGGTTCCCCTCCTCCAGGGACATGGAGGCCCGCTTCGGCAAGCCGATCAGCCGCATCAAGCAGGACCTCCGGGACGACCTCCGCGAGCAGCAGATGGTCGACAACCTCCGGAGGAAGCACATGAAGGAGGTGAATGTCACCTACGAGGAGGTCATGGAGTTCTACCGCAGGGAGAAAGAGAGCCTTCCGATGGTGCCGGAAACGGTATCGGTTTCCCAGATCATCAAATATCCCCTCTTTTCCGATGTCGCCAAGCGCGATGCCCTGAGCAGGATCAAGGGTGTTCAGGCGCGCATCCAGTCCGGTGAGGATTTTGCGGCCCTGGCCGGCTCGATGTCGGACGATCCCGGTTCGAGGGCCCTCGGCGGCGACCTCGGCTTCGTGCAGAAAGGGGAACTTGTTCCGAGTTTCGAAGCCGCGGCATACGCCCTCAAGCCCGGTCAGATCTCGGCTCCCGTCGAGACCCGCTTCGGCTACCACATCATCCAGACGCTGGAAAAAGAGGGGAACTCCGTTCATGTGCGGCATATCCTCGCGATGTTCGACCGCACCCAGCGCGACGTCGCCAAGACCATCGACCTGCTCAAAGGGGTCAGGATCGAGATACTTGCCGGCAAGACGACCTTTGCCGCCATGGCAGAAACCTATTCTGACGATCCCATGTCCGCCAAGCTCGGCGGCCTCATCAAGGCCGGGGGGGCCGGCGGGTCGATGTTCGAGCTTTCCTCGCTCAAGCCCGAGTTGCAGAAAATCATCTCCATGCTGAGAAAAGCGGGCGACGTCAGCGTGCCCGAGCAGATAGCCCCCGAAAAGGGGGATCCGTTCGTTGCCATGTTCCAGCTGAACTCGAGGACCGAGGCTCATCGCCTGACGCCCGAGCATGACTTCACGAAGCTTGAGGAGATGGCTGCGGATGAAAAACGAAAGCAGCTGTTCACCACATGGCTCGCTCAGTTGAAGAAAGTGGTGCAGATCAGGATAATGCCCTGAACTTAACCGAAGCATGAAAAGCAGAACGCCGGATGAAGATCCCTTCACCCGGCGTTCTGCTTTTCATGCTGGCCCGACTCTTCGGTCACACGTCGAGGCGGCGGACGTAGCGGGCGTTCTTTTCGATGAATTCCCTCCTCGGCTCGACCTTGTCGCCCATGAGGGTCGAGAAGACCTGGTCGGCCTCGCGGGCGTTCTCCACGGAGACCTGGAGCAGCGAGCGGTGCGCCGGATCCATGGTTGTGCTCCAGAGCTGCTCGGGGTTCATTTCACCAAGACCCTTGTAGCGCTGTATGGAGATGTTCGCCTTGCCCTTCTGCAGCTTTTTCATCGATTCGACCACCGCCAGACGTTCGTCCTCGTCCCATGCGTACTGCTGCTCCCTGCCCGATTTCACCAGGTAGAGCGGCGGCTGCGCAATGTACACCTTTCCGGCCTCGATGAGCGAGCGCATGTACCTGAAGAAGAAGGTCAGCAGGAGCGTCCTGATGTGCGCTCCGTCGACGTCGGCATCGGTCATGATGATGATCTTGCCGTAGCGGAGCTTTTCGGCAGAGAACTCCTCCTCGCCGATGCTGGTGCCGAGGGCCAGGATGATGGTCTTGATCTCCTCGTTCTCGAGCATTTTGTGCAGGCGGGCCTTCTCGACGTTCAGGATCTTGCCCTTGAGCGGCAGGATCGCCTGGAAGCTGCGGTCCCTGCCCTGCTTGGCGCTGCCGCCTGCGGAGTCGCCCTCGACGATGTAGAGTTCGCAGTGCTCCGGGTCGTTGATCGAGCAGTCGGCGAGCTTGCCGGGCAAGCCGGAGCTTTCGAGGACCGACTTGCGCCGGGTCAGCTCCTTTGCCTTCCTTGCGGCCTCGCGCGATATGGCCGCCCCTTTCACCTTCTCGATGATCAGCTTGAGCGTGCCGGGGTTGCTTTCGGCAAACTCGGCGAGCTGCTCGTTGACGATGGTTTCGACGATGCTCTGGGTCTCGGAGTTGCCGAGCTTGGTCTTGGTCTGGCCTTCGAACTGCGGCTCGGGGACCTTGACCGAGATGATCGCCGTCAGCCCCTCCTTGTAATCGTCTCCGGTCAGGGCGATCTTCAGGTTTTTCAGCAGGTCGTTCTTCTGCGCGTAGGCGTTGAGCGTTCGGGTCAGGGCCTTCCGGAAGCCGGTGACGTGCGTACCTCCCTCGTGCGTGTTGATGTTGTTCACGTAGCTGAACACGTTCTCCTGGTAGGAGTCATTGTACTGAAGGGAGATCTCGACCATGGTCGAATCGCGCTCCCCCGACAGGAATATGGGCTCCTTGACCAGGCTGAGGCGGTTGGCGTCGGTGAACTGGACGAACTCCCTGAGCCCGCCTTCGAAGTGGAAGGTCTCCTCCTCCCCCTGCTCGTCCTGGACGGTGATGCGCAGATTGCTGTTCAGGAATGCCAGCTCCCGCATGCGGTCGATGATGATGTCCTTGCGGAACTCGGTGGTCTTGAAGATCTCGGCATCCGGCTTGAAGGTCACCTTCGTGCCTCGCTGGTCTGATGTGCCGATCTCTTTTACATCCCCCTGCGGGACGCCTCGCTTGTAGGCCTGCATGTAGGCCTTGCCGTCGCGGTAGACCTCTACCTGGCACCACTCCGAGAGGGCGTTGACGACCGATGCGCCCACGCCGTGCAGGCCGCCGGAGACCTTGTAGGCCCCCTTGTCGAACTTGCCGCCGGCGCCGATGACCGTCATGACCAGCTCGAGGGCCGATTTCTTCTTCACGGGGTGGATGTCGACCGGTATGCCGCGTCCCCTGTCGATGACCGTAACCGATCCGTCCGGGTTCAGCGTCACGTGGATGTAGTCGTTGAATCCGGCGAGGGTCTCGTCGATCGAGTTGTCGACGATCTCGTACACCAGGTGATGCAGTCCGCGGCTGTGGATGTCGCCGATGTACATCGCAGGCCGCTTGCGGACATGCTCGATACCGTCGAGCACCTGGATGTTGGTTGCACCGTATTCGGCCGGATTTGCTGTCGCGGTCAGGATTTCTGGTTCTTGCATGGGATCTGGAGTAGCGGGTAAGCTGTCAAAACTGTTTGAAATGAAAGATAATAAAAATCTGCTGATATGCCATCGGGAGCAGCTTCTCAGGCCATGAATGCCGACGGGATGTGTTCGAGCCCGAACTCGACGATCGCCCCGTTTTCGACGCGGTGGGCGAGGATGGCGATGACGTCGAAACGGCAGTCCGGCGGCGCACCCTCGAGTCCTGCGAGGTACCCCGATGCAGCCCTCGTGATCTCCTTCTGTTTGCGGAGGGTGACCGCTTCGGCGGGGTGCCCCTTGTCGAGCGACGCCCTCGTCTTCACCTCGATGAAGCAGAGTTGCCTGCCATCAGCCGCGATGATGTCGATCTCGTTCCTGAGGAACCGGTAGTTGCGGGCCAGGATGCGATACCCCTTGCCGGCGAGGTAACCGGCCGCGATCCGTTCGCCTTCGGCTCCGAGCGTGTGTGGGGCGTTCATGGGAATGGGGTTATTTTTCTCCCAATTTGCGTAACTTGAAGCTCTTCCGGTGTATGGCGCAGCGGCCGTGGGTGGCGATCGACTCCACGTGACGGCCTGTCGGGTAGCCGAAATGCTCGTCGAAGCCGTATTCCGGGTACTCCAGCGCGTATCCGGTCATGATGGCGTCCCTCCTTGTTTTTGCCAGCACCGACGCAGCGGCGATGGAAAACACCTTCGAGTCCCCCTTCACGACGGTCCGGTAAGGTACCGGAAGCGACGGGCTGAACCGGTTCCCGTCCACCAGCAGCAGCTCTGGCGGTGGTTGCAGGGCTTCTGCCGCCAGGTTCATGGCGAGCATGGTTGCCTGGAGGATGTTGATGCGGTCGATCGTTTCTGCGTCGACGACGCCGATCGCCCACCCTTCCGCGGCGGATATGATTGCCGGAAGGAGGGCTGCACGCAGCTCCGCCGAGAGCTTCTTCGAGTCGTCCAGCCGCTCGAGGATGCCCGTCGGCCTGAAGTTTCGGGGAAAGACCACGGCCGCGGCCACGACCGGTCCGGCGAGCGGTCCCCTGCCGGCTTCGTCGATGCCGCAGATGCGGGCGTGACCGGCCCACAGAGGCTGTTCCCATGAGGTGTCGAGCATGTCGGCGCACGTTTTGATGAGCTCTGGAATCGGGGCGATACACCAAGGTGCGAAAAAACGGGCGCCTCCCAAAAATGTTGGCCGAATAAAGCTCCGACATGGCCCCGAAGTGTTATATTTTTGCAGGAATAACCATTAATAGCAGGCGTGTATGAAGAAGAATGTGAAGAAGCAGCTCCTGATGAACAAGACCGGCGACGAGATCCAGGTCGCGCTGGTCGAGGAGGGCCGTCTTGCAGAGCTGATCATCGAGCGCCCCGAAAGCATGAGGAGCATCGGGGATATCTATCTCGGACGGGTTCATAAAGTGGTCGAAGGCCTGAAAGCCGCCTTCGTCGATATCGGCCAGAAGTCGGACGGCTTCCTCCATTTCTCGGATGTCGGCACGACCAGCGAGGATTACCGCGCGCTGGTCGAGGATGATGACGACGAGTCGGGAGCCGAGGATGGCGAGGGTGCGGAAGATGTCGACGACGAGGGCGATGCTTCACCTGCAGCAGCTGCGCCGGCCGCGGTCAGGGAGCCCGCAAGGCCATCCGGCCCCGGCAAGGGCGAGCCCCGCCCCGCTTCGGCCAAGGAGGCCGCCGAGCGCCGGCAGTCCTATACCCAGATGATCGCCAGCAAGCTGAAGCCGAACGACTCCATCCTTGTCCAGGTCATCAAGGAGCCGATCGGCACCAAAGGTTCGAGGCTTACCTCGGACATCACCATCGCCGGCCGGTTCATGGTGCTGCTGCCCTTCGGCGGCGGTCAGATCGCCGTCTCCCGGAGGGTCGTCTCCCGCAAGGAGCGCGTCCGGCTGAAGAAGCTGGTGCGTTCGATGCTTCCGGAAGGGTTCGGCGCGATCATCCGCACGGTCGCCGAGGACCAGGAGGAGACGCTGCTCAAGCAGGACCTCGAGAAGCTGCTGGCCAAGTGGACCCAGATCGAGCAGAAGCTCCAGGACGCCGCCCCGCCGCAGCTGATCTTCAAGGAGGATACCATCATCTCGAGCGTGCTCCGCGACTCCCTGACCTCCGATGTCACCGAGATCGTGGCCAACTCGAACTCGATCTACACCGAGACGCTGAACTACATCCAGTGGGCCGCACCGGAGATGGTCAGGAACGTTTCGCTCTACCAGGGCAAGCTGCCTCTTTTCGAGGGGTACGGCATCGCCAAGGATGTCGAGTCGATCTTCTCCCGCAAGGTGTGGCTGAAGTCCGGCGGCTATATCATCATCGAGCACACCGAGGCCATGGTGGTGGTCGATGTCAACAGCGGCCGCTACGCCGCCAAGCGAGAGCAGGAGGAGAACTCCCTGAAGACCAACCTCGAGGCGGCACGCGAGGTCGTCCGCCAGCTCAGGCTGCGAGACATCGGCGGCATCATCGTGGTCGACTTCATCGACATGATCGACCCGAAGAACTCCAAGAAGGTCTATGACTCCATGAAGGCAGAGCTGCGCAACGACCGGGCGAAATCAAACATCCTTCCGCTCTCCGACTTCGGCATCATGCAGATCACCCGCGAGCGCATCCGCCCTAGCCTCATGCAGCGCATGGGCGACCAGTGTCCGGCCTGTGGCGGCACCGGCGTGGTCCAGGCGCGCTTCACGACCATCAACCAGATCGAACGCTGGCTCAGGAAGTATGCCCTGCAGCCGAAGGCCAAGTTCCAGCAGCTCGACCTCCACGTCAGCCCGACGGTGCTCGAGCCCATGCGCAACAGCGACATGAAGACCGAGATGAAGTGGTTCCTGCAGCACCTGGTCTTCGTCAGCATCAGAGCCGACGAGAGTCTCCGCAGCGACGACTTCCGCTTCTACTCGAGGAAGGCCGGCACGGACATCACCGCAGAATACAACTGACAACGAAAACGAAGTACCATGGAATACCAGCAGGTAAAGGATGCCATTCTCGAATATGCGGCGCTCGGCGCCGACCAGCTCAAGGCCGATCCGAAGGTCCGTGAGCTCTTCGCGAGCTTCAAGTCCCTCCTGAACAACGGCGCAGTACGTGCGGCAGAGCCCGACTCGTCGGGAAGCGGCTGGACGGTCAACCAGTGGGTCAAGCAGGGGATCCTGGTCGGCATGCGGCTCGGTGTGCTCGTCGAGGGTCATGTCGACGCAGGAGCCGCCGGCAGCTTCCCCTTCATCGACAAGGATACCTACCCGCTCCGCAGCTTCACGGCTGCGGACAACGTCCGCATCGTGCCCGGCGGATCGTCCGTGCGCGACGGCGCCTGGCTCGCTCCTTCTGTGGTCATGATGCCCCCCTCTTACGTGAACGTCGGGGGATGGGTCGACGAGGGCACCATGATCGACTCCCACGTGCTGGTCGGCAGCTGCGCGCAGGTCGGCAGGAAGGTGCACCTTTCGGCAGGCGTGCAGGTCGGCGGCGTGCTTGAGCCGATCGGAGCCATGCCGGTCATCATCGAGGATGAGGTCATGGTTGGCGGCAACTGCGGCATCTACGAGGGGACGATTGTCCGGAAACGTGCCGTCATCGGCACCGGCGTCATCCTGAATGGCTCCACGCCGGTCTACGACCTGGTCAACGGCACCATCCTGAGGAAGACGGCGGAATCCCCGCTCGTCATTCCCGAGGGGGCGGTGGTTGTCGCGGGCTCCCGAAAGGCGAAGGGCGATTTTGCCGCCGAACACGGACTTTCCATCTACACACCGCTCATCGTCAAGTACCGCGACGAGCGGACCGACAGCGCTACGGCGCTCGAAAGCGCACTCAGGTAATGACCCGTAACCCTTTCGACTTTGCCGCCTTTCGAGGGCGCGGCCTCATCGCGGCGGCACTTGCCGCCGCGGCCATGTCCACGGGCTTGCCTACCGCCGAGGCGGGCAAGTTGGCGCCAACCAAGGCCGACTGGTTTTCCGCGGGGCGGAGCATCGAGCTTCTCGGGGAGGTGTATCGCGAAGTCGCGGAGAACTACGTCGATCCCGTCGACGTCAGCGAGCTGATGTCCGCCGGTATCGATGGCATGCTCGGCAGACTCGATCCCTACACGGCCTTCCTCGACGAATCAGGGACCCAGGAGCTCGACGAACTGACCACAGGCCATTATGCCGGCATCGGCATCACGCTCGGATTCGTTTCCGGGGACCTCTACATCACCTCGGTCATCGACGGCAACGCGGCATCGAAGGCCGGCCTGCTCATCGGCGACCGGATCGTTTCGGTGAACGGCACCCGGGTTCGCAACAAATCCATCGACGACGTCCGGGCGGCGATCAAGGGGCCTGTCGGCTCTGCCGTAAGGCTCGGCATCGAGCGTCCCGGAAGGCGGGGGTCCCGTGAGTACCGGCTCACGCGGGCCGAGGTAAAGGTCGATACCGTGAGCTATGCGGGCCTGTTCGGATCCGTCGGCTACATCGGCATGAACAGTTTCGGAGAGCACTCCTGCGACGAGCTCAGGAGCGCCTTGCAGACGCTGCAGCGACAGGCGGCGGAAGGCAGTGTCCCCCTGCAGGGGCTCGTGCTTGATCTCCGGGGGAATCCCGGCGGGCTTCTCAACGCGGCCGTCGACGTGGCGGGGGTATTCCTGGAGAAGGGCAGCAAGGTGGTCTCCACCATCGGGCGGGGGTCCGAGAACGGCCAGGTATACCTCACCACCACCGCGCCGCTGGCTCCCTCGCTTCCTCTCGCCCTTCTCATAGACGGCGAGAGCGCTTCGGCTTCCGAGATCGTGGCCGGGGCTGTCCAGGAGCACGACCGGGGCTTGATTGTCGGCGAGGTATCGTTCGGCAAGGGGCTTGTCCAGTCGATCATCAACCTGCCGTACGACCATCTCCTCAAGCTGACGACCTCAAAGTACCATACCCCTTCGGGCCGCCTCATCCAGAAGCCGCTGCCCCAGCCGGAAGGCTCCCGCAAGGTGCTCGTCGGTCCATCGGTCGTCGACTCGACCAGGGTGTACTTCACCGGCCGGCACCGGAAGGTATTCGGCGGTGGCGGTATCAGGCCGGACGTCATCGTCCGGGCTCCGGAGCATTCGGAATACGAGCATGCTCTCGACAGGAAGGGCTTCTTCTTCGCTTATGCAAACAGCTACCGTGCTATCCACGAAAGGATCGACGCGCAGGATTTGCAGCGGGGGCGGCTTCTGGCCGACTTCAAGCGCTTCATCGACGGAAAGCGCTTTAGCTGGCGGTCTCGTTCGCAGCAGGCCCTGGACAGCCTGAAGATTGTCATCGGGAAAGAGTTCGGAAAGGATGTGGACTGGGTTGCCCCGCGGCTCGGCGATCTTGAAAAGGAGCTGTCGGCGAGGGCCTCGAAAGGGCTTGCCGGGGATTCCCTCCGCATTGCGACGGCCGTCAGGCTGGAACTTCTGCGCCATTATGACGAGAAGGCGGCCCGCCGCTCTGCGGTCGAGGTCGACCCGGTAGCCGCGAAAGCCTTCTCCCTGCTTACCGACCCCGCGGCCTACCGCTCGCTGCTCAAGCCGTAACGCTTCGCGAGTGACCTGTAGGGGTAAGGCTTGCCGTACCCTCTTGAGTTCTCGAAATCGAAATCGGTATCCAAATCGAAATCGATTTTTCGATCCCGATTTCGATTAGGATTAGGATTAGGATACCCGGTGTTCCTCTTCACTCGTTACCTGTAACCCGTCACCCTCTTCGTCTGCTTGTGGATGCCGAGCACGATCAGCAGGTTGCTGACGCTCAGCAGGCTTTCGGCGAGCCCGTGCAGCAGGTCGTCGTGCGAGAGCGTTGGATAGCCACGGACTTCGGTCGCCAGGTACATGCAGAAGATGGTCACCGATATGAACACCAGCACGAACCAGAATCCGAAGACGGTCAAACCCGAGAAGGCCTCGGGATCCCTTTTCCTCACTTTCAGCAGCAGCACCAGGAACGCAAGGTAGACGACGCTCGAGACCTGCAGGATGGCATCGAACACGTTGTTCCCCATCCAGGACTGCGGGCGGCCGCTGACGACGATGCCTGCCATCGCGCCCACGATGCCCCTTGCTTGCGGTTTGCCGCGCCTGAGGATCGAGATCGTCGCGTAAAGCAGCGAGATGCTTCCGAAGATGTTCACCAGCTCAGACAGGTCAAGCATGAGCGGGAGCCTGTCCCCCGAGATGTGGTAGCCGAGCACGAACCAGCTCCCGATCCAGTGCGGGATCATGAACAGGGCGAAGTTGCGGATGTCGCTCCGGCCGATGAGACGTCCGTAGCGCAAGAGCATCACGATGGCCACGCCCCACTCGAGGGAGGAGAAGAGGTGGACCACCCAGTTGAGTGGCGACAGCAGCATTCAGCTTCCCTTTGCCAGGTGGTAGATGTTCTTGGCCATGATCTTCATCTGCACGCTCCAGGGTGCCGGCACCATCTTCTTGTAGAGGTAGGAGTCGAAGGTGATCTCCTGGACGTCGCGGTCCTCGCAGATAGCAACGAAACTCTCGCGCAGGCGGTCGGTTTTGTAGTAGACCGACTGCAGCGCCTGGAGGCCGAAGAAGATCGGCGAATAGAGGTTGCGGAACTTCTTCTCGTAAGCCGAGAGGGGCTTCTGGTAGCGGATGCGGTCGATCATCGCCTGCGCCCCCAGCTTGCCGGAGCGCATGGCGAAGAAGATCCCCTCGCCGTTCGCCGGGGTCACCAGCCCGGCGGCGTCGCCGACCAGGATCGCCCGCTCCTGGGTGAATGAGCGGCGGGGTTTCATCGGGATCTTCGCCGCCTCGTCGAGGTAGGGTTTTTCGGTGATGCCGATCTTCTCCACGAAGCGGCGCTGCAGGTGCTTCACGTTGTGCCGGTGCTCCTCGGTGCCCGTTCCGATGGCGATGTGGTCGGTCTTCGGGAAGATCCAGCCGTAGAAGTCCGGAGATACCTCTCCGTCGAACCAGATCTCCACCAGCTCCTCGTAGGGCTTGAGGGCGTCGCAGTAGTGGAAGCGCTGCTGCATGGCGATCACCTTCAGGTCGTTCTTCGGGAAGCCGAGTTCGTCGGCGGTCTTCGAATTCGCCCCATCGGCGCCGATGACGTATGATGCCTCCACCGGCGGGAGATCCTTCGACAGGTGGATCGTGAACCGGTCCGACGACCGGTCGATCTTCCGGACGAGGGCTTCAGTGACGGTAGCTCCGGCCTTCGCGGCCTCGTCGCGCAACCAGCTGTCGAACCGTTCGCGGCGCACCATGCCGACATAGCCGTTCGGCATGCGCATCGAGATGGTCCGCCCCTTCGGGGAGCGCACGCTCATCTTCGAGAGCTTCTTTTCGACCAGCGGGTCGGGGATGGCGAACTCCTCGATCAGTCCCAGCGGGATGGCGCCCCCGCACGGCTTGACGTTCGACAGGTGCCTTTCGATGAGGATGGTCGACAGGCCGGCCTTCGCCAGCTCGGCGGCTGCTACGGCGCCTGATGGCCCTCCCCCTATGACTGCAACATCGTAACGCATGGTACTCGACTTTGGTGAAAATGGTTGATCAGGCCTTCATGAGGCTCGTGGCCAGGAACTCCGAAGTCTTCGATATGTCGATCCGCTCCTGTGCGGCCGTGTCTCGGTACCTCACCGTCACCGTGCCGTCCTCGAGCGTCTGGTGGTCGACCGTGAAGCAGAACGGGGTGCCGATCTCGTCCTGGCGGCGGTAGCGCTTGCCGATCGATGCGGCATCGTCGTACTGCACGAGGAAGTTCTGCGACAGCTCCGAACAGAGTCTGTCGGCCCTCTCGCCCATCTCCCCTTTCTTCATGAGCGGCAGGATGGCCGCCTTCACCGGGGCCACCTTCGGCGACAGCTTCAGCATCACGCGCGGCTCGCCGTCCACCACGTCCTCGCGGTAGGCGTCGGAGAGCAGGGCGAGGAAGAGGCGGTCGGCGCCGGCCGAGGTCTCCACGACGTACGGGATGTAGCGCTCGTTGGTGGTCTGGTCGATGTACTCCATGTTCTTGCCCGAGTACTGCTGGTGCTGGCTGAGGTCGAAATCGGTTCTCGAGTGGATGCCCTCGATCTCCTCGATGCCGAACGGGAACTCGAACTTGATGTCGTAGGCCAGGTCGGCGTAGTGGGCAAGCTTGTCGTGCTTGTACCAGTGCAGCTTCCCGCGGCTGATGCCGAGGCTCTCCGTGTACCAGTTGATGCGCTCCTCCCTCCAGGCCTCGAAGGCCTCCGTCTGGGTGCCCGGCTTCACGAAGTACTGCATCTCCATCTGTTCGAACTCCACCATGCGGAAGATGAAGTTCCCCTTCACGATCTCGTTGCGGAACGCCTTGCCGATCTGCGCGATGCCGAACGGCACCTTCATGCGCGACGACTCGCGGACGTTGTGGAAGTTCACGAAGATGCCCTGCGCGGTCTCCGGCCTGAGGTAGACGATGCCCGCCGAGTCGGCCACGGCGCCCATGTTGCACTGGAACATCAGGTTGAACTGGCGAACTTCGGTCCAGTCGCCCGAGCCGGTGTCGGGGGCCTTGATCCCCTCGGTCGTGATGATTTCATACAGCGTGCGGTTCGGGTCATCGGTGCCGGCGGCGGCTTCGTAGGCAACCTTCACGGCGGCGGCCTGCGACTCCTTGCCGTCGCGCACCAGCTTGCCGATATGGTTCTCGATCAGGTGGTCGGCGCGGTAGCGGCGCTTGGTGGTGCGGTCGTCGATCATCGGATCGTTGAAGCTCGCCACGTGGCCTGACGCCTCCCAGACGGTCGGGTTCATCATGATCGAGGCGTCGATGCCCACGATGTTCTGGTGGCGTCGCGTCATCGAGGTCCACCAGAGGTCCTTGACGTTTTTCTTCATCTCGCTGCCGAGCGGGCCGTAGTCGAAGCACGACGAGAGGCCGCCGTAGATCTCGGAGGAGGGGAAGATGAATCCGCGGCGCTTGGCCAGCGAGACCAGCTTGTGCATCACTTTATCGGGGGACAGGTTCTGCTCCTGCACCCTTGCCTGATCGGAATTGCTCATGATCGTATCGGAAGGTTTGATGGAATCCGTGTTGGGCCCCCGTCGGGAAGGCCGTAAAATACCTGACTTTAAATATAACAAAGAATGCGGATTTCATGCGCCTCCTCACTTGCCTCGTGTCAGTGAGCGGTAGCGCGATGCCGTTGTCGAAGAACTAATTGCAGGAAATGGACGTAATCGACATAATGGAGGGTAAGGAGATGAAGAAGATCCGGAGTAAACCAAACCTCAATGAAAGTATTCCTGCCGCTCAACATCCGGGTGGACGACAAGAAGATCCTTTTCGTCGGTGGGGGGAAGATCGCCCTGCACAAGATCCGGACCATCGAGAAGTACACCCGCAACATCACCATCGTCGCCCCCGAAATCATCGGGGAGCTGACGGGGAAGGGCTTTGCCGAAATCCTCAAACGATACGAGCCGTCGGACCTCGACGGCTTTTTCCTCGTCTACGCCAGCACGAACGACCACGAGGTCAACCGCCGGGTAAAGGAGAACGCTGCCGCACGCGGCATCATGGTCAATGTGGTCGACAACCGGGAACTGTCCGACTTCATTTCGCCGGCGATCATCAAGACTGGCGAGATGAGCGTGGCGGTCTCCTCGAACGGCAGCAATGTCAAGAAGTCGGTCGAGTGGCGCAACCGCCTCCGCGACACCGTGATCAACCAGTGGGCCGAAGCCGACGACTAACGCATGAAGGAGCATCGCATCATGCAGAAAACCCCATCGATCCGGGAGCACGTGACGGCCGGTAAAAAAGGTTACGTCTACATCGCCGGGGCCGGGCCGGGAGACCCCGAGCTGCTGACCATGAAGGCCCACCGGGTGCTGCAGGAGGCGGACGTCATCCTCTATGATGACCTGGTAAGCCCGGAACTCGTCGAGCAGTACCCTGCCGAGAAGGTCTACACCGGCAAGCGCAAGGACAGCCACCACCTTGAACAGGAGGAGATCAACCGGGAGATCGTCCGCCACGCCCTCAAGGGAAAGGTTGTGGTGCGCCTCAAGGGGGGCGACCCCTTCATCTTCGGGAGGGGCGGCGAGGAGATCGACACCCTTCGCCGCGAAGG
Organism: Chlorobiaceae bacterium; assembly: GCA_013334865.1. Classification (GTDB taxonomy): domain Bacteria; phylum Bacteroidota; class Chlorobiia; order Chlorobiales; family Chlorobiaceae; genus Chlorobaculum. The sequence goes on from JAAXWS010000011.1 coordinate 36,457, forward strand.
CATCGGCTACGAGATCATCCCCGGCATCACGGCCGCCCACGGTGCGAGCGCCTACACGGAGATCCCGCTCACCATGCGCAAGGTCTCCTCGTCGGTCGCTTTCTGCACCGGCCACCCGGTAAGCAGGATCCAGGTGCCCGACACCGACACCATCGTCTACTACATGGTCGCCTCGACGGTCCACGACGTGCTCGACAAGGTTGCGGCCGGGGGGCGCAGCGGCGAGACGAAGGTCGCCGTCGTGCAGAACGCCACCTGCTACAACCAACAGACCTTCACCGGCACGCTGGACGAGTTCCGCAGGCGCGAACGGGCGGTCTACTCCCCGTCGCTGCTCATCATCGGCGACAACATCGGCCATTTCATCGAAAACAGCTGGCACTCCCGAAAGAGGAAGGTGCTCATGACCGGGGGTGATTCCCGCCGCTACAGCGGGACCGACTACGTCGTGGTCAACTTGACGTGCCGGCGGGCCGCCGGGAGCTCCTCTCATGAGGCGCCCGTCGATCTCGAGTTCATCGACGAGATCTACTTCTCATCGCCGGATTGTGTCCGGAACTTCCGGCGCCTCTACGCCTCGATCCCCGACAGGATTTCCGTTGCCTCTGCCGACGACCTGACCGCTGAATCGCTGATGATGGAGTTCGGCAGGTGAGGCTGGCCGACTGACACTGATCGGGGGAGGAGGACTTGGGGCTGGAGAGGGCTCTGGAACTCCTTATCCGGTCTGGATCTCGGTCTTGAGGGCGATCTCTTCGAGGACCGCGCTGACGCGGAGGCACTCGACGATGCTCCCTGAATACACGACGGATCTGCCGTTGTTGTGCACCTCCCAGGTGTGCTTTTCCGCTTTTGCCCGGGTGCAGCGGACGGCCTTGATGATCTGGAAGATCACCTCGTCGAACGTGTGCACGTCGTCGTTGAAAAGCACCACGCGATAAGCATCCTGCGTGTCGGTGCCGGCAACGGCCTCTTCGGTCCGGACTTCCGGGTTCTGCGTTGCGGCGAGCCTTGTCGTCTCCATGTATCGTGTTCCGTTCATCGGTGTTCAGCGTTATCCCTGACTCAATCTATCGATCATTGTCGACTCTTTCAAGTGGCGTGGGCTCAGGCCTCCACGACCGGTTCGAGTGCTCCGAACGACATGCCTGCTTCGGAAAGCTCTACTCGGCACCTCGCTCCGACGGGCATGGTCATGAGCTCCTGGATATGGCCGTACGAGAGTCCCGTCAGGACCGGCGTCCCCTCGGGCATCCTGTTCGCGTAGTAGGAGAACATCTTGTCGAACCGGTAGTCCCTGTTCTCGTCCGAGGGGTTCTTGCAGAACTGCCCGAACATGAGGCCGCGGCACTTCTGGATGAGGCTGGCGTTGAAAAGGTGCGAGAGCATCCTGTCGATACGGTAGGCGGGTTCGTTGATGTCCTCGGCGAAGAGCAGGGATCCCCTGAACGACGGGAGGAACGGCGTGCCGATCATGGACGAGAGCACCGAAAGGTTGCCTCCGATCAGGCGCCCGGTGGCAGCTCCGGGCTTCAGGCACCGGACCGGGTGGTCCGGGAAGTTCCTGAGCGAGCGTCCGTATGCCGGGTCGGTCAGCACTCCCCAGAAGTTCTCCTCGGTGTACGCGGTCGGGGCATAGAGCTCCGTGGCGATCATCGGCCCCGAGAAGTTGACCAGGCCGGTCCTGGCGAACACGGAGAGCGAGATCGCCGTGATGTCGGAGTAACCGACGAGGATCTTTGGGTTCGAGGCGATGAGGTCGTAGTCGATCCGGTCGAGCAGCCTCGTCGCCCCTGCGCCTCCGCGCAGGCAGAAGACTGCCTTGACGCCGGTGTCGGAGAACATCTGGTGGATGTCGTGCAGCTTGTACCGGTCGGTGTGCGCCGGGTCGTGTTCGGCCTGGTTCAGGTAACGGGAGGGTTTGACCCTGTAGCCGTTGCGCTCGAGGTACGCCACGGCCTGGCCGATCTTTTCCGGTTCGGCGCAGGTCGAAGAGGGGGAGATCAGTCCGATAACGTCTCCCTTGCGAAGGGCTTTTGGTATCAGGATCCTCATGGGCGAAAAAAAACATCAGCAGCACTTGTCGGCACTGCTGATGTTTCAGGTTGGTTGCGCTTCCGGGGCTTCTCCCTCAGGAGACGTCCTCGGTAAGCAGAATCGCCTTGTTGTTGCTCACTTCGAAGAAGCCGTCGGCAATCTGGAACGACTGCGTGGACTTGTCGGGAAGCGAGAGCTTCACCTTGCCGTTTTTCAGTGCGGCGAGCAGCGGCGCATGGCCTTTCAGGACCTGGAAGAGTCCGTCCTGACCGGGAGCGATGATGCTGCTGACCTCACCCGAGAAGAACAGCTTCTGCGGCGTGACGATGTCGATCGTTAAGGCTTTATCGGAACTGGCCATGTCTTCCCGTTGGTTTAGAGCGTTTTTGCTTTCTCGACAGCCTCTTCGATGGTGCCGACCAGGTAGAACGCGGCTTCCGGAAGGTTGTCGTGACGGCCTGCGATGATCTCCTTGAAGCCCTTGATGGTGTCTTCGAGCTTCACGTACTTGCCTGCAAGGCCGGTGAATGCCTCGGCGACGAAGAACGGCTGCGAAAGGAAGCGCTGGACCTTGCGGGCGCGGGCGACAACCAGTTTGTCATCGTCGCTCAGCTCGTCCATGCCGAGGATGGCGATGATGTCCTGAAGGTCCTTGTAGCGCTGCAGGATCTGCTTGACGGCCTGCGCGGTGTCGTAGTGGTCGTTGCCGACGATGTTCGGATCCAGGATCCTGGAGGTCGAGTCCAGCGGATCGACGGCAGGGTAGATGCCGAGCTCGGCGATCTGACGGGAAAGCACTGTCGTGGCGTCGAGGTGGGCGAATGCGGTGGCCGGAGCCGGGTCGGTAAGGTCGTCAGCCGGCACGTAGATGGCCTGCACCGAGGTGACCGAGCCTTTCTTGGTGGAGACGATCCTGTCCTGGAGTTCACCCATCTCGGTACCGAGGGTAGGCTGGTATCCCACGGCGCTGGGCATACGGCCGAGAAGCGCGGACACTTCGGAGCCTGCCTGGGTGAAGCGGAAGATGTTGTCGATGAACAGCAGTACGTCGCGGCCCTCTTCGTCACGGAAGTACTCGGCGATGCTGAGGCCGGTCAGGGCGACGCGTGCGCGTGCTCCGGGGGGCTCGTTCATCTGGCCGAACACGAGTGCGGTCTTGTCGATAACGCCTGACTCCATCATCTCGTGCCAGAGGTCGTTGCCTTCGCGGGTACGCTCGCCGACGCCGGCGAATACGGAGTAACCCGACTGCTGCTTGGCGATGTTGTTGATGAGCTCCATGATGAGCACGGTCTTGCCGACGCCGGCGCCGCCGAACAGGCCGGTCTTGCCGCCGCGGGAGTACGGCTCGAGAAGGTCGATGACCTTGATGCCGGTTTCAAACATCTCGGCCTTGGTCGACAGCTCGTCGAATTTCGGTGCCGAGCGGTGGATGGAGTACGATTTCGTGGAAGGTACCGGGCCGCGGCCGTCGATCGGGTCGCCGACGACGTTGAGCATCCTGCCGAGGACCTCGGGTCCGACCGGAGCCTGGATGGACTTTCCGGTGTTTGCCACAGCCATTCCCCTGACAAGGCCGTCGGTGCTCTCCATGGCGATGGTCCTGACGCGTTCCTCGCCGAGGTGCTGCTGGGTTTCGAGCACGAGCTTCGAACCGTCCTGGCGGGTTACCGTAAGTGCGTCGAGGATGGAGGGGAGCTGCCCCTCGGGAAAGTCTACGTCAACGACAGGGCCGATGATCTGGGAAATCTTGCCTTCTTGCATGGTGACTGTATGGATAGGATTTGTGTTGCAATAAACCTTAGTAGCCGAAGCCGGTGGGCTTCCCTGTGTTACTCTCCGGGTTCAGCCTTCCGATGGTTGGCCGGCGACGGTTAGTTTGAGCCACCTGAGGGACTTGAACCCACGACCTACTATTTACGAAACAGTTGCTCTACCACTGAGCTAAGGTGGCCTTGAAACGGCAGCCCGACAGGCGAGCTACAAAATCAAAGCCAAAATATAGCTTAATTGTTTTCAAAACACAAAGCAATTATCAGGAGCCCGAAGGGTTGAAAAATATCGCGGATTACCCTATTATTCATGGCGCGACCGTCGTTATCATTGGCCAGTTTCATTACATTGAGCAAAGGATCCGATATGAAAAACACCCTGTCCCGATTCCAGGCCCTTTGTGCCACCCTGCTGATCGTGATCGCAGCCCTGACCCTTGCCCATCCCGCCATGGCGGCGCCGGTCAAGGCGCCCTCCTTTTCCGGGGTCACCATAGACGGCAAGCCATTCTCATCCGGCACGCTTGCCGGCAAGCCTTACATCGTCAACTTCTTCGCGACCTGGTGCCCGCCATGCCGCGCGGAGATACCCGACATGGTCGCGGTCCAGAAGGAATGGGCCCCGAAAGGCTTCACCTTCGTCGGTATCGCCGTCAATGAAAAAGTGCCTTCCGTGCAGGGCTTCATGAAGAGCAACGGGATCACCTATCCTGTGCTCATGGCCACCCCGGAGCTTGTCCAGGCCTTCAACCGCCATGTCGACGGCGGCATTTCGGGTATTCCGACGACCTTCGTCGTCGACGCTTCGGGCAACCTGACCAATGTCATCATCGGGCCCCGCGACAAGGCGGCGTTCGAGCAGATCATCAGGGCATCGCTCCCGAAGAAGAAGTGAAATGAGTCCCGCCGCAATGTTTCCGACTGCAATGCCTACCGCAAGAGACCGCAGGCTTCACGCATCATCACCACGTACGCCCCGGAGGACCAGTTCGCCGGGGCGCGTTTTTTTCTCCCCTTTTTTCCGTTAACCCGTTCTCATCAACCGATCATTATCATTATGGAACCGATCCCTCTCAACGCACCTGCATACGTCAGGAACCGTAAGCTGTTACAATGGGTCAAGGAGACTGCAGAGCTCTGCTTGCCTGATTCCGTGTACTGGTGCGACGGTTCACAGGAGGAGTATGACCGCCTGTGCGGCGAAATGGTGAACAGCGGCACCTTCATCAGGCTCTCCGAACAGAAGCGCCCGAACAGCTACCTCTGCCGTTCGGACCCGAGCGACGTCGCCAGGGTCGAGGATCGCACCTTCATCTGCAGCATCCGCAAGCAGGATGCCGGTCCGACCAACAACTGGGTGGCCCCCAGGGAGATGAAGTCGACCCTCAAAAAGCTGTTCTCAGGCTGCATGAAGGGGCGCACCATGTATGTCATCCCCTTCAGCATGGGTCCGCTCGGATCGCACATCTCCCACATCGGCGTGGAGATCTCCGATTCGCCTTACGTGGTCACCAACATGCGGATCATGACCAGGATGGGACGCGCCGCCATGGAGCTCCTCGGCGAGGAGTCCGATTTCGTGCCGTGCCTGCACTCGGTCGGTGCGCCGCTCGAGCCCGGCCAGCAGGATGTCCCGTGGCCCTGCAACGACACCAAGTATATCGTCCACTTTCCCGAAGAGCGCTCGATCGTCTCTTTCGGAAGCGGCTACGGCGGCAACGCCCTGCTCGGCAAGAAATGTTTCGCCCTTCGCATCGCCTCATCGATGGCCCGTGACGAAGGCTGGCTTGCCGAGCACATGCTGATCCTTGGCGTCGAATCCCCCGAAGGCGAGAAAGACTACGTGGCCGCCGCCTTCCCGAGCGCCTGCGGCAAGACCAACTTCGCCATGATGATCCCGCCGACGGAAATGGAGGGCTGGAAGATCACTACCATCGGCGACGACATCGCCTGGATCAAGCCCGGCAAGGACGGGCGCCTGCACGCGATCAACCCCGAGTACGGCTTTTTCGGCGTCGCCCCCGGCACTTCGGTGAAGAGCAACCCGAACGCCATGGCCACCCTGTACGCCAACTGCATCTTCACCAACGTGGCGCTGACCCCGGACGGAGACGTCTGGTGGGAGGATATGACCAAGGAGGCTCCGCCGTCGCTCATCGACTGGCAGGGCAAGCCATGGACTCCCGACTGCGGGCGTCCTGCAGCCCACCCGAACGCGCGCTTCACCTCGCCGGCGAGCCAGTGCCCCTCGATCGATCCCGGTTGGGAGAATCCCGAGGGAGTGCCGATCTCGGCCTTCATCTTCGGCGGTCGCCGTGGCGACACCATCCCGCTGGTCTACCAGTCGGCGAACTGGTACTACGGCGTCTACCTTGCCGCCACGATGGGCTCGGAAAAGACCGCCGCCGCCGCCGGCAAGATCGGCGACGTCCGCCGCGACCCCTTCGCCATGCTGCCCTTCTGCGGCTACCACATGGGCGACTACTTCAACCATTGGCTGCAGATGGGACGCACCCTCTCCGAGCCGCCGAGGATCTTCGGCGTGAACTGGTTCCGCAAGGACGAGAACGGCAAATTCCTCTGGCCGGGCTTCGGCGACAACATGCGGGTCCTCAAGTGGATCATCGGCAGGGTGCACGGCCGTTCGGCCGCGGTCGAAAGCCCGCTCGGCTGGATGCCGAAGTACGAGTCGCTTGACTGGCGCGGGCTCGAGGACTTCACGTTCGAGCAGTTCACCAAGCTCATGTCGGTCGACCGCGAGGCCTGGAAGCAGGAGCTCTTCTCGCACGAGGAGCTGCTCGAGAAGCTCTACGACAAGCTGCCGAAGGAGTTCAACCACATCCGTGAGCTGATGCTTTCGACGCTCTGGATGTCGCCCGAGCACTGGGCGCTTGCTCCCGAGCGCTACTCGGAGCAGTGACGAGCGGGAATGGTCGTGATGCGTAACGCGTAACGCGTGACACTTGACGAACGTGATGCGGATGATTCCGAAAGAGCGGGCAGCGATGTCCGCTCTTTTATTCGTTTGCCGGGAATTGTTGGAAAAAGAAAAGGCGCCCTTGAACGGCGCCTTTTCGCATGATCCTTCGACCGCGCTCAGTCTTCGAGCGTGAAGCCGATCTTGACGGTGACCTGCCAGTAGGCGACTTTCTGGTTCTCGACGTGGCAGCGGGTTTCGACGACTTCGACCCAGCGGATGTTCCTGACCGATTCTGCGGCTTTTGCGACGGCGTTGTTCACGGCCTCTTCGATGCTGGACGGGGAGGAGCCGACGACCTCGATCTTCTTATAGATGTGTGAGCTCATGATGCAAGATGTTTGCGGTTTATGGGATGATAACGGTAAATCCGCCGGGCGGATGCTCTTTTCAGGATAAGGAAAAATAGGATTCGCGGACGGAAAAAATTTCCGATACCCGATAATTTCTTCATCGGCTGTCGATCGACCGGGTCGGCCGGAATGCCTCTAAGTTATTGCTCGGTAATCGGTAAGGTGGTGCGCTCGGCTTCCTTTGGCGCGCTCCCGGGCGATGAATTCGTTTGCGGGAATCCTTCTTTTGTGTTAATATATCGATATTCGCTTATATAGATATACGGTTTTCCGGTGAGCCGGAATCCTTGTCCGTTTTGCCGCATCCTTCCGAACCCTGAATCTGTCGTTCCGGTCGCTGCCGGCAGTGAGCCTGTTCCGGTGCTCCAGCCGCATCCGGCGATCCCCGACGGTTCATCTCCATGGCCGGCCAGCATGCAACGCGCTGGCTGTTTCAGGGACCTCCCCCGGCCGGCTACCGCCGACCGGGCTCAAGACGGCCGGAAGCACACTGCCGCAAGGTTGTGCTTCCGGACCTGAAACTGCTGCTTTGCAGCATCTGCGAACGGTGAGGACAGCCGCGGCCTGTCCTTCATCGACAGTAAAGATCCTGATCAGCTCAGATTCTGGCGTGATTCGTCCATGAATACGGATTCACGATCGAGTCGGGACGTCGCAAAGGCGACAGCGTTGACCATGCTTTTCAAGCCTCGGGTGCGGTTCGGCCCCTGGAATGTTTAACCATTTGACCGGGAACAGCACCAATGAATGGTCGCAGGATCGACTCGCGTGAGCCTATCGACTCCGGCCTGGAGGGTGGGGATGGTGAATCTGAAAACGGTTCGCCGTTTTTTTCCAGATGCCGGCTCAACAGGGCCGGGTTCGCCGGACGCAACGAATGCACGGCAGGTGAGCCGGGTTCAGGATTCGGCGGCGAATTCTGAACCGAAGGGGTTCGGGGCGGCTGTGCGTCCCATGGCGCGGACTCTGCCTCAGGCCGGAGCTCGCGGAGCGAAGAGTCGGATAGTGAGCGTTGACGTTCTCCGTTGAGCCTTCCCGGGTTGGCGGGAAAGCTCAACGGTCGACGGTAGACGGTCAGAGGCCAAGCGAGTGCAGCAGCAGCGGGAGGGCGCAGACACCGATCGCCACGTTCAGTGCGCCGCAGATCTTGGTGATGACGTTGTTGTGCTTGTACCAGGTGAACGGCAGCAGGATGGTCAGGCCGTTGATGAGCACCAGGACGGTGCCGAGGGGCCAGATCTTGCCGAGCATGAACGCCTTGTAGCTGAAGAGCGCGGTCATGAAGAAGATGCCGAGAAAGAAGTGGGCGTAGACCTTCTTGTCTCCGGGATTGTAGAAGTGCATGGCCACGACGACCCAGAACAGTCCGTAGGTGGCGAAGATGGTCCCGATATACACGCGGGCTTCCGGAGGCATGCCCACATCGAACAGGTAGAGGACGACGGCCGTGAAGATCTGGGCGACCCCGCCGAACCACAGGGCGACGTTCGCCAGGCTTCTGAAGAGCTTGCCGTGGTCGGTTTCGTTGTTGAGGCCGAAGCCGAGCTGCTCGAGGCCGAATACCCATACGGTCACCATGAGGCCGAATACCCCTATAGCTTCCGGATTGACAACGTTCATCTGAAGTACTCCTTTCTCTTTGTGTTGGTTGTTGTGTTCCGGTTTCCGGAGATTTTATACGGAACTGCAGCAATTCCGAAAACCGAGCCAAAATTTACCGTTAATAAACTTCAATTCTGATTTTTTTAAATCGGATCAAGGTTGTATTGGGTGTTGACGGCAGCTTGGGCAGGCTTTTCTGGACTTCGTTGAAGAAATCCCGTCGTTTTTCATACCTTTTCAGCGGCAGAAACTCCGAGAGAACGATGATTACCTTACATGAGCGCAGCTTCAGAAGGCCCGTCAAGAAAACCTCCTTCCGGTAACGGCCATGAAGCCTCGTCCGGCCTGAAGCCGCGCCTCCTTTCGGCTTTTCCCGCATTTGCCAGCCGGAATTTCCGCCTCTACTTCATCGGCCAGATCGTGTCGATGATCGGCACCTGGCTGCAGATGGTCGCGCAGGGGTGGCTGGTGCTCGAAATGACCGGTTCCGCTTTCTGGGTGGGCGTCGCAGCGGCGACCTCGACCATACCGACCCTTTTCCTCTCGCTCATCGGCGGCGTGATCGTGGACCGCTACCCCCGCAAGGTCATCCTGCTCTGGACGCAGTCGCTCTCCATGGCCCTCGCCTTCATTCTCGGTACTTTCACGCTGACCCATTCCGTGACCCTCCCGGTCATCCTGGTGCTTGCATTCCTGCTCGGCTGCATCGGCGCGGTGGCGACCCCGGCCATCCAGGCCTTCCTCAGCGAGATGGTCGACCGCAGCCAGCTGCACTCGGCCGTTGCGCTCAACGCATCGATCTTCAACGCCTCAAGGGTCATCGGCCCCGCCATCGCAGGCCTCATGATCTCATGGGTCGGCACGGGCGGCGCATTCGTGGCCAACGGCCTGAGCTATGTTGCCGTCATCGTCGCCCTGCTTGCGATTTCGACGCCGCGTGTAGAGCCGAAGAGCGTCAACGAACACCCCCTGCAGTCGATCCGGGACGGAGTATCCTACACCTGGCGCCATCCGCTCCTCAGGACGATCGTCCTGTTCGTGGCCGCCGTGTCGATCTTCGGCTGGTCCTTCATGGCGATGCTTCCGGTGGTCGCCAAGCAAACCTTCGGGCTCGGCGCTTCCGGCATGGGCACGCTTTTCTCGGCTTTCGGCATGGGCTCGCTGACCGCGACCTTCTTGGTCTCGATGTCGAGCGGGCGGATCGGCGCCCCGAGGATGGTTGTGGGAGGCATCCTCACCTTCACCCTGGCGCTGATCGCCTTCACCTTTGCGACGGCCGTACCGCTCGCCCTCTGCTTCCTTTTCATCTCAGGTCTCGGCATGCTTTCAGCGTTCGCCACCATGACCGCCACCGTGCAGCGGCTGGTCGAAGATCGCTACCGGGGGCGCGTGATGAGCATCTACCTTATGGTGCTGATGGGGCTGATGCCGGTCGGCAACTTCATGATCGGCATTATTTCAGAGCGTTTCGGCACCGCTGTGGCTATCCGTTTCGGCACGGCGGTTACCCTGGTGGCCACCGTGGCCCTCATCGCCTCCCGCAACAGGATTTCGGAGGCCTGGGCCTCATACAGGGCTACCGAAGGGGTATAGCGGGAACCGTATCGGCGACGGACCGGTTCAGATGGAGAACGATGGTCCCATGAAAAGCCGGTCGCTTGTGAACATGCTGCTGTTGACGTCGGCCCTGACCGCCTGCCGAGCCGGCACTCCCTCATCGCCAACACCGGAATCCGCATCCATGAACCAAAAGAAGCACGCATCAAACCCCTGGTACTCGAGGACCGACACCTCGAAGCTCGAACTGCCGGACAGCACGTGGAAGCGGGTGCTGCCGCCCGACCTGTACGAGGTGGCCCGGCACGGTGAAACCGAAAGGGCGTTCACCGGCAGGTACCGGGACTTCGAAGGGATAGGAACCTACTACTGCGCGGCCTGCGGCAACGCGCTATTCCGTTCCGAAGCCAAGTTCGCAAGCACCTGCGGGTGGCCCAGCTTTTTCGAGGCCGAGCGTCCAGGCACTCTGGCATACAGGACTGACAGATCATTCGGTATGGTGCGGACCGAAGTCCTGTGCGGCCGTTGCGGCGCGCATCTCGGTCACCTTTTCGATGACGGCCCGCCGCCGACGGGGAAACGCTTCTGCATGAACTCGATCTCCCTCGAGTTCGAACCCGACCGAAAGTGATGGTGATTCGTGCGTGAGGCCGTTTCTTTCTCGATTTCGATGTTGCAGTGGGTGGTATGCTTGGCGGGCCTCAGTGTGCTGACGAGAGGTCGGCCTTCTCCGACTTGTCTACCCTGATGAACATCAGGAGTGGCAGGCAGCACAGGAAGAGGAGGGCGATGAGCATGAAGGCGTCCATATATGCCAGATGGTGGCTCTGGGTGGTAACGGTATACTCGAGCGCCTTCAGTGAGGATTGCTGCGCCTCGACCGGGGAGAGTGTCCTCGTTCCGAAGAGCTGCTTCATCCCTTCCAGCCGCATTGCGGCCGCAGGGTCGTAGGGCGACAGGTGCGAGAGGATTTCGTTCCGGTGCACGGCGACCCGCTTGGCGATGAAGGTGTTCGTGATGGCGATTCCGAACGACCCTCCGAGCTGGCGGACCATGTTGTTCAGGCCGGTAGCCTGACCGATGTCCCGGCCGTGCAGGCCGGTGACGGCGAGCATGGTCACCGGGATGAAGATGAAGCCGAGGGCAAGGCCCCGGATCAGCAGCACCCAGAAGAAATTCGCGGCGCCGGACTGGAGCGTCTGCTGTCCCAGCTGCCAGCAGAAGAACATGAACGCGCTCATCCCGAAGGTCATCAGCAGCTTGGGCGAAGCACCCCGCTGCAGGGCGATGCCGAGCGGCAGCGAAATGATGCCGGTGAGCATCGCGCTCGGGAAGAGCACCAGGCCGGTAAGCAGGGCCGTGAAGCCGAGCAGGCGCTGCACGAAGACAGGGAAGACGAAGAGCGAGCCGTACAGGCCGTAGCCGACGATGAAGGTGAGTACGGCGGCGATGGCCAGGTTCTTGCTTCGTCCCAGTACGCTCAGGTCGACCGCCGGGTGGTCGGTGTGCAGTTCGTGCCAGACGAAAAGAAGCAGCGACACGACCGCGATGATCGTGAACCAGGTGATATACGGGGTTTCGAACCAGTCTTTCGATTCGCCGCGCTCGAGGATGAACTGCAGCGAGCCGATGCCCACGGAGAGCAGGCCGATCCCCGCCCAGTCGATCTTTTGGACCGTGTGCTTCACCTTCGGCTCATTGATGAAGGTGAGGGCCGCCCAGGCGGCAAGGAGGCCGATAGGGATGTTGACGAAGAAGCACCACTCCCAGGCGAAGTAGTCCACCAGGAAGCCGCCGAGCAGCGGGCCGATGGTCGGGCCGAGCACAAGGCCCATCGAGAAGATGCCGGTCGCCGCGCCCCGCTCCTCCGGCTTGAACGTTTCGTACAGGATGGCCTGCGATGTCGGCAGGAGCGCTCCGCCGCCGATTCCCTGGATGAACCTGAAGAACACCAGCATCCAGATGTTCGTAGACATGCCGCAGAGGACCGATGCGGCCGTGAAGAGCAGGATCGATCCGATGAAGTAGGTGCGCCGCCCCAGGAGGTTCCCGAGGAATCCCGAGAGGGGGATGACGATCACGTTCGCGATGGCGTAGCTGGTCACCACCCATGAGACATCCTCGATGCTCGCCCCCAGGTTGCCGCTGATGTGGTTGATCGCCACGTTGACGATGGTCGTGTCGATCAGCTCGAGCATGGCCGCCACGATGACCGTGACGGTGATGATCACCTTCCGTATGCCCGTCTCGTAGGCGTGCGCCGGGAGCTGGTGCGCCGGATCGGCGATGGTTCGGTTTGCCTGTGTCATTTTACCTTCACTTCGACGATCACATTCATTCCTGCGGCCAGCGGCTCCTCAGGGCGCCGGTCGAACACGACCTTGACCGGAACCCGCTGGGCGACCTTCACGAAATTGCCGCTCGCGTTGTCCGGGGGCAGCAGGGTGAATTTGGCTCCCGTGCCCGCGGAGATCGATTCGACGTGCCCCGTAAACTCCTTGCCGGGGAATGCGTCGATGCTGATCTTGACCGGCTGGCCGGGACGCATGTTGGCGAGCTGCGTCTCCTTGAAGTTCGCCACGACCCAGAGGTCGCTGCTGCCGACGATCGCGATGAGCTGCTGGCCCGGCGTGACATACTGGCCGGGCTCCACGGCCTTCTTCGAGACCCGTCCTGCAGCCGGGGCGGTGATGGCCGTCCAGGAGAGCTGGAGTTCGGCGTTCTTCAGCTCGGCTTCACGCAGCTTTACCTGATTGCCGGCAGCCGCACGCTGCGCCGAGGAGCCCGTCGCGCCGGCGGTCGCTGCATCGAGCTCCGCCTGCGAGATGACGTCCTGGCGCTGCAGGTTCCGGCTCCTGCGCAGGTCCGCACCGAGTTTCAGCTCGGTGGCCCCGGCGGCGGCAGCCTGGGACTTCGCGACCATGAGCGCCGCCTCGGCCATGTCGCGCCGTACCTGGTAATCCGCCGGGTCGAGCACGATGAGCGTGTCCCCCTTCGCGACGGCCTGGTTGTCCTTCGCCCTGACTTCGGCCACTTTTCCCGGGACGCGCGGTATCACCGGGTACACATCCCCTTCGATCTGGGCGTTATCGGTTTCGACGTAGCTGAACGAGCGGAAGAGCTTCATGCCTCCCCATACGAGGCCGACGGCCAGCAGTACGCCGAACATGGCCATCCTGACCGGTGACGAGGAGCCTGTCTTCTGCTCTTTCTTCCCTTCCTTGCTCTGGATCTGCGATTCTGCCATGGGTGATCAATCGTTGTGGTTTGTCAAAACTGCTTATGCCGTTTGGGCTATGCCGGGCGCCGGCGACTTCAGCACCAGCACCTGGCAAGGTGCCTGGCGCATGACCGCCTCGGTGGTGCTTCCCACCAGGAGGCGGGGAATGTTGTTTGCGCCGTGCGATCCGAGCACGATCAGCTCGGCGCCATGACGTCTCGCCTGGTCGATGATGACTTCAGCCGGAGAGCCGTACTCGACGGTGAACCGGACGTTGCACCGGTATGCCGAAAGCATGTCGGAATAGCGCGAAAAATGGTGGAGGTGCTCTTTCAGGAGAGCCCCGTGATCGCCTGCGTCGGGGCTTCCGACATGCAGGACGATCAGCTCCATATCGGGAGCGTGCCGCTCGGCGACGTGGATCAGCGCATTCTCCGATGAGGGCGAGAAGTCGACCGGGCAGAGGATGGATTTCGGTGTTGTCAAGGTTGTTGCGGTCATGGTGCCGGTATCCATTGGTTTCCGATCGGGTCGCCCGAAGCGCGCCGGACGTCGTAAGCGTTGAGCACATATTCGTAGCGTGCCTGCAGATTCGCCAGCTCGGCCTGCGCCAGCGCCGATTCTGCATCGAGGAGGTCGAGGGTCGTCCCCATGCCGTTCTGGTGGCGGATCCGCGCCTGCCGGGCCGCGAGGTCGGCCTTGGAGACCTGAAGGGCGGAGGTTCCGATCTTTTCCCTGCTCGTATGCAGCGAGTTGAGCGCCTGCTTCACTTCGGCCTGCGCCACTTCTTCAGTATCGATACGCTCCAGCTCGGCGGCATGCATCATGGCGGTTGCCTCGCTTGTTGCCGCGCTGGTCCTGAAGCCCGTGAAGAGCGGAACTTGGACCTGGATGCCGGCCATGACGTTGGTGCGCTGCTCGTTGATGTTCGGCACGTATCCGTTTGCGGTGCCCCACGATGCGGCTCCGCTGATCGTCGGGAACCACTCTTTCGCCGCAAGGGACTTCCGCGCTTCGGCCGCACGGGCGTTTTCACGTGAGAGTGCCACTTCAGGTCGCTTTTCGAGCGCCGTGGCGGTCAGTCTCTCGGCGTTCGTGTCGGCCGCGTCGGTATCAAACGACCCTTTCAGCGACAGAGGGGCGCTTGCCTTGAGTCCGCAGAGCCGGCGAAAGGTGGTGCCCTGGTTCTCGAGCTGCGACTGCAGGTCGATCTTCCGGTTTTTGGCCGCGGAGAGCCGCACCTCGGTGGTCAGGAGGTCGAAGCGGGTAGCGGCGCCCTCCCGGTAGCGCTTCTCCATGTTTTCGAGGTTGCTGCCGAGTGCGGCGATCTCCTTGTCCTGGACCTTCACGGCCTCCTGCAGGAAGAGTATCGAGTAGAAGGCGCGGATGGTTGCGAGCGAAAGGTCGCGGACGGTCAGGTCCCTCGAGAGGCCGGCGGCGGCCATTCCTGACCTGGCGAGGTCCACCCTGCGGCCGGTACGGCCGAAGTCGAACAGCATCATCTCGGCCGTTAGCTTCGCCGTGTAGTTGTTGTTGGGCATGAACTGCATTCCCTGCAGCTCGGATACGGGATCGATGTAGGTGTACCCCGCTTTCGCCGAGATCTGCGGGAAGTAGCCGCTGCGGCTCTGGGTGACCTTAGCTTCGGCGGCTTTCACCTCATCGTTCGCCCGCAATGCCCTCGGGTTGTGCTCGCGCGTGAGGCGTATCGCCTCGTCGAGCGTCAGCGGTGCCGTCGGCGCCACTGCGGCATCGGCAGCGAAACCGGGCCGTGACATGGCGAGGAGTGCGGTTAGGGCGATCAGCGTGGCTCTGCGGTTGCGTGTCTTCATGATCCTTCACTGGTTTATCGATTGTTATTCATACTACAACAATCGTGCCATTTCCGCCGTTTATCTTTCGCTGCCCGTAACTGCAAGTATTTTAAGGCTTTTGCTGTTTCCTGCCGTCTCTTTTGGGTTTGGTGTATTCTGAAAATATCGGAATATTCTGTTATTGGTGTTCTGAATAATACAGAAACATGCCCCATGAAAGACCGGACACTCTCCGAATCCCGCCAGCTGATGCAGTACATCAGCGACGCCATAGGAACCATCCGTGACCCACAGGAGCTCTTCCGCACGGTCACGGACAAGCTGCGCCTCATCTTCTCCTTCGACTCCGCGGTGATCGTCACCGTCGACAGGGAGCGGCGGTACCTCAGCCTCTTTTTCGAGATGCTCCGCTTCGACCTGCCGGATCATATCAGCCGCCAGAAACGCCAGATTGCCGGCTCCTGGTTCGAACACCGCCTTGACGACCGCTCGGTGACGACGGTGAGCATCGAGCGGGAGATTCCCGGTCCCGCCGATCCCGACATGCCGGTATTCAAGACCCTCCACGAACTCGGCATGCGCCAGCTCGTGCTCGCCCCTTTGCGCGTCGGCGGAAGGGTGATCGGGTTCCTGAATTTCGTGTCGAAGGAGGAACGCGAGTGGTCGGAGGCAGATCGGGAGCTGCTCGCCGTCGTCTCCGCCCCCATCGCCATCGCCGTGAGCAATGCCCTTGCCTACGAGGAGCTCCGGCAGCGGGAGGCGGAGACCGCCATGCAGCTCGCCGTCAACAACGCCCTGTTGACCATCCGGGACCGGAACAGCATGATGCTGGCCTTCTGCGAACAGGTCGGCAAGCTCGTGCCGTGCGCCTTCATCGGCATCAGGGTTCTCGGAGAGGACGGCAGGTACAGGATTTTCGACAACTTCATCCGTGAGGATGGGGGTGGATTCCACTCCTTTTCCCCTCTCGATCGTCTCGATGTCGGAGGCGACGAGTCGATCCTTCAGGAGACCATGGAGATTATCTCGAGGCCGGGAGTCTACTCTGGAGACAGCTTCGACAGGCTCGCCGGGGAGTTCCGCCTTGTTGCGCTCGTGAAGGAGCGCTTCGGGTTCTGTTCGACCATCATCTCCCAGCTCTGGGACATTACCGGCAGCAGGGCGGGGATGATCATCTCCGGGACCGAACACGCCTTCGGCGAAACCGAGCTCGCCACCGTGAGGCTCATCATGCCGCAGCTCGCGCTCGCCCTGCAGAACTTCCTCGCCTTCGAAGAGATCGACCGGCTTCGGCGCAAGCTCGAAGGAGAGCGCACCTACCTGGTCGAGGAGATCCGCGCGGCGCACAACTTCGAGGAGATCATCGGCAGCAGCGCCCCGCTTGCCTCCGTGCTGCGCCGTGTCAGCCAGGTTGCGCCAACCGACGCGACGGTGCTGATCCAGGGCGAGACCGGGACAGGCAAGGAGCTGATCGCCCGGGCGATCCACAACCTCTCCCCGAGGAAGGACCGGGTGCTGGTGAGGGTCAACTGCGCAGCCCTGCCCGCGGCGCTCATCGAGTCCGAGCTCTTCGGGCATGAAAAAGGGAGTTTCACCGGGGCGACCGAACGCCGGATCGGCAAGTTCGAACTGGCCGACGGCGGCACCATCTTCCTCGACGAGGTCGGGGAGATGCCCCTGGAACTGCAGGCGAAGATGCTCCGGGTGCTGCAGGAGCGGGAGCTCGAGCGCATCGGCGGGCGTCAGGTGATCCCGGTCGATCTCCGCGTGATCGCGGCGACCAACCGTGACCTCGAACAGGAGGTGGCGGAGGGGCGGTTCCGCGGCGACCTCTTCTTCCGCCTCAACGCCTTTCCGCTCTCCCTGCCACCGCTCAGGGAGCGGCGTGAGGACATTCCCGTACTCGCCATCCACTTCGCCGAGAAGTTCTCCCGGGAGTTCGGCAAGCCGTTCCGCTCGATCCGGGAGGTGGACATGGCCGAGCTTGCCGGCAGGGCGTGGAGGGGCAACATCCGCGAACTTTCCCACTGCGTCGAGCAGGCGGTGATCCTGTCCGAAGGGGCGGCGCTCGATTTTACCGGCGTCCTGCCTTCGCGGCTACCCGAAACGGCAGCTTCAGAAGGAGTCCGTCAGGCCACGATGAAGGAGCTCGAAGAGGAGATGTCGAACATGGAGCGCCGGCTCGTCCTGGACACGCTCGAACGGTGCGGAGGGAGGGTCAGCGGCGCAGGAGGCGCCGCCGAACGGCTCGGGATCAACGCCAAGACCCTCTATTCGAGGATCGACAAGCTCGGCATCCGAAAGCGATACGCACCGGGACGATGGTAACTCCATCAACCATCGTCGTTACTTTGGTTGATGGAGTTACCATCGTCCCCAGGGTCAGCCGCAGACGGCGCGGATGGCTTCGGCGACGATCGGGATGCCGCGTTCGATCTCTTCGGGCGAGTTGTTGCAGTAGGAGAGGCGCATGGTGTTGTTGCGGGTGCCTTCGGGGTCGAAGGTGCTGCCGGTGACGAAGACCGCGCCGCCCTCGATGGCGAGCTTCAGGATGGCCGTGGCGTCGGCGCCTTCGGGCAGGGTGAGCCAGATGTAGAATCCCCCCTTCGGTTCGTTCCACCGCACGTACTCCGGCAGGTGGCGCCTCAGCGCTTGGGCCATGCTTGCGGCGCGCCGCTTGTACTCCTGGCGCACCGAGGCGACGTAGGCGTCGATCTTCCCGGAGCGGATGAAGGCGTCCGCGATCACCTGGGTGAAGCTCGGCGAGCAGGCGTCGGCCGACTGCTTGATAAGTTCGCACTTCTCCCAGATCGCTTCGGGCGCGAGCAGCCAGCCGAGCCGCAGGCCCGGGCCGAGGATCTTGGAGAAGGAGCCGGTGTAGCAGACGTCGAGCCCTTCGGGATCCATCGACTTGATGGGGCGCAGGCGGTCGAGGTGCTCCTCGCTGAACC
Source organism: Chlorobiaceae bacterium (assembly GCA_013334865.1). Lineage (GTDB taxonomy): Bacteria > Bacteroidota > Chlorobiia > Chlorobiales > Chlorobiaceae > Chlorobaculum. Next base: position 54,740 of record JAAXWS010000011.1, read on the forward strand.
AGAGGTCGCCATAGGCGTCGTCCTCGATGAGCGGGATGTCCCGCCCCTGCAGCGTTTCGACGAGCTGCCGCTTCCGTTCGGAGGTGTAGAGCATGCCTCCGGGGTTGTGGAAGTAGGGGGTGATGTACAGGAACTTCGCCGGATCGGGCCGTTCGGCCTCTTCGCGGAGCATGCCGATGTCGATCCCCTCCTCGTCCACCGGGATGGAGGCGATGTCGGCGCCGCAGGCGCGGAAGGCCGCGATGGCGCCGATGAAGCAGGGGTACTCGGTCAGTACCCGGTCGCCGGGATCGATGAACGCTTTGGCGAGGATGCTCAGCGCCTGCTGCGACCCGGTCGTGACCATGAGGCGGTTGCTCTTCACAGGCAGCCCCTTGCGCTCAAGGAACCCTCCGAGCGACTCGAGCAGCGACGGCAGGCCGGGCGTCGGGCCGTACTGGAACGCGGCCCGCTTCGACTTCCCGTCGAGCCCACGGAACAGCTCCTCCACCTCGTCGACCGGGAACAGTTCGTTGCCCGGCATCCCCCCGGCGAAGGAGATGATGTCGGGCCTCGAAGCGAGGCTCATGAGCTCCCTGATGGCCGAGGAGCGAAGCGCGGATACGGAGGTCGAAAAGCGGGGCATGGGTTGTCTGTTTCGGTTTGCTGGGCCTGACGCAGTCCCCGGGCTCAAGCCCGGGGCTACACAGGAAAATGCAAGATTTGCATGTCCGTCGGGACGAATCCCTCCTGAATATGGGATCACCCCATGGATATCGGAATAGAATCTCTCATGCCCGGGGAGTGCGTCACACCTGGTACACGTCGCCAGTCTTCAGCAATTCCATCTTGTGCAGCTGCAGCACCTCGATGGCCTTCTGGGGCGTGTCGGTGCGGATGACCGCGGTCGCCCGGCCGTCGCCGGAGGCGAAGGCGTACATGTACTCGATCGAGATGCCGTTGTCCGTGAGGAGCTGCAGCGCCTTGTGCAGGCCTCCCGGCTTGTTGGGCATGACCATGCCGATGACGTCGGTGATCTTCACGGCGAACCCCTGCTCCTTCAGCACCTTTTCGGCCAGCTCGGGCTTGCCGGTGATCACGCGCAGGATGCCGAAGTCGGTCGTGTCGGCGATGCTGAAGGCCGAGATGTTGATGTCGTTGTCGTAGAGGATGCCGGTCAGTTCGGTCAGCCGGCCGGCGCGGTTTTCGAGAAACACCGAGAGTTGCTTGATGATCATGGTGGCTCCTCCTTGCGGTTACGAGAGTTTGCGTTTGTCAACGACGCGCTGCGCCTTGCCCTGGCTGCGCTCGATCGTTCCGGGTTCGACCAGCCTGACCGAGGCGTGCAGGCCGAGGATGCTGGTGAGGTTGCCGCTGATGCGCTTGCGGAGCCCTTCGAGCACCTTGACCTCGTCGGAGAAGAACTGGTCCTCGACCTCGACCTGGATCTCGAGGGTGTCGAGGTTGTTCTGCCGGTCGACCACGAGCAGGTAGTGCGGCCGGGTCTCGCTCATCTCGAGCAGCACCGACTCGACCTGCGACGGGAAGACGTTCACGCCGCGGATGATGAGCATGTCGTCCGAACGGCCGACGCACTTCTCCATGCGCACCAGCGTGCGGCCGCATTCGCATCGGTCGACGTGCAGGCGGGTGAGGTCGCGCGTGCGGTAGCGCAGGAGCGGCAGGGCCTCTTTGGTGACCGCGGTGAACACCAGCTCGCCGAGCTCGCCGTAGGGCAGTACCTCGCCGGTCTCGGGGTTGATGATCTCGGGGATGAAGTGGTCCTCGAAGATGTGCATCCCTTTCTGGAAGGAGCACTCCATCGAGACGCCGGGCCCGATCACCTCGGAGAGGCCGTAGATGTCATAGGCCTTGATGCCGAGCAGCTGCTGGATCTCGGTGCGCATCTGTTCGGTCCACGGCTCTGCGCCGAAGATGCCCGCCTTCAGCTTGATCTTCGAGGGGTCGAGCTTCGCGTCCCGGATCGATTCGCCGAGGAAGGCCGCGTAGGAGGGGGTGCAGGCGATAGCCGTCGAGCCGAAATCCTCGAGGAGCTGGAGCTGCTTCATGGTGTTGCCGCCGGAGATCGGGATGACCGACGCGCCGACCTTCTCGGCGCCGTAGTGCAGGCCGAGGCCGCCGGTGAAGAGCCCGTAGCCGTAGGCCACCTGGATGATGTCGTGCTTCGTTACGCCGGCCATGGTCAGCGAGCGGGCGACCACCTCTGACCACATCAGGATGTCGTTGTGGGTGTAGCCCACCACGGTCGACTTGCCGGTGGTGCCGCTCGAGGCGTGGAAGCGGACGACGTCCGACTGGGGCACGGCGAAGAGTCCGAAGGGGTAGTTGTCGCGCAGGTCCTGCTTGGTGGTGAACGGGAGCTTTCTCAGGTCGTCGACGGTGCGGACGTCGCCCGGCTCGATGCCCATCTCCTGCAGCTTCTGGCGGTAGAACGGGACGTTGAAGTAGATCCGCTCGACCATTTGGCGGAGCCTTTCGCCCTGCAGCGAGGCCAGCTGTTCGCGGCCCATGCATTCATGATGCTCGTTCCAGATCATTGATAGATGGTAAGTTAGGTGTTTGAGAGCTCCAGTCCCTTGCGGAACGCCCTGATGTTGATGTCGACGATGTCGCGCCCCTTGGCCCCGAACAGGGCCTCGATGCCGGCTTCGAGCTTTTCGGGTGCGATGCCGGTGAAGGGGGCGCCCGCGCCCAGCATGACCATGTTCGATGCGCGCGCGCTGCCGGCCTCCCTGGCGATCTCGGCCGCATGCACCTGCACCGGGCGGCCGGCCTTGCCCAGCTCGGCGAGGATCTCCTCCATCGGCGGGTAGCCGGGCATGTTCACGAACGGCTCGAGGGCGGTGACCACGTGGCCGCCGGGCGCGAGCCATGGCAGGTAGCGGAGGGCTTCAAGCGGTTCGACCGAAAGGATCAGGTCGGCCGTGCCGAGCGCGATCAGGTCGGCGAAGAGCTCATGGTCGGCGATCCGCAGGTGCGACTGCACGGCGCCGCCCCGCTGGCTCATGCCGTGCACCTCGGCCTGGCGGATGTTGAGCCCTTCGTGGAGGGCCGCCCAGTCGATGACCGCGGCGATGCTGAGGATTCCCTGTCCGCCGACGCCGGCGAGTATGATGTTTTTCTGCATGTCCGGTTACTGCCCTGTGGCCGCTGCGCGGCGTTTCTCCTTTGCTGCCTTCTCGACGCAGTCGCGCTGCGCGATGACGACCGAGACTCCGTCGTACGCGAACTCCTCGCGCAGCACGGCGATGTTCTCCTCGAGGTTCTTCCTGAGCGGCACGATGGTCCTGATATGGGAGGCTTCGACGCCGAGCCCGATGCAGATCTCCACGAGTTTCGACCCGGTGGCCGAGGAGTGCTGACCGCCGGTCATGGCGGTGGTGTCGTTGTCCGCGATGACGACCGTCACCGGAGAGCGGTCGTTGACCGCGTCGAGCAGGCCGGTCATGCCGGAGTGGGTGAAGGTCGAGTCGCCGATGACGCACACGGCGGGCCGGAGTCCGGCGTCCGCGGCCCCCTTGGCCATGGTGATGGATGCCCCCATGTCCACGCAGGTGTGGATCGCGCTGTATGGAGGAAGGGCGCCGAGCGTGTAGCAGCCGATATCCGAGAAGACGTGGTGGTCGGCGTGCTCCCTGACGGCGATGTTGATCGCGTCGAACATGTCGCGGTGGCCGCACCCCTTGCAGAGCTCCGGTGGCCGGTTGACCACGATGCCCGGTACGGCAGCTGTTTCCGGCAGCTCGACCCCGAGCGCCGAGGCAAGCAGGTCGGTGGTGAGCTCGCCGGTGCGGGGCAGGGCGCCGTCCATGCGGCCGCGAACCTTCGGGGAGCCGAAGTAGCCGCGGAAGAGCTCTTCGTAGACCGGGTAGCCCTCCTCGACGACGAGCACTTCGGAGCAGGCGGCGAACAGTTCATCCACCATTCTCCTCGGTAGCGGATACTGGCCGATCTTCAGCACCCGGCAGTCGAGCCCGTGGGCGGTGCGTGCCTCCATCGCGTAGTTGTAGCCGATGCCGAAGGCGATCACCCCGACGGGGCCGCTGCCCTCGACCATGCGGTTCAGGAACGACGCTTCCGACAGCTCTTCGAGCTTCGGCTGGAGGTCGAGCAGGTGGCGGTACTGCACCCTGGCGTTGTGCGGCATGAGTACGAACCGTTCGGGGGCGTACTCGGCGTTCAGCGGGTTCTGCCCCGACGCGGCGCGCTGTTCGACCCCTGCGCGCGAGTGCGACAGGCGGGTGGTCATCCTGACGATGACCGGCAGGCGCATTGCCTCCGAGAGCCCGAAGGCGTGGAACATCGTGTCGTAGAGCTCCTGCTGCGACGCCGGCTCGAGCACCGGCACCATGGCGAAGCGGCCGTAGACGCGGCTGTCCTGCTCGTTCTGCGACGAGTGCATCGACGGGTCGTCGGCCACGGCGAGCACCAGGCCGCCGTTCACGCCGGTGATGGCCGAGTTGATGAAGGCGTCGGCGGCGACGTTCAGCCCCACGTGCTTCATGCACACGAGGCTCCGTTTTCCGGCGTAGGACATGCCGAGCGCGGCCTCGTAGGCCGTCTTCTCGTTGGCCGACCAGGATGAGCGGACCGCGCCTGCGCGGGCAGCCTTCGAACGCTGGATGTATTCGGTGATTTCGGTGGAAGGGGTCCCGGGGTAGGCGTAGACGCCCGATATGCCGGCATCGAGGGCGCCCTGTGCGACGGCCTCCGCACCGAGGAGAAGTTGACGGTTCATTCGCTGTCAGTACTGATTCGCCCCCTGAGAGGCGTAATTGCTATGGGTAAAGATCATAAAATTTTCCTTCCCGAGAGAGTGAAAAATATCGCTCGGTTTCCCGCTCCCGTTGCTGCGCCTTGGTTTTCTCTCCTCCGCGAGGTACCTTTGAAAGGTAAAGTATCCCCCTCCCCTGTTTCCCCTTCTGTACCAAGCCGGCCGGCATGCGGTTTCAATTATCAGAGAAGGAGGGATTCTACCATGGCCAGAGACATTCCGATCAGTGAACTACGCCCCTGCGACGTGCTGCTCTACCACGGCGACTCGGTCGTATCGCAGGTTATCCAGTGGTTTGACGGCACCGAGTACGGCCACGCTTCGATCTACGATGGCGAGATGGTCGTCGAAGCCATTGCGGAAGGTGTGGTTACGAACGATGTGGCTTCTTCGGCCGCCGGCAGCCTCTTCGTGGATGTCTGGCGGATGAGGAAGGACGGGCATTTCATCGGATCGCCCGGACTGCCCGAAGGCCCCGTGCTTGACGTTGTCGCAAAGTATTCCTCAGAGGGCGGCCGCTACGCCGCCGAAGAGCTCCTTCTGCTTGCGCTGCTCTGCACCACCCGCCGCCTGCCGATGCCGTTCCTGAGGTGGGCCCTCGACCGCGCCTCCTCATGGCTCGAGGAGCTGGTTGACGAGGAGCGCGAACCCATGATCTGCTCCGAGCTGGTTTTCCGCTGCTTTTCGGAAGCCGGAGGCGAGTACTATCCTCGAATCAGGGGTGTGGACATCAGGGCGAAGGTCGAGACCCTGCACATGCCCGGTCAGCCGCTTCGCCGGATGTCGCCGGCGGATCGCGAGGTCGCGGAGTTCCTCGACCGGTATGCGGCCGCCCGGAGCATGGGGTCGCGTGACCGGCTGCTCATGGCGGCCGTCGAGGCTGACCCGAATTTCATCACGCCCGGCGACCTGAAGCGGAGCCCTGACTTCACGAAGGTCGGCCGGTTGCGGTTGCCGTCATGACACCGGCTGCGGCACCCCCTCCTTCTTCCTGAACTCGATGACCAGCCACTTGTCTTCGTAGCCGGCGCCGGCGACCCTCATGCCGGCGAGGAAGGTCGGCAGGACCACCCCTTTCTGGTAGTTGCCGATCCTGACGGTCATCGAGTCGCCGATCTGGGTGACGTTGGCCTCCATGCGGTTGTCCGACACGAAAGGCAGGCGAAGCTTCATCAGGTAGTGCCCATCGCCCTCCTTCCTGATGTCGACGTGCTCCTCGTGGTAGAAGATGTCCAGGGGGTTCCGCCCGCCGTACACCGTCTCGCCGACCTTTCCGAGCATCTCCAGGCCGAGCACCTCGGTGCGGAACAGCGGCACCTGCGTGATCGGGATGGGCGCGAACGCGGTCTCGATCTGCTCGATGTATTTTTTCTGGATCTCCTTCCAGCCCTTGAAATACTGGCCGTCCACGTCGTCCATGTAGACCCGGTTGATGACGATCTGGTCGACGGTGATGTTGTAGAGGTTCAGGTAGGTCAGCGCCCGCATCGACTCCTTGATCACCATCTTCTCCGGGTTCATGACCAGGCGGACGGTTGTTTTCGATCCGTCGGAGAGCAGTTCGATGATCCCCTCGACCGAAGAGAAGAGGTGGTCGACCTGGTCGTACACCTCGGTTTCCGGCACGAAATCGTGCAGGCGTCCGATCCGTTTCGACAGCGGCCGTATCACCGGCTTGACCACGTACTTCTCGAGGTTCCGCATCAGCTTCAGCATCCATCCGAAGGTCTCCGGGATGGAGAGCAGCCGCAGGGTCTCGCCGGTGGGGGCGCAGTCGACCACCAGCAGGTCGTACTCGTTCGACTCGTTGTAGCGCTTGATGTAGGAGAGGGAGAAGAGCTCCTCCATGCCGGGCAGCACTCCCATCTCCTCGACGTAGATGCCCTTGATGCCCTGCACCTCCATGAGGTGCGCGAAGTGCTCGCGGACGATCTCCCAGTTGAGCGACAGGTCGCCATAGACGCTCACCTCCTGGCCATAGAGGTTTTCGGCGATCTTTACCGGCGACGGGCCAAGCTCGATGTCGAAGGAGTCTCCCAGGCTGTGGGCCGGATCGGTGGAGATCACCAGGGTCCGGTATCCCATGGCTGCGGCCCTGACTGCGGTCGCTGCCGCGATGGAGGTTTTGCCCACGCCGCCTTTGCCTGTGAACACGATGTTTCTCATGTAGCCTCCTTGTGGGGGAAGGTGCATTCGATGCAGCAACTGCATTCTCTCTAACCTCTGCCCGAGGCTGAAAATTCATCCTCGGGGCCGGTGAGGAGACGCTCTTTTTTGAAAAAATATACGAGCGCCTGTTGCTTTATTATGGGCTTATGCTTAAAATCAAAATAATGCATTTCAATATGCATGTCAGGCGTCTCTCTTGCCCTGACCGTCATGCAAGCCCGTTCTCTCTTATTGGTCACTTTTTCCTCAAACGGCAATACCCGTCGGGAGCATTTCCCTGCGCACAGATCCGAACCTGTAAAAAGTGTCGGTATTAACAATTGAAAACCCTGACTTCTTATGGCAAAGGTCGTCGTATTAGGGGCTGGTGTTGCAGGTCACACCTGCGCCTCGTTTCTCAAGAAGAAACTGGGCAAGGCTCATGAGGTGGTGGTCGTCAGCCCGAACAGCTACTACCAGTGGATCCCGTCGAACATCTGGGTCGGCGTCGGCCAGATGACCATCGACCAGGTCCGCTTCAAACTGCAGAAGGTCTATGACCGCTGGGGGATCGTCTTCAAGCAGGCCAAGGCTGTATCCATCTATCCTGAGGGCTATCCCGGGTATGATCGCGCATATGTGACGATCGAGTACACCGAAGGCGAAAAAGCAGGGCAGACCGAGGCCGTCGACTACGATTACCTCGTGAACGCCACCGGCCCGAAGCTCAACTTCGAGGGAACCGAGGGACTGGGCCCGGACAAGAACAGCTTGTCCGTGTGTACTTACAGCCATGCGGCCCACGCATGGGAGAAGTTGCAGGAGAGCATCAGGAAGATGCAGAACGGCCAGAAGCAGCGATTCCTCATCGGCACCGGACACGCCATGGCTACCTGCCAGGGCGCGGCATTCGAGTACATCCTGAACGTGGCCTACGAGATCTCGAAGCGCGGCCTGAGCAAGATGGCCGAGATCACCTGGATCTCCAATGAATATGAAGTCGGAGACTTCGGCATGGGCGGCGCCTTCATCAAGCGCGGCGGCTACGTCACCCCGACCAAAGTATTCACCGAGTCGATCCTGGCCGAATACGGCATCAAGTGGATCCGCCGGGCAGGCGTCTACAAGGTCGAGCTGGGCGTCGCACATTACGAGACCCTCGGCGGCGAGATGAAGACGCAGGAGTTCGATTTCTCCATGCTGATTCCCTCCTTCTCCGGCGTCGGCCTGACCGCGTTCGACAAGAACGGTGCCGACATCACCGAGAAGATGTTCCTGCCGAACAAGTTCATGAAGGTCGACGCTGACTACACCGCCAAGCCCTTCGAGCAGTGGTCGGCCGCTGACTGGCCGAGCGTCTACCAGACGCCGATGTACGACAACATCTACGCCGTCGGCATCGCGTTCGCTCCTCCGCATCCGATCTCCAAGCCGCAGTCGAGCCCCAGCGGGCGCCAGATCTTCCCGACCCCTCCCCGCACCGGCATGCCGTCGGGCGTCATGGGCAAGATCGCCGCGCTTAACATCGCCGAGCAGATCAAGGGTGGCCACAAGGAGCACCACCACAAGGCCTCGATGGCCCGCATGGGCGCAGCCTGCATCGTTTCCGGCGGTTTCGGTTCCTTCGACGGCCTCGGCGCCTCGATGACCGTCTACCCGGTCGTACCCGACTGGGACAAGTACCCGGAGTGGGGCCGCGATATGAACTACTCGGTGGGCGAAGCCGGCCTTGCCGGCCACTGGCTGAAGTTCATCCTGCACTACCTCTTCTTCCACAAGGCGAAGGGGTATCCGTTCTGGTACCTGATCCCGGAGTGACCGCAAGGCTCCGGCAAGCGACATGAACAAGTCTGAAACTCAATAATTCGAGAACCATGAGCAATAAAATCAAGGCATACTACGACGAGGCCTACCCGCCGGTCCCCGACAAGACCACGCTTTTCTGGCGCAAGTTCGTTCCGTGGCAGATCATCAGGTTCTTCATCCTGAACCTCAAGATCATGCGCATCGTCGTCGGCGGCCACTCCTGACTCCCGACCAGCCTCCCTCTTCTTCGATTTGCCCCCGGCTTCTGCCGGGGGCTTGAAGAGCCACCTCTCGCCCATCCTCCAGCAGGAAAGCAATCCGACGAAATCCTTTTCAACACGTTCGATGGACATGATGTGCGTTTCGCCCGTCGTCCCGCAACCGTTCGAACCGTATGCTGTCTACAGCGGTCTGCGGCCAGCGACGAAGATGTCGCCTCAGGCTGTTCTTTAGAGGTATTCGACCACCTCGGCGAGGAGCTTGCGGGTCTTGGGGCGGGTTTCGGCGTCCGCGGAGGCGTAGCCGAGGGGGGTGATGGCGAAGACCTCTTCATCCGGGGTGAGGTGGAGCACCTGGTGCAGGAAGACGGGATCGAAGGCGGAGATCCAGCAGGTGGCGACGCCTTCGGCCTCTGCGGCGAGCACGAGGTGGTCCATGGCGATGGCCAGGTCGGTCTCGAGGGAGTTCCAGCTATCGGACGGGCGGACCCAGGCGGCGTTGCGGTCGCCTTTGACGATGAGGATGATCGGCGCCTGCCGGAACCACTCCCGCGGGTAGCACGGGCGCACGGTGTCGAGCATTTCCGCCGACCGGACGACGAGGAACTTCCACGGCTGGAGGTTCTTGGCCGAGGGGGCGAGCCGCCCGGCGTCGAGGATGCGGTCAAGAACCTCCTTCGGGACGGGCCTCGACGGGTCGTATCCCCGCACGCTTTTGCGGGATTCGACGAGTTCACGGAAATCCACGGTCATTTCCCTCCTGCCAGGCTGTTGAGGATTTCGAGGTCGCCGCCGCGCCCGATAGCGATGATGGTGCCCTGCTTCTGGATGATCTCGGCCGGCCTCGGGGTGGTGTGGAGCTCGCCGCCGGGAAGCTTGTAGCCGACGACGTTGATCCGGTGGTTGTTGTAGAGGTCCAGCTCCTGGAAAGACTTGCCGATGAGCGGCGAGGTCTCGCTGATGAGGAACTGGGCGATCCGGAGGTTGAGGTTGCTGGCGTCGCTGAGCTCGTCGAGGTACTCCTCCAGCTCTGGTTCGATCAGGAGGTTGGCCATACGCTTGCCGGCGGAGCGGTAGAGCATGACCACCTTTTCGGCGCCAGCGCGCAGCAGCTTGCTCTCGGACTCTTCGCAGTCGGCCCTGGCGACGATGTGCAGATCCGGCTTCAGGTTCTTTGCGGTGAGCACGATGAAGACGTTCTCGGCGTCGTTGCCGGCGGCGGCGATGAGCCCATTGGCGCGGTGGAGTCCGGCGTCGACCAGCACGCTCTCGTCGGCGGCGTTGCCCTTGATCGCAAGGTCGCCGTTGTCACGTGCCCTGAGCACCGGTTCGATGGTGTTGTCGATGACGACGAAGGGGATGCCTTTCGCCTTCAGTTCCTCGGCCACGTTGCCGCCGAGGCGGCCGTAGCCGCAGACGATGAAATGGTCGTTCAGCTTGCGGAGCATGCGTTGGTTCCGTTGTTGTTCCCAGTGCGCGCGCCATTCGCCCGAAAGGAGGAAGACGGCGACGTTGGTCAGGGTGAAGAAAAAGAGGCCCGTGCCCCCGATGATCAGGAGGACGGTGAAGAGCTTTCCTCCGTCGCTGAGGGGGTGGACTTCGCGAAAGCCGACCGTAGCCACCGTAATGACCGTCATATAGACGGCGTCGAGCGGCGACATCTCTTCGATGATCATGTACCCGGCCGTGCCGGTCGCGAGCAGCAGCGTCACGCTGATGATCGAGAGCGAAAAGAGCCGGATGGCGGAGAGCTGTTGCGCGTCCTTGGTCAATGGGTGATGGTCATGATGGTTGTGGGATCGGTCATACCTGGCGGACCGTGCCGAAATCGTTCGAGATGCTCTGGAACATCTTGTTGGTGGCCGTCTGCATGATGAACGACATGCCGGCGTTGGTCATGGCCCGGATGATCTGCTCCGGGATGATGCGGAACGCCGGGTAGAGGATGAATTTCACGTCGACCGTCAGGTCGAAGTCTACCCTGGTCTTTTCTCCGGCAAGGGGCGTCAGGAGCATGTCGGCCGTGGCCTTGCCTTCGAACTTGTAGTTCTCCGGATCTTCGAGCGTTTCGCCGACGGGGTGGTGTCGCCAGGTGATCTTCCTTCCGACCGTGTATTCGCTGATCATCTCGTCGGTCAGCTCTTCGACACCGATGCAGGCGATGTCCGGCGGGACTTCCAGCAGCAGTTCGTCCTCCTGTTTCACGTTGAAGACCACGTCGAACGGATTCTTCTGCGGGTCGGTCACCCGGAAGAGCCAGCGGTAGGCGTTCTCGTCGCCGAGCTGCTCCACGCTGTGGCAGAACGGGTTGAACCCGAGGATCCTCTTCTGGTCGGACAGGTAGCAGACGGTTCTGTCGAACTCGCCGTGGAATATCCATTGACCTCGGCTCTTGCCGGTGGCATCCATTTCCATGTTCGCATTCTCTCCGGATCGTCCGGCAGACGGGCCGCCGGATGCTTGTGGTGTCTGAAAAATATACGCACTGCCGCGCAAAAAGCATGGCTCCGGGGTCGGTTCAGTGCCGGGCTATGCGGTTTCTGCCTGCATGCCGACCGCTGCCAGCCGTTCGGAGCGGTCGTGCAGCCGGAGGGCCTCGATGACGCCTTCGAGCTCGCCCTGCATGATCTGCGGAAGGGCGTGGCTCGTGTAGCCGATGCGGTGGTCGGTTACCCTCGACTGGGGGAAGTTGTAGGTCCTGATCTTCGCGCTCCGGTCGCCCGTGGTGACCATCGAACGGCGCAGGTCGGCGCGCTGCTTCTGCTGCTCGGCGATCTGGATGTCGTAGAGCTTCGAACGGAGCATCTTCATGGCCCTTTCGCGGTTCTGGAGCTGGGATCGCTCCTCCTGGCAGGCGACCACGATGCCGCTGGGCATATGGGTGATCCTGACGGCGGTTTCGACCTTGTTGACGTTCTGGCCGCCCTTGCCTCCGCTTCGGAAGGTGTCGACGTGTAGGTCGTCCTTTCGGATCTCGACGTCGACCTCCTCGGCTTCGGGCAGCACGGCCACGCTGGCCGCCGAGGTGTGGATGCGCCCCTGGGTCTCGGTCTCCGGCACGCGCTGCACCCGGTGCACCCCGCTCTCGAACTTGAGGGTGCCGTAGACGTCGCCGCCGCTGATCTCCAGCACGGCCTCCTTGAGGCTGCCTGGCACCGAGCCTTCGCTGGCGTCGAGGAGCTGGCAGCGCCAGCCCTGGCGTTCGGCGTAGCGCTGGTACATGCGCACGAGGTCGGCCGCGAACAGCCCGGCCTCGTCGCCGCCGGTACCTGCCCGGATCTCCATGATGACGTTGCGGGAGTCGGCCTCCTCCTTCGGCAGCAGCAGAACTTTCAGCTCCTGTTCGAGCCGGGGCATCCGCTCCTGCAGTTCGTCGACCTCGGCCTGCGCCAGCTCCCGCATGTCGGGGTCAGCCTCGCCCCTGAGCATCTGCACGGCCTCCTCAAGCTGCCGCTTTGCGGATGCCCAGGCGTCGAAGCCGTGCACGACCTCCTTCAGGGAGCTGTACTCCCTGTTCAGCTTCCTGAAGCGGGCCTGGTCGGAGACCACCTCCGGGTCGGAGAGCTGCTGCTCGAGGTTCAGGTACTTGTCCTTGATGGACTGGAGCTTGTCAAACATGGTCGGTCGCTGCCCCGGGGCTCACTTGTTGATGATGTCGTTGATCATGAAGAAGGCGAAGATGGTCAGCAGTATGGCCATGCCGACCTGCTGGATGCGCATCTTGATTTCCAGCGGGATCTCCCTGCCCATGATGCCTTCGATGGCGTTCAGCACGAACTGGCCGCCGTCAAGCGCCGGGATGGGCAGGATGTTGATGAAGGCCAGCGAGATGGAGAGCACGGCGACGAAATAGAGGAAGCTGACCGGGCCCTGTTCAGCGCTCTGGTTGGCCATTTTGGCGATCTTGATGGGCCCGCCGACCGACTTGCCCACATCCTCCTGTCCGGAAAAGAGTTTCGCAAAACCCTTGACGGTCATGGAGGTCGTCTTCCAGGTCTGTTTCAGGCCGCTGGACACCGATTCTGCCGGGCCGAGCTTGCGGCGCTCCGTGGTGATGGTCTGTTTGAGCGAGATGCCGATCTTGCCGGTTTTGTTCGGCACGACCTCGGTGGTGACGCTCTGGCCCTGGTTGCGGATCAGGTCGGCCGTGACGGCTCCTTCGGTGACAGGCGAGGGCAGGTGCATCCAGGTGACGGTGAGCTTCCTGCCGGCGCTTTTCGAGATGATGCCGACCACTTCGGTCCAGTCGACGACCGGCCTGCCGTCGATCGCCGTGATGAGCGCTCCGCTTTTGATGCCGGCTTTCGATGCCGGTTCCCCGGCGAGCACCTGGTCGACGATCGGGGGCATGACCGGCCTGATGCCGAAGGACTGCTCCTCGTTGATCCTGGTCAGGATGTTGGCAGGGGCATTGACCGTTACGAGCTGTCCGTCGTGCTCGACGGTGTACTGCAGGCCGTTCGCGGAGAGCTGCTCCGGGTCGACGGCCTCTTCCCAGTAGGCGAGCTTGTGCCCGTTGATCGCGACCAGCCGGTCGCCGGTGCGCACGCCCATGCTGGAGAACACCGAGCCCTGTTCGACGAAGGCCGGCGTGGCGATGGGGGTGCGCGATTCGCCGAAGATGGCCGTGATGCCGATGAAGACGGCTGCGGCGAGCAGCATGTTCATGCCGACGCCGCCGGCGAGCACGACGAGGCGCTGCCAGGCCGGCTTTGCCCTGAACTCCCAGGGCTGAGCCGGTGTGTTCGAGAAGTTGGTGTCGAGGCTTTCGTCCACCATGCCGGCGATCTTGACGTACCCGCCGACCGGGAAGGCCCCGATGCCGTATTCGGTGTCGCCGATCTTTTTCTGCCAGAGCCTGATGCCGAAGAAGTCGAAGCCGATGAAGAACCTGTCGACCCTCATGCCGAAGATCCTGGCCGTGATGAAGTGGCCGAATTCGTGCGCCGTCACGAGGATGAAGATGGCGATGATGAAATAGAATATGGTGTTGAGCAGCTCCATGTTGCTTCCGGTCGGTGGTATCGTTTCGTTAGTCTGTCAGGTTATGCGATGAGCTGTTCTGCCGTCCGGCGTGCCCAGCGGTCGGCCTCGAGATACTCGTCCAGCACGACCGGCTCCCAGGCTTCGTGTGCCTGCATGGTCCTGTCGACCAGCTCGGGGATGCCCGTGAAGCTGATCCTGCCGTCGAGGAATGCCGCGACGGCAATCTCGTTGGCGGCGTTCAGCACCGCAGGGAATGTCTTTGCTGCACGGAGCGCATCGTAGGCGAGGCGCAGGCTCGGGAACCTGTCGGTATCGGGCTCCTGGAAGGTCAGGCTGCCGGTTCTGGTGAGGTCGAGGCGCGCGATGCCGCTCTGGCAGCGTTCGGGCCAGGCCATGGCGTAGGCGATCGGTGCGCGCATGTCGGGCGTGCCGAGCTGGGCCATGACGCAGCCGTCGATGTATTCGACCATCGAGTGGATGATGCTCTGGGGGTGGACCACCACGCCGATCCTGTCGGCTGGCATGTCGAACAGCCAGTGCGCCTCGATCACTTCGAGCCCCTTGTTCATCAGGGTGGCCGAGTCGATGGAGATCTTCGCGCCCATGTTCCACTTCGGGTGCTTGAGGGCCTGTGCCGGAGTGACCTTGAGGATCTCTTCGGCAGGGGTGTTCAGGAACGGGCCGCCGGAGGCCGTGAGGATGATGCGCAGCACATCCTCATGGCGGTGTCCGGCGAGCGACTGGTAGATGGCCGAATGCTCGCTGTCGACCGGGAGGATCTCGACGCCGTGCTTGCGGGCGAGGTCCGAGACGAGCCTTCCTGCGACCACCATGGTCTCCTTGTTGGCCAGGCCGATATGCTTGCCGGCCCTGATGGCCGTGACGGTGGGGACGAGGCCTGCTGCGCCGACGATGGCCGAGATGACCAGTTCAGCCTCCGGGGCGGCAGCGACCGCACAGGCCCCTTCGGTGCCATGCAGGATCTCGGGGCACAGGCCGCCGAGCGCCGCCTTGAGCGAATCGACCGAGGCCGCGTCACGTACCGAGACCACCCTGGGCCGGAACTCCCGGACCTGCTCGGCGAGGAGCGCGATGTTGTTCCCGGCGGCAAGGCCGGCGACCGAAAAACGGTCCGGATGCTGCCTGACGACGTCGAGGGTGCTGACACCGATCGAGCCGGTGCTGCCGAGGATGGAGATGGATTTCATGGTGGTTGGGACGAGGTTGCCTGTATGTGTCGGCCTGAATTTATGCTTTTTACGGTCGGCTTACAAGCTGGCGCCCCCGCGGCGCGCATGAAAATAGGGCATCCCGTTTGTTATCTGTCGAAAATGTGTTATACTGATGCCCTTTTCGATGGGTCTCTAGCTCAGCTGGTTAGAGCAACTGGTTTACACCCAGTAGGTCGGGGGTTCGAATCCCTCGGGACCCACTCTTATCTCCCCTCCCTATCCTCCTTCCAGATCGATACCGATGAAAAACAGGAGAAGCCTCAGTAAAGGAACCGGAATCCCTTTGCGTCAGGCTCTACCGGCGTTTCGCGCACGGTGACCGACGTGACATGCGACCGTGACGGGCCGACATGGGCCATGCTCACCAGTTCGTCCACCAAACCCGATGGCCCCTGGGCTTCGATCTCCACCGAGCCGTCCGGCAGGTTGCGCGTCCATCCCGAAAGGTTTCGGGACGAGGCTTCACGCACGATGAACATGCGGAAGCCTACCCCCTGGACCAGCCCCTTGACCCTGGCGGTGATCCTTTTTTCCATGGAGGTCAGTTCGGGGAGATGTCCCGTGACTGGCGAAGCCGTTTGACAGCCTCTTCGAGCGCCCGGCGTTCGTCGTCGGCCATGGCGCTCTCCTTTGCGGCAGCGGTTTCAGGGGCGGCAGCCGTTCCAGTAGCGTCCGGGTCGTTGTGCTCCCTACCGTTTGCGCAGTCGTGGGCGAGATGTTCGGAGAACTTGTCCGCAGGCCGCTTGCCGAGGATCTCCTCGATCTGGCAGTACTGAAGGATCTCCTTCGACAGCAGCTCCCTGGCGATCTTCTCCAGTTTGTCGCGGTGCTCGGTGAGCATGTCGAACACCCGCTTGCGGGCTGCGTCGACGATCGCCTTGACCTCGTTGTCGATGATGCGAGCGGTCTCGTCGCCGTACTTCCTGTCGATGCTCGGGCCTCCGTAGTAGGGGTTGTTGCTCTCGAGGAACGACAGGTAGCCGACCTTCTCGCTCATGCCGTAGACCACCACCATGTTGTAGGCGATCTCGGTCACTCGCTCCAGGTCGTTCTGGGCGCCGGTCGAGATCTCGCCGAAGATGATCTCCTCGGCGATTCGCCCCCCGAGCAGTCCGCAGATCCTTGCCACGAGCTCGTTCCTCGTCATGAGGTAGCGATCCTCGAGCGGGATGTTCAGGGTGTAGCCGAGCGCGCTGACGCCTCTCGGCACGATGGAGATCTTCTGCACGGGGTCGTTCTCCGGCATCATCCAGCTGACGATGGCGTGCCCTGCCTCGTGGTAGGCCACGATCTCCTTCTCTCGCGGGTTGATCACCTTGTTCTTTTTCTCCAGGCCGGCGATGACGCGCTCGATGGCGTCTTCGAAGTCCTTTATCTCGATCGCCAGCTTGCCGCGACGCGAGGCCAGCAGGGCCGCCTCGTTGGCTGCGTTGGCGATCTCGGCGCCCGCGAAGCCGGGGGTCTGCGAGGCCAGCGCCTTCAGGTTGACGTTGGGAGAGAGCGACAGGTTCTTGGTGTGCACCTCGAAGATGTCGATCCTTCCCTTCAGGTCGGGCTTGTCGACGACGATCTGGCGGTCGAAGCGGCCTGGCCTGAGCAGGGCCGTGTCGAGCACGTCGGCGCGGTTGGTGGCCGCCATCAGGATCACCCCCTTGTCGGTCGCGAATCCGTCCATCTCGACGAGCAGCTGGTTGAGGGTGTTCTCGCGCTCGTCGTTGGCCCCCATCATGAATCCCTTGCCGCGGCTGCGGCCGACGGCGTCGATCTCGTCGATGAAGATGATGCAGGGGGCCTTCTCCTTGGCCTGCTTGAAGAGGTCGCGCACCCTGGCCGCGCCCACGCCGACGAACATCTCGACGAAGTCCGAGCCGCTGATGCTGAAGAAGGGGACATCGGCCTCTCCGGCCACGGCCTTGGCCAGGAGGGTCTTGCCGGTGCCGGGAGGGCCGACCAGCAGGACTCCCTTGGGCAGTTTGCCGCCGAGCTTGGTGTACTTTTTCGGGTCTTTCAGGAAGTCGACCACCTCCATGACCTCAGCCTTGGCCTCGTCGAGGCCGGCGACATCCTTGAAGGTGATGCGGGTGTGCTCGTCGAGGTTCTCGTAAAGCGCGGCCTTGTTCTTGCTGATGTTCATGAACTGCGATCCCGGGCCGCCCATCCGGCGGAACAGGAAGAAGTAGAGGCCGATGAGGAGGCCGAACGGCAGGATCCACTGCAGGAGCTCGCCGATCCAGCCGTTTCCGGGGGTCGCCTGGTAGCGGATACCCTTCGACTCCAGCAGGGGCACCAGACCTTCATCGCGTACCGGGGTCACGAACACCTCTTTGGTCTGGGCGGCAGGGGCACCCGGCATGTGAAGCCCCGGAACCGGCTCGACCCTGGGTTTCGGCGCGGCCACCGCGACTGAATCCGGCCTGAGATGCACGAAGATGCGTTCGGGCGATATCCGCACCGACTCGACCTTGTCGTCGGCGACGAGTTTCCTGAATTCGCTGTAGGCAATCTCCTGGGTAGAGCCCTGCCAGAAGAAGGCGAGCTGGAAGCCGATGATCAGCAGTACGACGGCGATGTAGTAGATGAACGAAAAACGGGGCCGACGTTCCCCGCTGTCAGGTTCACCCTTATATGGATTGTTCGGCTTGAAAGGATTGTTAGGCATCGAAAACACTCATTATTGAAAAATTCTCCATCGTGGTCCATCGCTCCGGGTTAAGGCCTCAAGGCGCCCCTCACCCCAATCCGTTTATGGGGTGGAAAAATGCGTTGAATCGGATCGACCTCCAATATATATAACCTAATCGAAAAATGTATTCTTCCGCTTAATAGTTTCAATCTTCCTCCTGCTTTCCGGAGGGCATGCCGGCCCGCAGGGCGCCGGGCTGACGAATTTGTCGGGCAGTGTCGTCCCCCGGATGTTATATTTGATATCAGACGACAGTAGAACCATTCGCCGATACCTTCATGAGTTCAGCAAGGAACAAGACAAACGAACGGATCGCCGCCCTGAAATCGATGCTCTGCGTGGGGCTCGACAGCGATCCCGCCAAAATTCCCCCGGTGTTCAGGTCCATGGAAAGGCCGGTGCTCCAGTTCAACCGCTCGGTCATCAGGGCCACCCGCGAGCATGCCGCAGCCTACAAGGTCAACACCGCGTTCTATGAGTCGCGGGGCATGGCCGGCATGCGGGACCTCGGCGACACCCTCGAGTCTCTGCCGCCGGAATGCCTCAGCATCGCCGACGCCAAGCGCGCCGATATCGGCAACACCAGCCGGCAGTACGCGAAGTCCTTCTTCGAGTCGTGGCCGTTCGACTCGATCACGGTGGCTCCGTACATGGGGTTCGATTCGCTCGAGCCCTTCTTCGAGTATGACGACAAACTGGTCTTCGTCCTGTGCCTGACCTCGAATCCCGGATCGAAGGATTTCGAGGAGCAGCTCATGCTGGACGGCCGGCCGCTCTACCGGACCGTGCTCGACCGTGTCCGCCAGTGGCAGCGCAACGGGAACGCCGGCATCGTCGTCGGCGCGACCAAGCCGGGACTCCTGGAGGAGCTTCGCCGCGAAGCGCCGGACCTGTTTTTCCTGATCCCGGGCGTGGGTGCCCAGGGAGGGTCCCTGCACGACGCCGTGACGCAGGGCGCCGATGCCGCTCACCGCAGCGCCGTGGTCAACGTCAGCAGGGCGCTCATCTTCCCTGAAGGGGAGTTCAGGAGCGTTGAGGAGTTCGAGGCCGCCGTCGGCAGGGAGGCCCGAAACCTGCACGAAGGCATGAAAGGAATACTGTAGGATTGCGTATTATCTGTGTCGGCAAGTTGGACGGGCAGCTTTCGCCACCGCCGGTGCGAAGGGGCCTGTGCTCAATGAAAACGTTTCAATAAGGGATTGTCATTATGTGTGGTATCGTCGGTTACATCGGCAAGCGGGAAGCAGCGCCGATCCTTCTGAACGGCCTGAAACGGCTTGAATACCGTGGTTACGACTCGGCTGGGATTGCCGTCGTGGATGACGACGTGCAGGTGGTGAAGCGAAAGGGCAGCGTCAGCAACCTCGAGGAGTTCATGTCGGGCACCGTCATGCTTGGCGCGACGGCAGGCATCGCCCATACCCGCTGGGCCACCCATGGTCCCCCCAACGACCAGAATGCCCACCCACACATGAACGTTTCGGGGGATATCGCGCTGATCCACAATGGTATCGTCGAGAACTACACCAGCCTGAAGAAGGATCTCATCGGGCAAGGCTATGCCTTCGCCAGCGAAACCGATTCCGAGGTGCTGGTGCACCTGATCGACCGCATCTGGAAGGCCGATCCGTCGCTCGATCTCGAGGCGGCCGTCCGGCAGGCGCTCCGCCATGTCGAAGGGGCCTACGGCCTCTGCATCGTCTCTTCCCGGGAGCCCGACAAGATCGTCGTGGCGCGCAAGGGCAGCCCGCTGGTGATCGGCATCGGAGACGGCGAGTATTTCATCGCCTCCGACGCGGCTCCGATCGTCGAGCACACCAACAAGGTGGTCTACCTCTCCGACGGCGAGATGGCGGTGGTCACGCGTGACCACTACACGGTCAAGACGATCGAGAACGTGGAGCAGGAGAAGCTTATCACCGAGCTTGATTTCAACCTTGAAGAGATCGAGAAGGGCGGGTATGAGCACTTCATGCTCAAGGAGATCTTCGAGCAGCCCGAGGTGATGCGCGATGTGATGCGCGGCAGGGTACGCCTCGACGAGGGGCGGATCCAGCTCGGCGGCATCGAGGACTACCTCGACCGCCTCAAGCAGGCCAAGCGCGTCGTGATCTGCGCCTGCGGCACCAGCTGGCATGCCGGACTTATCGGCGAGTACCTGATCGAGGAGTTCGCCCGAATTCCGGTCGAGGTCGACTACGCCTCCGAGTTCAGGTACCGCAACCCGATCGTCACCTCCGACGACGTCGTGATCGTCATCTCGCAGTCCGGCGAGACCGCAGACACGCTGGCCGCCCTGAGGCTCGCCAAGGAGAAGGGGGCCATGGTAATGGGCATCTGCAACGTGGTCGGATCGACCATCGCCCGCGAGACCCTCTGCGGCATGTACACCCATGCCGGACCCGAGGTCGGCGTCGCCTCCACCAAGGCCTTCACGGCCCAGGTGATCGTGCTCTTCATGCTGGCCATGGCCCTGAGCAAGGGGCGCACCATTTCGCACGACGAGATCCGCCTCTACCTGCGCGACCTCACCGAAGTGCCTGACAAGGTGGCCAGGATACTCGAGCAGAACGATGCGATCAAGGAGATCGCCGCCGAGTTCAAGGATGCGAAGAACGCCCTCTACCTCGGCAGGGGCTTCAACTTCCCTGTCGCGCTCGAAGGGGCGCTCAAGCTGAAGGAGATCTCCTACATCCACGCCGAAGGCTATCCGGCCGCCGAGATGAAGCACGGCCCGATCGCCCTCATCGACGAGGACATGCCGGTGTTCTTCATCGCCACCAGGGACAATACCTACACCAAGATCATCAGCAACATCGAGGAGGTCCGCAGCCGCAAGGGGCGCGTGATCGCCATCGCAAGCGAGGGGGACCACGAGATCGGGCGCCTCGCCGAACACGTGATCTACATCCCGCAGGCCTCCGGGCCGGTGATGCCGCTCCTGACGGTCATTCCGCTGCAGCTGCTCGCCTACCACATCGCCACGCTCCGCGGCTGCAACGTCGACCGCCCCCGAAACCTTGCCAAGTCGGTGACGGTGGAGTGATTTTTCCGGCAGCAGCGCGGCTGCTGCCTCTGTGTATGTTTGCACTGAAGCCGGGGTCTTCCGAACCCCGGTCGGGGTGTGCCTGCCACCCGGTCAGTCCGCGTAATTCCTGCCCCTCTGGTGCGTCAATGATTTCGCAGGGTTCCGGTGCTATGCGCTCGTCAGTATGGTATATACCATATCGAGAAAGTTGATAATGCTGAATGGTTTCGAGATGAAATTGATATCATCCCGTAACTTTCCGTATTTACCCAAGGTATCGGCACTGTATCCCGAAACGAACATGAACTTCATCGTCGGGTTCAGCTGCTGAAGTTCTTCGCTCATCGACACTCCGTTCATGCCAGGCAGGATGATGTCGGAAACGGTCAGGGTGATCTCTTGTGCATGCTGGCGGGCAAGTTCAATCGCATCTTCTGCGTTTTCTGCCGAAAACACGTTGAACCCCGCATTTTCAAGCGTAATGCACATGATCTTCAATATTTCGGGCTCGTCCTCGACAACGAGCACGCCTGCCTTGTCAGGTGCGGCAAGCCGGGCTTCCAGTGTTGGTGCCTCCCTGGTGCCGACAGATTCCTGAACGACCGGGAAAAAGAGATTGAACTTCGTACCCTTGCCCGGCTCGGTTTCACAGGTGATATATCCATCGTGCTGCTTGACCGATCCGTACACCATCGACAAGCCCAGTCCGGTTCCTTGGCCGACCCCCTTCGTGGTGAAAAACGGTTCGAAGATATGGGGGCGTACATGGTCGGGAATTCCTGATCCCGTATCGGCGATCCTTATCCTGATATATTCGCCTGTAGCATTGGAGGCAAAACGCTGGAGTTCCTCGCAGGATTCGGTAGTGACGATGCTGGTGTCGAGCGAGATGCTCCCCTGCCCATCGATGGCATCACGTGCGTTGATGCAGAGGTTGGTGACGATCTGGATAAAATTTGCAGGGTCGAGTTTGACGATGGTTTCCGGGCAATTCAACTGCCATCGCAGGGAGATGTTTTCCCTGATCAGCTTGCGAAGGATCAGGCGCATCCGCTCAAGTTCGAGATCCAGTCCAATCGATTTTGGCTGGATCGGTTGCTTTCGGGCGAAGGCGAGCAATTGCTTGACCATTTCCGCCGAGCGTTTGATGGCGAGACTGATGGAGGTCAGGTTCTTTTGAATAGGGTGAGTCTCGGGGGTTACGTTGATGATGAGTTCGGTGTTGCCCTGAATCGCCGCAAGCACATTGTTGAAGTCGTGGGCAATGCCGCCGGCAAGTTGCCCGAGCAGTTCCATCTTCTGGGACTGCTGGAGTTGTTCCTGTAATTGCCTATTGAGTTTCTCAAGTTCCCGAAACTCCGTTATGTCCTGCGTGGTGCCAAAGTAGTAGGGCGCTTTACTGTTCTCGTCATACTGATAATTCGCCTTTACGTTAATCCAGCGGATTTCCCCGGTGATTTTTCGGATACGGCAATTGTAATGGTAATCAGATCGAGTTTGCTGCGATGACCTGATAAGGGATTCTACCCTCGGTCGATCCTCGGGAACAACGTGCTCAAGAAATGTTTTCTTAGACCATGAACTCTCATTGTCAGGATCGTAACCGAAGATGTCGGCATGTTCAGCATTTCTGTATACCGTTTCTGATGTGAAG
Source organism: Chlorobiaceae bacterium (assembly GCA_013334865.1). Classification (GTDB taxonomy): domain Bacteria; phylum Bacteroidota; class Chlorobiia; order Chlorobiales; family Chlorobiaceae; genus Chlorobaculum. The sequence continues at coordinate 77,269 of JAAXWS010000011.1, forward strand.
TTGTGCTTCCATAGACCGATATGGAGGGATTCAGATGTAACATTCCACAGTTTTTTCAGTTCAGATACGGCTTGTTGTTCCTGACGCTGATGTGTTCTGTCCTGTAATATGATGAACAGTTCAACGACCTCTCCTTTATTGGAAAAAATCGGATAGGCGCCAATTTGGGTTACTCTGCCGTCGTCGGTGTCAGTAAAAATATGACTTTGTCTCGTGCTCAGGACCTGCTGTAAAATTGACTTTCGACTTCGCGAAACTTCGCGAAAGCTTGGATGTGCATCCATGAAATCAAGGACATTGGTGCCAATGCCATCGGCACCTAATTGAGAGGCATATGCTTGTCCTGCTGAATTTAATTCGACGATAGTGCCTGCAGAGTCAATGATAAACATGGGGTCTTCGCTGGCGTCGAAAAATGCATGCAACCTGTTGTGATGGCAGATGAGATTTTGTTTGTCAAGCATGGGGATGGTCAGTTTCCGTTCTTGAATCCAGATGTACTGCGTACGACAGTAACTTGAACTGCAAGGGCAAACTGCACCCTTATGATGGCGGCTGCGCGTCATGTGATGTCAATGAGACTCACGTGGACGGCATGAAGTAATATGGTGAAAAATGGTAATTATTGTGAAAAGTTTTGATTAGGCAATATCTGGTCACTCCCTGATGATGCGGTTCTTGTCGATCACGATGGACTTGGTCGTCCAATTCTATCGCGGGCGGGAATTATTGCGTCAGTGCCACCGGTTGTGTTTCTTTCGGCTGCAGCAACTTTCAACCCTATATGCATGGAAGGTCATATCGTCATCACCGGTGCTACCGGCATCATTGGAGCCGAGCTTGCCCGGAGGCTCATTTCCAGTGGCCGGAAGGTGGTCGTTTTCGCGCGTAACACCCAGGCGGCGTCAGGTAAGATTCCCGGTGCGGCGGGTTATGTCCGCTGGGATTCCGACATGGTCTCCGGCGAGTGGGTTGCCTCGCTGGATGGGGCATACGCTGTCGTCCATCTTGCCGGAAAGCCGCTGCTCGATGGCGGGCGCTGGACCGAAGAGCACAAGGCGGCCTGCTACGACTCGAGGATAAAGGGGACCCGGGCACTGGTGTCCGCGATGGAGGGCCTGGCAAAAAAGCCGGAGGTCTTCGTTTCCTCATCGGCCATCGGATACTACGGGGCGTTCGAGCGATGTGAGGATACCGCCGAGCTGGCCGAGTCTTCTCCTGCCGGCAGCGATTTCCTGGCGAAGATCTGCCACGACTGGGAGGTCGAGGCTTTGCCTGCGGAAAAGCTCGGGGTACGGGTCGTGCTGCTGAGGACCGGCATCGTGCTTTCGACACGCAGCGGGATGCTCCAGAAGATGATCACCCCGTTCAACTATTTCGTGGGTGGACCGGTAGGCACGGGAAGGCAGTGTATTTCCTGGATCCACCTGGACGACGAGATCGCCGTCATCCTTCAGGCGATCGACAACCCGGCTTACAGCGGACCGGTGAACGCCGTCGCCCCGAAACCCGTCACGATGTCCGGATTCGCCTCGGAGCTCGGTGCCGTCATGGGCCGTCCGTCGTTGTTCCCGGTCCCGAAGTTCGTGGTCCAGGTGCTCATGGGGGAGGGGGCTGACTATGCCGTGAAGGGGCAGAAGGTGGTGCCGGGGTTCCTGCAGGGGCAGGGGTTCCGGTTCGCCTGGCCGCAACTGCACGAAGCCCTGGCCGACCTGATCGGCAACGGGAAATGATCCTGATGCAGGAAGATGGGTAAATAAAAAAGGGCGAGACCTTTCGGCTCGCCCGTCGTGTTCTTCCGAAGCGGAAAAGGGTCAGTAGCGCTCCCTTCTCATCGGGCGCTCTTCGCGCGGCCTTGCCTCGTTGACCTTTATGGTGCGACCTTTGAAGTCCTTGTCGTTCATGGCTTCGATCGCTTCGCGAGCCTCGCCGTCGTTCGGCATGTCGACAAAACCGAAACCTTTGGAGCGGCCGGAGAATTTGTCAGTGATGATGTTGGCGCTTTGCACCTGGCCGAACTGACCGAACGCATCGCGCAGATCTTCTTCAGAAACGTTGTACGGCAGATTGCCAATGTAAATATTCATTGTTGGACGGTAGAAACATGTGCCTTGACAGAAAGAGGCGCGACCGAATAACCAAAGGCACCAATTACTCGTGAGCGATTAGCCAACCACTGGCTAATTTAACTACCAATTTACCTTATTATATAGTTGTTTTCAAAATGAAAAAGGAGATATCTGGTGTAGAAGTGCCGAAATAAGCCTCCCGTTTTGACGGTTTCACCACCTATTTCCATTACGGAAGCAACTTTCCGGACAAAATATTCAGCTCTCCCGAAGGCCGGTCTCCTCCCTGCCCGTCACTTTTTCCGCTTTTTCCCGGACCTCCTTTTCCCCTGCCGACAGAGTCACTTTTTCGGGATGCCAGGGCCCGGTATCCCCCCTTGTTTTGGGGATGTTCTACTTATTTGTAATAAATGAATGTTTTTCTCTTGCTTGTGCTTAAATAATTAATTATAATTAGCCAGTAATCATTATTTATTTAGGCCTCTCAAGAACAAAAACTGAAACTTATTATGGTTAAGAAAATCAGTACATCGCTGCTGCTGGCCATGGCGGCAATGATGATCCACGGCACCGGGTGGGCTGCCGAAGCGGTGACGACCGACACCGGTACGACATCGTGGATGCTCACCTCGACAGCACTTGTCCTGCTCATGGTTCCGGGGCTTGCCATGTTCTATGGCGGCCTGGTGAGGACGAAGAACGTCATCGGAACGATGATGCACAGTTTTGCCGCCATGGTGGTCATCGGCGTGCTCTGGCCGGCGGTCGGCTACGCACTCAGCTTCGGTCCCGGCATCCTCGGCGGCTTTGTGGGATGGGAGCCCAAGTATTTCATGCTCCAGGGCATCGATGAAACGATCATGTCGACGCATATACCGGAATACGTCTTCGCGATGTTCCAGGGCAAGTTTGCGATCATCACCCCGGCCCTGATCGCCGGCGCATTCGCGGAGCGGGTCAATTTCAAGGGATATCTCGTGTTCATCGCCCTGTGGAGCCTCGCGGTTTACAGCCCGATCTGCCACTGGGTCTGGGCCGCTGACGGCTTCCTGTTCAACCTCGGCCCGAAAGGCGCCATCGACTTCGCCGGCGGCACGGTCGTCCACATCTCTTCAGGCGTGACGGCCCTGGTCGCAGCTCTTTTCCTCGGCGCCCGCCGTGGCTATCCGAAGAACGTGATGCATCCGAGCAACCTGGTCATGACCCTCATGGGTGCCGGCCTGCTCTGGGTCGGATGGTTCGGTTTCAACGCCGGCAGCGCCATTGCCAGCAACCTTGATACCGCCAGGGCCCTGACGGTTACCCAGATGGCGGCCGCCGCAGGCGCGTTCACCTGGATGGTCATCGAGTTCCTGCATCATGGCAAAGGCACCAGCCTCGGCGTCGCTTCGGGCATCCTTGCCGGCCTTGTGGCCATCACCCCGGCTGCGGGCGTGGTCCAGCCTGCCGGAGCGTTCGCCCTTGGAGCCATCGCTTCGATCATCTGCTACCTTGCGATCATGCTGAAGGGCAAGCTCGGTTACGACGACAGCCTCGATGCCTTCGGTGTGCACGGTGTCGGCGGTATCGTCGGAGCCCTTGCACTGACCTTCTTCATCCGTCCTTCCTGGATGGCCGAGGCTTCCGCCAAGGTCGCTGGAGGCTGGACTGTCTGGCAGCAGCTGGGCGTGCAGGCTACCGCAGTCGGAATTACCGTCGCCTATGCGGCAGTCGTTTCGCTGCTCCTGCTCTTCATCGTCGAGAAGACCATCGGCCTCCGCATCGGCGAGAACGACGAAATGTCGGGCCTCGACCACAGCATGCACGGTGAGCAGGGATACGGACTTATCAATCCTAACTAACAAGAAGCATGAAACTGATAACAGCAATCATACAGCCGGACAGGCTCGACCACGTACGCGAGGCGCTGATCCAGGCCGATATTACGAGGATTACCGTCAGCAGGGTGGCTGGCCACGGCCGCCAGGAGGATATCGAGTTCTACCGCGGTCAGCAGATCGCCCCGAGCCTGCTGCCGAAAGTGCGCCTCGATATCGCCGTGAACGACCAGTTCGTCAACATCACGGTCGATACCATCATCAAGGCCGCCAAGCACGGCCTGGGTGAAATCGGCGATGGCAAGATCTTCATCACTCCGATGGAGGAGTGCATCAGGATCAGGACCAACGAACGAGGCGGCACCGCGATCTGAACAGGGCGGCTTCTGCCGCAAGATCGAGTCGAACGAAGAAAGGCAGGATTCTCCTGCCTTTCTTCGTTTACGTTTATTGGGTACGTTGTTAATTTCCCTGGGCTTTGCGTAAGAAAATTAACAGCGTCACCGTCCTATTTCCGTGCCTGCCGCCAATCGGGCTTGTGTGCGTCGAGCCAGTGTTCGGCGTCGAGGTCCCCGAACCGGGCGGCCAGGATGAAGTCGTCGATGTTTCCGGTCGAGTCCCCGGCCTTGCTTCGGGCGATGGCGCGATGGAAGTAGGCCGGCCCCATGAAGCGGTCGATGGAGATGGCCATGTTGAAGTCGGCGATGGCGTCCGCAAAGTGTCCGGACATGTTCCTGACGATCCCGCGGTTCAGGTATCCGACGGCCTTGAACGATGGCTCTCCCAGGTTGATCACCATCGAGTAGTCGTCGATGGCCCTGGAGTACTGGCGCAGCCGCTGCCAGGCGGCTGCCCGCATCTGGTAGGCCATGACGAACTTGTCGTCGCTGTCGATAGCCCTGGAGTAGAGTTTTACGGCCTCCTTGAGATCTCCGGCCTGATGCCTCGAGAAGCCGGAGTCGAACCAGGCGTTCGCCGTGTCGGCCAAGCATGGCTCGACGACGGCGATCATTCCGGCAATGGCGAGAGCGATTGAGGTCGAATGGCGCTTCATTATGTACAGAGCCCGGTTCTGGATTCGGAGGTCGTGGCCCCCTTGAGGGGGCCCGATGGAGTCTGGCTTTGATGCTAAAAATACCGATCACTAACCAAAAAATTAAACGGAAAGTCTGTACCTTGATAAATTACTGCTCTCGTGTCTGCACGGGGCGGCTCCGGTCAATGTCTCCAATCCTTAATCCGCCCGACCCGGATGTTCCGAATCAGTCTCGACGAATTCGAAGGGCCCCTCGACCTCCTGCTGTTTTTCATCAGGCGCGACGAACTCGACATCTACAACATCCCCATTTCGAAGATTACCGGAGATTTCATCGCCTACATCAGGGCCATGCAGAGCCTCAACCTCGAGGTGGCGTCCGAATTCATCTACATGGCGTCGATGCTGATGAGCATCAAGGCCCGCATGCTGCTTCCCCGCCAGGAGTCCGAGGCTGCCGACGACGGCGAGTTCGATCCGAGGACCGAACTGATCCAGCGCCTGCTTGAATACAAGAGGATCAAGGAGGGGGCTTCCGAACTCGAACTGCTGGCCGTCAGGCGCGAGGGGATGTTTTCCGCCGGACTCTTCGAGGAGTTCGAGCCGGAGGTCATCGATGAGATGGACGAGGCGGTCAACCGCCCGACCCTCTACCACCTCATGCTTGCCTACCAGGCGGTAATGGACAACATGCCGAAGACGAGGACGCAGAACGTGACCGAGGCCCCTGTCACCGTTGAGCAGCAGTCTGCCCTGATCCTCGGGCGCCTCGGCGACCGGGTTCAGGTGTCGTTCAGCTCCCTTTTCGAAGAATGCCGCGAGGCGATCGTGCTGGTGGTGACCTTCCTGGCTGTTCTCGAGCTGTGCAGGAACCGGTACATCACCGTGATCGTCAAGGAGGGGTTCAATGATTTCTGGATTTCACAGCGAGATCGTGTCGACTAACCCATAACCATGAAAGCCCATGCCTGAAATCGTGCCATTCAAGGGGATCGTTTACGGGCCCGGGGTCGTCGGGGACGCAGATCGGCTGATCTGCCCGCCGTACGATGCCATTCCCCCTCTCGTGCAGCGGGGGCTGTACGAGGCTTCGCCCTACAACGCAGTCCGTATGGAGCTGCCTATGGAGGATGACCCCTATGCGGCTGCCGCCCAGCGGCTCCGGGAGTGGCTGGCGTCCGGGGTCCTGCAGCAGGACGGCGAACCGGCGATCTATCCGTGTACCCAGACCTTTGTGGACGAAAAGGGGCATGAGCTGACGAGGAGCGGCTTTTTCGCGGCGCTCCGCCTCTACGATTTCGACGAGCAGCAGGTGCTGCCGCACGAGAAGACCCTCTCCGGGCCAAAGGCCGACCGGCTGAGCATGTTCCGGAAGACCGGTGCCAACCTCAGCAGCATCTTCGGTCTCTATGCGGACGCCTCAAGAAGCGCCGACACGGCCGTCAGGGAGTTCTGCGAGGCCAACGAGCCGGTCGTCGACGCCGTGTTCCAGGGGGTTCGCAACCGCCTGTGGCGCATCACCGACAGCGCATTGGTCGGCAAGATCCAGGCGGTGCTCGCCGGACAGAATGTCTACATCGCCGACGGCCACCACCGTTACGAGACGGGCGTAGCCTACCGGAACGAGCGGGCAGCCGCCAATCCGGGCCATACCGGGACGGAGCCGTATAATTATATCCTCGCCTACCTGTCGAACATCCACGACGAGGGGCTGCTCATCCTGCCGATCCATCGCCTGGTCAGGGGGCTCGGGTCGTTCGATCCCGAGGCTTTCGTCGCGAAGCTCGACCGGCATTTCACGGTCTGGGAGCTGCCGGGGCACAAGGCCATGGACGATTTCCTGGGGAGTTGTCCGTCGTCCGTCGCCTACGGTATCGTGCTGCCCGGCATCACCCTCGGGATCACGCTGGACTGCAAACCCGAAGAGGCCCTCTCGACGCCGGTTCCCGAAGCGCTCCGGACACTGTCCGTCGTGCTGCTGCACGACCTGGTGTTCGGACAGATCCTCGGGATCACCGCCGAGGCAACCGCGAAGGAGAGCAACATCACTTACCTGAAGAACTCGCAGGAGGTGTTCGATGCGGTCGCGTCAGGTGAGGCGCATTTCGGAGTTGTGCTCAAGCCTACGAGGGTGGAGCAAGTGGTTTCGGTCGCCGGGTCCGGCGAGGTGATGCCGCAGAAATCCACATGGTTCTACCCGAAGATCATGACCGGCATGGTGTTCCGTTCGCTGGAGGGTGATGCATGAGGGGTGAGTTCCTCTCAGGGGCGCCCGAAGAGACCCGCGAATACGCCCGGCGGTTCGCCGCCGGGTTGAGGCCTGGCGACACGGTCTGCATGACCGGCCCGCTGGGCGCCGGCAAGACTGAGTTCATGCGGGGGATCGCGGAGGTGTTCGGATGCGGGGAGCAGCTCTCCAGCCCGACCTTTTCGCTGCTCAATATCTACGAGGGGAGCATGCGGGGAGAGCCGGTGGAACTGCACCACTTCGACCTGTACCGGCTCGAATCGGAAAGGGAGCTTGAGGCTGCGGGCTTCGAGGAGTATCTTTCCGGGCCGTTCGTCTCGGTTGTCGAATGGGGCGAGAAATTCCCCTCGCTCGACCGGAGCTACACCCGCAGGGTGACGCTTGCCATCGCCGGCGAGCGGCAGCGGAAGATCACCATAATGTAAGGGCTACCGGAGGGCGGTTTTCCGGGTTTTAACCCTCTTGTTTTCAGGAGGGTTTCAACCCTCCGGACATTCAGGCATCCTCTATTTAAATTGCCCCGGGTTTTAACCCTCTTGTTTTCAGGAGGGTTTCAACCCTCCGGACATTCAGACATTCTATATTTTAATTGCCCCGGGTTTTAACCCTCTTGTTTTTAGGAGGGTTTCAACCCTCCGGACATTCAGGCATTCTATATTTTAATTGCCCCGGGTTTTAACCCGGGGAGGAGAAAGATGAACATTCTTGCCATAGAGTGCACGCACCGGGTTGCGTGCGTCGCGGTGAAAAACGGCGGCATAACGGTTGAACGCATCAACGGGGAGTGGCAGAAGACGGCCGAGGTGATCGTGCCGCTCGTCATGCAGGCGATGGAGGAGGCCGGACTCGTCCCCGCCGACCTCGACGGTGTGGCGGTCTCCTCCGGGCCGGGTTCCTTCACTGCGCTGCGCATCGGTATGTCTGCCGCAAAGGGGATAGCCTACGGCGCGGGTTGTCCGCTCGTGCCGGTTTCGACCCTTGCCGCCATGGCTACTGCGGCCTGCGCCCATACGGAGGCCCTCCACCTCGTGCCGGTGGTCCCGTCCCGTCCGGGTGAATATTTTTATGCGATCTACCGGCGTCAGGCAGGGGCGCCGGAGCTGCTCGAAGAGCTCGGGCAGGGGCGTTGCCTGGTGGACGAGCTCGCCGTCCGGCTGGAAACTTTTGCCGGCAGCGTCTGCATACCGGTGCGTGATGCGGAGCTTTTCGTGTCACATGCGCCCGATCTCGCGGAAATTGCGCTCGAAGCGTCGTTTTTTACAGCGGCAAGCCTGCTGCCGATGAGCGAATCGGCCTTGGGAAAGGGGGTTTCGGCGATGCCGGGCGACGCCGCCCCTGATTATCGCCAAATCTTTGTTCCGCTTCAGAAAAAACAGTGAATCAATTGCTATATTGATGCGCGGGAACCCATCCCGCCGTCAGGATTTCTTATCATTAAAACGGATGTTTATGCCCCGTTCGGAACAAAAGGTTCCTGCTACCCATGAGGCCCGCGAAGTGGCCATGAGCGAGCTGCTCGCGAAGAGGGCCGCAGAATTGTCGCTGGAAAAGAAAGGTGAAGATGTCAAGATTCTCGATCTCAGGGGATTGACGACCGTTACGGATTTTTTTGTCATTATTACGGCCGATTCCGAGCGAAAGGCCAAGGCCGTTTCCGAGCATATCATCGATGAGCTGAAGGAGGACGGCGAGCGTCCGATGCACGTCGAGGGACTCGAGACGCTGCACTGGATCCTGGTTGACTACGTCGATGTCGTAGTGCACATCTTCCAGCCCGACGACCGGAAGTTCTACGATCTCGAATCGCTCTGGTCCGATGCTCCGGTCACGAAGGTCGTCGATCTGCCGCCGGCCGACCCGGCCGAAGAGCCGGAAGTGTGATGAACTGCTTTGCCGGAAAGGCTTTGGCGGATCCGGCGAGCTTTATCTTTTTGCAGCTATTTCATACATTACGCCATTGTCTCAACAGTGGTAACTCAACGTCAGGACGCCCATTATGCAGCGCGAGAAAATATTGCCGATCAGCATTGAAGAGGAAATGCGGGATTCCTATCTCGATTATTCGATGTCGGTCATCGTCAGCCGCGCGCTCCCCGATGTCCGCGACGGCCTGAAGCCGGTGCACCGCAGGGTGCTGTACGGCATGCACGAGCTCGGCCTTCAGGCCGGCAAGCCCCACAAGAAGTCCGCCCGCGTGGTCGGCGAGGTGCTTGGCAAGTACCATCCGCACGGGGATTCGGCGGTGTACGACAGCCTTGTGCGCATGGTGCAGGACTTCTCCCTGCGCTACCCGCTGATCGACGGCCAGGGCAACTTCGGCTCGGTGGACGGCGACTCCCCTGCGGCCATGCGATACACCGAGGTCCGCATGAAGCCGATAGCGGCCGAGATGCTCAAGGACCTCGACAAGGAGACGGTGGACTTCTCGCTGAACTTCGACGATTCTCTCGAAGAGCCGACGGTGATGCCTTCGGCGATACCGAACCTTCTGGTCAACGGCGCCTCCGGCATCGCGGTCGGCATGGCTACCAACATCCCTCCGCACAACATGCGGGAGGTGATCAGCGGCCTGAACGCCCTGATCGAGAATCCGGAGATCGAGATCACCGAGCTGATGAAGCACGTCACCGCCCCGGACTTCCCGACCGGCGGCATCATCTACGGCTACGACGGGGTCCGCCAGGCCTACCTGACCGGCAGGGGCAAGGTGGTCATCCGCGCGCGTGCGCTGGTGGAGGTGACCCAGAAGAACGGCCGCGAGTCGATCGTCGTCACCGAGCTCCCCTACCAGGTCAACAAGGTCCGCCTGATCGAGAAGATCGTCGAACTGGTGCACGACAAGAAGGTCGAGGGGATCGCCGACATCCGCGACGAGTCCGACCGCGAAGGCATGCGCCTGGTGATCGAGCTGAAGCGCGACGCCGTGGCCAAGGTGGTGCTGAACAACCTCTACAAGCACACCCCGATGCAGGATACCTTCGGGGTGATCATGCTGGCGCTTGTGGACGGCGTGCCGCGCGTGCTGAACCTCAAGGAGATGATGGAGTACTATATCAAGCACCGCAACGAGATCGTGTTGCGGCGCACCCAGTACGACCTTACGGCCGCTGAAAAGCGGGCCCACATCCTCGAGGGCCTCAAGATCTGCCTCGACAACCTCGACGAGGTCATCACCACCATCCGCCAGTCCCCCGATACCCCGACGGCGCAGGAGCGCCTCATCGAACGGTTCGGGCTTTCGGAGATCCAGGCCAAGGCGATCCTCGAGATGCGCCTGCAGCGCCTGACCGGCATGGAGCGCCAGAAGATCGAGGCCGAATACCAGGAGACGCTCGCCCTCATCGAGGAGCTGAAGTCCATCCTGGCCAGCCCCGCCAAGCAGATGCAGATCATCAAGGACGAACTGCTCAGGGTCGGCGAGGTCTACGGCGACGAGCGCCGGACCGAGCTGCGCCCGCACGAGGGCGACTTCTCGATCGAGGACATGATCGCCCAGGAGGACGTGGTCATCACCATTACCCACGACGGGTTCATCAAGCGCTTCCCGGTCTCCGGCTATCGCCGCCAGCACCGCGGTGGGCGCGGTGTGGCGGGTGCCCAGGCCAAGCAGGACGACTTCGTGGAGCACATGTTCATCGCCTCCACGCACAACTACATCCTCTTCTTCACCACCGCCGGCCGGTGCTACTGGCTGAAGGTGTACGAGATCCCGGAGGCCAGCCGCGCAGCAAGGGGCCGTTCGCTGGCCAACATCATGGAGCTGCCTCCCGGTGAGAAGATCAAGACCTACATCAACATCCGGAACTTCGACGACCCGCACTTCATCATCATGGCCACGGCCAAGGGCATCGTCAAGAAGACCAGCCTGGAGGAGTATTCGCATCCCCGCCGCACCGGCATCAACGCCATCACCATCGAGGAGGGCGATGAGCTGATCGAAGCCCGCCTGACTGATGGCGACCACCAGATCATCCTCGCCAAGAGCTCCGGCTATGCCGTGCGCTTCCCGGAATCCGAGGTTCGTTCCATGGGCCGGACGGCCATGGGCGTCAAGGGCATCACCCTCGACGAGGATGAGCGCTGCATCTCGATGGTCACCTCGAAGCGGAACGACACCTCCCTGCTCGCCGTCACCGACAACGGCTACGGCAAGCGCAGCAAGGTCGAGGAGTACCGCATGACCAAGCGAGGCGCCAGGGGCGTGATCACCATCAAGGCCCACGAGAAGATCGGCAGCCTGGTCGGCCTGCTCGACGTGAACGATGAGGACGACCTGATCATCATCACGAGCAACGGCATCGTCATCCGCCAGCACGTTTCGGATATCAGGGTGCTGGGAAGGAATACCTCCGGAGTCAGGCTCATCAGGCTCGATGCCGGCGACACGATATCGGCGACTGCCAGGGTTCCCAAGAGCGACGACGACTCGGCATCGGAATTCATCAGCGAGGACCCGGACGGCCAGATCATCCTGTTCTGACCGGTCCGGGCGTTTCATCAACCGTAACCAGCGGAGGGGCGACATGCAGAGAGAGAACAGGCCGGCAGTAGTCCATGAAGAGGCAGGTATCAAGTTTTACTGTGCCTGCGGCAAGGCGGCCAGCTGGCCATACTGCGACGGCAGCCACGCCGGGACCGGCATCGCGCCCTTCCGGACGGAGATCGAAAAGGATGGCAACGTAGCCATCTGCGGCTGCGGGAAATCCGCGAAGCTCCCGTTCTGCGACGGCGCCCACAAGGCACTGCACTGACGACGAACCGATTATCACTATCCAATTACCAACTGACGTATGGCGCGCCCGAAGAACGTAAAGCATATCTTTGTTACCGGAGGAGTTATCTCCTCTCTTGGAAAGGGCATCCTTTCCGCATCGCTTGGGTTCCTGCTCAAGTCCCGCGGGTTGCGCGTCGCCATCCAGAAGTACGACCCCTACATCAATGTCGATCCCGGCACCATGTCGCCTTACCAGCACGGTGAGGTGTACGTGACCGACGACGGCGCCGAGACCGACCTCGACCTCGGGCACTACGAGCGCTTCCTTGACGAGCCCACCTCGCAGGCCTCGAACCTTACCATGGGCAGGGTCTACAAGTCGGTCATCGACAAAGAGCGCAAGGGCGAGTACCTCGGCGGCACCGTGCAGGTCGTGCCCCACGTCATCGACGAGATCAAGGAGAAGATGGGCGAGCTGGCCAAGAACGGAAACCTCGATGTGCTCATCACCGAGATCGGCGGCACCATCGGCGACATCGAGTCGCTTCCATTCCTCGAAGCCATGCGCCAGCTCAAGCTCGAGCTCGGCGAGCGCAACCTGCTGAACATCCATCTGACCTACGTCCCCTACATCAAGGCGGCCTGTGAACTGAAGACCAAGCCTACCCAGCACAGCGTCAAGATGCTTCTGGAAACCGGCATCCAGCCGGACATCCTTGTCTGCAGGAGCGAAAAGCCGCTCTCCAAGGAGATCAAGGGCAAGGTCGGCCACTTCTGTAACGTGAACGAGCAGGATGTCGTCGGCATGAACGACTGCGAGACCATCTACGAGGTGCCGCTCCTCCTGCTCAAGGAGCAGCTCGACCTCAGGGTGATGAAAAAGCTTTCGCTGAAGAACTACAAGGAGCCGAACCTCACCTACTGGAGGGAGTTCTGCGGCAAGGTCACGCACCCGAAGGACGGCGAGATCACCATCGGCATCTGCGGCAAGTACACCGAGTACCCCGACGCCTACAAGTCCATCCTCGAATCGTTCGTTCACGCCGGTGCGGCCAACGACGTCAAGGTTTCCCTGCGCCTCTTCAGGGCCGAGGATGCCGAGGATCCCAAGTTTGATCTTGGCAAGGCGCTCGAGGGGGTCAGCGGTCTTCTGGTCGCCCCCGGCTTCGGCGATCGAGGCATCGAAGGCAAGGTCCAGTTCATCAAATATGCCCGCGAGAACAACATCCCGTTTTTCGGCATCTGCCTCGGCATGCAGTGCGCCACCATCGAGTTCGCACGGAACGTCTGCGGCATGCAGGATGCGAACTCCACAGAATTCAACAAGCGCAGCCGCTTTCCGGTCATCGACCTCATGGAGCAGCAGAAGAAGGTCAAGGAGAAGGGCGGCACCATGCGACTCGGCAGCTACCCGTGCATCCTCAAGGAGGAGTCCAGGGCGTACGAGGTCTACCAGAAATTCCTGATCAACGAGCGCCATCGCCACCGCTACGAATTCAACAACCAGTTCCGGAAGGCGCTCGAGGAGAAGGGCATGCTTTTTTCGGGAACCTCGCCCAACGGAGACCTCGTCGAGATCGTCGAGCTGAAGGATCACCGCTGGTTCGTGGCCGTGCAGTTCCATCCCGAACTGAAGTCGAGGGTCCAGAAGGTACACCCCCTTTTCAGCGGCTTCGTCAAGGCGGCCAAGGAGTTCTCCCAGGGGACCCGCCAGCTTTCGCTTGAGGTCGAGATGCCGAGGCTCAGCTCAACGGAGATGGAGACCGCCGGCTGAGGCTCGGAGCTCGGAATTGTTTTCAAAGGCGGTGCCAGCAGGCGCCGCTATTTTTTTGGGGGGAGCGGGTTGGACTTGAGTGTACAAGGAACGTCGTGGAGGCTGGATCGACCCGAACCCGAACCCTGACCACTTCGTCCACAACGTCCACCTCGTCCACTCAAAGTTTCCCGGTGAGCTGTCCGCCAAAGCGCACCCATTCTTTTTTCTCTTTTTTGCAGAAAACTTGAGAAAGTATTTGGATGTAGATGGTCGAGGTGTTACATTAGGATCCTTCACTTGAGACGGCAACGTCGAGGGATGGGGGAAACGCCCGAAAGGGTTATGTTATTTGACTTTATTGATCTGAGGGAATCGCATGATGACGATGTCCGGTACGTATTTCGCAAGAGATGCGAAGGCCGGAAGAAAAAGATGAAAAAAGATTTTGCAGGTATCGAGAAAGGTGCTACATTGATTTCCCTTGATCAACAAGGTCAAGTTCTTTGAATTTGTTGTAAGTGACGCCAAAAAGTCAAT
>JAAXWS010000042.1 GCA_013334865.1 Chlorobiaceae bacterium
CGGGCCCGACCGGCTACGCAACCGGGTGTTGCCTGGCCATGCGCAGCAGCGATTTCGAGGCGCTCGGCGGATTCGACGAGGAGTTCCGGATGTACGGCGAGGATGTCGACCTTTCCATGAAGGTTCGTACGAGCGGTCGCATCGTCATGTACCAGCCGTCATCGAGGATCTGGCATCGCGTTTCGGCGTCGTCCGGCGGCGAAATGGCAATCGGCAAGCAGCTCCGCAAGAGCGGCGCGGCGTTCAGGATTTTCAGGAAGCACCGGATGTGGAGCGGCTTTTTGCTTTACCCGCTGCTGTTGCCATTCAGGAGCCTCGGCAGTCTCGTACGTTACGGCCTGTTCCGTCGCGCCGTCGGCAGGATTTCCTCAACCGGACATGACGAGGGGGGCGAATGACGCAGGAGCCTTACAGGACAGTCATCGACCAGGAGTGGTGCGCCGAAAAGGCCAACAAGGTTCGATGGGAAAAGAGCCTCGCCTTCGTCAGGGCATCGGGCGCCATACGACTGCCGGCTGAATCGGGGCTCGACATCGGAGATCGCACGCCTGTGACCGGCATGCTCGAATCGCATTTCGGCTGCCGGTTCGGGAACACATCGCTCGATCTCGATACCGGGTCGCTCGACGGGAGTTATCCTGTGGTTACCGCTTTCGAGGTGGTCGAGCACCTGTACAACCCGCTCCACCTCCTGCTGGAGATCCGGAAGGTTTTGCATCCGGCCCCCTCTTCGCGCCTTTTCCTGTCGACTCCGGCCTGGAAGCCGGGGTTTCTGCAGAGCCCGGAGCACTTCCATGAAATGTCCCGCCGTTCGCTCGATTCGCTGTTGTCGAGGTCGGGTTTCACCGTCGTGCGCAGCGAGGAGTTCGGCATCCGCTCTCCGCTTTTTTTCCTGACAGGCTTCCGACCGCTCCTGAGGTGCATTTTCGAAAAAATAATGATTTTCGAGCTTGCGGCCCGACGCTGACAAACCGGCCGGAACGGTCGATCTCGTCTGGTTTTCAGAGATCCAGTGGGATTTTCTGTCTACCCGGAAACAGAGGCTCCTCCAGCGTTTCCCTGAGGAGTGGCGGATCCTGTTCGTCGAACCCTTCACGCTCGGCCGCAGGCAGCACTGGCTGCCGGTGAAGCGGGGGCGGGTGACGGTCGTGACTGTGCCGTTCATGAAGAATGTCCCGTCCGGGATGCTTCCGTTGTTCGACAGCAAGCTTGTCAGGTGGCTTTTCACCCTGGCCGGTAGCCTCATGATCGGGTTCTGGACCAAAGCGCTCGGCTTTGCGTCATCAGGAAGGATCGTCGGGTTGAGCAACATCTACTGGGGGAGCGTTGCGGCGACGATGCCCTGCCGCGTCCGCTTTTACGACGCCAACGACGACCATCTCGGCTTCACCGGTGCCCCATCATGGCTCCGGGAGTCACTGCTGCGTTACCTCGAAGCCGTCGACCTCATGTTTTATGTCAGCCCGGAACTGCTTGAAAAGCTGGATCCGCCTCCGGGAGTGAGTTGCGTGGAACTCGGCAACGGCGTCGAGTACGACCATTTCGCCCGGCCACGTTCCATGGTGCC
>JAAXWS010000043.1 GCA_013334865.1 Chlorobiaceae bacterium
CGGGCCCGACCGGCTACGCAACCGGGTGTTGCCTGGCCATGCGCAGCAGCGATTTCGAGGCGCTCGGCGGATTCGACGAGGAGTTCCGGATGTACGGCGAGGATGTCGACCTTTCCATGAAGGTTCGCACAAGCGGTCGCATCGTCATGTACCAGCCGTCATCGAGGATCTGGCATCGCGTTTCGGCGTCGTCCGGCGGCGAAATGGCAATCGGCAAACAGCTTCGCAAGAGCGGAGCGGCGTTCAGGATTTTCAGGAAGCACCGGATGTGGAGCGGCTTTTTGCTTTACCCGCTGCTGTTGCCATTCAGGAGCCTCGGCAGCCTCGTACGTTACGGCCTGTTCCGTCGCGCCGTCGGCAGAATTTCCTCAACCGGACATGACAAGGGGGGCGAATGACGAAGGAGCAGTACAGGACAGTCATCGACCAGGAGTGGTGCGCCGAAAAGGCCAACATGGTTCGATGGGAAAAGAGCCTCGCCTTCGTCAGGGCATCGGGCGCCATACGACTGCCGGCTGAATCGGGGCTCGATATCGGAGATCGCACGCCTGTGACCGGCATGCTCGAATCGCATTTCGGCTGCCGGTTCGGGAACACATCGGTCGATCTCGATACCGGGTCGCTCGACGGGAGTTATCCTGTGGTTACCGCTTTCGAGGTGGTCGAGCACCTGTACAACCCACTCCACCTCCTGCTGGAGATCCGTAAGGTTCTGCATCCATCGCCATCATCGCGCCTTTTCCTGTCGACTCCGGCCTGGAAGCCGGGGTTTCTGCAGAGCCCGGAGCACTTCCATGAAATGTCCCGCCGTTCGATCGATTCGCTGCTGTCGAGGTCGGGTTTCACCGTCGTGCGCAGCGAGGAGTTCGGCATCCGCTCTCCGCTGTTTTTCCTGAAAGGCTTCCGGCCGCTCCTGAGATGCTTTTTCGAAAAAATAATGATCTTCGAGCTTGCGGCGCAACGCTGACAAACCGGCCGGAACGGTCGATCTCGTCTGGTTTTCGGAGATCCAGTGGGATTTTCTGTCTACCCGGAAACAGAGGCTCCTCCAGCGTTTTCCAGAGGAGTGGCGGATCCTGTTCGTCGAACCCTTCACGCTCGGCCGCAGGCAGCACTGGCTGCCGGTGAAGCGGGGGCGGGTGACGGTCGTGACGGTGCCGTTCATGAAGAATGTCCCGTCCGGGATGCTTCCGTTGTTCGACAGCAAGCTTGTCAGGTGGCTTTTCACCCTGGCCGGTCGCCTCATGATCGGGTTCTGGACCAGGGCGCTCGGCTTTGCGTCATCAGGAAGGATCGTCGGGTTGAGCAACATCTACTGGGGGAGCGTTGCGGCAACGATGCCCTGCCGCGTCCGCTTTTACGACGCCAACGACGACCATCTCGGCTTCACCGGTGCCCCATCATGGCTCCGGGAGTCACTGCTGCGTTACCTCGAAGCCATCGACCTCATGTTTTATGTCAGCCCGGAACTGCTTGAAAAGCTGGATCCGCCTCCGGGAGTGAGTTGCGTGGAACTCGGCAACGGCGTCGAGTACGACCATTTCGCCCGGCCACGTTCCATGGTGCC
>JAAXWS010000044.1 GCA_013334865.1 Chlorobiaceae bacterium
ATTTTCGCTTTGACCAGATTGGCGGTATTCAGGGCGTTTGCCCCGGTCGCAAGGGTGATGGCCATGCCGGCAGCCGGTTTGCCGTTAAAGCGCGTGGTCATATCGTAGTTCTGCACGCCGAGTTCGACGCGGGCGACATCCCTGAGGCGGACCTGCGAGCCGTCGGTATTGACCTTCAGCATGATCTTTTCGAAATCTCCTACGCTTTTCAGGCGTGACTGTGCTGTAATGGTGGCGTTCAGTTGCTGGCCCGGAACCGACGGCGTTCCTCCCAACTGGCCGGCGGAGACGTCGGCATTCTGTGCCGCAATAGCTGTCTGGACTTCGGTGGTGGTGAGGTTGAAGCTCGCCATGCGGTGGGGATCAAGCCAGATACGCATCGAATAGGGCTGCCCGAACACCTGGATGTTACCGACGCCGGGTACGCGGCTCAGCGGATCGAGGAGCTTCGAGTTGATGAAATCGTTCATCGCATATTCATCGACCCGGGGGTCGTTTGAATAGACGCCTACGACCATCAGGAACCCGGTGTCTCCCTTGGTGACCCTGATGCCCTGCTGCTGGACCTGCTGGGGCAGGTTCGACATGATCGACTGCAGCTTGTTCTGCACCTGCACCTGGGCAATATCGGGGTTGGCTTCGGGTTCGAAGGTCACCGTAATGCTGACGTTGCCGTTCGAATCGCTCCCGGCGCTGAAGTAGCGGAGATGGTCGATACCGGTGAGAGACTGTTCGATGACCTGCGTCACGCTGTTTTCAACCGCTTCGGCAGACGCTCCGGGATAGGTGGCGCTGATGTTGATGGTCGGCGCCGCGATGCGGGGATATTGCTCGACCGGCAGGGTATTGATGGCGATGATTCCGCCGAGCATGATGCAGATGGAGATCACCCAGGCAAAGACGGGTCGCTCAATAAAAAATCCGGACATGGTATTAGTGCTTTGAAATCTAATGGATTTATCTTGCCGGCCCGGTTGGCAGTGCAGCCTCGACGGTTTTGACCGCCATGCCGGGCTGGATTTTCATGATGCCTTCGTACACGACCTTCTCGCCTGCTTTGAGTCCGCTGCTTACGAGCCACTTGTCTCCGACAACCTCCGTAACGATGATCGGTCGCGGGTTAGCTTTGCCGTCCGGTCCGACAACCCAGACCGAAACCGACCCGTCCGCATTTCTGCTGACCGATTTTTGGGGCACGAGGATGGCATGATCGTTTCTCCACTGTTCAAGACGTGCATGGACGAACATGCCGGGGAGGATTTCATTGCCGGGGTTGGTGAACAATATTCGCAACAGAACCGTACCTGTACTCGGATTGACCGTTACATCCGAAAACTTCAATGTGCCGGGTTGTCCCTTGGGTTTTCCATCCACCAGAAGCTGGACAGGAGCGCTTTCGGCGCCGGAATCGCCCGCCTGACCCTGATGGCGCTGCCGCAGTTCTATCAGCTCCTTGCTCGACTGGGAAACGTCCACGTAGATCTGGTCGAGCTGTTGCACCACAGCAAGGGGGAGGGCCTGATT
>JAAXWS010000027.1 GCA_013334865.1 Chlorobiaceae bacterium
TCTTCCGATCTGTCAATGTGGGCGGCGTCGAGTCGGGAGCGAGCTGGGAGTACAGCACGGATAGCGGCAGCACGTGGACATCCGGAAGTGGCACGAGCTTTGAGCTGAGCGCGGGAGTGCATTCGAACGGAAGCGTGAAGGTCCGGCAGACCGACGCGGCAGGAAACGTCAGCACCGCCGGATCGCTGTCTGGTTCGGTAACGGTAGATACGAATGCATCGGCGCCGACGATATCCCTTGCTACCGATACGGGCAGTGTGAACAATGACGGCATCACCAGTGACGCGACGGTCAATGTGGGCGGTGTCGAGTCGGGAGCGAGCTGGGAGTACAGCACGGATAGCGGCAGCACATGGATATCCGGAAGCGGCACGAGCTTTGAGCTGAGCGCGGGAGTGCATTCGAATGGAAGCGTGAAGGTCCGGCAGACCGATGTGGCCGGGAACGTCAGCCCCGCAGGTTCACTTTCGGGTCCGGTGACGGTAGATACGACAGCATCGGCGCCGACGATATCCCTTGCTACCGATACGGGCAGTGTCAACAATGACGGTATCACCAATGACGCGACGGTCAATGTGGGCGGCGTCGAGTCGGGAGCGAGCTGGGAGTACAGCACGGATAGCGGCAGCACGTGGACATCCGGAAGTGGCACGAGCTTTGAACTGAGCGCGGGAGTGCATGCAGATGGAAGCGTGAAGGTCAGACAAACCGACGTAGCCGGAAACGTCAGCTCCGCAGGATCACATTCGGGTCCGGTGACGGTCGACACGACATTGCCGTCATCGCCGACGATATCCCTTGCCACGGATACGGGCAGCGTCAATAATGATGGCCTCACCAGTGATGCGACGGTCAATGTGGGAGGCATTGAGTCGGGAGCGAGCTGGGAGTACAGCATGGATAGCGGTAGCCACTGGTCTGCTGGCACTGGCACGAGCTTCGAGCTGAGTGCAGGGACGCATGCAAATGGAAGCGTTCAGGTTCGACAGGCCGATGTTGCCGGAAACGTCAGCACTGCAGGTTCACTTTCGGGTTCAGTTACCGTCGATACGACCACGCCCTCTCCGGCGACATCCACCTTGAACATCCTGTCGGGATCGGTCGCGACGATACCGACGAGCAAGCTGACGGCGACAGACTCTGACAATACGGCAGGCCAGATCATCTTTGCCGTCACTTTGGCGCCAGCAACCGGCACCCTGTTCATCGATGGCAATGACAACGGCACACTCGATACCGGAGAGGGCCTCGCGAATGGAGGAACCTTCACGCAGGCCAATATCGATGCGGGTCTTCTGAAGTACGACAGCTCCGGCGTTACAGACCCTGCCCGCAGTTTTTCCTTTACGGTTACCGACAGCGCCTCGACGTCGACGGTTCATACGTTTGATATCGCTCTCTTTACATCATCGGTCGCTGCTCCGGATCCCGTAGTCCAGCTGCCGGCAACAGGTTCGGTGTACGAGATAACCGGACAGACCAAAGACGTCCAGCTCGATACGTTTGTCAACGCCTACGTATCGGAATCAACGCCTGCGAGTCTGGCGACGATCGATCAGCACATGAATGAATTCATCAGCGACAACACCGTCGGCGGCAACGTTGGAATCAATGCCGTGAGGGGGGTCGTTCTTGATTCGGCCGACCTGACAGGCAACGCTCTCAGCATCACTGGCGGCAGCAGCGTCGAAGCCCTGGTCATCGATCTGAGCGGTATCGCTACCAATCCGAACGTGACGTTCAACAATGTCGATTTTGCGGTCATCATCGGTTCGGCTGTCGTATCTGGTGGTGCCGGCAACAACTTTGTCGTCGGCGACAGCGCGGCGCAGTCGATCGTCCTGGGAACCGGCGATGATACCCTGTACGGCGGTGCCGGGAACGACACCATCGGTTCGCTCGACGGCAACGACCGGCTCTATGGAGAAGGCGGCAACGATACGATGTTCGGCGGTGCCGGCAATGACCATCTCGATGGAGGTGCCGGTGATGATACCGCCCGGTTCAACGGGGCATTCGGCAATTACAGCATCAGATTCGATGAGGTGTCGGCTACCTACACGGTGGTGGATACGACAGGCGCTGACGGCACGGATACGGTGACCGGTTTCGAGCATCTCCAGTTCGCCGACACGACGAAAACCCTTGGCGACCCACTTGACTCGACTCCGCCCCAAGCCCCCCCAAGTGCGACCGGCGTGGGTGTGGACAAAATCGTCATGAAGTTCAGCGAGGCAGTTCTTCTTGGTTCCGGAGCGATCGAGATCCACAAGGCTGCGCCTGCAGGTGCACTGGTCGAGAGTTTCGATGCGGCGACAAGCGCGCTGCTTTCCATCTCGAGTGATATGCTTACCATCGATCCGACGGCCAACCTTGAAAATGGGACGGACTACTATGTCACGTTTGCTGATGGGAGCATTCAGGATTTTGCATTGAATCATTACGATAGCTCGAGTGCCTATCATTTTTCAACGGTGGCTGCTGCTGCGACTGCCAGTGGTGGTGGATCTACGGGAGGCGGTGCCGGGGTGGCAATCGTTGGCGCTGCTGGAGTTGGATTGCTTGCCTGGCTGCTTCTTTAGCAGTTCCTTTAAATCATTCCCGACTATCCGGGGAGATTGTTGATTGGCGGTTTTTCACCGTACGGTTCTGTGCGCTGTGATTACCAGGTCCATGTATTTCATCGCTTTTTACATTCCTGACGGAACTGTTTGGAATCAATGTTTCTTGTCTTTATCATATGAGCAGATATTCATATGAACCGCTCTGGACCAATGAACGGTAACAACGCAGAAAACTGCAGGACCGCCTGCTTCCATCCCGAACTTGTCGAACAGGTCAGGGAGGCGATGCCGGGGGAGCCGCTGCAGGGTGATCTGGCTCAACTCTTCAAGGTGCTCGGGGACCATACCCGAATCAGGATCCTCAATGCGTTGTACCATTCGGAGCTTTGCGTCTGCGACCTGACCTCGATCCTCGGCATGAACCAGTCTGCCGTCTCGCACCAGCTCAGGGTGCTCAGGGACGCCAAGATCGTCCGCTCCAGGAAGCTGGGCAAGAATGTCCTCTACAGCCTCGACGACAGCCATATCTTCGATCTCATCCGGGTTGGATTCGAGCATGTGCAGGAAGGGAAGTAGACCTCTCTTTTTTTTGCTTGTACGCATGAATAATTGATCATGCGAGAATATGTAAAGATGTAAACGGAGTTTCGTATGCAGGATGCCGTAAACCTGATCGCCCATATCCTTGAAGCTTCATGGGCGGTGCTCCTTGATGCGGCGCCATTCGTGCTGCTGGGGTTTTTTGTCGCCGGCCTGCTCAAGGCGTTTATGCCGGACGATTTCATCGCTACGCACCTTGGCGGCAACGGTTTCGGGAGCATCCTGAAGGCATCGGCCATCGGGGTGCCCATTCCCCTCTGTTCCTGCGGCGTACTGCCTGCAGCAGCAGGGCTCAAGAAGCAGGGGGCGGGGAAGGGGGCAGTCGCCTCGTTCCTCGTCTCCACCCCTGAAACCGGAGTGGATTCCATTGCCGTTTCTTATGCTTTGCTCGATCCGGTCATGGCGGTGGCGCGTCCAGTGGCAGGATTCCTCACAGCGCTTGCCGCCGGTGTTGCCGTATCGGCCTCCGAGAAGTTCGCCGGCGAGGATGTATCCGAAGTGCAGCCAAAGCAGGAAACGGCCTGCACGTCATCGTGCTGCTGTGGTCACAGGAAGCCGGTGAAGAAGGGACCGTTCGACAAGCTGAAGGGCGGGATGGAGTTCGCGTTCGGGGAGCTGCTCAAGGATGTCGGCGCGTGGCTGTTCCTGGGGGTACTGCTTGCCGGAGTGATATCGACGTTTGTTACCCCTGAAACCATCGAACGGTTCCTTTCCAACGAGCTGCTCTCGATGGCGTTCATGTTCGCCGTGTCCGTGCCGCTCTATGTGTGCGCGACCGCATCGACCCCCATTGCCGCGGCATTCGCTCTCAAGGGCGTATCGCCCGGAGCGGCGCTGGTTTTCCTGCTTGCCGGACCGGCGACCAATGCAGCTTCGCTGACCGTGATCACCCGGCTGCTCGGCAGGCGCGCCACGGCTGTATACCTTGCAGCCATCGTCGTGATGTCTTTCGCGGCGGGCGTCCTCGTCAACCACCTCTATACCATGCTCGGCCTCGATATCAGGCACTGGGTGAGCCATGGTCCGGAAGAAGAGGCCGGCCCCGTCGCCATCGCCTCGGCAATCCTCCTCGGCGCCCTGGTGCTGAAATCGTACCTGCCCGATCGCCATTCTGGTCACGGCCACTGACTCGTCATGACTCGCGGGCCAAGCCCTCTTTTTTAACGGAAAGCGTCGTGGATTCATGGCGCTTTCGTCATTTTCGCTATTTTCCCCCCTGAAAGGCTGCAAGTCAGTCGCGAAACAACCTGAAACCAATGAATCATGTTACAATTCGAGGTTAACAAACCTGCTTGCATACGATGCGGTGAATGTGTGTACGATTGTCCGTCGAGGATTATCGGCGTGGCGGATGGCTATCCGGCTATTCCTGCTGAAAAGGAGTCCGCCTGTATCAGGTGCGAGCACTGCCTGACGGTCTGCCCGACAGGTGCGATTTCGATCCTTGGCTACAATCCTGCCGACAGCAGGCCTTTAGAGGGGAACCTGCCCGAACCCGACCAGCTCGAGACCCTCATCAAGGGGCGCCGGTCGGTAAGGCGGTACCGTGAAGAGAATGTTGACCCTGAGCTCATGCAGCGTCTGCTTGAAGTGGCCTGGCATGCGCCGACAGGCGTGAACTCCCGCCAGGTCAGGTTCACGGTGCTCGACGACCGGGAGAAGGTCGCCCGTCTGCGCGACGAGGTGATGGAGGGGCTCGTTCGCCTTTCGAAGGAGAACGCCATTCCGAAGAGCATGGCCTATTTTTCCCGTTTCGTCAGGGTCTGGGAGCGACAGAAGGTCGACCTGATATTCCGCAACGCCCCGCACATCCTGATCGCAACGGCCCCCAAAGAGATCGCCTGCCCGAAGGAGGACTGCCTGATCGCGCTCTCCTATTTCGAACTGTTCGCACAGGCCAACGGCGTGGGCACCGTGTGGAATGGCCTGGTGAAGTGGGCGTTCGACCTTCTGCCGGAGGCACGGGAGAAACTCGGTATTCCCGAAGACCATATGTTCGGCTATGCCATGACCTTCGGCATGCCGGCGGTCCGCTATGCCCGTACCGTACAGCATGCGCAGCCCCTGATCCATCGGCCCATGTGATCTCATTGTTCCCGGTGGACTTCCCGTTGGATCCGGAGTTCGGAGCCGTCTTTCCAACGGGAAGGTTATCTGCTCTTTTCTATGTGTGGGCGGCAAAGAGCTTTACAAAACAAAGCACCGTCCTTGCACGTATAATAACTACAGGCCTTTAGGGAGCCATTGCTTCAGGCCGTTTCCAAGTATCGTGATAGTGCTGTATACTGTTGTTCACAGATCCGTTTTCGCAACTGGTTAACTCCTCTTGACTTGAGCATCATACCTACTTCAGGGGCGTCATCCGGCCCTTCCGGGAACAGAATGCGCATCTTCGTTGTCGGGGCTACCGGTTACATCGGCAAATTCGTCGTCCGTGAACTGGTGTCGAGAGGTTACGACGTCGTCAGCTTCGCCCGTGAAAGATCCGGGGTCGATGCCTCGACGACCGCAGAAGAGACCCGTCAGCAGCTGATGGGTTCGGAAGTCCGTTTTGGCGATGTGTGCAGCTTGCCCTCGCTCATGAAGGACGGGATCAGGGGAGAGGGGTTCGATGTCGTCGTTTCGTGCCTTACATCACGTAATGGTGGCGTCAGGGACTCCTGGGACATCGATTACCAGGCGACCAGGAACTCACTCGATGCCGGCCTGTCCGCCGGTATCAGGCAGTTCGTCCTGCTTTCGGCCATATGCGTGCAGAAACCGATGCTCGAGTTCCAGCGCGCCAAATTGAAGTTGGAAAAGGAGCTGATCGGGTCCGGTGTGACCTACTCCATCGTCCGTCCCACGGCATTCTTCAAGTCGATCGCCGGACAGGTTGAGGCGGTCAGGAACGGAAAGCCCTACATGATGTTCGGAGACGGGAGGCTAACCGCCTGCAAGCCGATCAGCGAGGGGGACCTTGCCCGTTTCATGGCTGATTGCATCGAAGACCCGTCGAAACAGAACGCCATCCTGCCCATAGGCGGACCCGGCAAGGCATTGACCAACCTGGACCAGGCCAACATGCTGTTCGAGCTGCTCGGCCTCGAGCCGAAGCTGAAGAAGGTGCCGATCCAGATCTTCGACATCATCATTCCCGTGCTTGCATTTCTGTCGAAACTGTTTCCGAAATTTGTCGAAAAAGCAGAGTTTGCGCGGATCGGCAAGTATTACTGTTCCGAATCCATGCTGGTCCTGAACCCCGAGACAGGGATGTACGACGCCGATGCGACGCCGTCCTATGGCACCGAAACGTTGCAGGACTTCTACCGGCGGATACTGAAAGATGGTTTGGCTGGTCAGGAACTCGGCGCCCATTCCATGTTCTGAATAAAGGAGGATCAATGCCTGTCCAGATAGTCTACGTTACGGCTGCGTTGATGGTCGCCGCCGTGTTTCCGCTCCCTGCGGACTTCGTCGATATCATCCATGTGGTCGTGTTCGGCACGTTTGCATGGGGCGCATACCGCAACCTTCATCCGGGGAGCCCGACGCTTCTTCTTGCCCTGGCTTACGCTGTTTTCGCCGTCCTCTTCAACCCCCTCAGCCGGGTGACCCTTCCGGATCCCGCATGGATCGGCGTCGACCTCGCCGGTGCAATCCTGCTCCTGATTTCAAGGCGGTATATCGCGCAATAATCGCTCAATCTTGCGTGACTCTTTTTGTCTTGTTTGCAGCAAAGAACTTTGCTGATAAAAGCATATAAGGTAGGCAAACGATGCATTCGTATATTTCGAAAGGTTTTCTTTCGTTCAACACAAAAGAGGACTTCCCCCCATGATCACCGACAAGACACTGGTTTTCCTGCGCGACCTCAAGGAGAACAATTCACGGGAGTGGTTCCAGGCACACAAGCCGGAATACGAGGCATCCCTGGCCGATTTCTTCGACACGGTCGTGCGCTTCGCGGATGCTGTTGCCGACTTCGACGTGACGATCGCGGCGGCACGCCCGGACCCGAAATCCTGCATCATGCGCATCTACCGTGACACGCGCTTCTCGAAAGACAAGGCGCCCTACAAGACCGGTTTTTTCGCATTCGTCGGAAAGGGGGGCTGGAAAGCCGGTAATGCAGGATATTACCTGCATCTCGAACCGGGATCGTCGTTCGCAGGCGGGGGGCTCTACATGCCAGATAAACCGATACTTGAAAAGAGCCGTCGTGCCATCGACACGAACTGTCATGAGTGGCTTTCGATTGTCTCAGATGCGGCGCTGCTCAGCTGGTTTCCCGCCGGTGTCCAGCCCTCAGGTGCGACGAAACGGCCCCCAAAAGGCTATGACAAAGATAATCCCGCCATCGAGTATCTGAAGTTCAAGGGATATTACACACAGCGGTATTTCAGCGATGACGAGCTGACCTCCGGGGATTTTGCCGAAAAGCTTGCACTGGCGAGCAAGGCGGTACTCCCGATGGTCCGATTCCTGAACGAAGCCATCGGAGGATGCTGACCGGAGTCATTCCGGCAGGGTGAAACCTTCGAGAATGATATCGAAATCCACCGGGAACGAGGGCTCCAGGTTGCCGAGGATATCACGGCCTTCGGGCATGTCGTGGAGCCCTGACGGCAACTCGCCGTGAGCGGCCAGGTATTCCAGCAGCCAGTTCGTCAACCTGAAGTAGCCGCTCGGCTTGTTCGAGGTTGCAACGGGGGAGGGGTTCGGCGGCTTGCCCACGGCCCATTTTTCCACGATCTGTTCGACGACCGTCCGGTACCTGTTGATTAGATCCTGTTGTCCGCTTCCTGATTTCGTCTCCATGGTTTCCTGTCAGTGGTTTTTATCCGCGCCATATGACGTCCGGCGAATAAATATGATTATTACCTTACGCGTTATTCGGCGTATTTTACAAAATATCTCAATTTGGTCTGTTTCCGCCATGACCAGCAGTAATCCGATAGATGTATCATCTCCATATCAAGGCATTCATCAAATCCTGGAGCCTTTCGCACGCTATCTATAAAGATGAGGCATTCTTCTTTCTCTGGAAGAACAAGCTCCGTTTTTCCCTCATCTCAATGTTGAGTGCCGCCGATTCTTCGGAATGGTTCGGTCTGCTTGGAGCCTCCTCATGGATCCGGCCGGTTCTTGATAAAATACCGGTACTCGCCTTCAAGCCCATGCGGCCATATCTGTCGACAGAATGGGACTTCGGCCGTAAGAAGAGGGTCATTCTGGATACTTACGAGCTGATCCGTCGATACCCGGTTTTCTGGAATACCCTGTGCGGTTCCGATGGTAAGGTGCTTGCCAGCCATGATGACGGGAAATCGGGGCGGGTGAGCATCGTGCTTTGCGATTGCGAACACTCGACCAGCAAGGAGGGCGAGATCATGATCGTGCTCCGGAGCCCCGCCCGGAATATCATGAAGATGGTTTTCTCATTCGAGAAGATAACCGAAGGGCGGTTCAACTGTTATATCGGCTGCATCCAGGGGTTTGGCGACGACAACAGGGAGGAGATCAAGGCGATTACCAAGGCGATGCATGGCCTCAGGCCGACCGCCCTGATGATTTTCGTCGTCAGGGCGCTAATCGCGGCGATGGATATCGAAATCGCCGGGCTCATGGGGGCGGGCAACCAGATCCATCCCTTCAGGAAGAAGCACCTCATTCATCTCCCGTTCGTCCATCAGATAAATTTCAACTACGATGCATTATGGGCGGAGTCAGGCGGTGTGCCCGGCGAAGATGGCTGGTTCCGCCTGCCGGTCGAGCAGGATCGACGTGAGAGCGCCGAGATCAAGTCGAAAAAGAAGATGCTCTACCAGCGGCGTTACGCCATGATGGACGACCTGTCGAGGCAGATCCGTGAGGCCGTCAGGGGATCGGCCTGATCAAAGGTACTCATGGAAGGGGGCGACGGAGAGCCCCATAACCAGAAAGACCGGATGTTCAGGATCCGGTCTTTCTGCATGTTCATCAGATATCCTTGTTTGGTGCCCGGCGAGGTTCAGTTGTTCTGCTTCCAGAAGTTGAACATCCTGACCACCGACTCGTCGAGCATGTTCGCCAGTTCGTCTCTCTCCTCCTGGCTCAGGGTGTCGTAGTCGTCCGTGATCTTGCCGAGCACGAACACCGGGCCAGCGAGCATGGCGGTCTCCTCGTTGCCGAACAGCGGCTGCCACGCCTCGTGGCAGAGTTCCATGCCGAGGATGAATCCGAGCGCCCACTCCTCGATGGCTAGCTCACGTTCCTCATCGGAGCCGTAGCTGAACATCTCATAGAGCGGAAGGAACGCGTCAGCGGCTTTGCCGAACTGGTCGTCGATGGCGCTGATATGGCGTTCGAGCAGTGAGGATATCTGCTCTGCCTGAGTCGCGTCTGCGAACACCTCCTTATTCTGTTTTTCCGGATTGAGCAGGTAGGGAATCCAGGTGTCCAGGGAAACGGTTTCCGGACCGATGACCAGGGCCGTCATGTAACCGTCGATCATTTCTAGCGAAGACATGCAGTCTTCCGGCGTCTCATCGGAAGCAAGAAACGTTTCGAGTTCGGTGAGCTCGTCCTGGGTCAGGGGATGCAGCGGCATTTCGGTGTTGATCATACTGGGAAGTTGAGCGTTGAGTGGCTTGAGGGAAACAGCGCTAAGATAAGAAGAAATAAGCGTTATCCGGTGGGATTTCTTGAGTGGCGGGAGCTGGGGGAGAGGTGCAGGGCACGCCGGCGGGGCATGCCCTGCAGGGGCGTCACCTCATGCCTTCGGTTCCCAGTAGCAGCGCTTTGGGGAGACGATCAGCTCCTCGTCCTTCAGGGCTTTCATGGCTTTGTCGACCTCTTTGCGGTCAAGGCCGCTCCTGTCGGCGATCTGTCCTGCGCTCAGGGGTTCGCCGGCTTTTTTCAAGGTGTCGAGTACTACGGATTTGGTGTCCATACGGGGTTGTTTGTTACGATTGCAAAAAATGACGCCATATGTCGGCGTCTGTGAAAGCAACCACCTGTAACCATCCGGGATCGATGAACGTTCCTGACTCCAGAGCAACGGCACATTCCCCGAATATTGCGGCATCGTCGTGAATTCGTTACACTCAAGTATGTGGCGCTTTGCTGCCAACCCCCGGTAACCAAACCACTTCCCATGTCCCTCAGGCTTTGCACCAGCAACAGGATGGAGGCGCTGATCGATGCTTTCGCCGATCTTCCCGTTGGGCAGCCCCTGGCGTCGGCGTTCGCTTCCGAGGTGGTGCTGGTGCAGAGCCGCGGTATGCAGCGATGGATTTCGATGCAGCTTGCCGCCCGTTTGGGAGTGTGGGGCGGCGCCGAGTACCCGTTCCCGAATGCCTTCGTGCAGCAGCTGTTCGACCGCTTCGGCCTGTCGCAGCCAGATTCCGTGAAATTCTCGAAAGAGGCTATGTGCTGGGCCGTCATGCGCCTCCTTCCAGGATTACTGCATCTCGAATCGTTCGCACCTCTCCGCTCCTACCTGCTGGACGACCGGGACGATCTGAAGCTGTTCCAGCTCTCCGGCCGTATCGCCGATACCTTCGACCAGTATACGCTGTTCCGGCCCGACATGCTCGCGGCCTGGGAAGAAGGCGACGCGGGCGATGCTTGCGACTGGCAGCAGGAGCTGTGGAGGGCTCTGGTGGCGGGGAGTTCCGGCATGCATCGCGGACGCATGAAGGCAGAGCTCTGCCGGAAAATAGGCCATGCGCCCCTGCCTCCCGGCTTCCCGACCCGGATTTCGCTTTTCGGCATCTCTTACCTCCCACCGTTCCATATCGATATCCTTGAAGCTATGGCCACAAGGATCCCCGTGAACATCTTCCTGCTGAGTCCAACGAAGGCTTACTGGTCGGATATCGTCGATCGCCGCCGCCTGCTCCGGATGAGCGAGGCCGAACGTGAACTGAGCACCGAGGGCAACCCGCTGCTCGCCTCGCTGGGCAGGAACGGACGCGATTTTTCCGACCTTCTGCTCGAAGTCGGCGGCTTCGAAGTCCAGGATGAGTGTTACCTCGATCCGGGCCATGCAACGCTTCTTCACACCCTGCAGTCCGACATGCTCGAGCTGACGGGGACTGCCGAAGACGGAGAGCAGCATGCGCCGCCCGAGCCTTCGGACCGTTCCGTGCAGGTGCATTCGTGTCACAACCCGTTGCGAGAGGTCGAGGTGCTGCACGACAACCTGCTCGATCTGTTTGACCATATCCCTAGGCTCGAGCCTCGTGATATCGTGGTGATGACGCCCGACATTGAAACCTATGCCCCCTATATCGCTACCGTATTCGGCGGGGCCGGGGAGGGCGGAATACGGCTGCCGCATTCGATCGCCGACCGCCGGATGCTCGATGAAGGGGGGCTGGCCCCGGCAATGCTGAAACTGTTGGCGCTGCATGGCAGCCGCTTTACGGCAACGGAGCTGTTCGACCTGCTCTCCTCGCAGCCGGTGAGCCGCCGCTTCAGGCTCGATGACGAAGAGATCGACACGATCCGCCAATGGGTGGCACAGACCCGCATCCGGTGGGGCATGGACGAGCGTTCGAGGAGCGGCCTCGGCCTGCCTCCCTACCGCGAGAACTCATGGCGGGCAGGCCTGGATCGCCTGCTGCTCGGCTATGCCATGCCGGACGAAGGAAGACTCCATGACGGCACGCTTCCGTTCGATGTCGAGGGGGATCCGGAACCCCTTGGCAAGCTTGCCGACTTCGTCGATGCGGTCGAGTCGCTATCTGTGAGGTTCAATCGCTTCTGCACGCTTGAGGGCTGGCGGGAGCTCTTCATCTGGATGCTTGACACCTTCATCGAAGCCGATGCCGGTTCCGAAAGGGAGCTGGCGCACATCACTTCCGAGATCGATCGCCTCTCCGAACTTGCCGGGCAGTCAGGCTTCGAGGCCGAAGTGCCGGCAACGGTGATGATCTCCTGGCTTCGTTCGCGCCTCGAACAGGCCGAGATTGGGCTCGGTTTCATGACCGGCGGCATCACGTTCTGCGCCATGCTGCCCATGAGAAGCATCCCGTTCCGTGTCGTGGCCATGATTGGCATGAATGACGGAGCCTTCCCCCGTCAGCAGCGCCCTCCCGGCTTTGACTTGATCTCTGGGGAGCCGAAAAAGGGCGATCGATCCGTGAGGGCCGACGACCGCTACCTCTTTCTCGAATCGATCCTTTCCGCCCGCGATGTGCTCTACCTGAGCTATGTCGGCCAGAGCATGCGGGACAACTGTGAGATTCCCCCATCCGTGCTGGTGAGCGAACTGCTCGATGCCGTCGATCGGGGCTTCGCATTCCCGTCAGGCGAGGACGCGAATACGCGGCTGGTGGTCAGGCACAGGCTCCAGGGATTCAATCCCGCATATTTCAACGGAGCGTCAGGACTCTTCAGCTACTCGACCGACAATTTCAGGGCGCTTGAAAGTCGGAACTCGACGGCGTCACGTCCATTTGTCGAAGCACCGCTCACCGGTATGCCGGATGAGGTGCGAACGGTCACCATCGACGAACTCGTGAAGTTTTACTCCAATCCGGCGGCATTTTTCCTTGAACAGAGCCTGCTCCTGAAGCCACCGGCCGCGCAGAGGCCGTTCGACGATCGCGAACCGTTCGGCACCGACAGCCTCGATGCTTACCTGATGCGACAGGAACTGCTCGAAATGCTGCTCGACGGTGGCGAGCCGAAGGAGCTGTTTCCCGTTTTCCGCTCCAGGGGGCTCCTGCCTCCGGCAGCCCATGGCGATCTGGTTTTCACGCAGCTTCTGTCCGATGTCAGGGAGTTCGCCGCGAAATTGCTGCCTCTCGAGGGGGGCGAAGCGGGTGCCAGGCTCGAGGTCGATCTCGAACTTGGCGGTTTCCGGATCACCGGCCGGCTCGAACATCTCCTGCCATCCGGCCAGCTCCTGTACCGCTGTGCAAAAATGAGGGAGAAGGATCGTCTCCGCTCATGGATTCTCCACCTTGTGCTCAATGCAACCGATGGAACCCGTCCGGGCGGAACCCTGCTGGTCATGCTCGACCGGTCGATCCGGTACCGGCCGGCAGAGCATGCGGCCGCACGCCTTGAAGACCTGCTCTCGTTCTATCGGCAGGGATTGGCGGAGCCGTTGCCCTTTTTTCCGCGCTCCTCGCTCGCCTGGGCAGAGAAGGCGGAAAAGACGGACCTCGAACGGTATGCGTCGGCCGAGGCGGCCTGGCGGGAGGGCTATGGCGGCCGGGAAGGCGAGGGGGCGGATCCGGCTTTCAGACGCTGTTTCGGTCCCGAGCCTCCTTTCGATGCGAGGTTCGGGACCATTGCCGACGCGCTGCTGCGTCCGATGCTCGATCATGGAGGCAAGCCATGACCGGAAACATCCTTGATCACTTCTCGGTTGCGCTTTCGGGCATGAACCTCATCGAGGCGAGTGCGGGCACCGGCAAGACTTATGCGATAACCTCGCTGTATCTTCGCTTTCTGATCGAAAAGGAGCTGCGGCCTGAACAGATCCTGGTGGTTACCTATACCGAAGCGGCAACCAGGGAGCTGCATGCGAGAGTGCGCCGGCGTACGCGCGAAGCGCTCGAGGTGATGCGAGGCGGGGTTACGGACGATCCGTTCCTTGTCGGCCTGCGTGATCGGGCCATGGATGCAGGCCGGATCGACAAGGCTTCCCGGCTGCTCGATGCGGCGCTTGCGAGTTTCGATACGGCCGCCATCTTCACCATTCACGGTTTCTGCCTGCGGGCCTTGCAGGACCATGCCTTCGAGAGCGGGGCGCTGTACGATACCGAACTGGAGGCCGACCAGTCGGCGCTTGCCGGGGAGGTGGTCGACGATTTCTGGAGGGAGCGCTTTTTCGGCAAAACCGCCCGGTTGCTCGGTTACGCTGTGCTGAAGGGGTATTCGCCCGATTCGTTGATGAAGTTCCTGAAATCCTTGCAGCTTTCCGAACGGGACGATGTGGTGCCTGCCTACGGCAAGGCGGAGATCGCCAGGCTCGAAACGGAGTGCATCGCGGCCTTTGCAAAGGTGTGCCGAGTCTGGACTGCGGAAAAGGAGGCTGTTTCGACGATCTTGCGCACCGACAAAGGGCTCAGCCGGGCGGAGAAGTCCTACCGGCTGGACAAGGCTGAGCAGCTGCTCTCCTTCATGGACTCCTTCGCCTCCGCCGACAATCCATTCGGCCTGTTTGCAGGATTCGAAAAAATGACCGCTTCCGGAATCTCCGGATCAACGAAATCCTCGGGGAGCGCCCCTGCACATCCGCTCTTCGACGCCTGCGAACGGCTGATGGCGTTGGCCGATGAACGCCTGCTGGCCCTGAAGTCAGAACTGGTGGCGTTTTACCGCGAGCGCCTGCCGGAGCGTAAGCGCGATCGCAATGTCCGCTATTTCGACGACCTGCTTGCCGATCTCTATCATGCACTGGCGGACGGGCCGGAGGCCCCGGCGATTGCTGAAGCCCTCAGGAGCCGGTATCGTGCCGCCCTGATCGACGAATTCCAGGATACCGATCCGGTGCAGTACGACATCTTCAGGCTGATATATGCAGGAACGGATGCCCCGCTCTTCCTGATCGGTGACCCGAAGCAGGCGATCTACAGCTTCCGGGGAGCCGATATCTTCGCCTACCTGCAGGCGGCCGCAGATGTGGGCGGGGAGCGCCGCTTCACGCTGAACACCAACCGGCGTTCGGTGCCGAAGCTGATCGACGGCTTCAATCTGCTCTTCGACAGTGAACGAATGCCATTCGTCTTTTCCAACATCCCTTCGCCCCCGCTGCTGGCAGGAAACGCCCAGCCAGAAGTTGCTGAATCCTGTGGGGCGCCCCTGGAGGTCTGCCTGCTCGATGGAGGTGATGGCGACGGCAGCCTGAACAGCGGTGAAGGCGAGCGTTTCGCCGCAGGGGCCTGCGCTTCGATGGTCGCCGAGGCTGTTTCCGGGGGCACCGAAGCGGCCGGCATCGCCGTCATCGTCCGCACACACAGGCAGGCACGCTCAATGCAGGCGGCACTCCGGGAGCATGGCATCTTCTCGATCATGCGCAGCGATGAGAGCGTGTTCGCCTCCTCCGAGGCCGAGGAGGTCCGCGTCCTGATCTCGGCGCTCGCCGACCCTGGCCGTGAGCCGCTGGTCCGGGCCGCGCTGGTCACCCCGCTATTCGGACTGAACGCCAACGACATCGCGCGCCTCAACGAGGACGAGCCTGCCTGGGTGCAGCGTCTGCAGGAGTTCAGGGCATACCACCGGCTCTGGCTCGAACAGGGCTTCATGGTGATGGCTCGCGAGCTGATGCGCCGCGAAGCCGTCCGGGAGCGCCTGCTCTCGCATTCAGGCTTGTCGGGAGAGCGGGCCCTTACCAACGTGCTGCACTGCTTCGAGCTGCTTCACCGCGAGGCGCACCAGCGCGGTCTCGGCTTGGAGGGGCTTGTCTCATGGTTCGGGGAGCGGGTGGCCGCGAAAGAGCCCGGTGAGGAGTACCAGATAAGGCTCGAAAGCGATGAACCGGCTGTCAGGATCGTCACCGCACATGTCAGCAAGGGGCTCCAGTACCCGGTGGTCTTCTGCCCCTTCCAGTTCGGCGGGGCCAACGGCGGCAGTGAGGTGGTGCTCTTCCACGACGAACAGGGGAGGATGGTCAGGGATTTCGGTTCAGGGGCGATCGGCCGGAACCGGATTGCGGCTTCACGGGAGACGCTCGCCGAGAACCTGCGCCTCTTCTATGTCGCCCTGACCAGGGCCGAAAAGCGATGTGTCTTCTTTACCGGCAGGATCGTCGATGGACGGGCGGGGAACCGGCAGCCGCTGCTCACGCCCTCCTCATGGCTCCTCTATGTTTCGGACGAGGCACGGCGGAGCGCCCAGCCGGTCAGCGAGGCGCAAGGCGAGCTTGCTGCCCTGGATGCCGGGGCGATGGCCGGACGGCTGCAGGAGCTTGTCGACGGGTCGGCCGGAGCGCTGGGGCTCCGGTGCCTTTGTGCACGCGACGATCTCCAGGCGGCTCCTCTCCAGACCGGACCGGCCAAACAACCACCGCTCGTGATCAGGCGCTTCACATCGAGCCTCGACACCGACTGGCGGATCGCGAGCTTCACCTCGTTCAGTCGTTACAGCCATATGGCACTCGAACTGCCCGATCGTGACGAGAGCGCTCCGGACCAGCAGCCCACGGCGGTCCCCACGGTGCTGCCCGAAACTGGCTGCAGCATCTTCGCGTTTCCCAGGGGGGCGGCAGCGGGAATCCTCATGCACTCGATTTTCGAAACGCTCGATTTCGCTTCGGCCACGGAAAGCGATATCGACGAGACCGCCGGAAAGGCGCTCGACCGTTATGGTTTCGACCGGGAGTGGCAGCCCTGCCTGAAGGGCATGGTGCACGAGGTGCTCACAACTCAACTCTCTTTACCGGAGGGCCACTTCAGGCTCGGCGACCTTAAGGGGGGGGCGTGGCGCACCGAGTTCGAGTTTTTCTTTCCGTTGAAACGCATCACCTCGTCCCGACTCGCCGAACTGCTGGCCGGGCACGGCATCATTCCGGCCGGTTCCGATCCCCGGGCGGCATTGCAGGCGCTCGATTTCTCTCCGGTGAAGGGGATGCTCATGGGATTCATGGATATGGTGTTCGAGTCCGGCGGCCGCTTCTGGCTACTCGACTGGAAATCGAACCATCTCGGCAATTCCGTCGAGGAGTACGGAAGGGAGTCGCTCAGCAAGGCCATGGCTGAAAATCTCTATCGACTGCAATACCTGCTCTACACGGTCGCCCTTGACCGCTTCCTGTCGCTCAGGGTGCCCGGTTACCGTTACGCGACCCATTTCGGCGGGGTGATCTATGTGTTCCTGCGAGGGGTCAGTGCGGCACAGGGGGAGCAGTACGGGTTTTATCGCGATCTGCCCGCGGAGGAGCTGATCCGCGAACTCGGCGAACTGCTGGTCGAAACTGAAGCGGGGGAGGGTGGCCGATGAGCATCGACTTCATCGAAAGGGCGATCGACCGCCAGGCGGCAGCTTTCCTCTGCAGGGGGGGGGCGGATGAATCGGGGGTGTTGCGCACGGTCGTTTCGCTGCTCAGCCAGTCAGTGGGGCAGGGGCACATCTGCCTGGACACGGAGGAGATCGCCGGGCACAGCGTGCGGATTGCCGGAAGGGAAGAGCTGCGGTTGCCCGATGCCGTGCACCTGACAGAGATGCTTCGGTCGCTGCCATCGCTCGGCAGGCCCGGAGATCACTGCCCGCTCGTGCTTGACGAAGCCGGACGCCTCTACCTTTACCGCTATTTCCGTTACCAGGAGATGCTTGCCGCTGGTATACTCGCCCGAGCCTCAGTTGAATCGTGCGGCCCGGATGAGGCCTCGCTCGACCGCTACTTCGGTCCGGACCCCGATGGGAGGGATCGTCAGCGGCAGGCCGCCCGGACTGCTTTGCACAGGCGTTTTTCGGTCATTTCCGGAGGTCCTGGAACGGGAAAGACCACCACTGTGGCCCGCATCCTGGGCCTGCTGCTCGAACAGCCGGGAGGCGAGCGGCTCCGCATCGCCATGGCCGCTCCTACCGGCAAGGCTGCAGCACGGCTCGCCTCGTCGATCGCCTTGCTCAGGGACACCCTGCCATGTCCCGAAACATTGAAAAAGGAGCTGCCCGACAAGGTGACCACCATTCACCGGCTGCTCGGCACCCTGCCCGGCACGACAGGCTTCCGCCATTGCGTCGATAATCCGCTCCCGTTCGACACGGTCATCGTCGATGAAGCCTCCATGGTCGACCTGCCGCTTATGACTGCACTTGTGGCCGCGCTCCTTCCGGATGCCCGCCTCATCCTCATCGGCGACCGGGACCAGCTCGCTTCGGTCGAAGCCGGAGCGGTGCTCGGCGACATCTGTCGGGCCGCTGCATCTCAGGGCTCGGGAGTAGAAGGATGCGTGAGTGTGCTTGACCGGAATTACCGTTTCGGTGACGGTTCGGGGATCGCCGCCCTCAGCCGCGCCGTCAATTCCGGCGACGGCCATGATGCGCTTCGCCTGATCGGCGCCTCAGGCGAAGGCAGCGGCATCTCCCTGGAACCGTCACCCGCGAGGGAGGCGATCAGGAAGCGCCTTGCCGTTCCGGTTCTCGAGGGGTATCGTCCGTACCTCGAGGCCGGAACGCCAGCCGAAGCCCTGCGGCTTTTCGACCGGTTCAGGATTCTCTGTGCCCTGCGCGAAGGCCCCTGGGGAGCTGCCGGCATGAACCGGGCAGTCGAAGCGCTGCTTCATGAGGCCGGACTGCCCATCGGCGGCACTCCCTCCTATCGAGGCAGGCCCGTGCTCATCACCGAGAACGACTACGCCCATAAACTGTACAACGGCGATACCGGCATCATCCTGGCGGATCCGTCCACAGGTGAGCTGAGGGCCTTTTTCACCTCTCCGGACGGCGCAGCCCGGGCCATACCGCCGGAGATGCTGCCGAAGCACGAGACGGCCTTCGCCATGACCGTCCATAAAAGCCAGGGGTCCGAATTTGAACGCGTGCTCCTTGTCCTTCCTCCGGAGGACTCCCCGCTCCTTACCAGGGAGCTTCTCTACACCGCGATCACGAGGGCGAAGGGCTCGATCGGCATCATCGGAAACGACGCGGTGTTCTCGGCCGCAGTCCGCCGCCGGACCGAGCGGCGTTCAGGGCTTCGTGACGCCCTGCTTGCCAAAGGTATTCAGCGCTTGATATAGGCGTTGAGGCCGATGGTCACCGGCTTGCCGTCCACCTCCACGCTGGTGACGACATTGCCCTTGGTGCTGGCGACGACGAGGGTTTTTCCCGAAGACGAAGGCTCGGGTTTCTGCATGTCGATCTCGATGCACAGCTTGTTGTCCCTGATCTCTACGGTCATTGCCATGGCTTGTTTCCTTCGATTTGTTTCCGTTATCTTCATGCTTCATTTCTGACAGGCAAGGTACGCTATCCTCCTTTCAGCGTAAAGCCTAATCTGTCCGAAACCGTGCCTGCGAATAATTGTGTGATCGTCGATTGAAACACGGTTCGCTTTTTTTACATTGGTCATACGGTTATGTAGTAACAGTGTGCTTCCGCTCTTTTTGTCCCTGTTCATCTCCCTCGATCATGGCTTTACGGACCCGTACCATTGTCATCCTGCTGCTCGCAGGCATGATGGCGCAGATAAGCTGCGTCCAGGTATACCGCGTGCTGTTCGCCATGAACCGGAAGGCGATCGCCGAACGCCTCTGCGAAAAGAGGACGATGGACTGCTGCGGCAAGTGTTTCCTCCAGAAGAAGGTCGCATCCGCACAGGAAGGACAGGAAGCCCCTGCTGAAAAAACGCCGCCGGCAAAATCACCGGCAGATCCGCCGGAACCCATGCCGGGCCTGGAGCCCAACGCCCATCGCCTCGATGCTCCGGGCGAATCGCTTGCCTTTCTGGCATCTCCCGCAGACAGGGGGCTTCCTGAAGGCCACGAGCTCCCCATTGACCACCCTCCGGATCATTCCAATTCCATGATCTCTGCCTGACGTTCCGTCTCAGACGGAGTGACCGGGCTTTGCCGTTGCGTTTGCACCGTCTCCGATGCGAAACGTTGCGGTTTGTACATCAGGAATTTCACGTAGTCCCGATGCTCCGGCACCATGCCGTCGCAGTGAGGTTGCGTGTTCAACAAATCATTTCGTTACACACATGCATATTTCAAGGAAATATTCCAGGAACATGAAGACCCTGGCGCTGCTGATCGCCATCGCCGGGGGATCGAATCCTGCTTTCGCCGCCGACCCTGTCGCCGACGAGATCGTCGTCAAGGGTACGGTTGAAAGCGGGAAGGAGGCCAAAGAGTCCAAAAAGGCCCGTACCAGCGATACGGCGTCATTGCTCACCGACCAACCGGGCGTAGCCCTCCAGGGGGCCGGCGGGGTATCGAGCCTGCCGGTCGTGGACGGCCTTGCCGACGACCGACTTCGCATCAAGATCGACGGCATGGACCTGATCGCCTGCTGCCCCAACCACATGAACCCTGCGCTCTCCTACCTCGACCCGTCCCAGGTCGGCACGCTCAAGGTATACGCAGGCATCACCCCGGTCAGCCTCGGAGGCGACAGCATCGGTGCCACCATTATCGCCGATACCCCCGAACCCGAGTTTGCGGAACCCGGAAAAAGCTTGAGCGGAGGCGAAGTGGGTTCATACTACCGCAGCAATGGCGACGCGAAGGGGGCGAACCTTTCGCTCGGTTTCGCAACCGACAGCGTGAACGTCACCTACCGCGGATCGATCGCCAATTCCGGCGACTACAAGGCGGGGG
>JAAXWS010000012.1 GCA_013334865.1 Chlorobiaceae bacterium
AGACTAGGGGACGTTGTTCAATAGCGTAAAACAATTTAATTTTCATTGATTAAATTGAAACCGAGACGGAAATTCAATCAGGATGACCGAAAGGAGGGAAAATGCCAAGAGGAGCGCGCCTTGATGCTCCGGGTACCTTGCACCATGTCATTATCCGGGGCATAGAGCAAGGTATGATCGTCAGGGATGATGATGACCGGCAAGAGTTGTTGGGCAGGATGGGCGAACTGGCAAAGGGTTCGAAAACGTCTATCTATGCCTTTGCACTGATGACGAATCATCTGCATATCCTGCTGAAGAGCGGGCCGTTGGGCTTGGCGACGTATATGCGTCGTCTGCTTTCAGGGTATGCCCAGTACTTCAATCGCCGTCATAATCGGGTCGGCCATCTATTTCAGAATCGCTACAAGTCGATTATTTGCGAAGAGGAGGCGTACTTTGAAAAGCTTGTAGCCTATATCCATCTCAATCCCCTGAAAGCCGGGATGGTCAGTTCATTGAATGAGCTTGCGGGATACCCATGGAGCGGCCATGCTGTTCTCATGAAAAGCGTAAGACATGACTGGCTGGATAGGGACTATGTTCTCGGGTTTTTCGGCAGGACGGCGGGATTGGCCATAACAGCATACCTTGCGTTTCTCAAGGACGAGATGGGTATTGATCGTGAGTCTGAACTTTCGGGTGGGGGGCTGGTTCGTTCGCATGGGGGGTGGTCGACCGTGCTGTCGATGCGCAAACAGGGAGTGAGGGAGCAGGGGGACGAAAGGATTCTTGGGAGTGGTGAGTTTGTCAAATCTCTGCTGGCTGAGGCGGAAGATGGGGTCCGAAAGCAGATTCCGTCTGCAGAACGATTAGGGCTGGTGGAAAAGGATATTTCGGAGGAGTGCCGGCTATCAGGGATTTCGGTCGCCTTTTTTCTTTCAGGCAGCAGGAGCGGAACGTTGTCCTCGCTGAGAAAACGTTTGGCCGTCAAGTTTGTTAATATGTATGGCTTGTCATTGGCGGAAACAGCCCGGCAGTTAGGAGTGACAACCAATGCTGTCAGTTATATGGTTAGGAGACCTTGATTTGTTGTTTGTTTCTTTTGCTGCTATTGAACAACGTCCCCTATTTTGAGCTGACACGAGAAAAGGAGGCTGCGCCTCCTTTTCTCGTTGTTGGAGCCGCATGAGGTCAGAAGTTATAGCGCAGGCCGAGCAGGATGTTGCTGCTGCTTGAGGTGGCTTTGTCCTCACCATCCTTGTATGCTCCCGGTTTGAAGTAACGGTAGCCCAGGTCGACCACGATGTCATCGGTTGCCTTGATGCCGATGCCGGTGCCGAGCTGCCATGCAAACACGGATTTGCTCTGTCCCGTGAAGTTGTTATCCTTCGGCTTTAGCGTGGCCCCGCCGATGCCGCCCATAACATACGGGGTTATGCTGGAATCCTTGATTGCCACATCGTAGTAGGCATTGGCCATGTAGGAGAATACCGAGAGCTTGTAGCCGGTTACGGAGGTAAGGTTCGTTCCATCCTCTTTTGCCTTGTCGACGTGGGCGACGACATAGCCGAGCGCGGCTTCAATCCGGTAACAGTCACTTTTCAGGCCTACGGACCCACCGAAAGGTACGGCGGTTTTGAACGTGCAGGCATCGTTGACGGTGATGCCGGCAACGGTGGTGGTTGAGTTGCCCGGGAATGCCAGGCCGGTATACGCGCTAACATAAGGTGTGGCGGCCTGAGCGAACGAAGGGGCTGCACACATGCCTGCCAGCATCAGTGCTACGAGTTTCTTTTTCATGATTTTCATTGGTATGGGGGTTGAGCAATTCAGGACAGCTTCAGCTCACGCAAGCTATCTTTACGGTGTAATATTATGCAATTTGGCTGAAGTGTCCAAATAAAAAAAGTGTATGAACGCTTTGCTGATATATTATAAATATAAAAGTTTATCCGTGATGGATTGGCCCATAATTCCATGAGTATTGCTCGTCTCGCTTGGCGCGATCCGGAGTGTGTATGAGTTGACAGTCCCTATGTGTTGTGTTCGTGATGCCGGTAATACTTCCGATCTGAACGATTATGAGTTTTTATTCCGTTTTTGCAGCCGATTACGAACTTGTGTTCCCTGTCAGGGATGAGGTGTACCGCTTTCTGCGGTCGCATGCAGGAGTTCCCGGAGGCAGGGTGCTCGATGTGGGTTGCGGCCCGGGGCATTATTGCGGGCGGTTTGCCGCCGACGGTTATGATGCGACCGGGATCGACCTGGACAGGGCGATGATCGTGGAGGCTCTGAAGCGCTATCCGCAGGCTGCATTCCGCAGCATGGACATGCGTTCGGTCGATGCGGTTGGGGGAGGGTTCAGCTGCGTGTATTCGATCGGTAACGTGATGGCGTATCCTGGCCCGGATGAACTGGCCGCTTTCCTTGGCAGGATCAGCCGCCTGCTAAAGCCCGGCGGTGCCTGGATCATGCAGGTGATGCACTGGGATGCCTTCGCCGGGGTGGAGTCCTATGAATTTCCTGCCAGGACGATCGAACGTGAGGGAGGGACGGCAACGTTTCATCGCAGCTATCGCTTCGAAAATCCTGATGCCGTGCTGTTTTCCGTTACGCTGCGCCAGGCGGGGCAGGTGCTTTTCGACGATGCCTCGACGCTGTATCCGGTATCCGTGAAGCGCTATCTCGAACTTCATGACAGGTCGGGATTAAGCTCCGTGTCAGTCTGTTCGGATTTTGCAGGCTCCCCGCTCAAGGATATCCCGGGGAGCGGTTTGGTGATGGTTTTCAGGAAACGGTGACCGTTCGGTCAGTCGTAGGCTTCTATCCTGACATTGCCGATGCCGGCCATCCCGATCTGCCTCGCGGCCGCCTGGGATATGTCGATGATCCGGCCTTTCGTATGTGGTCCGCGATCGTTGATTTTTACGACGACATGCCTGCCGTTGTCAAGGTTGGTAACCCTGACCTTCGTGCCGAAAGGTAGTGACTTATGGGCGGCGGTGTAGTCCGTCCGGTCGAAATGTTCGCCGCTTGCCGTCCGCTGTCCATGGAACCTGTTCGCATAGAAAGAAGCCCTGCCTTCCCCAACCAGGAAGCGCGAACTGTTTTCACCCGCCTGCGCTCCGGAGGACTTTTCCGGACTGTTTTCAGCTGAATCCGTATCCCTGTTTATCCGGTTCGCAAGAAAGAAGCCCTGCTCTTTATGGCCTGCAGTGACGCTGTTTTCGGTTTCTTTGGCCTGAAGCCCGGTCAGTGAAGGGGGAAAAACGAGAGCCGCCGCAAGGAGGAGGCTGCCGATCGATTGTCTGTGTGTTTTCTGCATACTGGCATCCCGGTTTATGCGCCTCTACCCGATCAGGTACCGAAAATCCAGTGCCTTCCCGTTGCTGGTGATACGCCGGTTTATTTCGTGTTATCAAACACGAAATGAAAATATACGAAAAGGTTTTTAAACGCTGAAATCGGTAGGGCGGCCGTCCCTGGTGAGGGGTCGTGATAGGCTGCATTGGTTGTTAAGTGTATTGAAATAAAGGCATTACTGATCATGTTGGTATTGGGTGGAGGGTGGGCCTGGCATGATGATTACCGGG
The DNA here is from genome assembly GCA_013334865.1 of Chlorobiaceae bacterium. Lineage (GTDB taxonomy): Bacteria > Bacteroidota > Chlorobiia > Chlorobiales > Chlorobiaceae > Chlorobaculum. Next base: position 3,576 of record JAAXWS010000012.1, read on the forward strand.
TTGCCGATCTGATGCCGACGATGGGAAATGGGCGCTATCCATCTATTTTTACATGGGGTTACGCCGTCCTGTGAAGGTTCGGAAAAAATAACTTTCGGCGTCGTCGGCATATGATGAACCGAATAGCGTGAAGGTGTTGTTGGATGAACGTGGGGCTGCCTTCACGAAAACCATTCCCGGCCTCCCTGACTGAATATGAAAGAGCGGCTATCGAGATCATGGCGAGGTTGCGCGAAGGCGGCTCTGATGACGCTGGTTGCACTGTTGCATGTCGCGCTTGCCTTTGCCGGGCCGGCTGAAGAGTATCTTGATCGTGGGGTTCGCCGGGCTGAACTGGGCGATTACCAGGGCGCCGTCGACGATTTCTCCCGTTCCATAACGCTCAGGCCTAAAAACCCCGCAGCTTACTACAATCGGGGGCTTGCCCGGGGCTTTTCCGGAGACCTGAAAGGGGCGATTGCCGATTACACCAGAGCCATTGCGCTCAATCCCCGTGCCGCCGGTGCATACAACAATCGCGGATTCACCAGGGCCGCGCTTGGGCAGTATGCCCTGGCGATCCGGGATATTTCGAAAGCAGTGGCGCTCGAACCTGGCGTCCCCGAGCTGTACAACAACCGCGGAACGGTCTGGAATTCGCTGAAGGATTACCGGAGGGCGATCGCGGATTTCGACAGGGCGCTGCAACTCGACCCTCGCCTTGCCGGCGTCTACAACAACCGCGGGCTCTCGAAAAGCTATCTCGGGGATATTCCCGGGGCGATCGAGGATTTTACGAAATCGGTCACCATCGACCAGAGATATGCGGCTGCATGGTACAACCGGGGGAATGCAAAGGTTTCGCTCGACGATCTGCATGGGGCGGTCGAAGACTATTCGAGGGCGATCGTGCTCGACCCGAAGATGCTTGTCGCATGGAACAACCGGGCATTCGCGAGAATCAGGCTGGGCGATTTTGAGGGGGCCATCGCTGATCTGGGGATGATCATTTCGATCGCCCCTGAAAACTCTTCGGGATGGTATAACCGGGGCGTCGCCAAAAAGCTTTCCGGGGACAGGCAAGGGGCGATCGCCGACCTCAGGCGTGCGGCTGAATTGGGCGACTCGCTTGCCCTCGACGTACTGAAGGGGCTGCTTCCGTGATGCTGCCCGCGATGCAGGGTATGTATTGGCTGATGCGAACAATTCCTGATGAATGCGTATATTTACAACTGGTTTGTTTGAAACAATGCTTCAGATGATTCATGTGATTTACCTAAAGAAGTATGCCGGATGTTCGGTATGGTCTGATAATTTGTAGCAACATCATTTCCCTGCCTTATGTCAACGACTCCAGTAGATCCCCATTCGTCTTCCATTCCCGGCAAAACCGACCTGAAGCATCTCGCGACGATATCACTTGCTGCGCTCGGCGTCGTCTTCGGCGATATAGGGACCAGCCCCCTTTACGCGATGAGGGAGTGTTTCCACGGCGAATACAGCATCCCGGTGACGAACGACAACGTCCTCGGCGTGCTCTCCCTTCTCATCTGGGCGATTCTGCTCATCGTGACGCTCAAATACCTCACGTTCATCATGAAGGCCGATAACGACGGTGAGGGTGGTATTCTTGCCCTGACCTCCCTGATCATCTCCCATAGTCGCAAGAACAAGAAAGAGCGTTGGCTTCTGGTGGCCATCGGACTGTTCGGTGCGGCGCTCCTGTTCGGTGACGGCATGATCACCCCTGCGATTTCGGTGCTCAGTGCCGTGGAGGGCGTACAGATCATCGCCCCGGAATTCGGGTCACTGGCGATTCCTGTGACGATCGCCATCCTGATCGGGCTGTTCCTGTTCCAGCATCACGGCACGGCGAAGGTAGGGGCCCTTTTCGGACCGATCATCCTGGTCTGGTTCACGGCCATCGGCATATTCGGCTTCAACGAAATTGTTCGCTATCCCCAGATCCTTGTCTCAATCTCGCCCTACTACGGCATCAGGTTCCTCATGAACAACCATATACACGGATTCATGGTGCTTGGGGCCGTGTTCCTTGCCGTGACCGGTGCGGAGGCCTTGTATGCCGACATGGGGCATTTCGGCCGCCGACCGATCCGTCTGACCTGGCTGGTGGTCGTGTTTCCCTCCTTGCTGCTGAACTATTTCGGCCAGGGGGCGTTCCTGCTTGCCTCCCCGGAATCCTCCTACAACCCGTTCTACTCCCTCGTACCGTCATGGGGGGTGATCCCGATGGTTATTCTTGCGACCATGGCGACGATCATCGCATCCCAGGCGCTCATTACCGGAGTCTTTTCACTTGTCCAGCAGGCGATCCAGCTCGGTTACCTCCCGAGGGTGACCGTCAGGCATACCTCGGCGAGCCATATCGGGCAGATATACGTTCCGGCAGCGAACTGGTCGCTGATGATAGCGACCGTGGGACTGGTTGCCGGATTCGGTTCGTCGAGCAGGCTCGCGTCGGCTTACGGCGTGGCCGTCACTGCGACGATGCTGATCTCGGCCATCCTCTTCTACTATGTCGCCAGGGACATCTGGAACTGGAACCGGCTTGCGGTCAATCTGCTGGTCGGCCTTTTCATGGTCATGGACCTCTCGTTTTTTGCGGCAAGCATGAGCAAACTGTTTCACGGGGCATGGTTTCCCCTGGTCATCGGGCTTGTCTGCTTCACGCTGATGGTGACCTGGCAACAGGGGCGAGCGCTGCTCCTCAAGCAGATCCAGGAGCGGACCCTTACGCTGGGCGAATTCTCCGAAAGCCTTGCCATCCAGTCTCCCCAAAGGGTGAACGGGCAGGCGATCTACCTGACGGCAAATCCCGATATCGTGCCGATTGCGCTGCTGCATAACATGCGGCACAACAAGGTCCTGCATTCCGAGGTCGGCCTGCTTCATTTTTCGACGGAGCGGGTGCCGAGGGTGTCGAACAGCCGCAAGGTGGAGGTGACTTCGATCGGCGACGGCATGTACAAGATCATCGCCCGGTACGGTTACATGGAGTACCCCAACATCCGGCAGGTCCTTGCCCTTGCAAACCAGCAGGGTATGCATTTCAAGGCGAATGCCATCAGCTTTTTCCTCAATCGCGAAAAGATCGTGGTCGTGATGAAGACCCGGATGAGCGTCTGGCGGAAGAAGCTGTTCGGGCTTATGGCGCGCAATGCGCTGAGCGCGTCGGCCTATTACGATCTTCCTTCCGGCCAGGTGATCGAGATCGGCGTGCAGGTCCAGATCTGACGAAGTGTGCAAATTATTTTGAAGCTGCCGATTATTTATATATATACATATGTACAGTCCTTGCCTGAGAGCGTGTGATGAAAAATCGGCAGCATGCTTGACCTGATACAGGAGATCGTTTCGAATCCGGCTCAATCGCTGCTGGTGGTTCTTAACCTTGTCGTGATTGAGAGCCTGCTGTCGGTCGACAACGCGGCAGTGCTGGCCGCCATGGTCAGGGACCTGCCTCCGGACAGGCGATCGGCAGCTCTCAAGTACGGTATTCTGGGTGCTTACCTGTTCAGGGGGATCTGCCTGTTTTTTGCCGTCTGGCTCGTTCGTTTCTGGTGGCTGAAGCCATTCGGGGGCCTTTACCTCCTTTACCTGGTGTGGAGCTGGTGGAAAGGAAGGGCGACGGCCGAAGAGGGGGATGACTATTACGATAAGCAGGCAAACGGGTTCTATCGTGCGGTTTCGGGTTTTCTCGGACCATTCTGGTCCACGGTGTTGCTTATCGAAGCGATGGATATCGCATTCTCTATCGACAATATCTTTGCTGCGGTCGCATTTACCGACAACATCATCCTGGTCTGCACCGGGGTGTTCATCGGGATACTGGCGATGCGTTTCGTGGCTCAGGGGTTCGTGAGGCTTATGGAGGAGTACCGGTTTCTTGAGACAAGCGCATTTGTCGTTCTTGGACTCCTCGGGGTGAAGCTTCTGCTGTCGGCAGCGGGGCATCTCTATCCCGGGACGTTGTTCGGCAGGCTGATCGATGGCCATGAAGCCGATCTGATCACCTCCGGTCTCACGGTTGCGTTTTTTTTCGTTCCTGTAGTGAGCAGCCTCCTGTTCAATATGCCCGCAAGGGCGCGTGACGAGGAAAAGGCTTCATGAAATAAGTAATGCCGGGTTTATCCGCACAATCTATAACAAACTGCATTTCGCCATGACGTCACATAACGGGTTCCACCACCGCCTTCGCGAATATATCCTGAAGAAACACGGCTCGATCAACGCATTCTGCCGGGCTACCGGTATCAAGTACCCTGCCCAGATGACCCCCTATCTCAAGGGCAAGTGCCTTCCCGGCAAAAAGATGCTCGAGCGTCTCGAAAAAGACGGTGCGGACGTCGACTGGATCCTGACCGGCCACGCGGTGGGGGAGATGATGACGCCCATCAGCGATGCCCTGGCGCTTTCGCGTTACCGTATGGATATCGACAACCTGCTCCGGCAGGTCAGGCTCCATATCGGCCGCTTCGACGACAGGCTCAAGCCGGCCATCGAGGCCTATGCGGTGCTGGATGACTCCGAAAACATCGTGGACCTCAACGGTTCGCTCGAGAAGTTCCTTGGATATGAAGCCGGCAAGCTTTCCGGCGCGTCGCTTTCCACGCTGATCCATCCGGAAGACTATGTTCAGATCAAGAGTGCGCTCCAGCGTCAGAAGCCTGATGAGGCGGTGCTTATGTTCTATTCGCGTTTCCTTGCCGGGGATGGTGCATATCTCAATGTCGAGTGGAGCCTTTCGGTGAAACGGAAGCCGATGAGCGACCTCAACGAATATGCGATGATTCTCCGCAAGACCGACTTCAAGGTCGGCTGATCCTTCTGCGGCCGCGATATTCCGCAACTCCTTCAGTATACGATAGAAGCCGGCCAGGGGGCCGGCTTCGGCGTTATTCGTGTCTTGTTGCCCTGCTTGTTGTTGGTTGTTTATATAATACGTATTTCATGTAGTAAAAGATATATTCTGTATGTTGTGTTTTTCGGGTCGTCAAGAATATTTCTTTTGATTTATTGGAATAAATATTTTTATTTATTCTAAGTGTTTTATTGCACTGGAAAGCATCTTTCCGGTGTTTTGACAGAGGTTTCTCACGCCAGTGAGAAAGAGCAGATCCGTGGGGGAACGTCTGCTCACCAAAGCGGCCGCCTGGCCGCTTTTTTTTTATTGATCCTTACTGCCGACCGGTTGACCCTGCCTCGGGATTCCCTGTTTCAACCGGGGGAATATTTCGGCATTCTTGCACCGGGTTCCGCCATGCATGCCACCATTCCTGATGCTTGCGGATGTAGCGGTCGCTGTATGCCGAATCATGATCGACCGGATATCCGCATTGGCAACCGGGTGACTGCAGGGATATCTGCCGCATTCCTGACCGGCGGGTATCATGAAGAAGGTGGCGGTCGACGCAACAAGAGGAGTTAATTATTTTCTAAATTTCGTTACTATGCAGGGTTGATGTTTTCGATGAACGAGAAGTCCCTCGACAGACGTGGAAAGGAGGCAAGGATGGCGCGTTTCAGGGTGGGTGATCCCATTGTCTATCACAAGCCGAAGAGCTCGGCATCCCCTGGCCCCAGGGCCAAAGAGGTCTATCCTCTCGCAAACGGGGAGCACTACCACTATGTGGTGGACAAATTCTGGAAGGTGACATCCGTGAACAACGACGGGACTATCGAGGTGGTCACGCGCACGGGCAAGAGGCACATTCTTCCGGTGAACGATCCGAACATCAGCAAGGCCCATCCCCTGCAGGTGCTCAGGTATCGGAAACGTTTCCCCGATTGATCCTGGCCGGTTCTTCCTGCAGGGCTAGTTTTCCCCCTCTCCCACGGGTTCGGAGCCTGCTCGAAGATGCTTGACGTCGGTATCGAACCAGAGTGGTTTTTCATTACGCAGCATGCTGGCCACCACCTGGAATTCAGCCGGGTCGGTGAACAGATGGTTTTCGATCAGCTGGTTGCTTGAGTCGTACAGCGCGATCCGACCCTTGTGCCCTGCCAGGTCCCAGCGGCTGTAGTAGCTGGCGACGAGGATGTTTGCCATGATGTCCCCCCCTCTGTTAGATTTCTGGTTCTGGCCTTGTCAGTTCCCGGCAACAATTACCGGTCGGTGAAAACCGCATCATGCCGGTTGGCCCAGCCGGCGTCTGCTTTCTGGCCCGAGGGCAGGATCGTCGACGGGGAAATGATGGCACCGCTCAGGTTCGTTCCGGTCAATGTTGCCCCGGTCAGGTTTGCGCCTTTGAGAGATGCGCGTTCGAGGTTGGCGTCGAAAAGGGATGTCTTGCTGAGGTTCGCCCCGTCCAGTTTCGCTCCATAGAGCATCGCGCCGAAAAGGATCGCACCGCTAAGGTCGGCGTTGGAAAGGTCGGCGTTTTTCATGTATGCACGGTCGAGATTCGCCCCGGCGAGATCCGCTCCCCTGAGGTTGACCTGCACCATGTCGGCTTTATGGAAGTTCCCTCCTGCAAGTTTGGCTCCTTCGAGATTGGCCTTGTTCAGGTTGGATCCCGAAAAGTCGGACCCGGACATCTTCGCTTTCCGCAGGTCGACCTCCCTGAGGTCGGCATCGCCCAGTTTCTCCTCCTGTCGCTCGATGTTCATCTCCGGGTTAGCACTCCTCATGGTATTCCATGCGCCGACCTCCTTGATTTCCGGGCTGTTGGGCGGAGGGGCGCTCAACTTGCCTGCAGGATGGTCCTCGGGTTGTGTTGCCGGCAGGGCTTCTGGCGGCGGAACGAACACCGGCGGGGTGGTTGCCGGTTCCCTGACGAAACGGGCATCGTGCCTGCCTGCCCAGGCACCATCGGCAGCCTGGCCTGATGGCAGGATGGTGTTGTTCGAGATCCTGGCATCCTTCAGCGAGGCATTGTCAAGGAACCTTGCTTCGTTGCACTGCGCGCCCCTGAGATCGGCCCGCTCGAAATCGGCTTCGAACAGGATGGCCCCGCCGAGGTTCGCCTGGTTCAGGTCCGCATCCGCAAGCTTGGCCCACCTGAGGTTCGCCGCTGCAAGGTTCGCCCCGGCAAGGCGCGCTGATTCCATGAAAGCCCCGTTCATCACGGCCTCCTTGAGCCATGCGTTCGACAGGTCCGTCCCCTTCATGTTCGACTTTTTGAGGTAGGCCATCGAGAGGTTCGCCCCGACGAGGCGCGCATGGTTAAGGTTTGCGCCGCTCAGGTCTGCTTTCGAAAGGTTTGCGCCGGAGAGGTCGGCTTTTTGCAGGTCCGCATTTTCGAGATTCGCCTTCGAGAGGTCGATCTTCCGATCTGGCCGGGCCTTTCGCATGGCATTCCATTCGACGACGCTTTTCTGGATCAGGGACACCTGCTCCCGGTCGTATGCCTGAGCCGTGGAAAACAGTATGGCCGACAGAGCGATCGGGAGTATGGGCAGGAGTTGCTTCGGCATGTTCATGTTCGTTTCATGGATTCCGTTGGGGAGGGGGGGATCGTTTCCATGGGAAATTTACGCAAAATGAGGATCAGAACCTTGATCTGGCGAAGGGGATCGGAAGTGCGCGGGAAACTGAACCTTTGCCGCCGGCGTTATCATAAAAAATGGCAATACATCAAGCGACTGCAAAAGGAGAGGTTATGGATATCGGAAAGGGTTATTCGGGCAAAGTGCTGGTCGCTGGAGCCACTGGCAGGACAGGGGGGTGGGTGGTCAGAAGGCTTCTTCATTATGGCATCAGGGTCAGGGTGCTTTCACGCTCAGAGCGGAAGGCGCGTGAGCTTTTCGGCGATCGGGTGGAGATTGCCGTAGGGCGGGTACAGGCAAGGGAGGAGGTCGCCCGGGCTGTCGAGGGGTGCGATGCCGTGATCTCGGCGCTGGGGTCCAGTGCTTTCACCGGGGAGTCTTCTCCTGCCGAAGTCGATCGAGACGGCACCATCCTGCTCATAGATGAAGCCGCAAAGGCGGGGATAAGGCATTTCGCCATGGTGAGCTCAATAGCGGTCACGAAATGGTTCCATCCCCTCAACCTGTTCGGAGGCGTACTTTCGATGAAGCTTGCCGCCGAAAATCATCTGAGAAAGGTGTTCGGTCAGAAGGGGCGCTCCTACACCATCATCCGGCCTGGAGGGTTGAAGGATGGCGAACCGTTGCAGCATCGCCTGCATGTGGACCAGGGCGACAGGATCTGGAACGGCTGGACCAATCGTTCTGATGTCGCTGAACTGGCGGTGCTGTCCCTTTGGGCCGCCAGGGCCAAAAACCTGACGTTCGAAGTGGTCAGCGAGGCCGAAGAGCCGCAAGTGACCCTTGAGGGGTGTTATGAAAGGCTTTCGGCGTAACAGGCCTCAAGCAACAAAAGGCATGTCGGAAGACATGCCTTTTGTTTGTCTGTGAACCGCTTTTCAGGCGGGTTTGCGTACCGGCAGGATGCTGCCGATGGCATTAAGCGCAAGGCCGATGCCTGATTGCGCCGTCGATACAAGAGCTCCGGCAAGAGTGCCTATGAGCCTGACCGGTGCGATGGCGATGGTGCCCATCACATTCAGGACCGTTCCCCCGGCGGAGGCCACTACTCCTGCCGTCGCGCCCGTTGCCGATACCAGCAGGTTCACCGAAGCGGCAAATATGTCGGTCGTGGTTTTGGCGAGTGATCCCGCAACAGGCGCCAACGCTTCGATGCCCTTGACTACCAGGTTGACCTGGAGGACTCCCAGGTCCGCAAGGCTTTGCACCGCGGATGTCACCGGTTGCCCCGGCTTGATGTTTGGGTCGTTTGCCATGATAGATCTCCTTTTGTTCGAATTGGGAAGCAACAAAAGGGACAGGAGGTTTTCCCTGATTCAATGTACTCAATCATGCATCGGTCGTCAACAGGGGAGGGCATAAAAAGGAAAAGGGGGCCCGAAGGCCCCTTCATCCTTTTGGTGAGCCGCCTCGTTCAAAGAGTAATCACTCCATGAGCTTCAGGCTCATGAGCAGCTCCTGGCCGCTGAAGGGCTTCTTGAGGGTGGCGTTGGCTCCGAGGGCATCGGCGAGCACCAGATAGTTCTCGGGACCGACCTTGCCGCCGCCGGAGATGGCCATGATCTTGACGGAGGGATTCAGTTTCCTTACCTCCATGATCGTTGCGATGCCCTCTTTTTCTGGCATGATCAGGTCGGTGATGATGGTGCTGATGTCCCGTTCATTCTGGAGCACCTGCAGACCTTCCGAGCCGTTCTCAGCCTCGAAAACGGTATAGTTTTCCCGTTTCAGGGTGGTGACGATGAACTTCCTGACTGCAGGATCGTCGTCAATGACGAGTATTTTCATGATGGTAGTTGTTGATGGTGGTTGTTGAAGAGGAGCTCATTGACGGTGGCTGCCAGATGGGCAAGTTTCACCGGTTTTTTGAGGAGTTTGCTGATGCCGTAACGGTTCAGCGGCATGGTATACTCGATGTTCTTGCCATATCCGGTCATCAGGATGAGCGGAAGGTTCGGGCTGATCTTGCGTAACTCCCCGGCAAGTTGCAGACCGGTCATTTCGGGCATCGTGAGGTCGGTGATGACGAGGTCGAACCGACGAGGATCCTCCCTGAAGAGCATGAGCGCTTCAAGCGGCGAGTTTTTGGCCTCGACCGAGAATCCAAGTTTTTTCAGCATGATGGTCATCATCTGGACGGCAGCTTTTTCGTCGTCGATGAACAGGATGCTGCCGCTTCCCGTTATCGGTTGCACCTCAATGCGGTCGATGGCCGTTTTTTCATTGATGACGGGCAGGTAGACGCAGAAGGTCGTCCCCTTATCGGGATGGCTTTCGACGGTTATCTCCCCGTTGCAGCTGACGATGATGCCGTGGACGACCGACAGCCCCAACCCTGTTCCCTTGTCGACCGCTTTGGTCGTGAAGAACGGCTCGAACACCCGCTCGATCGTGGCGTCATCCATGCCCACGCCGGTATCCGAAACCTTAAGGGAAATATAGCTGGTGGGCCGGAGCTTCGGAAACGTCTTGAGCATGCTTTCGTCGGGGACGGTCTCGTTCAGGTCGATGCGGAGCGTCCCGCCGGTGTTTTCCATGGCATGGAAGGCATTGGTGCACAGGTTGACGATCACCTGGTGGATCTGCGACGGGTCCGCCAGCACGTTGCCGCATCTCTTGTCGATATGCTGCTCGATGGTAATGGTCGACGGGATGGACGGGCGGAGAAGCTTGAGCGCTTCGCTGACGATCGCCTGCACGCTGACGGCGGCCTGCTTGGTTTCCTGGGCCCTGCTGAATGTCAGGATCTGCGACACCAGGTTCTGCGCCCTTTCGGCGGCAAGCATGATTTCGGTGAAATATTCGTGCAGCGGGGTGCCTTGGGCGATGCTGATCGCACCCATTTCCGCATATCCGAGGATCGGCGTGAGGATGTTGTTGAAATCGTGCGCGATGCCTCCCGCCAGCGTTCCGATGGTCTCCAGTCGCTGCGATTTGCGGAGTTGGGACTCAAGGCGATGCTTGTCGTTCTGGGCCTCGATCCTGCGGGTGACGTCGAACAGGATGCCGTCGATGCCCGTATAGCTGCCCTCCGGGGTGAACGTGGAGGTCTTCCTGTCCTCGATCCAGTGTACCCCGCCCTGCTTGTCGATGATCCTGTAGGTGAGGGTTTCGGAACTTTTGGCCGACCTCAGGCGGATGTTCGATTCGATGACGGACGGGCGGTCGTCGGGATGGACCATGGCCATCGTTTCGAAAAGGTCGGATTCATACTCCTTCGGTGAGAAATCCGGAACAGAATCGGGGAGCATCGAGAGCATCTCCGCCCCCTTGCCGCTGATCCGGTATACGGCTCCGGGTATATTGTCGATCAGGCTCTTGAACTCCTGGGCTATCCGCTGCTGGATGTCGCTGTTCCTGAGGGCGTTTTCTGCCAGTTTCGTTTCGGTCAGGTCGACGAACAGGCCGCTGGCCCCCACAGTTGTCCCATTCCTCACGATCGGCATGCTGTAGAAGAGTGCCGGGAACCGGCTGCCGTCTTTCCTGATGCAGGTGTATTCGTTGCTGCCGGGTAGGTTCCCTTTTTCCTCGATGATGGTGTGCAGGTAGTCATGGAACTTGTCGTGCTCTTCCGGGATGCAGAACCCCAAGGCATCAAACCCCTTCTCCAAATCCGGTTGGGAATAGCCGAACGCTTCGCTGCAGATGTGGTTTGCATAGGTGAGCCTGAGGGCGGCGTCGATCTCGAACAGCGGCAGGGGCAGCAGTTCGGTCAGCCCCCGCAACTGCTGCCTGTTTTCGACGAGGTCCCGTTGCGACCTGACTTGTTCGGACATGTCCCTGCTGAGGGCGAACAGCACCGGTTTCTTGTCCCAGATGCCTTTGGTCGCCTTGGTGTAGACATGCACCAGTTCGCCTCCGGCCGTCTCCAGCGGGATCGTGCATGAGCTTATCTCGCCTCTGATCATGCCCTCGAGTATCGTGCCGACCTCCTCGCGCCTGCTTTCGGGATGGAATTCAAGCTTGGATCGTCCCGACGCCTCGTTCGACGGGTAGCCGAGGACTTTGCTGACGGCGGCATTGGTCGCGATCACCCTGCAGTCCATGTCGATGATGAACAGGAGGTCCTCGATCGTATCGAACAGCGATTCGAGGTTGTTCTTGGTTTCGGCGATATGCTGCTCATGGCGGGCGTGCATGATTGCCTCGCCGATGTGGGAGGTGATGGTCTCAAGCCCTTTCCGGGCCAGTTCCGAGATTCCTGAAAGCCGGCGGGAAGCGATGTTGAGGCAGGCGATCACCTCGCCATGGTAGCTGACCGGCAGGATCGCAACGGCGTTCAGTTTTTCATCGGCTATCAGCTGGTCTTCGGGTATGCCGAGCTTGCTGTACGTCGTGTACCGGGGGGTTCCCTCAAGGATGATCCGACCCTGTGCCGAATCGATCGGGTAGTATCTGGAGTGCGTGATGAAGTCTGGCGAAAGCCCCTCCTGGTAAGCCAGGGTGAGGCTTTTGCTTTCGTGGTCGATCAGGTAGATGCCCCCCGCCTCCATTTTCGATATCGCGAGGGCGCTTTTCAGGATGACGGACAGGGTATCCCGGAACGACGACGTCGAGCTCAGCTTTATGGCCAGATCGAGTTCGGCCTGTATGACCTTCTCGATCTTCTGGCGCTGCAGGGCGTTGGCGATGACCCCGCCGGCGAGCTTCAGCACCGAGGCGGTTTCGGGCTGCCAGTTGCGGGGTTCCCTGACGGCGTCGAAACCGATATAGCCGAAGGGCCGGGAGCTGGTGGTCAGCGGGATCTCGATCAGCGACTGGATGTCCTGCGCCTCAAGGATCTCTTTTTCGACCGCGGCCTCTTCGGGCATCTGGTCGACCCTGGGGATATAGATGATCTCGTTCCTGTAAATCCGCTCCATCCACCAGACACAGGTGTCGGTAGGCATCTCCTGGAGCTGGTCGATCTGCGGCGCGATACCCTCGGCGCACCATTCGTGGGTGTTGTCCATCACACTCATGTCGTCCGAGAAGAGGAAGACATATGCACGGTCCGCCCCGAGCTGTTCGCCGATGAGCCTGAGGGTCTCAAGCACCATCCCGTCGACCTGTTCCGCCGGCAAATTGAGGAAGCTGTTCGAAATGGTCGTCGTCATCTGCTCGAACGACCTGCTCGAAGCCAGTTCCTTTTCCGCCGCTTTCCTGTCGCTGATCTCCTGGTGTGATCCGATCATTCGCACGGGATGCCCGTCACTGTCCCGCTCGAAAACCTTGCCCCGGTCGAGGACCCAGATCCAGTGCCCCTCCTTGTGGAGCATCCGCAACTCCATCTCGTAGATGCCGGTTTTTCCGTCGAAGTGCTCCTGGAGCAGCCGGTTTGACATCACCAGGTCGTCAGGATGGCATCGTTGCTTCCAAAGCTCAATGGTGGTTTCACCAAGCTCCTCGAGATCGTAGCCGATGATGGCGGCCCATCTCCCGTTCACCCGGAGGGCACCGGTATTGATATTCCACTCCCAGTAACCGGCCATCGTCGCGTCGAGCGCCATAGACAGGTCCGCAGCGGAGCGCTCGGCCGCAGCGAGCCGTCGCTCCAGTTCCGCAATACGCTCGAGGAGCGGCGCATCGGCCGACACCTCTCCCCTGCGGCATCCGTGGTATGGTGGTTCTGTGGTTGCTGTGGACATGGTTGAAACAGTTCTCCCCGTTGCTGCCGGACAATCGCCCGGGGGCTGTCCGACCAGCTCTGGCCGCAAAGGATAAAATGGAATATACGTGTAATTAAGCCATGGTTGCCGCCTTTGTCAGACGGAATCTCTCGGCAGGTACGCGGTCAGCGTACGAGATTTTCAAGGGCGTTCAGCAGTTCCTTTCTTCCGAAAGGTTTGCTGAGCGTCGCATTCGCACCCAGGGCCCGCGCAAGGTTGAGGTAGTTCTCAGGCATGCAGATGCCGCCGCCTGAAATGGCAAGGATCCTGAGGCCAGGGAAATCCTTCCTGATTTCGGCGATCGTTTCGATCCCCTCCTTTTCCGGCATGATCAGGTCGGTGATGACGATGCCGATCTCCGGCGATCGTTTCAGGGCTTCCATGCCTTCGATGCCGTTGGATGCCTGAAGGGTTTCATATCCCTCGTCCTCGAGGATGTCGCAGATCATCTGCCGGATATCCTCCTCGTCTTCGATGACAAGAATGGGTTCGTAACGTTTCATGGCCGATACGCTGATCGTTTCTGGTGAACCGGATTCAGATCTCTCCGTGCCCCCGGTCAGGCCCGACTGCATACGCGGAGTATGGATCAAGATAAGAGATTGCAAGATAAAAACTGCTATTGCCCCGAGTCCGGCCGTCTGCCGGTAAGCAGGCGTTCCATTCCGATGGTGACCGTCAGGTTGACCACGACCGAGACGGCGATGTACCAGGTCCAGGCCAGGCCGACCAGCTTGAGCAGGAAGACGACGAGCATGCTTGCAAGGAGGCCGGTCCCGAGGCTTGCTGTCCTGTAGGATCTACTGCTTTTCGACAGCAGGAAGAGCCCGAGCAGGCCGCCGTACGTGAACGAGGCGATCTCCAGCCCGAGCATGACGATGGCTTCGTTGCGCGCGTCGAACAGCGGGGCGATGGCCACGAGCAGGACCGCCCATGCAAGGCTGATCAGCCTCGAGGTGCCGAGCGTCGCCCTGCCGCCCAGGAGGTCGTTCACCGTCGAGGAGGCCAGCGAGTTGATCGCCGAGCTGTGGGTTGACATGGCGGCCGACAGCACTCCCGCGATCAGCAGGCCTTTCAGGCCGATCGGCAGGTGGTGGACGATGAAATTGGCGAACTCGCGGTCTTTCTGGATGGGCGCCCCCTGCATGAACAGGTAGATCATCGATCCGGCGAGCAGGAAAACGGAGAACTGGAACAGCACGAAGAAGCCGCTTCCGACCATGGCTTTGCGCGCGGCGGAGAGGTTCGTGCATCCGAGCACCCGCTGGACCATCATGTGGTCGACGCCGTGCGAGCAGAGCGACAGCAGCGCTCCTCCGAAAAATGCCCCGAAGAAGGTCAGAGGGACGGTGAAGATGTGGCTGTCGTGGTTGATGATCCTCAGCTTGCCAGCGGCTTCGAGCCTGGAAAGGAGGTCGGGCATGGGGGTGCCCATGGCGTGCAGGACGAAGCCGATCGACAGGAGGCCGCCTGCAAGGTAGAGGCCGAACTGGAAGCTTTCGAGCCACACGACGGCCTTGATGCCGCCGAAGAGGGTGTAGACGAGGGTGACCAGCCCGATCACGATGATCGACAGGGGAAGCGACCATCCGGTCACCACCTCGACAATGGCCCCTGCGGCGAACAGCCGGAGGGCGTCGCCGAGCGTCCGCGTGACCAGGAACACGATCGAGGCCACTTTCTGCATCTTCTGTCCGAAGCGGATGCCGATCACCTGGTAGATGGAGTTGACCCCGTGAGAGAAATAGAGCGGCAGGAGGATGGTGCTGACCAGTATCCTGCCCACGATATAGCCCATCGCCAGTTGGAGGAAGGTCCAGTCGCCCCGGTAGGCGAGGCCTGGAACGCTCACGAAGGTGAGCATGGAGGTTTCCGAGGCCACGATGGAGAACATCGAGGCGATCCAGGGCAGCTTGTGGCCACCGAGGAAATAGTCTCCGGTGCTTTTGTTGCTCCTGCCGTGCCAGAGCCCGAACAGCGTGTTGGCAGCAAGGAAGAGGAGGACGATCGACAGGTCAAGCGGCTGCATGGGAGTTGTCCGGTTTTATGTCAATGGTAAAATATCGCATGAATGTCCAGGCTATGACGGGCGCATGCGTTCATCATCGGAATCGAAATCCAAATCGCAATCGACCGCTCCTGGTGCGGTGAGTGGAAAAAGTCGATTTCGAACACGATGGCGATTCCGATTTGGATAAAATGTGCGACATGTCCTTTTGCCCGGCTTCAATCGTCGTACAGGTGGAAGTTCGGCTTGAGCGCCGCGAATCCGGCTTCGTCCTGCTCCCAGGAGGCAAGTATCGAACCGACAGGCTTCCCGCCCAGGATCATCGAACGGATGCTGCCGCTTCCGGCCAGCAGGTCGAACGCGGGGATGGTGTCGTTGAACTCGTAGACCCCGTCGAGGAACGACAGCCGGTCGGCATAGAGCTCCCTGATCGCACAGGTCATGGCGACACCCGTGGCGAAAGGCCTGAAGCGAGCGTGGTCGGTGACATGCAGGTAGATGCCGCCGATCACTTCGTCCCGGTACTTGTGGAAGGTCGGCCTGAACCAGGTCGGCCTGAACACGACCCCCTCGAGCGGCATCGATTCGAGGCGTGCGGCAAGCTCGAACGGATCGATGAACGGTGCGCCGCTCATCAGGAAGGGCATGGTCGTGCCCCTGCCTTCCGAGACGTTGAGCCCCTCGAAGAGGCACATCCCCGGGTAGACCTCGGCCACCGGGAAGGAGGGCATGTTCGGCGAGGGGGGCACCCATGGAAGGCCGGTTTCGGGGAAGAGCATCGAACGGCGCCATCCCTGCATCGGCACGACGCTCAGGTTGATGTCCAGCTTCCTGTAGTCCCGGTAGAAATGTGCGATCTCGCCGGCGGTGAGGCCGTGCCGTACCGGCACCGGCATGACCCCGACGAAGGAGTGGTACGCCGGGTCGAGCAGCGGTCCCTCGATCATCGCCCCGCCCAGCGGGTTCGGGCGGTCGAGCACCATGACCTCGATGTCGAGGCCCTGGGCTGCTTCCATGAACAGGGCGAGGGTGTTGACGTAGGTGTAGTAGCGCGAACCGATGTCCTGGATGTCGAACAGCACCAGGTCAAGCCCTTCGAGGTGCGACCGGTCGGGAAGGAGCGACTTCTCCGAATTTCCGTACAGGCTGACGATCTCGCATCCGGTACCCGGCTGGCTGTCGACCGCGATCTGGTCCTGCTCGGTCGAAAAGAGGCCGTGTTCGGGAGAGAAGATCCTCGTCAGGCGTATGCCCCGCCGTTCGAGCAGGTTCCACGAGTACCCGAGTCCGGCAGAGACCGAAGTCTGGTTGGCGATCAGGCCGATCCGGCGGTTCCTGCAGGGAGCGGTGTCCTGAAGCAGTATGTCGAGTCCGTTGAGCACCATACGGTTCTGGTTTGCTGGTGGAGCCGGCCTCAGAGCGGAAGTATCCAGCCCGGCCCGGCGATCGAGTTCCTGATGTGCGCCCCCTCGCCGACGACGGTGTCCGGCAGGAGTACCGAATGCTCCACCCCGGCACCTGCCCCGATAACGCACCGGTCGCCCACGACGGAGCGGTGGACGTGAGCCGCGGGATGGATCGAGGCGCTCCCGGAAACCATGCATGGCCCCATGCCGAGAAGCTGTTTCATGCGGGGTTCGAGCTGAAGGATACGCAAATTGTCGTCAAGGTTCGCCCGGTAAAAATTCTGCAGGGTGCCGATGTCCTGCCACAGCCCCCTGTGCTCGTGCCAGCCAAGTCCCTCGTTGTCGATCAGCCCGGTGAAGCCAGTGTCGACGATGCTCGAGAACTCCTCGCACAGATACCTGAAGACCGCCGGGCTCAGCACGGCCGTGCCGGTGTAGATCAGCTGCGACAGCAGGCCGGTGCCGCGCATGTTCCGGAAGTCGAGCACCCTTCCGTCACTGACGCCAACCTGCCCTATCTCGGGGGCGAGCGGGGTCTCGTGCAGGACGAGCGTGCCGCCAAGGCCGCTCCGCCGGTGGTGGGCGACGAGGGCAGTAAGGTCGATGTCGCTGATGATGTCGCTGTTGATGAGCAGGAAGTCGCCCTCTGCAAGCAGGTGCTCGCACTTCTTCAGCCCGCCCCCCGTGCCGAGGATGGTCGGCTCTTCGGAGAGTTCGACCTCGAGGCTCCCGAAATCGTGCTGCCCGAAGAAACGGTGGAGGCTCTCCGGATGGTGGTGGATATTGACGATCGCCTTCCGGAATCCCGCCTCCTTGAGCAGGAACAGGGTGTAGCAGATGCTCGGAACGTTCAGTACCGGCACGAGCGGTTTCGGAGTGGTATCGGTCAGGGGCTGGAGGCGCGTGCCGAATCCGGCGGCAAGGACGAATGCGTTCATAAGGAGCAGCGCCTGATGAACGGCTCCAGGAGACGCCCGGCAGCGGCCAGTTCGGGGCGTCTCCCGATATAGTCGGGAAGGAACCCCGCTGTCGGGGCGATGCTCCGTTCGAAGCTCGGGTTTCCGGCCACCGAGACCTGGTAGCAGAAAGTCCCGAGCGCCTTGACGTTGCGCTGGAAGGCCATCAGGTCGAAATACCGGAGGTACTCGTCGAAATCCATCGCGATCGCCCCCCTTTTTTCAAGCTCACCGAAGTGGTACTCCTTGAGCGAGTCGACCAACGGGGCCTCGAGGGTCACGTAGGAGTCCCTGAGAAGCGACACGGCATCGTACTGGGGCAGGCCGAGACGCGCGTCCTGGAAATCGATGACCACTGGCTCATCCCCCAAGAGCATGATGTTCCGGCTGTGGAAGTCCCGGTGGTTCAGGACGAAGTGCCCGGGAATGACCAGGAGGGAAGTGATGGCTTCGAACTCCCGCCTGAGCTGCGTGACGGCCTCCCGGTCGAGCACTCCCGCGAACATGCCGTGAAGGGCGTGGCGGATGAAGAAGTCGAACTCGAACATCAGCTTGTCGTGGTCGAAGCTCAGGGAGAAAGGCGCGGACCCATCCGGGGGGATCGACTGGATCTTCACGAGGATGTCGATGACCTGCCGGTATCTCGTTGCGAGCGCATCGGGATCGAGGAGGCCCACTTCGTCCTGGAGCATCCTGTCGCCGCAGTCTTCGAGCAGCAGGAGTCCCTCCGAGCTGTCGACGGCCAGCACCTCCGGCACGCGGACACCGCTGCCGGCAAGAATGTTGCCGACGACCAGGAACGGGTAGGTATCGGGAGAGGTGCCCCTGAATGCAGGGTCGATGCAGGCGATCCGGGTGCCTTTCGCGAGCAGGACCCGGAAGTACTGCCTGTTCGAGGCGTCTCCCTTGATCCTTACGATCTCGATGCCGTCGCGTTCATCGGCAGGCAAAAGCTGTCCGATCAGTCGGCTGGTTTCCATGGGCGGGAGAACTTCAGGTGGATTCGGGAAATCGGTGCGGATAAAAAAAAAGCACCTTACGCGTGAGCATAAGGTGCTTGTCGATCAGGCGAATGCCTTACTTTTTCGGTGCGATAGCGGCCGAAACGCTCTGCAGAACCTGGTTGGCGGCGTTGGCGACGTTGCCGATCAGGTCGGTAGCGGTCTTGGCGAGCGGCTCAGCAACGCCGACGAGGGTCTTCAGCGTGTTGTTGGCCAGGTCGACCTGAAGCTGGAACAGCTTGCCAACGCTGTCGGTAAGGGCGCTTACTGCTGCGTTGAGATCGAAGTTTCCGTTTGACATAGTCGTATATGTTTAGAGTTGTTGAAAGCACTAAGAGAAAATCTCGGCCCGAAGGCAGGCTTTCCGGTTTTGATGAAAGCTAATATATTTTCTGGAGCTGCGCAAGTGAAAACGTGATATGGCCGTGTTCCTGTCGAGACAGCCAAGCTGTTTGATCGGAAAGGTTTGCGGTCCGGGATCGTTTCGCCGGCTCATGAGACCCGGGTTCACCCGGCCTATTTGTTCTGGGATTTTCCGATGAACCTGTTGAGCAGGAGCACCGAGACGATGCCCATGATGAAGAAGCCCAGGGGGGCGAAGATCGTGGTGTAGTTGAATGCGTCGGCCATAGAAGGGGCTGTTGATGATGACGGTTCTTTTACGGGTTGGAATACCATCCAAGTATAAGAAAAAATCGTCGACATACCCGATGAGGAGGTTCGGAAGTTGTTGCCGTCGGCCTGTTTCCACTGATTCCCGGCTTGGGAACTCTTGGGATTTCCGACGTGTTCAGGAAAAGGGTTTCAACAAGTTATCGTCATACGTATCATGGAAGTTGTCGGGAAAAGCCAGGCAAAGGTCATCGTGGAGTCCTGCTTGCACGATTCGGCGAACTACTTTTCGGATCATGTCAGGATCCTCAAGTGCAATCCTTACTGCACCAATGTCGTCCATCACGAAAAGCATGGACTGTACCAGTGGATTTTCCGGGTCAACGATCCGAGGGACAATCCTATTACCGCAGTCTTCTTCGTCAGCCAGAACGAAGAGCGGCTCACCCCTTCGGGCACCACGCCGCCCGGCCCCCTGACCGGAGAAGAGCCAAACCCCGAGGGGACCGTTTCCGGCAAGTGCATCCGCTGGGTCAGCGCACCCCGGGTGCCCGACGTCGAACTCGAAGGTGAGCATACCTTCGTCGGACAGGCCAATACGAGGATCTGCCTCTACCATCTCGACGACGGCCGGACCGAAGTGCATTTCGAGACCGACATCACCCTCGACTTCACCCTCACCTTTCCGCTCAACCTCATGCCCGAGGGCATCCTGAAGTTCATGACCGAGACGATCATGTCCAAGATCATGCAGCAGGCCACCGAAAGCATGCTCTGCCAGGTGCAGGCGGATATCTGCTGCACGGCTCCACAGCTATCGGTAAGCGGCGGCGCCTGCTGACACCGGATTCCATCACTGCCTCCATCGAACTGCACGTGCCTGTTGGATGGAGGTTTTCTTTTTCGTAGATTAATACCTATGGGGGGTATGGGTATTCCGCCTTGCTGTTTTTGCAAAGCCACAATGACAGTCCAAAACAATGGAGGTCCAGATGGAAGATGTGATACTCAGACTGAAGAAAATCAGCGGTCAGGTTCAGGGCCTGATCAGGATGATCGAGCGGGAAGAGGAGTGCGAAAAGGTGGTTACCCAGTTCCAGGCTGCCAAGGCAGCGCTCGACAACACCTTCTCCCTGGTATTGAACAGGAACCTGAAGAATTGCCTGAGCCGGCAGGATGCCGAAAGCGTAGAGAAGATTATCAAACTGATTTCAAAACATTGACGACGATGAAGGTAACCAGAAGGGCCCTGGCCCTGATTGCGGCGGGGATCGCATGTTCCGTGAACACGGAAGCCGCGACCATGAAGCTCTCACTCGACGATGCGCTGAAGATGGCGCATGACCGAAACACCGCACTCAAGGCCGCCAGGGCCAGGGTGGACCAGGCCGATGCGATGATCGTGCAGAGCCGCCAGGCCTACCTGCCGAAAGTCCAGCTCTCCGAAACCTTTACGCACACCAATGACCCCGGCGCCAACCTGGTGTTCAAGGTTCAGCAGGAGATCGCTGTTCCGATGAAAGACTTCTTTGATCCGCAGGCACTCAACCATCCCCCGGCCATCAGCGATTTCCATACCTCGCTCCAGGTGATGCAGCCGCTCCTCAACGTCGACGCCATGATCGGCGGTTCCCTGGCCAAAAGCGCGAAGCGGGCACAGGAGTTCATGTCCGACCGCGCCGTCGAGACCATCGACCTGAACGTCAAGAAGGCCTATTACGGCCTCATCATGGCGAGGAAGAACGTCGCGGCCATCGAGCAGTCGATCGGCATCATGCAGGGCTACAGCGCCGAGGCGGCCAAGGGCTTCAAGGTGGGGCTGTTGACCAAGTCCGACAAGCTCTCCACCGAGGTGCGCCTCGCCGAGCTCAGGGAGCAGAAGCTCATGATGCAGAACGAGATGAAGAACGCCGAGGATGCCCTGCGGACCATGCTGAAGCTTGCGGCCGACGATACGGTCGTCCCGACCGGCGACCTTGTTGTCGACGGTTCCGCATCGGCTGCCAGGCCGCTGCCGGCCGGCCGGAGCGACCTGAAGGCCCTCGAGGCTTTCAATGAGGTGACCGGGTACCAGCACGACATGGCCAAAGCCCAGTCGCTGCCGAGGCTGAACGCCTTTGCCCAGCAGAACTGGCACGACGCCAGCCTGCTCGGCACCGAGGGTTCCAGCTGGGTCGTCGGCCTGAACATGCAGTGGAACATCTTCGACGGCATGGCCACCAAAGGCAAGGTCCAGGAGGCCAAGGCCAGGCAGCTCGAGGCCAGGTACAATTACGAGGCGGCCAAAGAGCAGGGGGTGATGGAGGTCAACCGCGCGCAGCGGGCGATGCAGACCTCGAAGCAGCGTGTCGAAGTTGCCAGGAAGTCCCTCGACGAGGCAAAGGTCAGCCTCGACTTCATCGGGGAGCAGTTCCGGACGGGCATGGCCATGACCTTCGAGCTGCTGATGCGGGAGCAGGCCTTCACCTGGGCGAAGCTCAGGATCAACCAGGCCAGGTACGACTACTGCGTCGCCAAGAGCGATTTCGAATATTACGGCGGCAGGTAAGTTTCCGCCCGTTTGTACGAACAAGGATTACCATAGCATTACAGTGACGCAACAGCGAGCGGAGGAGGCTCGTGAACATGAATGAAGGTATCGCCGGAAGGCTTGCAAAACAGTTCATCAATTCGAAGATAACGCCGCTGCTTATGATGGCGTCGCTTCTGGTAGGCATCATGGCGACGTTCATGACGCCGAGGGAGGAGGAGCCGCAGATCGTCGTGCCGATGGTCGACATCTACATCCCCTACCCGGGCGCATCGGCCGGCGAGGTAGAGGAGCGCGTGGCCAAGCCCTTCGAACGCTCCCTGACCGAAATCAAGGGGGTCAACTACGTCTACTCCACCTCCATGCCCGACTTCGCCCTGGTGACCGTCAGGTACAACGTGGGCGACAACACCGAGGAGAGCATGGTCAAGCTCTGGACGGCCCTCATGAAGAACATGGAGAAGATGCCGCCCGGAGTCCAGATGCCCCTGATGAAGAAGGTGGCCATCGACGACGTGCCGGTGCTCAACCTCACCTTCTGGAGCAGGGAGAGCAGCCCCTACGAGCTGAGGCGCGTTGCCCTGAAGGCCGCGGACGAGCTCAAGAAGACCGAGAACATCGGCGATGTCGAGGTCAAGGGCGGCCTTAAGCGCCAGGTACGCGTGCAGCTCGACAAGTCCAGGCTCCAGCGCTACAACATCACGCCGCTCCAGATCGCAAGGCAGCTCCAGGCCACCAACTCGCAGATGACCTCGGGCGATTTCAAGAACGATCAGCAGGTCGTCGTCAGGACCGGCAGCTTCTTCCAGAGCGCCGATGATGTCGGCAACGTCGTCGTGGGCCTCTACGGGGCCGAGCCGGTCTTCCTGAAGGATGTTGCCCGGATCGCCGACGGCCCTGAAGAGGTGAACAACTACACCGGCTTCGGCTGGGGCGCCGGCTCGAGCAACAAGGACCGCGCCGACTACCCGGCCGTCACCCTGACGGTCGCCAAGCGCCAGGGCACCGACGCCACGGCGCTGGCAACCAGGGTGATCTCCCGTATCGACGGCATGAAGGGCTCGGTCATCCCCAAGAACATCACGGTCACCGAAACCAGGAACTACGGCGAGACCGCATCCGAAAAGGTGTTCACCCTCCTCGAGCACCTGCTGATGGCCATCATCGCCGTGACTGTCGTCGTCGCTTTCTTCCTCGGCTGGCGGGGATCGCTCGTGGTCTTCATGTCGGTGCCGGTCACCTTCGCCCTCACGCTGCTGATCTACTACCTGTTCCATTACACGCTGAACCGGGTGACGCTTTTCGCGCTCATCTTCGTGACCGGTATCGTGGTCGACGACTCGATCATCATCGCCGAGAACATCCACCGCCACTTCGCCATGAAGCGGCAGCCGAAGCTCCAGGCGGCCATCACGGCCATCAGCGAGGTCGGCAACCCGACCATCCTGGCCACCTTCACGGTCATCGCGGCCGTGCTGCCGATGGTCTTCGTCTCCGGCCTGATGGGCCCCTACATGAGCCCGATGCCGATCGGCGCGTCGCTGGCCATGATCTTTTCGCTCCTCGTCGCGCTCATCGCGACCCCATGGCTCTCCTACCGTCTGCTGAAGTCTGACGAAGGGCACCATGAGGAGTACGACATCAGGAAGACCGGCTACTACAAGCTGTTCGACAAGGTGCTGACCCCGTTCATCGACAGCACCTTCAAGACCTGGCTCGCCTTCGGCGTGGTCGGCCTGATGCTGGTCGGCGCCATGGCCATGGTGCCGCTCAAGATGGTGCAGATGAAGATGCTGCCCTTCGACAACAAGAACGAGTTCCAGGTCATCATCGACATGCCCGAGGGCACGGTCCTCGAGAAGACCGAACAGGTGACCAGGGAGATCTCCGGCTACCTCAAGACCGTTCCCGAGGTGCAGAGCAGCCAGTACTACGTCGGGACCGCTGCGCCGATCAACTTCAACGGCCTGGTGCGCCACTACTACCTGCGCCGGGGCGACAACAAGGCCGACATCCAGGTGAACCTGGTGCACAAGGGCGAGCGCAAGGCGCAGAGCCACGACATCGCCAAGCGCGTGAGGAAGGGCGTCCAGGAGATCGCCAGCCGATACGGCGCCAATGCCAAGATCGTCGAGATCCCTCCGGGCCCGCCGGTGATGTCGACCATCGTCGCCGAGATCTACGGTCCCGACATGCAGTCCCAGATCGCCCTGGCCAGGGAGGTCAAGAAGGCCTTCGCCTCGACCCCCGGCGTGGTCGACGTCGACTGGCTGGTCGAGGCCGACCAGAAGGTGTACGACCTGGTCATCAACAAGGAGCGCGCGGCATTCCGTGGCGTGACCCCCGAACAGATCGCCCAGACGCTGCGCATGTCGCTTGCCGGCGTGGACGTGGGACTCGTGCACCTGCCCGGCGAGATCGAGCCGCTCACCATCCAGCTCAGGCTGCCGAAGGCCGACCGGACCTCGCTGAAGGACCTGTCGAACATCTTTGTCCAGTCCCAGGGCATGGGTACCCTCACCACCAGGCTCCGTCCCGGCCAGATGGTCCCGCTCTCCGAGCTGGTGACCGTTCAGGAGAAGGTCCAGGACAAGAGCATCTACCGCAAGGACCTGCACCGCGTGGTCTACGTGACCGCCGACGTTGCCGGCGTGACCGAGAGCCCGGTCTACGCGATGCTCGAGCTCGACAGGAAAATTGCGCAGATCAAGGTGCCCGGCGGCGCGGTGATCAACCCGCTCTACACCTCGGTGCCGAAGAGCGACGACAAGCTGGCCCTCAAGTGGGACGGCGAATGGCAGATCACCTTCGAAGTCTTCAGGGACCTCGGCACGGCCTTCGCGGTGGTGCTAGTGATCATCTACCTCCTGATCATCGGCTGGTTCCAGTCCTTCAAGACGCCGCTGATCATGATGATCTCGATCCCCCTCAGCCTGGTCGGCATCATCCCCGGCCACTACATCCACGGGGCCTTCTTCACGGCGACGAGCATGATCGGCATGATCGCCCTTGCCGGCATCATGGTGAGGAACTCGGTGCTGCTCATCGACTTCATCCAGATCAGGAGGGAGGAGGGCGTAGGCCTGAAGCAGTCGGTCATCGAGTCGGCCGCGGTCCGTACCCGCCCGATCATCCTGACCTCCGGCGCCGTGGTCATCGGCTCGGTGGTCATGCTCTTCGACCCGATCTTCCAGGGCCTGGCGATCTCGCTTATCTGGGGATCGGTGCTTTCGACGATCCTTACGCTTGTGGTCGTTCCGCTCGTATATTACCTGAGCGAGAAGAAGGGGGAAAAGAAGAGGATGGCGACGGCCGTAAAACCCTAAACAGGAGACCTATGAAACTGCTGGCCATCATCGGGGACGAAGAGACCCGGCCGAAAGTGCGCAAGCTCTTCATGTCTCACGGTGTGCACATGTTCAGCAACGTTGCCATCAGGGGCTGCTCCTGCGACGGAGCTGCCAGGCCCCCGGCATGGTGGCCGGGTGAACAGAACATGAGCACCTACTCTTCGCTCTGCTTCGCCATCCTCGAAGATGGCCAGGCGGAAGCGGTCATGGAGGAGCTTCGGAAGAGCCCTATCGCAACCGATCCGGCCTTCCCGTCACGGGCATTCGTGATGAACGTCGACCAGATGCTTTGAACGGAGGCGCCCATGGGAATACATGTAGAGCAGTTCCGCACCGGAGGTGACCGTAATTTCGGTTACCTCTGCATCGACGTCGAGACGGGGTCGGCGTTCGCCGTCGACCCTTCCAACTCTCCCGCCATGCTTGCTGGCTTCGCTGCCGGCAAGGGATGGCAGGTGCGCTACGCCTTCTCGACCCATGGCCACCAGGACCACTGCAACGGCAACGAGGAGTTCGAGCGCCTGACCGGAGTCCGGGTGCTGCTGTTCGGCGACCGCTGTCCGGCTACCGGAGACAGCGTTGCAGACGGGGCGGAGTTTCTCCTCGGCTCCTCCCGTTTCCGCATCATCCAAACGCCCGGCCATACGGACGATTCGATCTGCATCCTCTGCGCAGATGCGCTCTTCACCGGCGATACGCTCTTCGTCGGCAAGGTCGGCGGAACCTGGAGCGACGACGATGCCCGCCTGGAGTACCGTTCGCTTCACGAGCGCCTGATGTGCCTGCCGGAGGGCACGAAAGTCTACCCCGGACACGATTACGGTGCTAGCCCGATCTCGACGGTCGGCCACGAGAAGCGCACCAACCCCTTCCTGCTCCAGCCCGATGTCGAGGCCTTCATCGACCTGAAGCGCAACTGGGCGGCCTATAAAAAAGCGCACGGCATCAGCTGATTTTTCCCCCGGCTCTTGCTTTTTGACTCTTCTTTACTTTACTTGTATAGTTATGCTTTCCCAGCTTTTCCCGGCTGGGATCGCAATCGGAAATCCACAGGGCGCCCGCCTGCTCCCGAAGGTTTCCGAACCTACCTTTCGTCTTTACGTCCGACAAAGCTTCAGCGCTATTACTTCAACAATAGTAAGGGGACAGCCTGTCCTTTTTTTAACTCGAGGGGAATTGCCATGGACCAGCTCATAACTCTGCGCACCCTGCCGGTATCGGCCCTGATGAACAAGGAGTTCCAGACCATCAAGGGAAGTTCCACCGTTGCAGAAGCGCTCCAGATGATGAAGAAATCGGGCGACAGCGGCGTCATCGTAGAGCCTCGCAACGAGGACGACTGCTACGGCATTGTCACCGAAAAGGATATCCTTGAAAAGGTTATCGATCCCGGCGAAGACATCCACAGGGATCCCTGGAACACGCCGGTCTTCCAGATCATGAGCAAGCCGGTTATCAGCGTCAATCCCAACATGAGGATCAAGTACGCCCTGCGCCTGATGAAGCGAACCAACATCAGGCGGCTCACCGTGATGGACAACAACCGGATCATCGGCATGCTCAGCATGTCCGACGTGCTCCACGCCGTCGAAGAGCTTCCGGTCCACGACGACCATGTCGCCATGTGACTCCTCCCGGGTGCCAGCCGTCGTTCCCGGAGACTGTCTCTGACAATTCAGCAGGGCCTGCTGCAGCAGCGGGCCCGTTTTCAAACCAGCACGCCGGCCATGGGCGGGGTGTGCACGGAATTACGACTCTCATGAAGCTTTTTGATATCGTCATCGTCGGTGGCGGCGGTGCGGGCCTCTATGCGGCCATGGAGGCCATGAAGACCAATCCCGGGCTGAACATCGCGGTCATCTCGAAGGTCTACCCGAACCGTTCGCACACCTCTGCGGCCCAGGGCGGAGCCAACGCGGCGCTTGCCAACACGGCCAAGGACGATTCGGTCGAACTGCACATCTTCGACACCATCAAGGGCAGCGACTACCTTGCGGACCAGGATGCGGTGGAGGTGCTCTGTTCCGAAGCCCCGAAGATCATCCGCGAGCTCGAGAACATGGGGACCCCCTGGTCGAGGCTCGACGACAGGACCATCGCCCAGCGTCCCTTCGGCGGCGCGGGACGGCCCAGGTGCTGCTACTGCGCCGACAAGACCGGCCACACCATCCTGCAGACGCTCTACGAACAGTGCCTCCGGAAGGGTGTGCAGTTCTTCAACGAGTATTTCGCCCTCGACCTCGCCCTTGACGGCAGCCGCTCGAAAGGGCTCGTCGCGATGAACATCAAGACCGGCAGGATCGAGCCGTTCCATGCAAGGACGGTGGTTTTCGCCACCGGCGGTTACGCCAAGATGTACTGGAACCGGTCGAGCAACGCTGCCGGCAACACCGGCGACGGCCAGGCGATCGCCTACCGCGCAGGGATTCCGCTGAAGGACATGGAGTTCGTCCAGTTCCACCCGACCGGTCTCCGCAAGAGCGGCCTGCTCGTGACGGAGGGCGCCCGAGGCGAAGGCGGGTACCTGGTCAACGCGCTCGGGGAGCGTTTCATGTCGCGCTACGCTCCCGAGAAGATGGAGCTTGGCCCCAGGGACCTCGTCTCCCGTTCCCTCGAGACCGAGATCCTCGAGGGGCGCGGGTTCGACAGCCCTGCCGGCAAGTACCTGCACCTCGACCTCAGGCACCTCGGCGCCGACCTGATCAAGTCGCGCCTGCCGCAGATCCGGGAGATGTGCATGTACTTCGAGGGCGTCGACCCGATCGACGATCCGATTCCCGTGCGGCCGACGGCCCACTACTCGATGGGGGGGATCGACACCGACAACTTCGGCCGTACGGTGATGGACGGCGTCTACGCGGCCGGCGAGTGCGGCTGCGTCTCGGTGCACGGAGCGAACCGCCTCGGCGGCAACTCGCTGCTGGATATCCTGGTGTTCGGCAGGATCGCCGGCCGTGCCGCGGCCGAGGAGGCCGGCAGCTTCGACCCGGCACCGATCACCGAGGCGGAGATCGCCGGCAAGGAGCAGGAGCTGCGCAGCTACATGAAGCCCTCCGGCCATTACGAACGCTACGGTACCCTGCGCGAGGAGCTGGGCCAGACCCTTGGCCAGAACGTCGGCATCTACCGCGAGGCGTCGAAGATCGAAAAGGGCATCGAGGAGATCGCCGCCCTGAAGGAGCGCTTTACCCACGTCAGGGTGTTCGACACCAGCGACATCTACAACACCAACCTGATCCAGGTGCTGGAGCTGAGGAACATGCTGGACCTGGCCGAAACCGTGGCCGCCGGGGCCCTTGCCCGTGAGGAGAGCCGTGGTTCGCACACCAGGACCGATTTTCCGGTCCGCGACGACGGGAACTGGCACAGGCATACCACCTTCACCCTGGAGGCCGGCAGGCCGAAACTCGGGTTCAAGCCGGTCACGATGGGCCGGTATGAACTACAGGAACGAACCTACTAAGCAGGATTTTCCATGACCGATTCAACCGTACAGCATAACGAGGACAAACGGGACGTGACCTTCAGGGTCCACCGTTTCAATCCGCAGGTCGACAGCAAGCCATATCACGACGACTACACCATCAAGATCGAAAAGGGCATTACCGTGCTCAGGGCGCTGAACTACATCAAGGAGCACGTCGACCCCTCGCTGACCCTCAGGGCCTTCTGCCAGGCAGGCATATGCGGCTCCTGCGCCATGCGCATCAACAACATGTCCAAGCTCGCCTGCACCACGCAGGTATGGGACGAGCTCGACAAGGCGAGGGAGCCGGGGGTCATCAAGGTCGATCCGCTCCGCAACCTTCCCCTCATCAAGGATCTGGTGGTCGAGATGGACCCCCTGGTCGGCAAGATGGAGCACTATTCGAACTGGATCGACTCGAAGATGCCCGAGGAGCAGTGGGGGAAAAAGGAGTTCCTGGTCTCCGAGGAGGAGTTCGTGAAGTACGACAAGGCGACCGACTGCATCCTCTGCGCCTCGTGCGTCTCGGAGTGTACCATCCTGCGGGCCAACAGGGAGTATGTCTCCCCGGCCGTGCTGCTGAAGTCCTACCGCATGAACGTCGATACCCGCGATGCAAGCCATGACCTGCGCCTTGCCGAGCTCGTGAAGGACCACGGGGTGTGGGACTGCACCCACTGCTACCGCTGCCAGGAGAGCTGCGTCAAGCACATTCCGATCATGGACGCCATCCACGGCATCAGGGAGGACGCCATCGAGCGCCGCGGTGTCAAGGACACCAGCGGGGCAAGGCATGCCGAGGCCTTCATGGACGATATCGCCAGGAAGGGCAAGCTGGTCGAGGCGACCCTTCCGATCAGGACAAACGGCGTAGGCTGGACCCTGAAGAACCTCCTGCCCATGGCCGTCAAGATGGTCATCAAGCGCCGGACACCTCCTCCGCCGCCGCTGGTCAAGGCTTCGAAAGGCATCGAGAAGTTCCGCGAGGAGTTCCGCGAAATGAGCGGGCACGTGGCGAAGGATCATGAAAAAAAATCCGGAGAATAGCCTTATGAAGCGTTACGCCTATTACCAGAGCTGCATCAACGAGTCCATGACCAGGGAGGTCGACCGTTCGATCCAGCTCTGGCAGCACGACCTGGGCATCGAGATGGTCAAGCTGCACGAGAGCACCTGCTGCGGCGGGAGCAACCTCGATTACGTCAGCCCGAAGCACTTCGCCCTGGTGAACGCCCGCAACATTGCCTATGCCGAAAAGATGGGCCTGGATCTGGTGGTGTCGTGCAACACCTGCCTCATGACCATCCGCAGCGCAAAGAAGAAGCTCGACGAGTCGCCGGAGCTGAAAGATGAGGTGAACGGCATCCTGAAGCAGGAGGGGCTCGAGTACCGTGGCACCTCCGAAGTGCGCCATCTGCTCTGGGTACTCATCGAGGACGTTGGCCTTGACGCCATCCGACAGAAGGTGAAGACCCCGCTCGGCAACATGCGCATCGCCCCCTTTTACGGCTGCCACATCCTCAGGCCATCGAGTGTGCTCGGCAAGGACAACCCGCTCGAGCCCACCTCCCTCGACCTGCTGCTCGGAGCCCTCGGCGGCAGCACGATCCACTACGATCACAAGAACCGCTGCTGCGGGTTCCACACCCTGCTGGTGGCCGAAGAGGAGTCGCTCAACGTGGCTGCCGAGGCCCTGAAGGAGGCCATGGACGAGCATGCGGACTGCATCGTCACTCCGTGCCCGCTCTGCCACACCGTACTGGACGGTTACCAGTCGAAAGCCCTCAGGAAGAACGGCCTTCGCGGCTCCATCCCCGTCTACCACCTCTCCGAGGTCGTTGGCCTCGCCCTCGGTTACTCCGAGCGTGATCTCGGCATCAGGCGCCATATCGTTACGGCGTAAGCGTCGTGTCACGTAACACGTGGCACGTGACGCGTGACGGGTTAAGGATTTCTGGGTCAGGGATTCCGTGCTCCACGTCACGCGTCACGTATTCCATCTTCCACGTGCGATCGACCCATACGACCCATCTCTTTTTTATTCCCGGAAACTAAACGATCCGGCGTCTTATCTATCGTTTTTATAAAAGCGCGAAAAAGTGTAAGTTTGCACTTCAATTTCATTGCCCGCGAGGCTGCCGGCCGCAAGGCAGGTCCATGGGGGCAGCTTTTTTTTCAACTACATTAATCATTGCACTCCATGCTCAAAAATGATCTCTTTCTCCGGGCGTTGAAAAGGCAGCCGACCCCCCGTACCCCCATCTGGGTCATGCGCCAGGCGGGCCGCTACCTGCCTGAGTACCGCGCGGTCAGGGAAAAAACCGACTTCCTTACCCTTTGCAAAACCCCGGAACTGGCTACCGAAGTCACGATTCAGCCGGTGGAACTCATGGGCGTGGACGCCGCAATCATCTTCTCCGACATCCTCGTGGTCAACGAGGCCATGGGCATGAACGTCGAGATCATCGAGACCAAGGGCATCAAGCTGACTCCTCCGATCCGTTCGCAGGCCGACATCGACAAGCTGATCGTCCCCGACATCGACGAGAAGCTGGGCTACGTGATGGACGCCCTTCGCATGACCAAGAGGGAGCTTGACAACCGGGTTCCCCTGATCGGCTTCTCGGGTGCGGCATGGACGCTCTTCACCTATGCCGTCGAAGGCGGCGGTTCGAAGAACTATGCCTTCGCCAAGAAAATGATGTACCGCGAGCCGAAGATGGCCCACCAGCTCCTCCAGAAGATCACCGACTGCATCAGCGCCTACGTCGTCAAGCAGGTCGAGGCCGGCGCCGACGCCATCCAGATCTTCGATTCATGGGCAAGCGCGCTGTCCGAGGACGATTACCGCGAATTCGCCCTTCCCTACATCAAGCAGAACGTTGCCGCCGTGAAGGCCAAATACCCGGACACTCCGGTGATCGTCTTCTCCAAGGATTGCAACACCATTCTCGGCGATATCGCCGATACCGGCTGTGACGCCATGGGTCTCGGCTGGGGCATCGATATCGGCAAGGCTCGTGCAGAGCTCAAGGATCGCGTCTGCCTCCAGGGCAACCTCGATCCGACCGTCCTCTACGGCACGCATGAGAAGATCAAGACGGAAGCCGCCAAGATCCTCAAGTCTTTCGGCAAGCACACGGCGCAGTCCGGCCACGTCTTCAACCTCGGCCACGGCATCCTGCCCGACATGGACCCGGAAAACCTGAAGTGCCTTGTCGAATTCGTCAAGGAGGAGAGCGCGAAGTACCACTGAGCGCAGCTTCAACGGGACTGAATCAGCTCCGCTTCGCCTCGAAGGTGAAGCGGAGTTTTTTTTGCCCCGGCGTCCGGTTTCGACAGAAAACTTGACACCGGCTTTTTTCCTTATATTCAGGTTCAGATGGATTGACAACAGAACCACCGGGGGGGCGTTTTATGTCTAGGCAGTGCAGTTGTTCGGAAGGGGGGTGCGGCGGGACGCATTATGAGGAGATCGTGCTCGACACGCTGCTGTACAGCGCCCGCCTCAAGGAGACGGTCGCGCGCCAGCAGAGCGACGTGGTCGTGGCCATGGCCAGGATGATCGCCGACACCTTCGAAGCCGGCGGCAAGCTGCTGATCTGCGGCAATGGCGGCAGCGCGGCCGATGCCCAGCACCTGGCCGCAGAGCTGACCATACGGTACCGCAGCAGCGTGCAGCGCCCTGCGCTTCCGGCCATAGCGCTCTCCACCGATACTTCGGCGCTGACCGCAGGAGGCAACGACCTCGGATTCGACGAGGTCTTCGCGAGGCTGGTCGAAGCCTACGGGAAGGAGGGGGACCTGCTGCTCGGACTGTCGACCAGCGGCCGCAGCCCGAACGTCCTGAAGGCGCTCGAAGCTGCCCGCAGCCGAGGCCTCAGGACCATGGCGCTGCTCGGCGGGGACGGCGGCACTATCCGCCCGCATGCCGACCTCTCGATCGTCGTGCCCCATTCCGGTACGGCCGACCGTGTCCAGGAGTGCCATATCGCCCTTGGCCACGTGATCATCGAGCTTGTCGAAAAGATGATGGGGTATAGTTGACAATGGATAATGGATAATGGATAGGGCGGTCCACTTCGTCCACAAAGTCCACGCAGTCCACTACATGATTAAACCTAACCAAACACCTACAAGCACATGCAGATACAGAACATCGAAGGCAACTTGTCCGCACAGGGCATCAGGTTCGGCCTGGTGGTCTCGCGATTCAACGATTTCATCGGCCAGAAACTCGTCGAGGGCGCGGTGGACTGCATCGTGCGCCACGGGGGTTCGGCCGACAACATCACGGTCGTCCGCTGCCCGGGCGCGTTCGAGCTGCCGTCGGTCTCCAGGAAGGCCGCCCTTTCCGGAAAGTTCGACGCCATCGTCACCCTCGGGGTCATCATCCGCGGTTCGACCCCCCATTTCGATGTGATCGCGGCCGAGGCGACCAAGGGCATCGCCCAGGTCGGCATGGAGACCATGATCCCGGTGACCTTCGGGGTCCTGACCACGGAGAACCTTGAGCAGGCGATCGAACGGGCTGGCACCAAGGCCGGCAACAAGGGATTCGACGCAGCCATGGGCGCCATCGAGATGGTGAATCTTTACAAGAATCTCTGAGGAGAGTCAAACGTGACGCGTGACTATTTAGAGCGAGTCGTCTGAACGCTGTCCGTTTCTTGGTTGCAGCGAGAACAATGACTGTAGAGGCGGGCGTAAGTGCCCGCCCTTTTTATGCCATGCGGAATACTCGGCAGCTACAGTTTTCAGGTATTAAGGGAGTTGGCGGGTTCATTCCCGTCACGCGTCACGCCGCCTGCCCGTATTTCTCCAGATTCCCGCTGATGGCGTCGTGGACGGCCTGCTGGAGCTCTTCGAGGTTCGGGTAGCGGGCGGGGTCGATCGGCTCCCCGATGACCATCTTGACGGCTCCTTTCCTGATCTTGAGGCTTTTCTTCGGGGTGATGAGGTGGCTGCCGATGATGCTCACCGGCAGCACGGGTACGCCGGCCTTGCTGGCGATGATGAACGCCCCCCGCTTGAACGGCAGCAGCCGTCCGTCCTCGGAGCGGGTCCCTTCCGGGAAGATGTGCATCGAACGCCCCTCCCTGAGCCGTTTCGCCGCCTCCAGCAGGCTCTGGAGCGCCTCCCGGCTCTGCCCGCGCTTGATGAGCACGTAACCGCTCCCCTTCATCACCCTGCCGAGCAGCGGAATGCGGCCGAGCTCCTCCTTGGCGACGAAACGGAGATTGAGGCGTATCGAGGCGAGGATGAGCGGGATGTCAGCCATGCCGGCATGGTTGCTGACGATGAGGTAGGTTTTGGCCGGGTCGTACCTTTCCTCGCCGATGACCTCCACCTTTATCCCGACGACGCGGGCCGAAAAACGCCCCCACCACGAGGCCATCCGGTAGAAGCGGTCCCCGGTGGGGTCGATGAGGTTCAGGAACAGGGCGATCGACAGGCCGACGGTCATCACCGGCAGGATCACCAGGAAAAAGAGCAGCGTCTGAAGGTTCATCGGCAGGTTTGGCGTTTAGCGGTCCAGGTTCCGGAGGAATTTGGAGAGTTCCGCGTACCCGTTGCCGACCAGGGTGGCCTTTTTCGGCCTGGCCATGATCTCCGTCATCTCTTCGGGAATGGGCACCTCGCGGTTGATCGCCGTCAGGATGGCTTCGTCGAACTTGACCGGGTGTGCCGTGGAGAGCACCACGCCGGGATACCCTGCGCCTTCGTTCGCCTTCCGGTAGGCCTCGAGCGCATGGTAGCCAACCGCGGTGTGCGGGTCCATCACGTAGCCGCAGGCTTCGTAGACCGACCGGATGGTCGCGGCGGTCTCGTCGTCCGTGACCGAGATGCCGGTGATCTCCGTGCCCATTTTCCGGAAGTCGTGGCCGTAGAAGTGCAGCAGTCTTGAGAAGTTGCTCGGGTTGCCCACGTCCATGGCCGTGGTCATGGTCTTGACGGTCGGTTTCGGCTCGAAGCGGCCGTTGTCGAGGTAGCGGGTGACGCTGTCGTTCGCGTTCGACGCCGCCACGAAATGGCCGATCGGGAATCCCATCATCCTGGCGAGCACGCCGGCGGTCAGGTTGCCGTAGTTGCCGCTCGGCACCGAGAAGGCCGGCAGGCTGCCGGGGAAGCGCCGCGCGAGCTGCAGCGAGGCCCAGGCGTAGTAGAAGGACTGCGGGATGAGCCTCGAGATGTTGATCGAGTTCGCCGAGGTCAGCGTGAGGCTTTTCTTCAGGTCCGGGTCCACGAAGGCCTGCTTGACAAGGCGCTGGCAGTCGTCGAAGTCTCCCTGCACCTCGAGGGCGAAGACGTTGCCGCCCGCCGTGGTGAGCTGCTGCTCCTGCAGGCGGCTGACCTTGCCCGAAGGGTAGAGCAGCACGACGCGGGTGTTCGGGATGCCGTCGAAGCCGTAGGCGACGGCGCTTCCGGTGTCGCCCGAGGTTGCCACCAGCACGGTGATCATCCGGTTGTCCTCGGCGGCGAAGTACCCGGTCATGCGTCCGAGGAACCGGGCGCCGTAATCCTTGAAGGCCAGGGTCGGGCCGTGGAACAGCTCTTCGACGAATGTGCCGTCGCCGATCTCGACGAGGGGGGTGTCGAAGTCGTAGCACTCGTTGATGAGCTTCGAGAGCGTGTCGAGAGGCACCTCGGCGCCGGCGAACTTCTTGGCTATGGCGAAAGCAATGTTGTTGAACGTACCGTTCTGGAGCAGCGAAAGTTCTTCAGGCGAAAAGCGGGGAACTTCGGATGGCACGTAGAGGCCTCCGTCGGGAGCCAGCCCTTCGAGGGTGGCCCTTTTCATGGATACCGGCGCGGAAGACTTGCTGGTGCTGAAGAAGATCATAACGTGAAGCTGGTCATGGAGTTGTGCTGAGTACCCTGGCGCCTTCGCTGCAGATCGGCGAGACCCACATGTCCGACGGCAGCGCGGCCTTGGAGTGCAGGAAGGCCTCCTGCATGGCCCTGCCGACGGCCAGCGCTTTTTCGCGGGACGCGGAGAATGCGAAGACGGACGGACCGGATCCTGCGATGCTGCAGCCGAGGGCTCCGGTGTCGAGCGCGGCCTGCTTGACCTCGGTGAATCCGGGGATGAGCGGAGCGCGCTTCGGCTCGGCGACCACGTCGACCAGAGCCCTGCCGATCAGGTCGTAGTCCTCCATCAGGAGTCCGGAGACGAGCGCCCCGACGTTGCCCCACTGCTGGATGGCGGTCGGGAGCGGGATGGACTTGGGGAGCACGGAACGGGCGAATGAGGTCTTGAGCTCCGTGTGCGGGTGCACCAGCGAGCAGAAGAGCTCCCTGGGCGGCCTGATCGTGATCAGGTCCAGCGGGCTGTAGCTCCGGATGAGGATGAAGTTTCCGAGCATCGCCGGCGCGGCGTTGTCGGCATGGGCCGATCCGCAGGCGACACGCTCGCCCTCGATGGCGAAGTGCACGAGCTCGTTCTTCGTGCAAGGTGATCCCATGAGCTCGTTGGCGGCCACCAGGGCCGCGGCGGCGCTGGCGGCGCTGCTGCCCATGCCGCTGGAGAGCGGCAGGTGCTTTTTCAGCGTGAGGCCGATGTGTCCGTTGAAGGGGATGCCCTTGGCGGTGCGGATGTATTCGAGGAACTTGAGGACGACGAAGCTCGACGTGTTCTTCCTCGGGTCGAGCGGCAGGGCGCCGCCGTCGCCGACGATCGCGTCTATGGTGACCGGGCAGTCGCCCCGGCTCTCCTCATGCAGCGTCAGAATGACCTCGTCTCCGGGCTCGGTAATGGCGAAGCCGAGGACGTCGAAACCGCAGGCGACGTTTCCGACTGTCGCCGACGCAAATCCGGTTACGGTTTTCATAATATAGTCCGGAACAAAATTCCCGGGTCGGTAAGGTGAAGGGATACGGATGAATCGCTCATTATCCAAATTGTGTTCGGCATTTGAATACATTTGAATAACTAAAAGCTTTTCATTAAATTTGGCTTTTATTTTTGGAGGGTGAAGGCCGTAGCCGGTTCCACAAAAAGGTACGGAGAATCTTTCTCTTTTCTTAACAATAACCTATCGAATTCCATATGTCAACAACAGTCAGACCCGATGAGGTGTCGTCCATTCTCCGCAAGCAGCTCGCGGGTTTCGAGTCGGAAGCGGACGTTTATGATGTCGGAACCGTACTGCAGGTCGGCGACGGTATCGCCCGTGTTTACGGCCTGTCGAACGTCGCTGCAGGTGAGCTCCTTGAATTCCCTCACAAGGTTGTGGGCATGGCGCTGAACCTCGAAGAGGACAACGTCGGTGCGGTGCTTTTCGGCGAATCCAACGCGGTCAAGGAAGGCGATACGGTTAAGAGGACCAACATTCTCGCATCGATCCCGGTCGGCGAGGCCATGCTCGGCAGGGTCATCAACCCGCTCGGCGAGCCGATCGACGGCAAGGGCCCGATCAACACCGACATCCGCCTGCCGCTCGAGCGCAGGGCTCCCGGCGTCATCTTCCGTAAGTCGGTGCACGAGCCGCTCCAGACCGGCCTCAAGGCTATCGACGCCATGATCCCGATCGGCCGCGGCCAGCGCGAGCTCATCATCGGCGACCGCCAGACCGGCAAGACCGCCGTCGCGCTCGACACCATCATCAACCAGAAAGGCAAGGGTGTGTACTGCATCTACGTCGCCGTCGGCCTGAAGGGCTCGACCGTCGCCCAGGTGGTCAGCACCCTCGAGAAGTACGGCGCCATGGAGTACACCACGGTCATCTCCGCTACCGCCTCCGACCCGGCTCCGCTGCAGTTCATCGCTCCGTTCGCCGGCGCGACCATCGGCGAGTTCTTCCGTGACACCGGCCGCCACGCGCTGGTCGTGTACGACGATCTCTCCAAGCAGGCCGTTGCCTACCGCCAGCTTTCCCTGCTCCTCCGCCGTCCCCCGGGACGCGAGGCCTACCCCGGCGACGTGTTCTACCTGCACTCCCGCCTCCTCGAAAGGGCTGCGAAGATCACCGACGACATCGAGGTGGCCAAGCAGATGAACGACCTTCCGGATGCCCTGAAGCCGATCGTCAAGGGCGGCGGCAGCCTCACCGCGCTTCCGGTCATCGAGACCCAGGCTGGTGACGTTTCCGCCTACATCCCGACCAACGTGATCTCGATCACCGACGGCCAGATCTTCCTCGAGTCGAACCTGTTCAACTCGGGCCAGAGGCCGGCCATCAACGTCGGCATCTCGGTTTCCCGCGTCGGCGGCGCCGCCCAGATCAAGGCCATGAAGAAGGTTGCCGGTACGCTCCGTCTCGACCTCGCCCAGTTCCGCGAGCTCGAAGCCTTCTCCAAGTTCGGTTCCGACCTCGACAAGGCCACCAAGGCCCAGCTCGACAGGGGCGCGCGCCTCGTCGAGATCCTGAAGCAGGGCCAGTACGTGCCGATGCAGGTCGAGAAGCAGGTCGCCATCATCTACGTCGGTACCCAGGGCCTTCTGGACTCGGTCGACGCCAAGCAGGTGCGCCGCTTCGAGGAGGAGTTCCTCGCCATGCTCGAGCAGAAGCATCCCGAGATCCTCTCTTCGATCGCGACCACCGGTGCGCTGGCGGATGATACCGCCGCGAAGCTGAAAGAGGTTGCCGTGAAGTATGTCGCTTCCTTCAAGGAGAAGTACAAGGCATAAGCAGCCTGACGAATCCGGACCGGCCCAGCGGCCGGTCCGGGACGTCCGACAAGTGAAGGTTCTTTCAGCAATTCTAACATCGTACCGGAATACATGCCTACGTTAAAGGACATACGCATACGTCTCAAGGGTATCAAATCCACGCAGCAGGTGACCAAGGCCATGAAGATGGTCGCCGCCGCGAAGCTGAGAAGGGCGCAGGACCGGGCCATCGCGGCACGTCCCTATGCCGGCAAGCTCAAGGAGATGCTTGCGTCGCTGTCGACCAAGGTCGATACGTCGCTCAACCCGCTGCTTTCACCCCGTGAAGAGGTGAAAAAAGTCCTCGTGATCCTGGTCACCTCCGACAGGGGACTCTGTGGCGGTTTCAATACCAACATCATCAAAGTCGCCCAGAAGGTCATCCACGAGGATTATGCCGACCTGCACGCCAAAGGCAACGTGACCATGATCTGCGCCGGCACCAAGGGCAGCGACTTCTTCCGGAAGAGGAACTACAGCATCACGGCCGCCTACCCCGGCGTGTTCAACAACCTTGACTTCAGCAAGGCAAAGGAGATCGCCGAAACCGCCTCGAAGATGTACCTTTCGGGCGAAGTCGATCGTGTCGTGCTGGTGTACAACGAGTTCAAGTCGGTGCTTGCCCCGAACCTGAAGACCGAGCAGCTGCTTCCGATCGCTCCGGAGCAGGGCGCGGCCGACAGCGGCAGCGAGTACATCTACGAGCCCTCGCCTGCGGCCATCATCGACGTGCTTGTTCCGAAGCATCTCAACACGCAGGTGTGGAGGGTCATGCTCGAGTCGAACGCCGCCGAACAGGCAGCCCGTATGGCAGCCATGGACTCCGCGACCGAGAACGCCAAGGAGCTCATCAGGGTGCTGAACATCAGCTACAACAGGGCCCGCCAGGCAGCCATCACCAAGGAGCTGAGCGAAATCGTCGCCGGCGCCGATGCGCTCAAGCAGTAACCCCTGCCTTGACACAGAAGACAGGAAGCGCCCGCAGGTTCGGGCGCTTCCTTTTTTTATGGGGGTGGGATGGGGGAATAGGTCGGATGGGTCAAATGGGGTTTATAGGACTTATACGACCCTTCAAAAGAGCGTCACGGCAGTGAGGGCAATTCGGGATAGTCGAATAACGGCAAAAAGAGGGAATGCCGGCTTGTATAATTTCCTCCGCCGTGAGAAATTAGGGGGACCAGAATTATCGTAACGCAGCCATGTCAAGCATGAGAGTATACAAGTTCGGGGGCTCCTCCATCGGCTCAGCCGCGAGGATCAGGCATGTCGCCGGCATCATCGGGCGCGGCCTGTCCGAAACCCGCATCGTGGTCGTTGTTTCGGCGATCCAGAAGGTCACCGACATGCTTGCCGATACCGCTGCGCTCGCCGCGAAGGGCGACGCCGCTTACCACGACAGGATCTCGGAGATCTCGGCACTGCACGCGGCGATCTGCCGCGAGCTGTTCGGTGCCGGCGAGGCTGATTCCTGGCTCGAGGGCCTGATATCAGAACTGCGCGACGCGGCAAGCGGCATTTTCCTCCTGAGGGACCTGTCCGACAGGAGCCTGGCCCTCGTGCTCAGCTACGGCGAACGCCTTTCCGCATGGATCGTCGGCCGCTACCTGAAGCAGTCCGGCATTGCCGCGGAGACCGTCGATGCGAGGGAGCTGATCGTCACCGACACCAACTACTGCTACGCGAAGGTCGATGCCCATGCAACCGACCGGCTGGTGCGGGAGAAGGTCAATTACAGTGACAGCGTGCCGGTGGTGACGGGTTTCATAGCAACGGCAACGGACGGATCGGTCTCCAACCTCGGCAGGGGCGGCTCCGACTATACGGCCTCCATCCTCGGTGCAGCGCTGCATGCCGGCGAGGTCTGGATCTGGACCGACGTCGACGGCCTCTTCAGCGCGGACCCGAAGCGGGTGCCCGACGCGAGGGTGCTTCCCGACATCAGCTACGCCGAGGCGATGGAGCTGTCGCACGCCGGAGCCAAGGTGCTGCATCCGCTTGCCGTGCAGCCGGCCATGAAGGCGGGCATTCCCGTCCTGATCAGGAACTCCTTCAACCCGGACGCACCCGGCACGAGGATCGAGGAGGCACCTGCGCCCGAGTCCGCCCTGCCGCGCCCGGTCACCGGCCTCACCTCGATCAACCGCGTGGTGCTGCTCAACCTCTCCGGCAGCGGCATGGCCGGCGTGCCCGGAACGGCGTCGCGCCTTTTTACCTGCCTGGCCAGGCACAGCATCAACATCATCTTCATCTCGCAGGCCTCGTCGGAGCAGTCGATCAGCCTGGCTATCAGCCCCGGCCAGGCATCGATGGCCAGAAAGGTGCTCGAGGACGAGTTCTCGAGGGAGATCGAAGCCCGAAGGGTCGATCCGATCCACGTGCGCCGCAACCTCGCCATGGTCGCCGTCGTGGGCAACAAGATGTCGGGGCACCCCGGCGTGTCGGCTCAGCTCTTCGAGACGCTCGGCAAGAACGGCATCAACGTGATCGCCGTCGCCCAGGGCGCCAACGAGATGAACATCTCGCTGGTCGTCGACAGCGAAGACGAGGACAAGGCGCTCAACTGCATCCACGAGTCCTTCTTCCTGTCGCGGCGCAAGGTGCACGTCTTCATCGCGGGCACGGGCACTATCGCCAGGAGCCTGATCAGCCAGATCCGTGCGCACCGCACGACGCTCCAGGAGGAGATGGACCTCGACGTGGTGGTATGCGGACTGGCCAACACCCGCTCCATGGCCCTCGACCGTCAGGGTATCGACCTCGGGCACTGGCACGACGCCATGAAACCCCGCGAAGACAGCGACGGCATCGCTGGCTACATCCGGCTCATCCGGGAGATGAACCTGCACAACACCATCGTGGTGGACTGCACGGCGAGCACCAGGGTTGCCGAAGCCTATCCGGGCCTCCTGCAGGAGAACATCTCGGTGGCCACGGCCAACAAGCTCGGCATGGCCGGCCCATGGGAGCTTTACCGCCAGATCTCGGACGCCCGGCGCAAGAGCAACGCGAAATTCCTCTACGAGACCAACGTCGGCGCCGGCCTGCCGATCATCAATACGCTGAACGACCTGAAGAACAGCGGCGACAAGATCATCTGCATCGAAGGGGTCCTGTCGGGCACGCTGAGCTACATCTTCAACGAGCTGCGGAAAGGGGGGCGTTTCAGCGAGATCGTCAGGAAGGCGAAGGAGGCCGGCTACACCGAACCCGATCCGAGGGACGACCTCTCGGGAGCCGATTTCTCGAGGAAGCTGCTCATCCTGGGCCGGGAGCTCGGCTACCGGCTTGAGTACGCGGACGTCGAGTGCGAGAGCCTCGTGCCCGAGTCGTGCCGCGGCGAGATGACGCCGGATGAGTTCCTCGAACGGCTCGCCGCGATCGACGGCTGGTATGCCGATGAGATCGAGAAGGCCGGAGCCGAGGGCATGACGATCGCCTTTACCGGCGAGCTCAAGGAGGGCAAGGCGAAGGTCGGCCTCAAGCGGGTCCCTCTCGAGAGCCCGGTCGCCGGACTGAACGGCACCGAGAACCTCGTGGTGTTCACCACGGACCGTTACCTGAAGACGCCGCTCGTGGTCAAGGGGCCCGGTGCGGGGGGAGAGGTCACGGCCGGCGGGGTGTTCGCCGACATCCTCAGGATCGCCGGATACCTGGTATGAGCGACGCCCCATGAAAGCCGACATCATCTCCATAGGCGACGAACTGCTCAAGGGGCACAGGGTCAACACCAACGCCCCCTTCATCTCGAGGGCGCTCGGGACGATCGGGGTCCCGGTCGAACGTATCGTCACCTGCTCCGACGACACGGAGTCGATCTGGCATGCCCTGGTCTCCTCCCTCCAGGATGCCGATATCGTGCTGGTGACCGGCGGGCTCGGCCCGACACGTGACGACCGCACCCGTAAGGCGGTTCAGGATCTGCTCGGCCGGGGGCTCGTCTTCTGGCCCGAGGCCTACGGAAGGATCGAGGAGATCTTCAGGCGGCGCGGGCGCGAGGTCACCGAGCAGATGCGGGACCAGGCCATGGTGATCGAGGGTTCGGTGCCGGTGCCCAACACCAAAGGCACCGCTCCGGGCATGATCATCGACTGCGGCGAGCGGTTCGGGAACCACTACCTCGTGCTCATGCCGGGCGTGCCCGTCGAGATGGAGGCCATGATGACCCTGACGGTGGTTCCCTGGTTCGCACCGATGTCCGGCGCCAGCATCATCCATACCCCGGTCATGACGATGGGCATCGGCGAAAGCATGCTCGCCGGGATGATCAGGGAGGTCGAGGATTCGATGCCCGCCCACACGACGCTCTCCTATCTGCCGCATGCGGCCGGGGTGAGCCTCATGGTGAGCACCTCCGGAGCCGACCGCGGCGAGGTCGAAGCCGAGAACCGCAGGGTGGTCGACGCCATCGTCTCGAAGGCCGGAGATTATGTCTACGCCACCTCCGATGCCTCCCTCGAGGAGGTCGTCATCGGGCTCCTGCTTGAGCGCGGACTGACGGTGGCCGTGGCAGAATCGTGCACCGGCGGCCTCGTCTCCAGCCGCCTCACCGACGTTCCCGGCTCCTCGGGATGCTTCCTGCAGGGGGAGGTCACCTACAGCAACGCCGCCAAGGAGTCGCTGCTCGGCGTCGACCGCGCCACGCTCGACGCGCACGGGGCGGTCAGCGAACCGGTCGCCCTGGAAATGGCCCGCGGCTGCCTCATGAGGAGCGGAGCCGACTTCGCCGTCGCCACCACCGGCATCGCCGGCCCGTCCGGAGGGAGCGCCGACAAGCCGGTCGGCATGCTGTGCCTGGCCGTGGCATCGAGGCTCCCGGACGGTTCGCTCCGGGGCGAAGCGTCGACCCAGCAGCACTTCGGCGACCGCAGCCAGAACAAGGCGCGATTCAGCGAGGCGGCCCTCCGCGCGCTGCTCGAAAGGTTGCGGGAGAAGAACCCGATCGTGACGCCTGACACGTGACGGCGTGACGATCCGCGAGGGCTCTGGGGGAGGGCTCTGGGGTCAGGTCTTGTATTTTGACATTTGCCTGCAAATGTCAAAATACAAGACCTGACCCCAATCGTGGCCGGTTTTTTTTCGATATTAGGTCTTACGCTGTCGTATGAATGAAATCCGTCTGAGCATCTGCCATGGCCTCCATCGTCAAACTTCCCGATATCGTTGCCAATAAAATCTCTGCCGGTGAGGTGGTCCAGCGGCCGGCCTCGGTGG
This sequence comes from Chlorobiaceae bacterium, assembly GCA_013334865.1. Taxonomy (GTDB): domain Bacteria; phylum Bacteroidota; class Chlorobiia; order Chlorobiales; family Chlorobiaceae; genus Chlorobaculum. Next base: position 46,904 of record JAAXWS010000012.1, read on the forward strand.
TCAAGGAGCTGCTCGAGAACTCGATCGATTCCGGGGCCACCCGTATCACGGTTTCGATCAGGGATGCCGGGCGCCAGCTGATCCAGATCATCGACAACGGCTGCGGCATGGGGCCGGACGATGCGCTGCTCAGCGTCGAACGGTTCGCGACCAGCAAGATCAGGGAGGTCGACGACCTCGACGCGCTCGGCACGCTCGGCTTCAGGGGCGAAGCCCTGGCCAGCATTTCCTCGGTCTCACATTTCGAGCTGAGGACGCGCCGCGAAGCCGACAGGCTGGGCTCGCTGCTGAAGAGCGACGGTGGGGTGATGGAAGGGGTGCAGCCGGTGCAGTGCGAGGTCGGCACCATGATCTCTGTCCGAAACCTTTTTTTCAACGTTCCGGCGCGGCGCAAGTTCCTCAAGTCGAACTCCACCGAGTACCGGCATATCCACGAGACGGTCAAGTCCCTCGTGCTGGCCTACCCGGAGATCGAGTGGCGCATGATCAACGACGACGAGGAGCTGTTCCACTTCAGGACGCAGGACATGCGGGAGCGCCTCAACCACTTCTACGGCGACGGGTTCGGCGACAGCCTCATCGAGGTCACCGAGGACAACGACTACCTCTCCATCGGCGGCTACCTGGGAAGGCCGGGCATGATGGTACGCCAGAAGTACGACCAGTACTTCTACATCAATCGCCGGATCGTGCAGAACCGGATGCTCGCCCAGGCGGTCCAGCAGGCATACGGCGAGCTGCTCGAGGAGCGCCAGTCACCATTCGCGCTGCTCTTCATCGGCATCGACCCGGCGAAGGTCGACGTGAACGTCCACCCTTCAAAGATGGAGGTGCGCTTCGAGGACGAACGGAACGTGAGGAGCATGGTCTATCCGGTCGTCAAACGCGCCATCCAGCTCCACGACTTCTCGCCGGAAGCAGCGGCGGCCACCTCCGAAGGGCTCTTTTCGTCCTCCGCAGGCGCAGCGCCATCCGGCGTTGCCGACCGCAGGCTCGGGTATGCCTCCCCCTCGGGCAGGGCCTCCACCACCGGCGACCTCTACCGTAACTACCGCGAAGGGGCGTTCCAGTTCCCCTCGTACGGCGCACCCGCATATTCCGGCCGCCAGGAGGCTCCGGGCATCGAGCTGCAGCCTCAGGCCGAAGAGCGCTACACGGTGCACGAGTCCGCCGACATGGCCAGTCCCGGTGAGGCCCCGATGCCGCTCGGCGACGACCCAGCCTCTGTCACCGCCGGCAAGGAGCCGAAGATCTGGCAACTGCACAACAAGTACATCGTCTGCCAGATCAAGACCGGCCTGATGATCATCGACCAGCACGTCGCCCATGAGCGGGTGCTCTACGAGCGCGCCATCGACGTCATGAACGAGGAGGTCCCGAACTCGCAGCAGCTGCTCTTTCCGCAGAAGATCGACCTCAAGCCCTGGCAGTACGAGGTCTACGAGGAGATCCGCGATGAGATCTACCGGCTCGGCTTCAACATCAGGTCTTTCGGGGGGATGGCCGTCATGATCGAAGGCGTGCCTCCGGACGTGCGAGACGGCACCGAGGCCACCATCCTGCAGGACATGATCGCCGAGTACCAGGAGAACTCTTCGAAGCTCAAGCTCGAGAAGCGGGACAACCTCGCCAAGTCCTACTCCTGCCGCAACGCCATCATGACCGGCCAGAAGCTGACCCTCGAAGAGATGCGGATGCTCATCGACCGCCTCTTCGCCACGCGCATGCCCTACGTCTGCCCCCACGGCCGCCCGGTCATCATCAGGCTGTCGCTTGACGAGCTCGACCGGATGTTCGGGAGGAAGTGAAACTGTTGATAATGGATAATTGACAGTTGATAATGGCGGAGGGAGATTTTCTTGGGCGATGAACCCCTGTAGGGGCGCCCCCCCCCTATAAGATCATCCACCCGGGGATTTGTTTATTAAAGGTCTAGTTTGTACATTTACGCCCAATGAACGATCTACCCTTGTAGCTCAGAGGATAGAGCAGCAGTTTCCTAAACTGTTGGTCGGCAGTTCGAGTCTGCCCAAGGGTACGCTCAATCTCAGGTTGGCAGTAGTTATGGTTAAACAAAAACAGCAGGGAACCTCCCTGCTGTTTTTGTTTCATTCCTTCCAATATTACGGTTTCCGGATGCCGTTACCAGCTCCCTGTCCTTTTCCTGCGCCCGATCCGGGCCCCCACCCCCCGGCAGAACCCTGATCCCATACCCAGCCGGCCACGGTGTTCAGTTCTGCGTCGCTCAGCTGCATCGCCGGCATGAGCCCGAAGCGTTCCATCGCCTGGGGATCGGCGACCATCTTCTCTTTCGACGGCGATTTCAGGAACGAGACCATGTGCTCGACACCCTTCGATTTCGTGGCGAACCTCTGCCGGTACCGGGATGCGATGGGAACGATGGGCGGCGCCGATTTCGGCGGCGGCATGACCGAATGGCAGACGCTGCAAGTGCTTTCGAATATCATCTTGCCGTCCGGCGCCGCGGCAGCTGGCGATGCGGTGAGTACGAAGAACATTCCGGATATGCCCAGGGTTGACCCGACGATGCAACTGCTCTTGAGATGTTTCATGTTCGTTCCGTTTTGTTCATGGATCCTCGCTCTTCAGGTACTTCTCCATCAAGTTTGACGTCGACGGGCGGCCCTTCCGGCACAAATCGCTTTCATGGCGTACGCCAAAACGCTATAATTTGGAAAATCAGCGCTTTCAGGAACCGGATATCCACCCATGAAGCTCTTCAGAAACGCACTCCTGCTGCTCGTTCTTTTCCTGGTCGTCGACATTGCCCGATATGCCGTGTACCCCGACATTTCGAAACTTGCCGGAACCAATCCGGAGAAGACGGCCTTCATGGAGTACCGTGAGGCGGAGTGGCGGCGCGAGGGACTGACCGACAAGAAGATCAGGCAGCGGTGGGTTCCGCTGAAGAGGGTCTCGCCGGCACTGGTCAAGGCGGTGCTGATCTCCGAGGACGACAAGTTCTGGAAGCACGACGGTTTCGATTACGAGGCCATCGAGAGTGCCGTCGAGAGAAACATGAAAGCCGGGAAATTCAAGTTCGGGGGAAGCACCATCAGCCAGCAGCTCGCCAAGAACCTGTACCTCTCTCCGTCGAAGAACCCCATCCGGAAGATCCAGGAGGCGATCCTCACCTGGCGCATCGAGCATGCCCTGTCGAAACGCAGGATCCTGGAGCTCTACGTGAACGTCGCCGAGTGGGGCGACGGCATCTTCGGCATCGAGGAGGCGGCAAGGCTCCACTTCGGCACCAGCGCCGCCGGCCTGTCGGCATCGCAGGCCTCGAAGCTGGCCGCGGCGCTTCCGAACCCGATACGCTACCAGCCCAACGGCTCCTCGTCGTTCGTCAGGAACCGTTCGAAGCGCATCTACGCCATCATGCTGAAGCGGGGCGTCGTGGTCCCCGACTTCCAGGAGGTGATGACCCTTCCTGCTGGCCCCGCCCCAGATTCACTCACGGTCGGCATACCGGAGTACCTGATCGACCAGGCGTCGGCTCCGGACAGTTCCACGGCCATTCATGCGGAACGGAAGAAGAGGGATGTGCAACCGGCGCCGGATGCGGATGCCGGTGCGGTGAAATAAAGGGTTGAGGTGGTGGTGAACCTTCCCGGCAGTACCGTTCAGGCTACTGCCGGAGGTTTCCGTGCGGATTATCAGGCGGGTTCGAAGAATGACTTGTCCACGCCACAGACGGGGCAGACCCAGTCGTCCGGGATATCTTCGAAGGCGGTTCCCGGTTCGACGCCGCCGTCGGGATCGCCGGCTTCCGGATCGTAGACATAGCCGCAAGGCACACAGACCCATTTCTGCATAAGTATCTCTCCTTTAGGGTTGATATTGCTGTTACTGTTCTGGAGAAAAGAAGAACACTACTCTTCTAAAATCGTTGACTGGGCAAAAAGTTCACCGCTGCCGGGGTGAAAATGGACGAACGTTGCCGCCCTTGAACAAGAGAGGCGCCCATGCACCTTAAACTCTCCCTGTCTTTCTGGTTGCTCATCACCGCCGCCGAATCGGTGAAAGGTACTGTCCGCAGGCTTGTTCTCGTGCCGGCCATGGGCGAACTGCCGGCCCACCAGGCAGGCGTCGCCATAGGCTGCGTGATCATATTTTCGGTTGCCTGGCTGTTTGCCGGACGTTCAGGGGCATCGTCTGCGCGCCAATGCCTTGCCACAGGAGTGCTCTGGGTGTTCCTCACCCTCCTCTTCGAGTTCGGGCTCGGCTCGATGCTCGGGTACGCCCCGGCACGCATGCTTGCCGATTATGACCTGTGCAGGGGCGGTCGACCCCCTGAACCATGATTTCGCGTCAGGAGGTCATCGTTGTCGGCGCGGGCATCGCCGGCTTGGCAGCTGCCCATACCCTCAGGCGGAGCGGCCTGAACGTGAGGATACTCGAGTCATCTTGGCGTGCCGGTGGCCGCATGACGACCGACTGGCTCCATGGGATGCCGATCGATCGGGGCGCGCAGTTCCTGTCCACAGGATACCATGTTCTCCGCTCGCTGGCCGGGGAGGTTGGATGTTCGTCACTCATTCATGAAACTTCGCCCATTGGCGCCGTGGTCCGTGCTGGAGCGCCGAGAAGGTTGCGGGCGGGAAATCCGTCCTCCCCCCTCTTTTCCGGGTTGCTTGGCTTGCGTGAGCTGATGGCTCTCGGCCGCGAGTCGTTCAGGCATCGAGGTTGTCTTGGTGCTTGTTCCCTGAGCGATTTCAGCGCCTGGTCGACATACGATGACGAGACGGTGAAAAGCTGGTCGGACCGGCTACTGGGACATTCCGTTACGGATTTCATGTTCGATCCGATGCTGAGGGGATTCTATTTCCAGTCTGCTGAGGAGACTTCCAGGGCGCTGGCCATGGTTCTGGCCGCATTCAGTTTCAGGCGTTCACACACGCTGACATGCGACGGGGGAATAGGCACGCTGCCCGGGATGCTGGCAAGGAATCTGGACGTGGTGTTCGATACGCCGGTACTGTCCGTGGACGCCGACGGCGATACGGTCCGTGTGACGACAGCATCGGGCACGCTCCTGGCGGGAAGGGTCATCGTGGCCATACCGGCCCCTTTGGCCTCCATGCTTATCCGCACGAATGCCTGCCATCCCGTCGAATGCCGCTTGCTTTCCACAGGCTACAGTTCCAGCATCAACATCGGCTGCATTGCCAGTGCGGATTTCCGCCTTCCGGGTGATTTGCGGGATGTCTATGGGGTTCTGGTTCCATCTTCCGAAAGCCGGGAGATCGTCGGTATCGGCATCGAAAGGAACAAGTTCACCGAGCGGTTGCCAGCAGATGCGCAGCTGTTCAACATCATGCTCTCCGATGCTTGCAGCCGCAGGGTGACGGGACTGCCGGACGAAGAGGTCGTCAGGCTTGCCCTCGTTGCGGCCGAAAGGTTTCTGCCGGGTCTGGCGTCGACCCTTGCGGCAAGCTTGGTCTGCCGGTGGCCTCTGGCGGAACCACGGTCACCGGTCGGCCGGTCGGCCGATTTGCAGGCATACCGCAGGATGTGCCGGGAGGCGAATCCTGCCGTGCTTCTGGCGGGTGATTACATGAGCATGCCTTACACCGAGGGAGCGGCAGAGTCGGGTGTCTGGGCGGCCGAGCAGGTGCTGTCCCGGAGGTGCTGATGCCGATCACACCCAGCCGCGGAGGCGCATGGCCTCCTCGATGCGGCGGATGGCCACCACCATGGCGGCGAGGCGGTTGCCGACGCCGAGGGTGCGGGCCGTGTCGTGCACCGTCCTGAAGGCCGAGGTCATCTTCCGTTCGAGCTGCAGCTGGACCTCCATCTCTTCCCAGTACCATCCGCTCGTGTTCTGGACCATTTCGAAATAGGAAACGGTCACGCCTCCGGCATTGCAGAGCAGGTCCGGGATCACGTAGACGCCCAGTTCGTGCATGAGGCGGTCGGCATCCGGAGTGGTCGGGCCGTTGGCCAGTTCGGCCACGATACGGGCCCTGACCTTCATCGCGTTCCTGCAGGTTATCTCCCCCTCCAGCGCCGCCGGGATGAGCGTCGTGACGTCGAGTTCAAGCAGGTCCCCGTTGGAGATCGGTTCGGTGCCGGGGAACCCTCCGACCGAACCGGTGCGGCGCTTGTGCTCCATCAACGCCGCATGATCGAGCCCGGCGGGACAGAAGATGGCCCCCTTGGAGTCCGAGACGCCGACCACCTTCATGCCGAGCAGTTCGACACAGAGCTTGTGGGCGTATGAGCCGGCGTTGCCGTAGCCGTTGATCGCCACCGTGGCACCCTTCGTGTCGATGCCGAGCTCGCGTGCGGCCTCACGGATGCAGATGACGCCGCCTCTGGCAGTGGCGTCTCCACGGCCGAGCGAACCGCCGATGGCAAGAGGCTTTCCGGTGGTTATCCCGAAATCGTTGTGCCCCTGCATGAACGAGTATTCATCGGCCATCCAGGCCATGATCTGCGGCGTGGTATAGACATCCGGCGCGGGCACGTCCTTTTCGATGCCGAGTACCCGCCCGACCTGGCGGATGTAGCTCCGTGAGAGTCTTTCGAGCTCCCCGGGGGACATCTCCTTGGGGTTGCAGACTACCCCGCCCTTCGCACCCCCGAGGGGGATGTCCAGCACGGCGGTCTTCCAGGTCATCCATGCGGCCAGCGCCCTGACCGTGTCGATGGTCTCCTCGGGATGGAAACGGATGCCACCCTTGTTCGGTCCCCTGGCGTCGTTGTACTGCACCCTGAATCCATGGAAGGTGCGGGTGGAGCCGTCGTCCATCCTGACCGGCAGCGCGACGTGCAGTTCGCGCAGTGGCCAGCGGAGCAGTTCATGCACGTCGTGGTCGAGGCCGATGAGGGCGGCCGCCTCGTCGAGCTGGCGCCTCGCGGTCGTGAAGGGATTTTCGGGCTCTTCGGTTCCGACGGAGCACGCACCGAGGGGGAACGGCTCTTCAGCCGTGACCGGTGCCGGTTTCTCCTGTCTCCGGGTTTTGGGCATGGTCAGCTCCGGGAGGAAGTTTGTCGATGCTCAGGGTTCGAATTTATGGTTCGTAGAAGGCGAGAGCGCCATAGCCGACGACGGCGAGCCGGTCGTCATGGACGGCATCGCCGCTGTTCCGGTATGCAGGTTCACCGGCTTTCCATCCAAGCCGCCTGGCGATCTCGAGCAGGGTCTTGACCGCATCGGGGCTGCAGAAGGCCGACATCGCCCCCTGGATGGTCCGCTGCCGGACCTCCTCCTGGTGGCGTTCGAGGGCGTCGATGTCCATTTTCGACATGAACTCCAGCGTCGTCCGGTCTATTTTCGATGCGTCCCGGTAGGACGGGTAGTGCGACAGGTCCGAGCTCGCGACGATGAGGTCGTCGTCTCCCATGACGGAGATGAGGTCGTCGGCGATGGTGCGGTAGATGTCCGGACGGCTCTGGCCGAACAGCATCGGCAGGATCGAGAATCCCGGTTTGAGCTGGTGCTGGAGGAACGGCAGCTGCACCTCGAGCACATGGTCGCAGTGGTGGGCGATGTCGAGTTCATGGATCCGGCCGCTTCCGGCGGAGGTAAGCCGGAGGCCCATCTCCCGGTCGACCGGGACCCTGCCGAGGGGTGATTCCCAGGATTCGTGCGGATCGATGGCGACGTTGTCGAAGAGGTAGGCGTGGGCGTTGCCCATCATGATGGCCGTCCTGACGGAGCGCCCTGCAAGGGGGCCGTAGGCCTTGGCCGACACGACGCCGCCGTAGCGGTAGGCCGCGTGCGGCGCGATAACAGCTTTGACGTTACGTCCGCCCTCCGGGATCGGTTCGTTCGGGAAGAGCTCCGAGAGCAGTGCGCCGAGCTCCTCGGCATCGGAAGGGTAGAACTCCTCGGCTACGGCAGGGTGCCTGACTATTGGCTGCTGCATGGTCGGCTGATCACCTCGTTATGGATAATGATGCATGGCAGGATGCACAGCAGCCGGCATCATCGAGCCGGAGGGTGGCCGCCCCGAAGGTCCAGGGACGGCGTTCGATGGCCGTCCGGCCGCACTCCGGACACACGGTGTCGGTATGTGCCTGTCCTGAATATACATAGAATAATCCGGCCTTTCTGCCAATATCCCGGGCGGTTTCAAGCGACCCGGAAGCGGTGGCCGGGAGATCCAGCATCTTCCAGGAGAGCTCCGGACAGAAGGGGATGGCGTGCCATGGAACCTCTCGTCCGAGCTCGCCGGCGATGAAGCCTGCAAGCCGTTCAAGCATCGCCGGGCTGTCGGAGTGCCCGGGGATCAGCAGGGTCGTGACCTCGAGGTGGATGCCGCTCCGGGAGATCCTGCGGAGGTTGTCGAGCACCGGTTCGACCCTCGCGCCGCAGACCCGCCGGTAGAAGGCGTCGTCCATGGACTTCAGGTCGATATTGGTCGCATCGAGCCAGGGGCCGATGGCGTCGAGGCAGTTCGGCGACATGAAGCCGTTGCTGACCCAGACGGTCATGAGGCCGGCCTCTCTGGCCAGCTTCATGACGTCGATCGCGTATTCGGCGAACACGGTCGGTTCGGTGTAGGTGCAGGAGATGGATCGGCATCCGGCGCGAAGCGCGTTTTCGATGATCGTTTCCGGTGCGACCGTCGGGAGGTCGAGCAGCTCGGGGGTCGCCTGGCTGATCTGCCAGTTCTGGCAGTTCCTGCAGGTGAAGTTGCAGCCCGGCGCCCCGAACGACCAGGTCGACGAGCCGGGCATGAAGTGGTACAGCGGCTTTTTCTCGACCGGATCGGCCGACTGGGAGAGGGCGCGCCCGTAGTTCAGCGAATAGAGCCTGCCTCCGATGTTGCTGCGGACCTTGCAGATCCCGCTCCTGGCGGGCATGATCCTGCAGAAATGCCTGCAGAGGTCGCACTGCATCTTGCCGTCCGGGGTCTCATGGCAGAACTCCGCCGCATGCATCCTGCCCCTCCCCTAGACCTCGACGGTTCCCTGGTAGACGATCCTCGCCGGGCCTTCGAGGTAGATCTCCCGCATGTCGCCGCCGAAGCCGACCTCGAGGGTGTCGCCGCTCCTGACCTTCACCCTTACGGGCGATGCGGAGACCTTCCCGAGCCGGTAGCTCATCAGGGCCGATGCGACCGCGCCGGTTCCGCAGGCGAGGGTCTCGTCCTCGACGCCACGTTCGAAGGTCCTGACGCTGATGCTGTCCCCGGAGGTGACCTCGAGGAAGTTCACGTTCGTGCCTTGCGGGAAGAGGTCGTTGCGGTGCCGGATCGTCCGTCCTTCACCGTAGACATCGACCCCGTCAACATCTTCGGTGAAGACGATGGCGTGCGGAGAGCCGGTGTTGACATAATGGCAGTCCCATGCCCCTACCTGCAGGCCGTCCCTGAAATCCTCAGGGGGCAGCATGTGCAGCCTGACCGACTCTTTTCCGGTCACTTCGGCTTCGTACCGGCCGGGACCTGCCTCGAAAGCATAGCGCCCGCCAGCCGGCATGATGCCGATCGACCAGGCGAAGTAAACCGTGCAGCGCCCGCCGTTGCCGCACATCGAGCCCGGGAAGCCGTCCGCATTATGGTAGTTCATCCTGAAATCCCCGGTTTCCGATGCTTCGAGGAGGATCAGGCCGTCTGCGCCGATACCGGTTCTCCGGGTGCACAACCGCCTGACCTGGCCATGGTCCAGAGGTGCCTGGCCGAGGCGGTTGTCGATCACGATGAAATCGTTTCCCGCTCCGGACATCTTGGTGAAATTGATCTGCATGCTGGGTTGATCAACAGGTGTAGTTGTAATAACCCGATAACCCTCACAGACATTCCCGGGGCGGCGGTAAAAAAGGGCCCGGATGTCCGTAAGGCCTTTCGGGGCAAGGGTAAAAAACTTTACTATTAAATAAATTTTCTTATTTTATTTGCTATCGTTGCATGGTAATTTTTTCGATGGAAGACCTTGCATACCTGTTTTTTCCGGGAGTGTCAACAGAACCGCCGGCATACGGCGTGGTCTGAAAGCTGCGGGGGCAGTCATGGGCAGAGATGCGGGTTTCCCGGCTCCGGCCATGATCCAATAGCGGCTCGGTTCCGGTTTTTTCGGTTTCTTCAACCTGAAAATACGTCCAAACAAAGGAGAGAATACAATGGCTGAACAAGTGAATCCCGCAGGGGTGAAGCCGAAGGGGACCGTACCTCCTCCCAAGGAAGGTGCACCGGCCCCGAAGGCGAAAGTCGCACCAGCCGGAGCATCGGTCATTAAAGAGCAGGATGCCGCAAAGATGAGACGTTTTCTGTTCCAGCGAACGGAGACGCGCTCGACGAAGTGGTACCAGATCTTCGATACCGAAAAGATCGATGACGAGCAGGTGGTCGGCGGCCATCTGGCCCTTCTCGGCGTGCTCGGCTTCATCATGGCTATCTACTACATCTCGGGCATCCAGGTCTTCCCGTGGGGCGCTCCGGGCTTCCATGACAACTGGTTCTACCTGACCATCAAGCCGCGCATGGTCTCGCTGGGCATCGATACCTACAGCACCAAGACCGCGGATCTCGAGTGGGCAGCCACCAAGCTCCTCGGCTGGGCAGCCTTCCATTTCCTCTCCGGTTCCATCCTGCTCTTCGGCGGATGGCGCCACTGGACCCACAACCTCACCAACCCCTTCACCGGCCGCTGCGGCAACTTCCGCGACTTCAGGTTCCTCGGCAAGTTCGGCGACCTGGTCTTCAGCGGCACCAGCGCGAAGAGCTACAGGGAAGCCCTCGGGCCACACGCCGTCTACATGTCGCTGCTCTTCCTCGGCTGGGGCCTCCTGATGTGGTTCGTGCTCGGTTTCGCTCCGGTTCCCGATTTCCAGAAGATCAACTCCGAGACATTCATGTCGTTTGTCTGGTTCGTGGTCTTCTTCGCCCTTGGCGTCTACTGGTGGAAGAATCCCCCGAGCGCCGCAATCCACCTGAACGATGACATGAAGGCCGCCTTCTCGGTCCACCTGACCGCGATCGGCTACATCAACATCGCCCTCGGCGTGATCGCGTTCGTCGCCTTCCAGCAGCCTTCGTTCGCTCCCTACTACAAGGAACTCGACAAGCTTGTCTTCTACATCTATGGCGAGCCGTTCAACAGGGTCAGCTTCGACTTCGTCCAGGAGGGTGGCAAGGTCATCTCCGGTGCGAAGGAGTTTGCCGACTTCCCGGCATATGCGATCCTTCCCCGTAACGGTGAAGCGTTCGGCATGTCGAGGGTCGTCACCAACCTGATCACCTTCAACCACATCATCTGCGGTGTGCTGTATGTCTTCGCCGGTGTCTACCACGGCGGCCAGTACCTGCTCAAGATCCAGCTCAACGGCCTCTACAACCAGATCAAGTCCATCTGGATCACCAAGGGCCGCGACCAGGAGGTGCAGGTCAAGATCCTCGGTACCGTCATGGCCCTCTGCTTCTCGACCATGCTCTCCGTCTATGCCGTCATCGTCTGGAACACCATCTGCGAGCTGAACATCTTCGGAACGAACATCATGATGTCGTTCTACTGGCTCAAGCCGCTTCCGATCTTCCAGTGGATGTTCGCCGATCCGAGCATCAACGACTGGGTCATGGCCCACGTCATCACGGCCGGTTCGCTCTTCTCTCTGATCGCGCTGGTCCGTATCGCCTTCTTTGCCCACACCTCACCGCTGTGGGACGACCTCGGCCTCAAGAAGAACTCCTACTCCTTCCCGTGCCTCGGTCCGGTCTACGGCGGCACCTGCGGTGTCTCCATCCAGGACCAGCTCTGGTTCGCCATGCTCTGGGGGGTCAAGGGTCTTTCGGCAGTCTGCTGGTACATCGACGGCGCATGGATCGCTTCGATGATGTACGGCGTGCCCGCGGCCGACGCGAAGGCCTGGGACTCGGTGGCCCACCTGCACCACCACTACACGTCCGGTATCTTCTACTACTTCTGGACCGAGACCGTGACGATCTTCTCGAGCTCGCACCTGTCGACCATCCTCATGATCGGTCACCTCGTGTGGTTCATCAGCTTCGCAGTATGGTTCGAGGATCGCGGTTCCCGTCTTGAAGGTGCCGATATCCAGACCCGTACCATCCGCTGGTTGGGCAAGAAGTTCCTCAACAGGGACGTCCAGTTCAGGTTCCCGGTTCTGACCATTTCGGACTCCAAGCTGGCCGGTACCTTCCTGTACTTCGGCGGTACATTCATGCTGGTGTTCCTGTTCATTGCCAACGGCTTCTACCAGACCAACAAGCCGCTTCCTCCGCCGGTCAGCCATGCAGCTGCCTCCGGTCAGGAGATGCTGGCCCAGGTGGTCGACATGCTGATGAAGCTGATTGCGTAACCATTGAGAGCGAAGGGGCATCCGCCCCTTCGCACATCTCAAGGCAAGACTAACGTATACCATAAAAGTGAGGGGCGTTATGGCCGAACCCGTACAGAATAACGAACAGACACCCAAACCGGCTGCGAAGGAAGCTCCGAAAGGCGCTCCCGCCGCACCGAAAGCCGGTGCGCCTGCAGCACCCAAGGGTCCTGCGGCTCCGAAAGCCGGCGCGCCTGCAGCAAAGCAGCCCGCTTCTTCGGGAAAGCCGCGGCTTGCTCCGCTGAACACCAACCTCGGACGTTCCGGCGTCCGCCAGGAATCTGCCCTGCCTTATGTCAAACCGGCAGCAGCGAAACCGGCACCGCCCGCAGGCGCCGCAAAACCCGCCCCGGGTGCCCCGGCGGCAAAAGGTGCACCTGCTGCGAAAGGCGCTCCGGCCCCGAAGGCCGCCCCCGGCGCTCCGGCGGCAAAACCGGCGGCTCCTGCTGCGCCGGCTGCGAAAGCAGCTCCTGGTGCTCCGGTCGCCAAGGCTGCTCCGCGTGCCAAGAAACACTACTTCATCCTCGAGAACCTCTGTGTCGGTTGCGGCCTCTGCCTCGACAAGTGCCCGCCGAAGGTCAACGCCATCGGCTACAAGTTCTATGGCGATGTGCAGGAGGGCGGTTTCAGGTGCTATATCGACCAGGTCGCCTGCATCTCCTGCTCGGCATGCTTCACGGGTGACGAGTGCCCTTCCGGTGCGCTTGTCGAAGTGCTGCCCGACGGCGAGGTCCTTGATTTCGGCTATACTCCGCCGGAGAGGCTGGACTTCGACCTCCGCTTCCTGCACCGTTTCCACAGGGAAGTCAGGTAAGAGCTGCGGATACTCATCGAACTGAAAGAGGCTGTCTCATAACACTGATATGAGGCAGCCTTTTCTTGTTTGAGGGTGGTTTTCGACCAGCGCAGTCAACGGTTCACAGGCCTTACTGACATGGCATTCAACCTGTACGTCCTATGGGACCAGTATGGCCTGCGGGTCCTATGGGCCAAGAATGAAGAAAATTATCATTCATTTCAAGACAACGTGACCCAGAACAATAGCGATAACCGGCCGAAGACGCTGGTCATCATTCCGACGTACAACGAATCGGAGAACATCGAACGCCTGCTCATCGCCATCCTCGGCCGGTATCCGGAGTGGCTGCACGTTCTTGTAATCGACGACAGTTCCCCTGACGGCACCGCTGGAATCGTACGGGTGCTCGCTGAACGGGAACCTCTCAGGATCCATCTGGTAACGCGCCCGGGCAAGCTTGGGCTCGGAACCGCCTACCTCGTGGGTTTCAGGTATGCCCTTGCCCAGGGTTACGAAAGGATCATGGAGATGGATGCCGATTTTTCGCATGACCCCGAATCGATCTCGCCCATGCTCGACGCAATGGAGGGAGCCGATATGGTGATCGGTTCACGGTATGTGAACAATACGGTGAATGTGGTCAACTGGCCATTGTCGCGATTGATCCTCTCGAAGGGGGCGAGCATCTACACCCGTCTGATAACCGGGATGCCCGTCTCTGATCCGACCGGCGGCTTCAAGTGTTTCAGCGCAAGGGTGCTTCGGAAGATCGACCTCGGAAGGATCCATTCGCAGGGCTACTCCTTCCAGATCGAGATGAACTACCGCGCCTGGAAGGGCGGTTTCGTCATCAGGGAGATCCCGATCGTGTTCACCGACCGGACCGTAGGAAGGTCGAAAATGACCCGGAAAAACATCGTCGAGGCGGTATGGATGGTCTGGTGGCTGAAGCTGCTGGCGATGACGGGGCAGCTGTAAATTAACGCTCGAGTGCTCGAGTGCTCGTGTGGACTGAGTGGACTCAGTGGACTCTGTGGACAGGGAAAAAAGTACTCTTAGATTATTCCTTCTTGTCCACAACGTCCACACAGGCCACCAAGTCCACTTCCTCCGCCCTCAGTGCTCCGTTTTCTCCCTCTCCTTTTCCGCCATGAGCTGGCTGACAACGTCAGACGGGGCTTCTTCGTAGTGGCTGAACTCATAGCTGTACCGGGCACGGCTCTGGGTAAGGCGCGTCAGCGCGTGGTGGAATGCCGAGAGCGATGCCTGCGGTATGATCGCCTTGATCACCTGGAACCTGGATTCGGTTTCCATCCCGAGGATCTTGCCGCGCTTGCTGGAGATGTCGCCGACGATTTCACCGGTATACTGGTCCGGCGTGTGGACACTCAGCGAGTAGAGCGGTTCGAGGATCAGGGGCTTGGCCTTTTCGCAGGCGGCCTTGAAGGCCATGCTTGCGGCGATCTTGAAGGCGAACTCGGAACTGTCGACCGGGTGGAACGAACCATCATACACCACCGCCTTGAGATCGACCACCGGGTAGCCGGCGAGGCTTCCCGAAACGATCGATTCACGAAGCCCTTTTTCCACGGCTGGCAGGTATCTGGTTGGCACGACGCCGCCGACCACTTCGCTCGAGAACTCGAAGCCGGAGTCCCTGGGTTTGGGCTCGATCCTTACCCAGACGTCGCCGTACTGGCCCCGGCCGCCGGACTGCTTCTTGTACTTTCCCTGAGCTGATGCCGCGACCCTTATGGTCTCGCGGTAGGGTATCCTGATCGGCCCTGTTTCGACCTTGACATTGAACTTGTTCTGCAGGCGGCTGATGATGATGTCGAGATGCGTGTCGCCGAGGGTCTTCAGGATGGTCTGGTTGAATTCGACGTCATGCTCGATCCTGAAACTGGGATCCTCCTCATGCAGGTGGTGCAGTCCGGTGGAGATCTTCTCCTCGTCACCCTGGGTGACCGGCATGATGGTGGCTGAAAGCACCGGTTCCGGAAAGATGATCGGGCTGATGCGGCAGTCGACGCCCCTGTCGGCAAGCGTGTCGTTGGTGTGGGCGTCCTTGAGCTTGACCACCATGCCGATGTCGCCGGCAAGCAGCCTGTCGACCGGCAGCTTCTTCTGCCCGAGCATGGTGTAGACCTGGCCGAGCTTCTCGGTTTGCCCGGTCTGGGCATCGACCAGCTCATGGCCGCTTTCGATGTGGCCTGAATAGACCCTCAGGTAGGAGATTTCGCCAACCCTTGGTTCGGACATGGTCTTGAAGATGAAGGCGACTGTCGGCCCGTCCGGCTCAGGCTGGAGCAGCTTTTCGTCGCTGCTTGCCGTACAGAATGCGTGTTCCGGCCCGCGCTCTATCGGCGAGGGGCAGAGGTTGACGATGGCGTTCAGCAGGCGTTCCGAACCGATGAGGTGCAGCGGTGAGGTGCAGAAGACCGGAAAGAAGGTCCTGGTCACCAGGGCGGACTTGATGCCTGCCCTGAGTTCGTCCTCGGAGAGGTTTCCCTCTTCGAAGAACTTGTTCATCAGCTCCTCGTCGGTTTCGGCTACAGCCTCGACAAGCTGCTGGTGGAGCTCCTCGGCCTTTTTGCGGTAAAGATCGTGGATTTCGGTGACCACCATGCTGCCCGGCTTGTCGGGACTGAATTCCAGCTGCTTCATCAGCAGGACATCGACGAGGATGTGGTGACCGAGCCCCTCTTCCGCCGGGAACTGGATCGGGGTCACCAGGTGCCCGAAGTGCTCCTTGAGGGCTTCGATGGTCCCGGTGAAGTCGGCGCGGTCGGCATCGAGCTTGGTCAGCACGAACATGGTCGGCTTGTAGTACTCCTTCGTGTATTCCCAGACGGTATCGGTCCCGACCTCGACCCCCGTGGCGGCGTTGACGGCGACGACCACCGTGTCGGCCACGCGCATCGCCGACTTGACGTCGCCGTGGAAATCGAGCAGGCCGGGGGTGTCGATGATGTTGATCTTCTTCTCTTTCCACATGCCGTGGATGAGGGAGGTGTTCAGGCTGTGCTTGCGTTCTATTTCGTCTGCTGAATAGTCCGACAGGGTCGATCCGTCGTCGATGCTCCCCAGGCGGTTGATGGCTCCCATGGTCAGGGCGAGCGATTCGCACAGTACGGTTTTCCCGGTGCCGGTATGGCCGGTGACGACAATGTTCCTCAGTTGGTCGGTTGGAACAGGTTGCATTTCGGAACTCCTTTGTTTGATGTTGGTTTACGGAGCTGCCTCTACCTTGTCCGGAGTGACGTCCTGAACGCCTCCCGCTGATGGATAAGGTGGTCGTAAAGAAAAACTTAAACAAAAAAAACATCATTGGGGGAGCCCTGCCTGACAAAAACCGTAGCCAATGAAAAATTGACGGACCCTTGCCGAAGAATCGGCGCCATTGCGTATCTTTAATGTCTCAACTTCCTAAACACAAAATCACCGTACCATGCCATATATCGAACAGGTTTATGCCCGGCAGATCATGGATTCCAGGGGAAACCCCACCGTCGAAGTCGATGTGATAACCGAAAACGGCTTTGGCCGTGCCGCAGTGCCCAGCGGCGCTTCGACCGGCGCCCATGAGGCTGTCGAACTCAGGGATGGCGACAAGTCGGTGTTCCTCGGCAAGGGCGTGCTCAAGGCCGTCCAGAACGTCAACACCATCATCAGCGATGCCCTTGAAGGCATGGACGTGACCGAACAGGAGGAGATCGACGCGGCGCTGCTCGAGCTCGACGGTACGCCGAACAAGTCGAACCTCGGCGCCAACGCCATCCTCGGCGTCTCGCTCGCCTGTGCCAAGGCCGGCGCCGAGCTCACCGGGCTCCCGCTCTACCGCTACATCGGAGGCACCACGGCACGCACGCTGCCGGTCCCGATGATGAACGTGCTCAACGGCGGTGCGCACGCCGACAATACGGTCGATTTCCAGGAGTTCATGATCATGCCGATCGGTTTCGGCAGCTATTCCGACGCCCTTCGCTGCGGCGCCGAGGTGTTCCATTCGTTGAAGTCGCTCCTGCACGGCAAGGGGCTCAGCACGGCGGTCGGCGACGAAGGCGGCTTCGCTCCCAACGTCCGTTCGAACGAGGAGGCCATCGAACTGGTGATCGAGGCAATCGGCAAGGCAGGCTACAAGGCTGGTTCCCCGACCGACAAGGGCGGGCTCGGCGACGGCCAGGTCATGATCGCGCTCGACCCGGCAAGCTCCGAGTTCTATGATGTCGCGAAGAAGAAATACGTGTTCAAGAAGTCGTCGAAGCGTGAGCTCGATTCCGCCGAGATGTCCGACTACTGGGCACAGTGGGCAAGCCAGTACCCGATCATCTCGATCGAGGACGGTATGGCCGAAGACGACTGGGAAGGCTGGAAGATGCTGACCGACAAGATCGGTTCGCGGGTCCAGCTCGTCGGCGACGACCTGTTTGTCACCAACAGCAGCCGCCTGGCCGAAGGCATCGGGCACGGGGTCGGCAACTCGATCCTCATCAAGGTGAACCAGATCGGTACCCTGACCGAAACCCTGCAGGCGATCGACCTCGCCAAGCGCAGCGGCTACACCTCGATCATCAGCCACCGCAGCGGTGAGACCGAGGACACCACGATCGCCCAGATCGCCGTGGCCACGAACGCCGGCCAGATCAAGACCGGCAGCATGTCACGCTCCGACCGCATGGCCAAGTACAACGAACTGCTCCGCATCGAGGAGGAGCTCGGCAGGATGGCCATCTATCCCGGCATCAAGGCCTTCCGGGTCTGACGGGGCAGTTTCGATGAGGGCCGGCATGCCGGCCCCCGCCGAACCAAATCTTCTCGACCATGACGAAATATTTCACGGACATCTGGGAATATATCCGTACGAACCCGAAGAGGTTCATCGTGCAGGCCCTTCTGGTCCTGCTGGTCTTCTGGTTTTTCTTCGGCGATTACGGGCTGGCCACGCGATTCAGCATGGAGCGGGATCACCGCCAGCTCCTGGGGCGCCAAGCCGAGGAGCAGAAGAAGATCGTCGAGGACCGTGCGACCATCAGGCAGGCCTACAGCCAGGACAGTATCGAGAAGGTGGCTCGTGAGAAGTACAACTTCCGGAAGCCCGGGGAGACGGTGTTCATCATCCGGCAGTGACCCTGAAATATACCGATTCAGCTGAGGCCGCCTCGACGACATGACCGGGGCGGCCTCTCCTTTTATTTGTGGCAGCCATTGGCTACCTTTGACAGTTTGTTGGGAGCCTCAGTTCCTGCTCTTGAACCTTAATCCGTGAATCCATGACCGCAGAGATCCGCAAGGCAGGTCATACCATAGACTACCCCGTCCCGATGTACAGCTATCGCCGCCGCTTCACCCGTGAGGCCGGCTTCGGGGGGATCGCCCTCGGGGGGTACCAGCCCATCCGGGTCGAGTCCATGACCAACACCCACACGATGGACACCGTGGCGACGGTCGAACAGTGCCGGCGCCTGTACGAAGCCGGATGCGAGATCATCCGCCTGACCGTGCCGACCGAGAAGGACGCCGGAAATCTCCGGAACATCCGGGACCAGCTGAGGCGTGACGGCATCAGCACCCCCCTGGTCGCCGATATCCACTTTTCGCCGAAGGCGGCCATGAAGGCCGTGGAATTCGTTGAGAACATCCGGGTCAACCCCGGCAACTATGCGACCGGCACAAAGTTCTCGAGTGACGATTACACCGAAGCCGAGTATCGGGCCGAACTTGAAAAGGTCAGGGAGGAGTTCACGCCGCTGGTCCGCAAAGCCAGGGATCTCGGCGTGTCGATGAGGATCGGCACCAACCACGGCTCGTTGTCGGACCGTATCGTCAGCCGTTTCGGCAACTCGCCGGAAGGGATGGTGGAAGCGGCGCTCGAGTTCGCGAGGATCTGCGAGGATGAGAACTACTTCGACCTGCTCTTCTCGATGAAGTCCTCGAACGTCAGGGTGATGATCCATGCCTACCGGCTGCTGGTCTCGAGGGCCGACGCCGAACTCCGCCACGCCTATCCGCTGCACCTCGGCGTTACCGAGGCGGGTGACGGCGACGAGGGGCGCATCAAGTCCGCGATGGGCATCGGCGCGCTGCTCGAGGACGGGCTCGGCGACACCATCCGGGTCTCGCTTACCGAGGATCCGGTCAACGAGGTCCCGGTCGGCTTCGCCATCGTCAGGAAGTACAACGAACACCTCCAGGTCAAGGGGGACAAGGCTTACCTCAAGGTCAACCACGTGGTTGAACACGCCAGGCCGGTTTCAGGCCACGAAGCGATGCCGTTCGATCCTTACCGCTATGCACGGCGTCCGTGCCGCAGGTTCGAGGCCGGCGCAGAGCCGCTCGGCGGCGATGCCATGCCGAGGGTGGAGACCTCCGCCCGCACCTCGATCGCCGATCCCGATGCCCTCCGTGCCGAAATCATGGAACGGCTCGCACCGGAGCTGCCCGGGGACTCCATCCGTTCAGAGTTCGTCAACGTAGGCGTCGGCTGCGTTGAGGATCTTCCGGCGCTCCAGTCGCTGCTCGATTCCCTGGGCGGGCTGCGCGACCGTGTCGTCGCCTCCACTGCCGATACGGCGCTTTTTCCCCGGCTCCTGCCTCTCGTTTCGAGGGCCCGGCTCGACATCGTCGAGGGTGAAAGCCTCGGTACCGGCTTCATCGACGAGCTCGAGGAGGGAGGTGCGGCCATGGAGTTCAGCTTCATCCATGAGGATTCGTCCGTCCAGGTTCCCGCCGAGATTCTCTCCCGCATCGCGTCCAGGCTCATGCGCAAAGGGCTCTCCCGGTTTTTGCTTTCGGTCGTCTCGTCCCAGGGGCTTTTCGCCACCCGCAGGCTCGTGCTCGAGCTTTCGAAGGCCGGCCTCGACATCCCGGTGGTTGTGCGGTACCGTGACCGGGGCGGGGACCGCTCGGGCGTACTCATCGACAGCGCCGTCCAGTCGGGGACGCTTTTCTGCGACGGCATCGGCGACCTGGTCGCCATCGAGACCGGCCTGAAAGCGGAGGAGGAGGTCGGCCTCGCCTTCAACATCCTGCAGGCGGCCAGGGTGCGCATGTCAAAGACCGAGTTCATCTCCTGTCCCGGATGCGGCCGCACCTACTTCGAGCTCGAGAAGACCACAGCGCTCATCAAGCAGCGCGTCTCGCACCTCAAGGGCCTCAAGATCGGCATCATGGGCTGCATTGTCAATGGCCCGGGTGAGATGGCCGACGCCGATTTCGGCTATGTCGGTTCCGGGAAGGGGCGGGTCAGCCTCTACGTCGGCCGCGACTGCGTCGTGGAGAACATGCCGGAGGCCCAGGCCCTCGAGCGGCTCATCGAGCTGATCCGGCAGAACGGAAAATGGATGGAGCCGTCATGAAACGTTACACACTCATCACCGGTGCCTCGACGGGCATCGGCAGGCACCTTGCCGTCGATTTCGCCGCTTCGGGCGACAACCTCGTGCTGGTGGCAAGGTCGGGGGGAAAGCTTGAAGAACTCGCCGTGGAGCTTCGCTCCAGGCATGGCGTCGAGGTGCTCGTCTGCCAGCAGGACCTTGGCCGGCCCGATGCCCCTTCGAAGGTCCTGGACTTCTGTGCCGGCGCGGGGCTCGAGATCGACCGGCTGGTCAACTGCGCAGGATTTTCGGTCGCCGGCGATTTTGCGAACATGCCCGAGGGAGAGCTCTACCAGATGGCCATGGTCAATATGGTCTCCCTGGCCGCGATGACACGCCTCTTTCTGCCCGGCATGGTCAGCCGTCGCCGGGGGGCCGTGGTGAACATCGCCTCCCTGGCAGCCTTCCAGGGCGTCCCCGGCATGGCCTACTATTCGGGGACCAAAGCCTTCGTGGTCAGGCTTACCGAGGGGCTCACCAGCGAGCTCCGGGGAACCGGGGTGCGCATTTTCGCCGTCTGTCCCGGATTCATCGACACTGATGGATTCTACGACAGGGCAGGGCACGACCGGAGCCGGATCGTCACGCCGATTTCAAGCCCCTCCGTCGTTGTCCGTGCGGTGCGGCGTGGGCTCGATTCGGGGGAGATCGCGGTGATGCCGACCCTGTTCGACCGGCTGATGGTCTTCACCCAGCGACTGATGCCGCGTCGTCTGGTGGTCATGCTTGCGGGCTTTTTTGCCGGGGCGGAGGAAAAAAAACGAAGCTGACGGAATAAATGCATTTTTTCTTTGCATTTTTTGGGCTGGAAATTATATTACCAGCCCTGTATTTTTATGGGCTGTTGGTGTAACTCGGTTCTGCTGGTGTAGCTCAATTGGTAGAGCAGCTGATTTGTAATCAGCAGGTTGCGGGTTCGAGTCCCATCGCCAGCTCGCAGGAGGATGCCTGGGTAGGTAGCGAAGCGGTCAAACGCAGCAGACTGTAAATCTGTCGACATATGTCTTCGGAGGTTCGAATCCTTCCCTACCCACACCGGTTCGCCGGTACAAGCTGATGTAGCTCAGTCGGTAGAGCACTTCCTTGGTAAGGAAGAGGTCATCGGTTCAAGTCCGATCATCAGCTCCGGTTCATGGAGTGGTCATACGTCAGTAGCTCAATTGGTAGAGCAGCGGTCTCCAAAACCGCAGGTTGGGGGTTCGAGTCCCTCCTGACGTGCACACGATCTGCATTCACGTGCCGTTCACGATCTTTACCTTGTCGCTCAATCATGAAGAAATACACGGATATAGCAGAAAAGTACTATCGTGACGTCGTCGGCGAGATGCGCAAGGTCTCGTGGCCGACCAAGGATGAGGTCAAGGATATGACGGTCGTCGTCCTGACGGTTTCGGGCATTCTTGCCCTCTTCACGTTTGCGGTCGACTGGGCGATCAATGCGGTGATGGGGCAGATATTGTAAGAATTAGGATTCGAGGTTACGTGATGAGCGTCAAAAAAAAGGTGACAGCAGAGCAGCAGCCCCCGCAGATCCACTGGTATGCCCTCAGGATCTATTCCGGACATGAGCGCAAGGTCAAGGAGGGGATCGAGCTGGAGGTCGAACGCCAGGGTCTTGCCGAAAAGATCAAGCAGGTCTACATTCCCTACGAGCGTTTCGTCGAGGTGAAGAACGGCAAGAAGCGCAGCCTCACCAAGAATGCATTCCCCGGTTACGTGCTGCTCGAGGCGATCCTCGACAAGCAGACCCGGAACCTGATCCTGGATATTCCGTCGGTCATGGGTTTCCTTGGCGTCGACGACAACCCGACCCCGCTCCGCCCGGACGAGGTCGAGAAGATCCTCCTGCCGGAAGGCGCGATCGAGCACCGTTCGGTGGTCGAGGCCCCGTTCAGCGTCGGGGATTCGGTCAAGGTCATCGACGGCCCCTTCAGCTCGCTTACCGGCATCGTCCACGAGGTCTGCACCGAGCGCATGAAGGTCAAGGTGATGATCAGCTTCTTCGGAAGGAGCACGCCGACCGAGCTGGACTTCTCCCAGGTCAAATCAGTTTCACAATAAGAGTATCAAGTTTTCTTCAAGCTGCTGAATAGAGAGAGAGTACTATGGCAAAAAAGGTTGTTGGGTTCATCAAGCTGCAGATCCCTGCAGGAGGCGCAAATCCGGCTCCTCCGGTCGGTCCGGCACTCGGTCAGAAGGGTGTCAACATCATGGAGTTCTGCAAGCAGTTCAACGCCAAGACCCAGTCCGAGGCTGGAATGATCACGCCGGTCGTGATCACGGTCTACTCTGACAAGTCGTTCACCTTCGTCACCAAGACCCCTCCGGCCGCAGTGCTCCTCCTGAAGGAAGCCGGCCTGCCGAAAGGTTCCGGCGAGCCGAACAAGACCAAGGTCGGTACCGTCACCGCCGAGCAGGTCCGCAAGATCGCCGAGCTGAAGAAGCCCGACCTGAACTCGGTCGACATCGAAGGCGCCATGGAGATGGTCAGGGGTACGGCACGAAGCATGGGCATCGTCGTCGAGGACTGACCGACAGGATTTTTTTCTATCGTGGGAGGCCTGACAAGCCGCTATGATAACCACTAACACAACATGTCAATGGCTGGAAAGAACTACAAGGGCGCTTGCGCCAAGGTGAACCGCATGCAGGAGTACGAGCTTGCGGAAGCCGTCGAGAAAGTAAAAGAGATCACCACCGCAAAATTCGACGCGACGGTCGACATCGCCATGAAGCTCGGCGTCGATCCCCGTCACGCCGACCAGGTCGTCCGCGGCACGGTCATGCTGCCGCACGGTACCGGCAAGACCGTCTCCGTGCTGGTCATCTGCAAGGAGACCAAGGTCGAAGAGGCACGCGAAGCCGGCGCCGATTTCGTCGGATTCGAGGAGTACATCGAGAAGATCCAGGGCGGCTGGACCGGCGTCGACGTGATCGTCGCCACCCCGGACGTCATGGGCCAGCTCGGCAAGGTTGCCAAGATCCTCGGCCCACGCGGCCTCATGCCGAACCCGAAGTCGGGCACGGTCACCATGGACGTCGCCAAGGCCGTCAAGGAGGTCAAGGCCGGCAAGATCGAGTTCAGGGTTGACAAGGCAGGCAACATCCATGCGCCGGTAGGCAAGATTTCGTTCGACACCGACAAGCTGGTCGGTAACATCACCAGCTTCATCAAAGAGGTCGTTCGCCTGAAGCCTTCGGCTGCAAAAGGCCAGTACGTCCAGGGTATCACGGTGTCGAGCACCATGTCCCCGGGCGTGAAAGTGAAAAAGGAAAAATTTGTTGCCTAACATTAAAGGTTTGAGATCGATATGATGAAGCGTGATAAAAAAGAGCAGATAGCCCAGGAGATCGCCGGCAAGATCGAGCGCTCGCAGGGCCTCTATTTCACCGAGTTCCAGGGCCTCGACGTCAAGAAGATGGCTGCGCTCCGCAACGAGTTCCGCCAGGCAGGCATCGAATACAAGGTGGTCAAGAACACCCTGATCAAAAAGGCGCTGAAGAACGTCGCCGACGCCGACAGGCTGGCCTCCGGCCTGAAGAACACCACCGCCGTCGCCTTTGGCTACGACGACCCGGTCGCACCGGCAAAGATCATCAAGAAGTTCAGCAAGGACAACGAAGCGCTGAAGTTCAAGATGGCCACCATCGACGGTGTCGTGTTCGGTGCCGATGCGCTGCCGCAGCTCTCCGAGATGCTCAGCAAGACCGAGAACATCGGTCGCGCCGCTGGCCTGATCAATAGTGTCATCAGCTCCGTCCCGATGGTCATGAACGCTGTGATGAGGAACCTCGTCTCGGTGATCGACCAGGTCGGAAAGCTCGAGAAATAAACGATTTACGCACTCAAAGCTTCTATATTTTCAATTAAACACAGAGAGGAAATAATGTCATCTATTGCAAACCTTGTAGAAGAGATTGGTAAGCTTACCCTTACTGAAGCTTCCGAGTTGGTGAAAGCCCTTGAAGAGAAGTTCGGTGTGAGTGCCGCACCTGCAGTTTTCGCCGGTGCCGTTGCCGCTGCTCCTGCAGGCGAAGCCGCCGCAGTCGAAGAGAAGACCGAGTTCGACGTGGTCCTGAAGTCCGGCGGTGCCAACAAGATCAACGTCATCAAGGTTGTCCGCGCCATCACCGGCCTGGGCCTGAAGGAAGCCAAGGACCTGGTCGACGGTGCTCCGAAGACCGTGAAGGAAGCCGTCTCCAAGGACGAGGCCGAGAAGATCTCCAAAGAGCTCAAGGAAGCAGGCGCTGAAGTCGAGCTGAAGTGATCTTTGCCAAGGCAAAAAAAGCTGACAAGCTCCGTCTCGATCAGGGACGGAGCTTTGTCCGTTTGTGGAAATAAACTCCGATATCGTCCGGGCCGGCGCAAGGCCGAAGTCCGGAAATCCGCTCCGGTAAAGGGTATTTACGGATCCTTGTAAAGACGTAAACTGTTAAGTACTCCCTGCAATTGACTAAAAGCGAGGTGCATGTGAAAGTGGCTGATGCAACACCAACACCCTGTATTGACTTCTCAAAGATCCAGAGTATCATAGAACCACCGGACCTTCTCAAGGTCCAGTTAGATTCGTTCCATAATTTCATCCAGGACAGCGTCCCGCTCGCCAAGCGCAGGGACCAGGGGCTCGAGAAGGTGCTGCGCAGCGCGTTCCCGATCACCGATACGCGTGGCCTCTACCTCCTGGAATATATCTCGTACAGCTTCGACCGTCCGAAGTACACGGTCGAGGAGTGCATCGAGCGCGGCCTGACCTACGACGTTTCGCTCAAGATCAAGCTGAAGCTCTCCTATAAGGACGAGGCCGACGAGGCCGACTGGAAGGAGACCATCCAGCAGGAGGTCTACCTCGGCAGGATCCCGTACATGACCGAGCGCGGTACCTTCATCGTCAACGGCGCCGAGCGCGTCGTCGTCGCCCAGCTGCACCGCTCTCCGGGCGTGGTGTTCAGCGAAGCCGTGCACCCGAACGGCAAGAAGATGTATTCGGCCAAGATCGTGCCGACTCGCGGTTCCTGGATCGAGTTCCAGACCGACATCAACAACCAGATCTATGTCTATATCGACCAGAAGAAGAACTTCATGGTCACGGCGCTGCTTCGCGCCATCGGTTTCGCCAAGGACGAGGACATCCTCGGCCTGTTCGACATGGTCGAAGAGGTCGAGATCTCATCGAAGAGCTCGAAGCGCGAACAGCTGATCGGCCAGTACCTGGCATCCGACATTGTCGACATGCAGACCGGCGAGGTCATCAGCGCACGCTCGGCCATCACCGAGGAGATCATGGACCAGATCGTAGCGGCCGGCTACAAGAAGATCAAGGTGATGAAGACCACCTCACCCGAGAAGGGCGTCGACAAGTCGGTCATCATCAACACGATCCTCAACGACAGCTCCGCCACCGAAGAGGAGGCCCTCGAGATCGTCTACGAAGAGCTCCGCGCCAACGAGGCACCGGACATCGATGCCGCGCGCAGCTTCCTCGAACGCACCTTCTTCAACCAGAAGAAATACGACCTCGGCGACGTGGGCCGCTACCGCATCCAGAAGAAGCTGCAGAACGAGCTGGGCGAACTGGAGAGCTACCTCGACGAAAAGCCTGAGCTCAAGGAGCTTTCGGACACCATCTACGAGCGCATCCTCCAGACGATCCGCACCTACTCCGAGGAGCCGATCGGCGATGATATCCTCGTCCTGACCCATTACGACATCATCGCGGTCATCAACTACCTGATCAAGCTGGTCAACGGCATGGCCGAAGTCGACGACGTCGACCACCTGGCAAACCGCCGCGTCCGCTCGGTAGGCGAGCAGCTCGCCGCGCAGTTCGTGATCGGCCTGGCCAGGATGGGCAAGAACGTCAGGGAGAAGCTCAACTCGCGCGACTCCGACAAGATCGCCCCGGCCGACCTGATCAACGCAAGGACCGTTTCGAGCGTCGTGTCGAGCTTCTTCGCGACAAGCCAGCTCTCGCAGTTCATGGACCAGACCAACCCTCTGGCGGAAATGACCAACAAGCGCAGGGTCTCGGCCCTGGGCCCCGGCGGCCTGACACGCGAGCGGGCAGGCTTCGAAGTCCGTGACGTCCACTACACCCACTATGGCCGCCTCTGCCCGATCGAGACCCCTGAAGGTCCGAACATCGGCCTGATCTCCTCGCTCTCCGTCTATGCGGAGATCAACGACAAGGGCTTCATCCAGACTCCGTACCGCGTTGTCGACAAGGGCCAGGTCACCGACAAGGTGCTGATGCTCTCGGCCGAGGACGAGGAGAACAAGATCACCGTGCCGGTGAGCATCCCGCTCGACGACAAGAACCGGATCGCCGTAGAGTCGGTGCAGGCCAGGACCAAGGGCGACTATCCGCTCGTGCCTGCCGAGGAGGTCAACTACATGGACGTCTCCCCGGTGCAGATCGTCAGCGCGGCTGCTGCGCTCATCCCGTTCCTTGAGCACGACGACGGCAACCGAGCCCTCATGGGCGCGAACATGCAGCGCCAGGCCGTGCCGCTGCTGATTTCCGATGCTCCGGTTGTCGGAACCGGCATGGAGGCCATGGTCGCCCGCGACTCCCGCGCGGTGATCCTCGCCGAAGGCCCGGGCGTGGTGCAGTGCGTGACCGCCGAGAAGATCGAGGTACGCTACGACCTCGACCCGGAGAACAACACCGTGTCGCTGCTCGATCCCAACGAAGGGGTCAAGACCTACAAGCTCATCAAGTTCAAGCGCTCCAACCAGGATACCTGCATCTCGCAGCGTCCGCTGGTGCGCAACGGCCAGAGGGTCGACAAGGGCGATGTGCTCGCCGACAGCTCCTCGACCGACAACGGCGAACTCGCCCTCGGAAAGAACGTGCTGGTGGCCTTCATGCCCTGGCGCGGCTACAACTTCGAGGATGCCATCGTGCTCAGCGAAAGGCTCGTGTACGACGACGTTTTTACCTCGATCCACGTGCACGAGTTTGAATCGAACGTGCGCGACACCAAGCGCGGCGAGGAGCAGTTCACCCGCGACATCTACAACGTCAGCGAGGAGGCCCTGCGGAACCTCGACGAGAACGGCATCGTGCGCATCGGCGCCGAGGTCAAGGAGCGCGACATCCTGGTCGGCAAGATCACCCCGAAGGGCGAGAGCGACCCGACCCCGGAAGAGAAGCTGCTCCGCGCCATTTTCGGCGACAAGTCGAGCGACGTGAAGGATGCCTCGATGCACGTGCCGGCAGGAATGAAGGGCATCGTCATCAAGACCAAGCTCTTCAGCCGCAAGAAAAAGATCGGCATGGATGTCAAGGAGAAGATCGAGGCGGTCGACAAGCAGTTCGACCTGAAGGAGGCCGACCTCCGCAAGCGCTTCGCCCGCTGGATGAAGCAGCACCTCGACGGCAAGAAAACGGTCGCCATCATGAGCGACAAGGGCAAGGTGCTCGTGCCGGAAGCCACGGTCGTCGACGACGCGCTGCTGGCCAAGTTCAACGGCCTGCCGTTCCTCGAGTCGATCGATGTCACCAAAGGCATCGTCACCGGTGCCAAGACCAACGAGAACGTCGTCCGCCTCATCAGGGAGTATCGCCTGAAGCTCAAGGACCTGGCAGACGAGCGTGAGAACGAGAAGTACAAGATCAACGTCGGCGACGAGCTGCCCCCGGGCATCGAGGAGCTGGCCAAGGTCTATATCGCCCAGAAGAGGAAGATCCAGGTCGGTGACAAGATGGCCGGACGTCACGGTAACAAGGGTGTCGTCGGCAAGATCCTGCCGATCGAGGACATGCCCTTCATGGCCGACGGCACCCCGGTGGACATCGTGCTCAACCCGCTCGGCGTGCCGAGCCGTATGAACATCGGCCAGCTGTACGAAACCTCGCTCGGATGGGCGGGCAAGAAGCTGGGCGTCAAGTTCAAGACCCCGATCTTCAACGGCGCGACCTACGACGAGGTGCAGCAGCAGCTCGAGAAGGCCGGACTGCCGGGCCACGGCAAGGTGAGGCTGTTCGACGGGCGTACCGGCGAGAAGCTCCACGACGAGGTCACGGTCGGCTACATCTACATGCTGAAGCTGAGCCACCTTGTCGACGACAAGATCCATGCCAGGTCCATCGGCCCATACTCGCTCATCACCCAGCAGCCGCTGGGCGGCAAGGCGCAGTTCGGTGGCCAGAGGTTCGGTGAAATGGAGGTCTGGGCGCTCGAGGCATACGGTGCGGCGAACATCCTTCGTGAAATGCTCACCGTCAAGTCCGACGACGTCATCGGCAGGAACAAGACCTACGAGGCCATCGTGAAGGGGCAGAACCTTCCCGAACCGGGTACTCCCGAGTCGTTCAACGTTCTTGTCAGGGAGCTGCAGGGCCTCGGCCTCGAGATCCGCATCGACGACAAGGTGCCATGAGGCGTCTAGAACGTAAGAGACCTGACCGTTAAGCATTGTGTGAATATTATCGATTATCGGCTTTTCAAGGCTGTATAAACTGAGACAACGACTATGATTTTTCCACAGGGATCATCACCGCTCAAGGGTGATTTTTCGAAGATCAAGTTCAGCATCGCTTCGCCGGAGAGCATCCTCGCCCATTCGCGCGGCGAGGTGCTCAAGCCGGAAACCATCAACTACCGTACCTTCAAGCCGGAACGTGACGGCCTGATGTGCGAAAAGATATTCGGTCCAACCAAGGACTGGGAGTGCTACTGCGGCAAGTACAAGCGTGTCCGCTACAAGGGCATCATCTGCGACCGCTGCGGCGTCGAGGTGACCACCAAGAGCGTCCGCCGTGAACGCATGGGCCATATCGCCCTTGCCGTGCCGGTCGTGCACACCTGGTTCTTCCGTTCGGTACCGAGCAAGATCGGCGCCCTGCTCGACCTTTCGACCAAGGAGCTCGAACGCATCATCTACTACGAAGTCTACGTGGTCATCAACCCCGGTGAGCCCGGCGAGAAGCAGGGCATCAAGAAGTTCGACCGCCTCACGGAGGAGCAGTACTTCCAGATCATCACCGAGTACGAGGACAACCAGGACCTCGACGACACCGATCCGGCAAAGTTCGTCGCCAAGATGGGCGGCGAGGCGATCCACATGCTTCTGAAGGGGCTGAACCTCGACGAGATCGCCGTGGGCCTCCGCAAGGTGCTCAAGGAGAGCGGTTCCGAGCAGAAGAAGGCCGACGCGCTCAAGCGCCTGAAGGTCGTCGAATCGTTCAGGAAGAGCTACGAGCCCCAGAAGCGCATCAGGAAGAAGTCTACCGGCCTGTTCATCGAGGACGAGTCGCCGGAGCCTTACATCTACGAAGGCAACAAGCCCGAGTACATGGTCATGGAGGTCGTTCCGGTGATTCCGCCGGAGCTGCGCCCGCTGGTCCCGCTCGAAGGCGGCCGTTTCGCCACCTCCGACCTGAACGACCTGTACCGCAGGGTGATCATCCGTAACAACCGCCTCAAGAAGCTGATCGACATCCGTGCTCCCGAGGTGATCCTGCGCAACGAGAAGCGCATGCTCCAGGAGGCTGTGGACGCCCTGTTCGACAACTCGCGCAAGGCCAACGCCGTCAAGACCGGCGAGTCCAACAGGCCGCTGAAGTCCCTGTCCGACGCCCTCAAGGGCAAGCAGGGCCGCTTCCGCCAGAACCTGCTCGGCAAGCGCGTCGACTACTCCGGCCGTTCGGTCATCGTGGTCGGCCCCGAACTCCAGCTGCACCAGTGCGGCCTGCCGAAGAGCATGGCCATCGAGCTGTTCCAGCCGTTCGTCATCCGCCGCCTCGTCGAGCGCGGCATCGCCAAGTCGGTCAAGTCGGCCAAGAAGCTCATCGACAAGAAGGACCCCGTCGTCTGGGACGTCCTCGAGAAGGTGATCGACGGCCGCCCGGTGCTGCTCAACCGCGCACCGACCCTGCACCGTCTCGGTATCCAGGCATTCCAGCCTACCCTGATCGAGGGCAAGGCCATCCAGATCCACCCGCTCGTCTGTACGGCGTTCAACGCCGACTTCGACGGTGACCAGATGGCCGTGCACGTGCCCCTTTCCCAGGAGGCGCAGCTCGAGGCGTCGCTCCTGATGCTCTCGTCGCACAACCTCATCCTGCCGCAGTCCGGCAAACCGGTCACCGTCCCTTCGCAGGACATGGTGCTCGGCATGTACTACCTGACCAAGTCGCGCCAGGGCGAGAAGGGCGAAGGCCAGATCTTCTATTCGATGGAAGAGGTGATCATCGCCTACAACGAGGAGCGCGTCGGCCTGCATGCACAGATCTTCATCAAGTACGACGGTGAGATCGAACAGAAGTTCAACCCGGTGAGCGTCCTCGAGATGCTTCCCGAGGACCAGCAGGAGAAGAAGGCCTGGCTCAAGTCGCAGATCCAGCAGAAGAGGATCCTGGTGACCACGGTCGGCAGGGTGATCTTCAACCTGCATGTGCCGAAGGAGATGGGCTTCATCAACAAGCTCATCAACAAGAAGGTCGCCAAGGAGCTCATCTCCGACCTTTCCAGCAAGGTCGGCAACGTCGAGACTGCAAGGTTCCTCGACAACATCAAGGAGGTCGGCTTCAGCTACGCCATGAGGGGCGGGCTCTCCATCGGCCTCTCCGACGCGATCGTGCCGGAGACCAAGGTCAAGCATATCAAGAATGCCCAGAAAGAGAGCACCAGGGTGCTCAAGCAGTACAACCTGGGTACGCTGACCGACAACGAGCGGTACAACCAGATCGTGGACGTCTGGCAGAAGACCTCCAACCTGGTCGCCGACGAGTCGTACGAGAAGCTGAAGAAAGACCGCGAAGGCTTCAACCCGCTCTACATGATGCTTGATTCGGGTGCCCGAGGCTCCCGCGAGCAGGTGCGCCAGCTCACCGGCATGAGGGGTCTGATCGCCCGTCCCCAGAAATCGATGTCCGGCCAGCCTGGCGAGATCATCGAGAACCCGATCATCTCGAACCTGAAGGAGGGCTTGACGGTGCTCGAGTACTTCATCTCGACGCACGGTGCCCGTAAGGGTCTGTCCGATACCTCGCTGAAGACGGCCGACGCCGGTTACCTGACCAGGCGTCTGCACGACGTGGCGCAGGACGTGATCGTCACCATCGACGATTGCGGCACCACCCGCGGCCTGCACGTCGAGCGCAACATCGAGGAGGAGACCAGCGGCCAGATCAAGTTCCGCGAGAAGATCAAGGGCCGTGTCGCCGCACGAGACATCGTCGACCTCCGCACCGACTATGTGGTGGTGAAGGCCGGCGAGATCATCACCGACGAACTTGCCGACCTCATCCAGGACACCCCCGGTGTCGAAGAGGCGGAAATCCGTTCGGTGCTCACCTGCGAATCGAAGCAGGGCATCTGCTCGAAGTGCTACGGCACCAACCTTTCGGTGCACAAGCTCGTCGAGATCGGCGAGGCGGTCGGCGTCATCGCCGCGCAGTCGATCGGTGAGCCTGGTACCCAGCTGACCCTCCGTACCTTCCACCAGGGTGGTGCGGCCCAGGGCGGCATCTCCGAAACCGAGACCAAGACCTTCCACGAAGGCCAGGTAGAGCTCGAGGACGTCAAGAGCGTCGAGCACAGCATCATCACCGAGGACGGCGTCGAGGAGACCCGCCAGATCGTGATCCAGAAGAACGGCAAGCTGAACATCATCGACCCGGATTCCGGCAAGGTGCTGAAACGCCATGTCGTCCCGCACGGCGCGCACATCCACGTCGAGCACGGCCAGGCAGTGCGCAAGGACCAGGTGCTGTTCAGCAGTGAGCCCAACAGCACGCAGATCATCGCCGAAATGCCCGGTACCGCCAGGTTCATCGATATCGAGAAGGGCGTTACCTACAAGGAGGAGGTCGATCCGCAGACCGGATTCGCGCAGCACACGATCATCAACTGGCGCTCGAAGCTCCGTGCTTCCGAAACCCGCGAGCCCAGGATCGCCATCATCAGCGAGAACGGTGAGGTGAGGAAGACCTACCCGGTACCGATCAAGTCGAACCTCTATGTCGAGGATGGCCAGAAGCTCGTGCCCGGCGACATCATCGCCAAGGTGCCGAGGAACCTCGACCGCGTGGGCGGCGACATCACGGCCGGCCTCCCGAAGGTCACCGAACTCTTCGAGGCGCGCATCCCCACCGATCCGGCCATCGTGTCCGAGATCGACGGTTACGTAAGCTTCGGTTCGCAGCGCAGGAGCAGCAAGGAGATCAAGGTCAAGAACGACTTCGGCGAAGAGAAGGTGTATTACGTCCAGGTCGGTAAGCACGTGCTTGCCACCGAGGGCGACGAGGTCAAGGCCGGCGATCCGATGACAGACGGTGCGGTCTCCCCGCAGGACATCCTGCGCATCCAGGGCCCGAACGCCGTGCAGCAGTACCTTGTGAACGAAATCCAGAAGGTGTACCAGATCAACGCCGGTGTCGAAATCAACGACAAGCACCTCGAGGTGATCGTGCGCCAGATGCTGCAGAAGGTCCGCGTCGAAGAGCCGGGCGATACCGAGCTCCTTCCGGGCGACCTGATCGACAGGAGCACCTTCATCGATGCCAACGAGTCCGTAGCCGAGAAGGTCCGAGTGACCGACCGTGGCGACGCTCCGGCAAGGATCCAGGAGAGCCAGCTCTACAAGCTGCGCGACATCACCAAGCTGAACCGTGAACTCCGCAGGAACAGCAAGGTGCTCATCAGCTTCGAACCGGCGCTCCAGGCGACATCGCACCCCGTGCTGCTGGGCATCACCAGCGCCGCGCTCCAGACGGAGAGCGTGATCTCCGCGGCCTCGTTCCAGGAGACCACGAAGGTGCTGACCGATGCGGCCGTGGCCGGAAAGATCGACTACCTCGGAGGCCTGAAGGAGAACGTCATCGTCGGCAAGCTCATCCCCGCCGGCACCGGCCTCAGGAAGTACCGCTCCATCAGGGTGCTCAGCAATGGCACGCAGGAGGAGGATGCCCCCGATGCGGTGACTGAGGTCGAAGAGACCGAAGAGTAAGGCTTGAGAAAGAGCCAGCAACAGAAAAGCCGCCTCACAAGGGCGGCTTTTCTGTTGCTGAAATAGCAAGGACAGAAGGGTAAAGATTCTTCACATTGTTGTCCCTGCAGTCCCTGATGTCCTTTCAGTCCTTTTCTTACAACACAAAAGGCTGCCGATGGCAGCCTTTTGTGTGAAACAGGGTTCTTGCAACCTTACTTCTTCTCGAAGTGGAAGCTGTCGAGGAAGCTGGTGTCGAACTCGCCGCTCCGGAACACCGGATCATGCATCACCTGCTTGTGAAAGGGGATGGTGGTCTTGATGCCGACGACGATGAACTCGTCCAGCGCACGCGACATGCGGGCGATTGCCTCATCCCTCGTATGCGCCGTGACGATCAGCTTGCCGATCATCGAGTCGTAGTTCGACGGCACCACGTAGCTGGCGTAGCAGTGGGAATCGACGCGTACGCCGGGGCCTCCGGGGGTGTGGAACACCTGGACCTCGCCGGGAGACGGCCTGAACATGTGTTCGGGATCCTCGGCGTTGATGCGGCACTCGATGGAGTGGCCCCTCGGGATGAAGGTCTTGCCTTCGAGGCTGGCTCCGGCGGCAGCGAGGATCTGCTCCTTGACGATATCGACGTCGTAGCGCTGCTCGGTCACGGGATGCTCGACCTGGATGCGGGTGTTCATCTCCATGAAGTAGAAGTTCCTGTGCTTGTCGACCAGGAACTCGATAGTGCCGGCACCTTCGTAGTTGATCGCCTTGGCAGCTGCCACCGCGGCGTCGCCCATCTTTGTCCTGAGCTCCTCGCTGACCACCGGCGACGGGGTCTCCTCGATGAGCTTCTGGTGGCGGCGCTGCACGGTGCAGTCGCGTTCGCCGAGGTGGATGACGTTGCCGTGCTGGTCGGCAAGGATCTGGATCTCGATATGGCGCGGGTTTTCGAGGAACTTCTCGATGTAGACGCCGCTGTTGCCGAAGGCCATGCCGGCCTCGCTCTGGGCGGTCTTGAGGTTCTTCTCGAGCTGGCTCTCCTCATGCACGACTCGCATGCCCTTGCCACCGCCGCCGGCGGTCGGCTTGATGATGACCGGATAGCCGACTTTCCTTGCCGTTTCGATCGCATGGGCGACATCCTCGACGAGGCCCGAGCTTCCGGGGACGACCGGGACACCTGCGGCGATCATGGTCGCCTTGGCCGTGTTCTTGTCGCCCATCTTGTTGATCATCTCGGCGGAAGGGCCGATGAACTTGATGTTGGACGAGTGGCAGACTTCGGAGAAATCGGCGTTTTCAGCAAGGAAGCCGTAACCTGGGTGGATCGCGTCGGCGTTGGTGACCTCAGCGGCAGCGATGATTCGCGGCATGTTCAGGTAGCTCTCCTTGGAGAGCGGCGGACCGATGCAGACGGCTTCGTCCGCATACTTGACATGGAGGGAGTCGGCATCTACCGTCGAGTAGACGGCCACCGTGTTGATCCCCATCTCCCTGCAGGTATGCATGACACGCAATGCGATTTCACCGCGGTTCGCAATAAGTATTTTTTTGAACAAGGTTTGTTGCGGTTGAGGTTATGGCTTGACTCGGAACAGTACCTGGTTGTACTCGACAGGCTGGCCGTTTTCGACAAGGACGTCCACGACGGTGCCGGAGACTTCGGCCTCGATCTCGTTCATCAGCTTCATGGCCTCGATGATGCAGAGGACATCGCCCGACTTGATCTTGTCGCCAGGGCTCACGAAAGCAGGTGAATCCGGAGAGGGGGCGGAATAGAAGGTGCCGACGATCGGCGAACGAACTTCAAGGAGGTCCGATGCCGGTGCGGAAGCCGGGGCGGCCGCAGGCTGTGCCGGTGCCGCTGGGGCCTGTACGGCTGCCGGTGCGGCCGGTGCCGCCGCCACTGGCTGGCTGACGAGCTGGACTTTGCTGCTGCTCCTGCGCAGGGTGATTTCCGATTCGCCCTCTTTGATGATCACTTCATCGAGACCCGATGCACTGATGATCTCGACAAGATGCTGGATTTCCTTGAGGTTCATGTTTGTCTTCTTAAATGTTAAGCGCGTGTTACTGAAACTGAACGATGAAAAATAATCACTTTTTGACTCTCTCCATATACTCTCCGCTCCGGGTGTCGATGCGGACGATGCTGCCGGTCTGGATGAACATGGGGACGTTCACCTCGGCGCCGCCCTCGACGATGGCGGGCTTTGTGCCGCTGGTGGCGCGGTCGTCCTTGCTGGCCGGGCTTGTTTCGATGACTTCCAGTTCGACGAAGGTCGGAAGCTCGACCTCGAGGATGGAGCCGTCGTCGGCGAAGACGATGTCGACGTTGATGCCGTCCTTGACGAAGCGCGCGGCCGACCCGAGAGCCACTTCCGGAACGTTGATCTGGTCGAAGGTGTCGTTGTCCATCATGACATAGTCGTTGCCGTCGCGGTAGAGGTACTGGTATTTCTTCCTCTCGGTGACGATCACGTCGACCTGTTCGCTCGAGCTGAACCGGTACTCGACGTTGCGTCCGGTCTTGAGGTTTTTCATGCTGGCCTGGTAGAAGGCGCGGAGGTTGCCCGGGGTGCGGTGCACAAGGCTTTCGATGCTGTGGGGCACGCCATTCCAGCGGATGATGGCGCCTCTTGAAACGTTGCTGATAGAAACCATGGGTGATCTTGTCGGATGGGCGATAAAGGGATGCTAGCCGTTTGATCGATATTGAAAAATAAAAGAACCTGAATATAATACAGCCGGTTCTGAATACCAATGACGTGCTGTAAGCCGCGACAGTACTGCATAAAAACAAATTGGATGTTTGTGGCGCAGTCTTTAAATTGATTTATAGTAGTTCCAAGAATCAGGCAATCTGTTTTTCCTCCAATCAAAAAAATACTTCCTATGTCGAAAGCAGAGTTAGTAGAGAAAATCGCCTCGCAGGCCGGGTTGACGAAAGCCGATGCCGAACGTGCCGTCAATGCCTTCATCAATGTCGTGACCTCGACGCTGAAGGGAGGAGACGATGTGACCCTCGTTGGTTTCGGTACCTTCACCACCGGTGACAGGGCTGCCCGTCAGGGCCGTAACCCGCAGACCGGCAAGACGATCACCATTGCTGCGAAGAAAGTGGTCAAGTTCAAGCCAGGCAAAGCACTCAAGGACGAAGTCGGCGGCTGAAACTTCCGTTCACGGAAATAGCATTCGATTTGTCAAAGTCCATCTTCGCAGCTGCGTTGATGGACTTTTTTTTTATAATAGGTGGTTACAGCAACGATCGGAACCTGTTTTAGATCTATTAAAACGCCCTGAACATGTCTGGTAAAGTAGTCCTCGATTTTGAAAAACCCCTGGTCGAGCTTGAAGAGAAGCTCGCTGAAATGAGGGTGTACCTGAAAAGCGGCTCGGCAGAATCTGCCAAAGAGGGCGCCGACGGACTGAAGCGCGAGATCGAAGCCCTCGAGGCAAAGGTCGAGTCGCTTCGTGCCGCCATCTACAGGAACCTTACACGTTGGCAGAAAGTCCAGCTGGCACGCCATCCTGAACGCCCCTATACGCTCGACTACATCTACATGATGACCAGGGATTTCGTCGAGCTTTCCGGGGACCGTCATTTCAAGGACGACAAGGCGATCATCGGCGGATTTGCCCGCATCGAGGACGAGGCGTCAGGATTCTCGCAGAGCGTCATGGTGATCGGCCACCAGAAAGGGCGCGACACCAAGTCGAACCTCTACCGCAACTTCGGCATGGCCCAGCCGGAGGGGTATCGCAAGGCACTCAGGCTCATGAAGCTCGCCGAACGCTTCGGCAAACCTGTCGTCACCCTCATCGATACTCCCGGTGCCTTTCCCGGCATCGAGGCCGAGGAGCGTGGACAGGCCGAAGCCATCGCCAGGAACCTTTATGAAATGGCATCCCTCAAGGTGCCGGTCATCTGCGTCATCATCGGCGAAGGCGCCAGCGGAGGCGCCATCGGCATCGGCGTCGGTGACAGGATTCTCATGGCCGAGAACTCCTGGTATTCGGTGATCTCTCCCGAAAGCTGCTCCTCCATCCTCTGGCGGAGCTGGAACTACAAGGAGCAGGCGGCCGAAGCCCTGCGGCTGACCGCCCAGGATCTGCTCGAACAGAAGCTCATCGACCGTATCGTGCCCGAGCCGCTCGGCGGCGCCCATCGCAATCCGGAGCTCATGGCCGGTACGCTCAAGTCGATCCTGGTCGATGAGCTGCGCACGCTGATCGGGAAAGACCCGGCGATCCTCGTCGACGAACGGATCGAGAAGTTCTCCTCAATGGGCGTTTTTACCGAAGAGGCCTGAAGCCGGGAGACCCCTGCTCCGATATCACATAACGAGAAGAGGGCGCCTTTGGG
>JAAXWS010000013.1 GCA_013334865.1 Chlorobiaceae bacterium
GCGGGGCGGCTTCACGGCCGTTCAAGATCGTCAGCAGCAGGAAACTGATCGAATCTCTCGGCTACCGCTTCCAGCACCCCGATCCACTCGCTTTCGCCAGAT
Organism: Chlorobiaceae bacterium; assembly: GCA_013334865.1. Classification (GTDB taxonomy): domain Bacteria; phylum Bacteroidota; class Chlorobiia; order Chlorobiales; family Chlorobiaceae; genus Chlorobaculum. The sequence continues at coordinate 103 of JAAXWS010000013.1, forward strand.
AGGGGTCAGGTCTTGCATTTTAGCGTTTGCGGAACAGAATGCTAAAATGCAAGACCTGACCCCAGGGGGGGACGTCGTGACTCAGTCAATTAAAGAAGAAACGCCATCCTCATTTTGTCCCTTGACTCACGTGCCACGTTTTACAGAATGAACTCGAGGTCGTAGCCGTCCCTGGCGGCTTCTTCCGCGAACTCCCTGAGCCTGACGAGGAATTCGACGCTTTTTGCCGGGTCGATCTCCCGCCAGTAGGCGATCCCGAGCGGAGCGCCGTCCGGCGAGATTCCGGCCTCTTCGGGAACGTCGTGCCAGCCGAGCAGAATCCGTTCCGGCTCATTTCGTGAAAGGGTTTCGATGAAATCCCCGATAATCCTGAGCATCGCCGGAATCTGGCCGGATGGCAGGAACGCTTCGTCCCAGCTGTCCAGCCCTTTGCCGGATTCGGAAATGAACCTGAGGGCGTTGAACGCCTCGATCACGCCGTAATGGAAAAGGGCCGCCAGGTCGTGGGCGGAGAGCTCCAGCGCTGCGTACGCCCGGTAGCTGCTGTCCGACAGCCTGACGGAGCTTACCTGGCCGGACCGGTAGATCGGCAGCTCCCGATGGAGCGGGTTCGAGTCGTCGATCAGGATGTGCGTGACGTTCATGGGCGATGGCCTTGCGGCCTGAAACGATTAATTACGGGAGGCTGTTGTAAATCGACGGAATTGGTTTGAGATGGCGTCTTTATTATAATTATTTTCAGTGAAGGACATAAAGGCCCTTTTCGCCTGTTAGCTGTTGCGGCTTAAGGGGTTGACGGAGCTTAACGGAAATATTACCCATACACAGGAACATAATGGAAGGAAACTTTTCGAATAGAGTGCAGGACGTCATCAGGTTGAGCCGTGAGGAGGCCCTCAGGCTCGGCCATGACTACATCGGCACCGAACACCTCCTGCTCGGGTTGATCCGTGAAGGGGAGGGCATAGGCGCCAGGATTCTGAAGAACCTGAAGGTCGACCTGCTGAGGCTGAAGCAGAAGATCGAGGAGAGTACGCACCAGAAGGTGCCGGCAACGCAGATGGGCAACGTCCCGCTGACCAAGCAGGCGGAGAAGGTGCTGAAGATCACCTACCTCGAGGCCAAGATCTGCAAGTCGAACGTCATCGGTACGGAGCACCTCCTGCTGTCGATCCTGAAGGGCGAGGATAACATCGCCGCCCAGATCCTCGAGCAGTTCGGCGTGACCTACGACCTGGTCCGCGAGGAGCTGATCAGCATCACCACCGGGCGCAGCGAGTCGGACGAGCCGCCGATGGAGGGTTCGTTCACCTCCGGCAGCACGGAGCGCTCCTCGAAGAAGCCGGAAGCCAAGCGTGGCGAACGCACCAAGACCCCGGTGCTCGACAACTTCGGGCGCGACATCACCAGGCTCGCCATGGAGGACAAGCTCGACCCGATCATCGGGCGCGAGAAGGAGATCGAGCGCGTGGCCCAGGTGCTGAGCCGCCGCAAGAAGAACAACCCCGTGCTCATCGGCGAGCCGGGCGTCGGCAAGACGGCCATCGCCGAAGGGCTCGCCCTGAAGATCGTGCAGCGCAAGGTCTCCCGCGTGCTGTACGACAAGCGCGTCGTCGCCCTCGACCTCGCGGCCCTTGTGGCCGGTACGAAATACCGCGGCCAGTTCGAGGAGCGCATGAAGGCGCTCATGAACGAGCTGGAGCGGTCGCGCGACGTCATCCTCTTCATCGACGAGCTGCACACCATCATCGGCGCCGGCGGCGCGTCGGGTTCGCTCGACGCCAGCAACATCTTCAAGCCGGCACTCGCCCGGGGCGAGCTCCAGTGCATCGGCGCGACCACGCTCGACGAGTACCGCCAGTACATCGAGAAGGACGGCGCGCTCGACCGCAGGTTCCAGAAGATCATGGTCGAGCCGACCTCGGTCGAGGAGACCATCCAGATCCTGAACAACATCAAGGGCAAGTACGAGACGCACCACCATGTCAGCTACTCGGAGGATGCCATCGAGAAGGCGGTCAAGCTGTCGGAGCGCTACATCACCGACCGCTTCCTGCCGGACAAGGCGATCGACGTCATGGACGAAGCCGGCGCGAGGGTCCACCTGAGCAACATCCACGTGCCCAACGAAATCCTCGAACTCGAGAAATCGATCGAAGAGGTAAAGGCCGAGAAGAACAAGGTGGTCAAGATGCAGAACTTCGAGGAGGCCGCCAGGCTCCGCGACAAGGAGAAGAACCTGCTCGACGCGCTCGACCACGCCAAGCAGGAGTGGGAGGAGCGTTCGTCGGAGAGCGTCTATGACGTCACCGAAGCCGACATCACCTCGGTGATCGCCATGATGACCGGTATCCCGGTGGCCAAGGTGGCCCAGTCGGAGTCCAAGAAACTCCTGACCATGGAGGCCGACCTCAAGAAGGAGGTCATCGGCCAGGACGAGGCGATCAGGAAGATCACCAAGGCCATCCAGAGGACCCGTGCCGGCCTCAAGGACCCGTCGCGCCCCATCGGCTCGTTCATCTTCCTTGGCCCCACCGGCGTCGGCAAGACCGAGCTGGCCAAGGCGCTGACCCGTTTCATCTTCGACAGCGAGGATGCCATGATCAGGGTCGACATGAGCGAGTACATGGAGAAGTTCTCCGTGAGCCGCATGGTCGGGGCGCCTCCCGGCTACGTCGGTTACGAGGAGGGCGGCCAGCTGACCGAGAAGGTCCGCCGCAAGCCCTATTCGGTGGTGCTGATCGACGAGATCGAGAAGGCACATCCGGACGTTTTCAACATCCTGCTCCAGGTGCTGGATGAGGGCGTGCTGACCGACGGGCTCGGCAGGAAGGTCGACTTCCGCAACACGATCATCATCATGACCTCGAACATCGGCGCCAAGGAGATCAAGAGCTTCAGCTCCGGAGCCGGCATGGGCTTTTCGGCCCCCGAGGATGCCTCCGGCGCCTACAAGTCGATGAAGTCGACCATCGAGGATGCCCTGAAGCGCGTGTTCAATCCCGAGTTCCTGAACCGCATCGACGACACGATCGTGTTCCACCAGCTCGAGAAGGAGCACATTTTCAAGATCATCGACATCACGGCGGGCAAGCTCTTCAAACGCCTGAAGGAGATGGGCATCGAGGTCGAGATCGACGAGAAGGCCAAGGAGTTCCTCGTCGACAAGGGGTACGACCAGAAGTACGGCGCACGGCCGCTCAAGAGGGCGCTCCAGAAGTATGTCGAGGACCCGCTCGCCGAGGAGATGCTCAAGGGCCGGTTCGCTGAAGGCAGCCATGTCCTGATCACCTTCGACGAGAAGGAGAAGGAACTCCGGTTCACCGACGCCTCCACCCCTGCCGCCCCCGCGTCGAAGAAGGGCAAGCACGAGGAGAAGCTCGACAAGGAATAACCTCCCCTGACCAACCTCCCATGATTGCTTCGCTACGGCCCCCCCTTCCCGGCACCATCCGGGAGGGGGGGGCGTAAGCCGGAACCGCTGAACGGGTTGCGGCAGCTCCGGCTTTTTCCTGCAACAACCCGAATCCAATGGGGGAACAAATGAAAACGAAGAATATTCTTGCAGTACCCCTGCTTGCCGGGGCCGTGACGCTTCAGGCCGCGATGAGCGTCTCACCGGTGCTCCGGGCAGAGGAGCCGTCCCGGTCACAGAACCCTCCGCCATCCGCCCGTCAGCGCGAGACCCCTCCACCCGAACCGAAGACTCCCGGACCGCCGCCTCCTCCGGCACAGGCTCCGCCCCAACCGCCTCCGCCTGAATATCCCGGATGGATGCCGATGCACTACCAGATGCCGATGCATTACCGCATGCTCGAGCCGGAGATGATCTACGGCTACCAGCTCATGACCCAAAAAGAGCGGGTCGATTACATGCGGCGCATCCACTCGGCCAGGAGCTTGGAGGAGCGTGACCGCCTGCGCCTCGAGCACCACCGGATCATGCAGGATCGGGCCCGAAGGCGTGGATTCGTCCTGCCCGACATGCCAGGTCCCGGTCCTCGCGGCCGCTGGCGCTGAGCGGATACGGGTTTGCCACCATTAAACACAAAGAGGCCGTGGAAACGGCCTCTTTGTGTTGGGCACGGCACGCCGTGCCCCTACATTTCATCTGTCACGCGTCACGCGTCACTGTCTCACCCCACCGGCGGGTGGCCTTCGAGTGAGGCCAGCGAGCGCTGGAGCATCTCTTCGGGAAGGGCGTAGTCGCTGATCCTGCCGTCGAGGAAGGCCTCGTAACCCTGCAGGTCCATGAGGCCGTGGCCGGACCAGTTCATGAGGATCACCTTCTCCTTGCCCTCCTCCTTTGCCTTTCTGGCTTCGCGGATGGTCTGGGCGATGGCGTGCGAGGTTTCGGGCGCCGGGATGAACCCTTCGGTGTGGGCGAACATCAGGGCCGCTTCGTAGCACTCGGTCTGACCGACAGCGGTGGCGTCGATGAGCCCGAGCTGCTTGGTGTGGCTGACCAGGGGAGCCATGCCGTGGTAGCGCAGGCCGCCGGCATGGATCGCCGACGGGATGAACTGGTGGCCGAGGCTGTGCATCGGCAGCAGCGGGGTCATCTTGGCGACGTCGCCCGAGTCGTAGACGTACGGCGCACGGGTCAGGGTCGGGCATGCCTCCGGTTCGGTCGCGATGACCTGGACATCCCTGCCGTTGATCTTGTCGTACAGGAACGGGAAGCTGATGCCCGCGAAGTTAGAGCCTCCTCCGGCGCACCCGATGACGACGTCGGGGTAGAGTCCGACCTTTTCCAGCTGCTTTTTCGCCTCGAGGCCGATGATGGTCTGGTGCAGCATCACGTGGTTCAGCACGCTGCCGAGGGCGTAGCGGGTGTCATCACGCTCGACCGCCTGCTCGATGGCCTCGCTGATGGCGATGCCGAGGCTGCCGGGGGTGTCCGGTGTCTCTTCGAGGATCTTGCGCCCGATCCTGGTCTCCATGCTCGGGCTGGCGATGCACTCGCCGCCCCAGGTCCGCATCATGGCTTTCCGGAAGGGTTTCTGGTCGAAGCTGATGCGCACCATGAAGACCTTGCACTGGATGCCGATCAGCTTGCAGCTCATGGAGAGGGCGCTGCCCCACTGGCCGGCGCCGGTTTCGGTGGTCAGGTACTTGATGCCGAACTGCTTGTTGTACCACGCCTGCGGCACGGCGGTGTTCGGCTTGTGGCTGCCTGCCGGCGAGACGCCCTCGTTCTTGTAGTAGATCTTCGCCGGGGTGCCGAGCGCCGCTTCGAGCCTGCGGGCACGGTACAGCGGGGACGGGCGCCAGAGCTTGAGGATGCCGAGCACCTCTTCAGGTATGTCGATCCAGCGCTGGGTGCTGACCTCCTGCTCGATGAGGTTCATCGGGAAGACCCGTGCGAGGTCGTCGGGGCCGATCGGCTTTCCGTCCGGCCCGAGCGGCGGGGGCATCATGGGGAGGTCTGCCTGGATGTTGTACCACTGGCGGGGCATCTCGTCCTCGGTGAGGAGGATTTTCGTGGGCTCTGTACTCATGCTCGATAGGTGTTTGACATGGAGGTTGCTGCACGCTCCGGCCATACAGGCCCAAAACGCTCGGGGTTGGATAGGGTGCCTGATACCCGATTCGTGGTGATGAGAAGCGTGTGCCGAAGGCGGGGATCGAACCCGCACGTCCATTGCTGAACACGGGATTTTAAGTCCCGGGCGTCTACCAGTTCCGCCACTTCGGCAAGTGTCGTTACGACAGGAGGCTCAATTTAGCATCTTGCGAGCGAAGAGACAAACGGCATCCGTCCTGTATTCATCGAAATCGGATTCGAAATCGAATCAGGGAAATCGATAGCGATCACGATAGCGGTACCGATTTCGATTCCGGGTTGTCCGTCCTACAATTACTGCTCTCCGAAATGGTCGAACCCTCCGGCACTCTCCTCCAGGTCGATCGTCATGCCGAAGATGTCCGTGAGCAACATGCCCTCCTCTTCGGGCAGGATCTCGCCGATGACCGAGATCTCGCGGTTGCCCGCGATGTCGTCGTAACGCTCCTTCGGCAGGGTGAAGAGCAGCTGGTAATCCTCCCCGCCGCCAAGCGCCCAGGCAACCGCGTCGTCCTGGAACTCGTCGGCGATCGTCCTGGCCTGGGCAAGGATGGGGATCCGCCCCTCGTCGATGTGCGCTCCGACGCCCGAGCGCCGGCAGATGTGGCGGAGGTCGGCCGTCAGGCCGTCCGAAACGTCGATCATGGCTGTCGGCACGATACCCGCTTCCTGGAAGAACCGGACCATGTCGATGCGTGCTTCCGGGAGGAGGTGGCAGCGGATCGCTTCCGAATATTCCTGCAGTTCGGCCATCACGTCCTTGTCATAGGTCTCGTTGTTGCGGAGCAGGTCGATCATGATCGACCGCTCACGCATGAGCAGCTTCAACCCCGCCGCCGAGCCGCCGAGCGTGCCCGACACGCAGACCATCTCTCCGGGACGCGCCCCTTTCCTGTATGCGAGCCGCTCTTCCGGGGCCTGCCCGGTCATGGTCACCGATATGACGAGGCCGGAGGGGGAGGATGAGGTGTCGCCGCCGGCGATGGCAAGTCCGTAACGCGAGGCGGCGTGGGCCATGCCCGCGTAGAGCTGCTCCACCATCTCGACCGGGAGGTTCTTCGGGACGGCGATCGAAATCAGGGCGTACTCGGGGAGGGCGTTCATGGCGCAGACGTCAGAGACGTTCACGCTGATCGCCTTGCTGCCGAGATGGTGCATCGGCGTGGTCAGCAGGTCGAAATGCACCTGTTCCACCAAGAGGTCGGTCGTCGAGACCTGTACCGACGTGCCCCCGGTCCGATAGACGGCGCAGTCGTCTCCGATGCCTTCGACGAGCGCCGGCTTGTTTTTCAGGGTGGGCGCGGCGATCCTGGACAGCCGTTCGATCAACCCGAATTCCCCGATCTCCGAAATGGGTTTGAAAGACATAGAATTGCGTACATTGATTTTTCCGCACCTCACCAAACCTGCTGCTCGTCACGGTCTTGTGAGGTTCTTTCAAGATATTTGACAAGCCGGATTCGACGCCGGCCATCCGTAGCACTCAACATAGAAAATTTTTCAATCCCATGGGTTTTTTTAACAAGCTTGGCCTGACACGCCTCAAAGATGGCCTCAGCAAGACCCGCGATACGCTGCGGGATAAGCTCAGCTTTGTCTCCAGAGGCAAGACGGAGGTGGACGACGAGTTCCTCGAGGAGCTCGAGAACGTGCTGGTCGCAGCGGATGTGGGCGTAGAGACCACGCTCGACATCGTCGAGGCGGTGACGGAGCGCTCGAAGTCCGAGACCTACCGTTCCGAAGAGGAGCTGAACGGGATGGTCATGGAGGAGATCCGCAAGCTACTCACCGAATCGGGCCACGAGCACCCGGTCGATTTCGACGCACCCCTCCCGGCGAAGCCCTGGGTCATCATGATCGTCGGCGTCAACGGCGCCGGCAAGACCACCAGCGTTGCCAAGCTCGCCAGCAACTACCAGAAGGCCGGCAAGTCGGTGGTGATCGCGGCCGCCGACACCTTCAGGGCCGCGGCTTTCGAGCAGCTCAGCATCTGGGCCGACCGTGCCGGGGTGCCCATCATCGGGCAGGGCCAGGGCGCCGACCCGGCGTCGGTGGTGTTCGACTCCGTCAGCTCAGCGGTGTCGAAGGGATACGACGTGGTGCTGGTCGATACGGCAGGCCGGCTGCACAACAAGAGCCACCTGATGGAGGAACTCGCCAAGATCATGCGCGTCGCCAAGAAGAAGGTTCCCGAGGCTCCGCACGAAGTGCTCCTGGTGCTTGACGGCACCACCGGGCAGAACGCCGTGCTGCAGGCGCGCGAGTTCACGAAGTTCGTCAACGTCACCGGACTGGTGATGACCAAGCTTGACGGCACCTCGAAGGGAGGGATCGTCCTGTCGATATCGCGGGAGCTGAACGTTCCGGTCAAGTATATCGGCGTCGGTGAGAAGATCGACGACCTCCAGCTTTTCGACCGCAGCCGCTTCGTTGAGGCGCTGCTTGAAAAAGAGGCTTAAATCACCGGATTGCTTTCGGGACGGCAATCGAGCCCAATGGCTCCATCCGTCACTAAGCTACCTGAAGTGTAATAAATGAATGTCGTCCCCTTTTTTCATGAAGTGTAATAAATGAATGTCGTCCCCTTTTTTCATTTTTTCAGGATTACAACAGGGGTGGAATGCTGTGCTTCAGCTGATTCAGCAGCCCTGTCGGATTTTCGACCTTGAACAGGTGGGTGCCGGAGGCAGCGTCCTGAGCGCCGAGTCGGTCAGCAATGGGGGCAACGTCCTGCATCGAGGAGACCAGTTTCGCCAGATGGTGTTCGAGTCGTTCCGGGCTCTTCACCATGACGACGTGGTAAAGTTCGGCTGCCGCCAGGTCCAGCAGGTAGTCGATGTGCCAGTGCAGATTCTTGCCATGGGATTTCCTGGTCGGTTCGTACCCCGATTCCGTGAATAATCCGATGAGGCAGCCCCGGATTTCGTGCGGCGGCAACTCTCCGCTCCTGGACGCGTGCCGGAGCAGGCGGCTGGCGAGCGGGAACGCCCTCTGGTTCGAGCCGAGCGCCGATCCGACGTAGAGATAGTTGCCGTGGTCGAGCGTTATCTCCTTTCCGCCCATGAACTTCCCGAACGACAACCGGGCCGGGGCGTGGAGCCTGATGAACAGCAGGTAGCTGCCCTGTCGGGAATTCTTTCCGAAAGTGGTAAACTGCATACGGCGGAATTGCATTATTTCATGGAAGATGCAATATTAGCGTGGCTGTACAAAGATCCGGCCCTTTGCCGTTTCATGGCGAAGGTGTACGGCCCGTGATGAAGATGAAGAAGGATGGGGGGGATGTCGGTTCTTGCGGGAGATGATGGCGACATGGCGCGGCAGCGCCGGGAGATGGTCGAGCAGCTGAAGTCTTACGGCATCTCGAACCCACGGGTTCTCGATGCGTTCGTGAATGTCAGGCGTCACCAGTTCGTCGAACAGCGTATGCGTGCTTACGCCTATGACGACTGTGCCTGGCCCATCGGCTACGGACAGACCATTTCACAGCCGTACACGGTGGCCTACATGACCTCGCTGCTCGTTGAGCGATGCCCTTCAGGCAAGGTGCTCGAGATCGGTACGGGTTCGGGATACCAGGCGGCGATCCTCGATGCGCTCGGATACCGGGTCTTCACGATCGAGCGGATCGCAGGGCTTTACGAGATGGCCGGCAGGTCGCTGGACAGTCTCGGAATTCCAGTTGCCCGACGGCTTGGAGACGGCACCCTGGGATGGCCGGAGGAGGCTCCGTTCGACGGCATCGTCATCACGGCGGCCGCCCCGCATGCGCCGGCACCGCTGCTGGACCAGCTTGCCGACGGCGGAGTGATGGTCGTGCCGATCGGCGACCTCGGATTCCAGCAGATGACCGTGGTCAGGAGAAGCGGCTCGAAGTTCGAGCATGAGGTGTTCCATGGTTTCGCTTTCGTGCCGTTGTATGGCAGGGAAGGATGGCCGGATACCCCGGAATAATTTTACTTACTGTTACTGAACAAGAGAGAGGACATTATGGCTGTCATGAGCAAATTGAGGGACAAGACGCATATCATCCTGTTCGTCCTTGTCGGAGCGTTTCTGGCATTGATCGTCTTCGAATGGGGAATGAACTTCACTGGCCCTGCCCGCAAGGGTGGACAGGTGGGCAAGGTGGACGGCCAGCCGATCACCTCCGCGCAGTACGAAGAGGTCTACAACGGCCTGAGGCAGAATTTCATGAGGAGCAACCCCGGAGCGGAGGTCACCCCCCAGGCCGAGATGAGCTTCCGCGAGCAGGCATGGAACGTCGTGGTCGACCAGGCGCTGGTCGAAGAGCTGTTCCGGAAATACGGCATCGCCGTGCAGGACCGCGAAGTGATCGACGCCGTGAACAGCGAGGTCAACCCGCCAATGATCATCCGCCAGAACTTCACCGATCCGCGTACCGGCCTGATCGACCGCGCCCTGCTTGACAAGGCGCGCCGCGATCCTCAGGCAAAGGCCTTCTGGGTCAAGGCCGAGGAGGTCGTCAAGCGCGAGCTGATGGTCGACAAGCTGCTCACGGCGCTCAAGACCATGGGGCTGGTTACCGACCCTGAAGTCGAAGAGCTCGTGCAGCGCCAGTTCACCAGGTTCTCGGGAACCTTCATTCCGTTTCCGCTCAGCTATGCTGGCACCGACGCCCAGTTCCCGGTCAAGCAGGATGAGGTCAAGAAGTGGTACGAAGCCCACAAGCAGCAGCTCAAGCAGGAGCCGAGCCGCAATGCTGAATTCGTGATCTATCCGCTCGTTCCCTCTGCGCAGGACAGCGTGCAGGTGAAGAAGGAGATCGACGCCCTTGTGCCCCAGTTCGCTTCCGCACCCAGCGACAGCGAGTTCGTGAAGGTTCAGAGCGACCGCCCCAACGCGGTGAACGAGGTGCTTTCCCGCGCCGACTTCTCGCCGTCGGCGGCCAACGCCGTCTTCGGCGCGCAGCTCGCACCGGGCAGGATCGTCGGCCCGGTGGCCGACCGGGGTCTCTACCGTGTCCTCAAGATCAAGTCCGTCTCGGCGGGCGAGCCGGTGGCAAGCGCATCGCACATCCTGATCCGCTGCAACCCGGCCGACCAGGCGGACCTCCAGCGTGCGCTCGTCCGTGCGGCATCCATTTACGACCAGCTCAAGAAAGGAACCTCCTTCTCTGCCCTTGCTGCCCAGTACTCCGAAGATCCCGGCAGCGCCAGGAACGGCGGCAGCGTCGGCTGGTTCACCAAAGCGCGCATGGTCCCCGAGTTCGCCGCGGCGGTCTTCTCGGGCAAACCCGGCCAGGTCATCGGCCCGGTCAGGACGCAGTTCGGACTGCACATCATCAGGGTAGACGGACTCGACAACAAGCGCATCGTCTGCTCCGAGGTGGCCCGCCAGATCAAGCCTTCGTCCGTGACGAGCGAGTCCATCAAGAGGAAGGCCATGCTGTTCCAGAGCGAGGCCAAGTCCAAGGGGTTTGCCCAGGCCGCCAGTCTCGAGCGCCTGGAGGTCGGCAAGACCGGCGAGTTCCCCAAAGGCGGCATGATCCCGATGATCGGGTTCAGCGACCAGGCTGCGCGTTTCGCATTCAAGGCCAAAGAGGGTGACGTCTCCGATATTATCGAAACCGAGGCCGGATTCGTCGTGATGAAACTGACCTCGAAGAACGATACCGGCTACCGCCAGCTCGACGCCGATCTGCAGAAGCGGATCACGGCTGAACTGGTTGCGGAAAAGAAAGGTGCAGCCCTGAAAGCCAAGCTCGCCGCGATGATAAAAACGCCGGGCGCGAGCCTCGACGCCATCGCCGCCAACGACCCCTCGCTGAGGAAGGTAACCTCCGAAGAGATCCGCTGGAGGGATGGTTTCATTGCAGGATACGGTCAGGATCGCCAGCTGGTCGAGGCCATCGCCGGCATGGCGCCGAACCGGCTCTCCCCGCCCGTCCAGTGTGCTGGAGGCTACGCCCTGGTGCAGGTCACCGGCAGGAAGCTCGAGGAGGGTGTCGACCCGACGGCCGAAAAGTCCAAGATCATGCCCCAGTTGATGAAGGTCAAGCAGGAGCAGCTCTTCTCGGAATACTTCAATGCAGTCAGGAAGAACGCCAGGATCGAGGATTTCCGCCAGCAGTGATGCCGGCAAAGCAGGAGTCTGTAATAAGGAAGGGCGCCCGAGGGCGCCCTTCTTCGTTTAACATATGGTTACCTCTCAGTGCCGGTTGCGGAACTCCTCCAGCGCGGCTTTGATCTTGGTGGCGCTGTCGAGCTTCAGGCAGTGTGCGGCGAGCTCTTCACTCTCCGCGATGGTGTAGTGGGAGATGAGCGCCTTCATGGTGGGGATGTCGGAGCTGACCATGCTGAAGTTCCTCAGCCCGCAGCCCAGGAGGAAGGGCAGGGCGAGGGGGTCGGATCCCATGTCTCCGCAGATGGAGACCCGGCAGTGGTTCTTCTGGGCCGTCGTGATGATCCGGTGGAGCTGGCGGATGATCGACGGGTGGAACTTCTCGAAGAGGTCCTGCACGATAAGGTTGTTGCGGTCGACCGCAAGCGTGTACTGGGTGAGATCGTTGGTGCCGATGCTGACGAAGTCGACGATTCTGGTGATCTCGTCGATCAGCTCCACGGCGGCCGGCAGCTCGATCATCGCGCCGAGTCCCGGCTTGTCGATCGGTTCGTCGCTTTCAAAGCTTATCTGCGAATAGTGCTTCTCGAGCTCCACCTTGATGAATTCGATCTCCTCGATCGACGAGATCATGGGAAGGAGGATGTCGATGTTTCCGTGCGTGTTCGCCTTGACGACGGCCTGGAGCTGCGAGTGCAGGATCTCCGGTACGTCAATCAGGATCCTGATGCCCCTCCATCCGAGGTTCGGGTTCGGCTCCCTGACGGGCGAGTAGATCAGCTTGTCGCCCCCGATGTCGAACAGCCGGATGACCAGCGGCTTCGGTGTGAGGATTTCGGCCATCTCGGTATAGTAGGCGGACTGGAAGGCTTCGGTCGGCGTCTTGACGCTGTCGAGGAAAAGGTTTTCTGTCCTGAAGAGGCCGACCCCCTCCGAACCGGTCGCGTCGAAATGGTCCAGCTCCTCCTTGAAATCGATGTTCGAATAGACCGAAATCTTCACGCCGCAGCGGGTGGAAGAGTGCATCTGTGCCAGCATGCTGTCGTCGGCTTCGCGGCGCAGCTCCGCCTCGCGCTTTTTCTGGTACTCCTCGACGGTCTTATCCGTCGGGTCGGTGATGACCATGCCTTCGGTGCTGTCGAGCACGATGTTGCTGCCCGTGACGACCTTCTTGGCGAAGGTGCCCAAGCCGACCACGATCGGGATGTTCATCGATTTGCAGATCAGGGAGATGTGCGAGGTCTTGCCTCCGGTATCGGTGGCGAAGCCCTTGATGTTGCTCCTGCTCAAGAGGATGATGTCGGCCGGGGAGAGGTGGTGGGAAACCACGATCACCCCTTCGGGCACCCACGAGTGGAGCTTGCGCACATGCAGGTTCCTGATGATCCTGTCCTTGATGTCGTGAAGGTCGGCAGCCCGTTCGCGGAAGACGATGTCATCGGAATTGATGAAAAGCTCGAGGTATTTTTCGAACTCCTGTTCGATGACCAGGTGCGCGGGCTTCAGCTCCTTGCGGATCCTGCCTGAAATGGCGTCGATCAGCTGGGGGTCGTTGAGCAGCATGATCTGCGCCTGGAACAGGTCGGAATAGACCTTGCCGATCTTCCTGGTGGTGACGCGCTCGATCTTCTTCAGCTCTTTTTCGGAACGCTGCAGCGCGGTGCGGAAGCGATCGACCTCATCCTCGACGTTCTTCTTGCTCATCTCGACGGAGTCGTGCTCGATGGACTCCGTGACGAATTCGAAGGCCTCCCCGATGGCGAAACCCTTCGCTATCCCGATTCCGAGATAGCGCTGCTCAATGCCGGTCGCCGGGCCTTCGTCGGTGGCTTTGGCACTCTCCTGGGAGACACGGTCCGCGCTCTGCTTTGATGGTTTCCTGTACGGCATGGTGGCAGGGGCTAAAAGGGTGCTGCGTCCGAACTGTTGATATAGCTGTCCATATCGATAGGCGGCGGTTCCGGAAGGAACGCCTCCTGGTAGCCTCCGCCTGGCGAGGAGTGCTGGTTCTGCTCCGACCCTGCGGTCAGGTAGCTGTTGGCCGTAGACTGGAACCGGCCGTAGTTCTTCAGGAAGAGCAGCCTGACGGTGCCGATCGGGCCGTTTCGCTGCTTGCCGATGACCACTTCGGCGATGTCCTTGGTCGAGGAGCCGTCCTCGAAATTCTTGGTACCGTACATCTCGGGCCTCGACAGGAACATGACCATGTCGGCGTCCTGCTCGATGGAGCCAGACTCCCTGAGGTCGCTCAGCTGCGGCCTGCGGTCGCCGGAGCGCTGCTCGACCGACCGGTTGAGCTGTGCCAGCGCGATGATCGGGATGTTGAGCTCCTTGGCCAGCGCCTTGAGGGAGCGCGAGATCTGCGCGATCTCCTGTTCGCGGTTGGACTTGCCGTCCCTGACCGGGGTGACCAGCTGGAGGTAGTCCACCACCACCATGCCGATGTTGTGCTCCTGCTTCATGCGCCGCGTCTTGGCGGTCAGTTCCATGATCGAGATGCCGGGAGTGTCGTCGATGAAGAGCTTCGCCTCGGCCAGCGCATCCATGCTGTTGATGATCTTGCCCATCATCTCGGGCGTGATCTGGCCCCTCCTGACCAGCTGCGACTCGACGTAGGCCTCGGCGCACATGAGACGCATGGCGAGCTGGATCTCGGCCATTTCAAGGCTGAAGAAGAGCACCGGCGTCTTGAAATCCACGGCCGCGTTGCGGGCCAGCGACAGCGAAAAGGCCGTCTTGCCGGCAGAGGGCCGCGCCGCGATGATGATCATGTCGGAGGGCTGGAACCCGGCCGTGTAGGCGTCCAGGTCGGAAAATCCCGAGCCGATGCCTGTGACCGACGACTGCGACGCGCTCAGGTTCTCGATCATGCGGGTGGCCGTCTTGAGCAGGTCCTTGATGCTCGAGGCCTTTTTCTTGACGCCGGCCTGCGAGATGTTGAAAAACTGCTGCGAGGCGTTCTCGACCAGGTCGAAGATGTCCATCGAGGTGCCGTAGGCTGCCCCGGAGATGTGCGACGAGATCGAGATCAGGCGACGGTAGAGGTATTTCTCCTTGACCAGCCGGGCGTAGTACTCGATGTTGGCCGCGCTGATCACCTTGGCGGAGATCTCGCCGAGGTAGGACCGGCCGCCGATGTTGTCGAGCTCGCCCACCCGCGAGAGCTCCTCGCTCACCGTGATGAGGTCGATGGCCTGCCGCTTCTGGTAAAGTTGCAGCATGGCACGGTAGATGAGCTGGTGGCGCTTCTCGTAGAAGACCGACTCGCCGTTGTCGCCGAAGATCTGGATGACCTGCTCGATCGGATCCTCTTCCAGCAGCACGCACGCGAGTACCTCCTGCTCGACCTCGAGCGAGTAGGGAGGGATGCGGCTCTCCTTGCTGAAATCGATGTCCTTGCTGAGGTCTATCTGTGCTTCACGCGGTTTCATGCTTCGATGGAATAACGCTCTGAATTAACGGTTCACTCTTGCTTGCCGATATCGGGCACGGCACGCCGTGCCCCTACAAATTTATGGTGACATGTTACGCGTCACGTGTTACGCTTCCCTGACACACCCTCTCGTAATGGGCCCGCAGCATCTGCACGTCCTCCCAGCAGGGGCGTTTCCAGTTCGGGTTCCTCAGGAGCGCCGCCGGGTGGTAGGTGACCACGCAGTCGAAGTCGTTCCATCTGATGATCCTGCCCCGCATCGCCGCCATCGACAGGTTGTTGCCGAGTATCGTATTGGCTGCGACCCTGCCCAGGAGCAGGAGTATTTTCGGCGCGACGATGTCGAGCTGTTCGCTCAGCCATGGCATGCAGCACTCGATCTCGTCCGTGAGCGGGTTCCTGTTCTCCGGGGGCCGGCACTTGATGATGTTGCCGATGTAGACATCCTTGCGCTCGAAGCCGACGGCGAGGAGGATCTTGTCGAGCAGCTGGCCGGAACGTCCGACGAACGGGCGGGCCTGGGCGTCCTCTTCGGCTCCGGGAGCCTCTCCGATGACGAACAGGCCAGCCCTCGGGTTCCCTTCGCCGAACACAACGTTCCTGCGCGTTTCCGAAAGGCGGCACTTCCTGCATTCGATGGCGGCGTTCCGGACCGAGTCAAGGTCGCGGGCAGGAGGCTCCTGACAGCTTCCGGATGGCGTGCCGGGCAGGTCGAACAGGGATTCCTGGCTCATCGGCGCGGCAACAGCGGTTCAATTTCGTCGAGCAGGCGTCCGGCAAGGGCATCCTTCGGCATCACCGGAAGCTCCGTGACGTTGCCGGCGCGGTCGATCAGGGTCAGGGCGTTGGTGTCGACCTCGAAGCCTGTCGTGGCCCCGTCGTAGACGTTGAAGGCCACCAGGTCGAGATTCTTGCGTTCAAGCTTCTCCCTGGCGTAGCCGATGCCTCCGCCGGTTTCGAGGGCGAAGCCCACGGAGAGCTGGCCCGGTTTCCTTCCGGCGGAGAACTCGCCAAGGATGTCCGGGTTGCGCACAAGCCTGAGCGCCATCGCCTCGTCGTTTTTCTTGATCTTCCCCGTAACCGGGGCTTCAGGGCGGTAGTCCGCAACGGCGGCAGCGCCGATGAAGAGGTCGCAATCGCCAAAGAAGCGGCTTGCCGCCTCCATCATGTCGGCGGCGCTCTCCACGTCGATCCGTTCGACGCCGGGAGGCGTGCCGAGGCTCACCGGACCGGCTACCAGCCTGACGTCCGCGCCGCGCCGGGCGGCTTCGCGCGCGACGGCGAACCCCATCTTGCCCGAAGAGTAGTTCGACAGGAAGCGCACATCGTCTAGCTTTTCACGGGTCGGACCGGCGGTCACCACCACCTTGCGCCCTTGCAAGGGTGAAACGGGGGCCGGGCGGAGCATCGCCTCCATGGCGGTGACGATGGCTTCGGGTTCCGGCATCCTGCCGAGGCCGCACTGCCCTGAGGCGAGGTCGCCGCTTTCGGGATCGAGGATGCTGCATCCCTGTGCAGCAAGTGCCGACAGGTTCCGCTGGACCGTAGGCGAGCCGTACATGTGCCCGTCCATGGCGGGCGCGATGAGCACCGGCTTGTCCGGGCGGAGGGTGATGAAGCAGACCGAAAGCATGTCGTCGCAAAGTCCCGCGTTCAGCCTCGCGATCGTGTTGGCCGTTGCCGGGGCGATCACGAATGCGTCGGCCCACTCGCCAAGCGTGATGTGCACCGTCTTGTCATCATCGCCGGGCCCTTCGAGATCGAACAGGTCGCGGAGCACCGGCCGGCGCGACACTGTGGCGAGGGAGAGCTCGCTGACGAACTGCAGCGCAGACGCTGTCGCGAGTACCTGGACGTTCGCGCCCGCCTTCTTGAAGAGGCGCACGAGGTGTGGTGTCTTGTAGGCGGCAATGCCTCCGCAGATGCCAAGGATGATGTTCTTGCCGGTCAGCACGATCGAAGCCCCGATGGTTGAAGGTAATTAACTTTAAATGTATGAAAATAATGGTCAGTAAGGGCTACAGTTTTTTCTGCATCCCGCGCTGGAGCCCGGGGAAGAGGGCGCCATCCTGGTTTAATTCCCCTTGCGTGGCACCATCTGGATGAGGGGGTCGGGGGCCTGCGCCGGGGGCGTGGCGGGCTCGGCTTTCTTCTCCTTGCCTTTGCCCCCTCCGAACAGCCGGTGCAAGAACTGGCCCCAGGTGTGGAAACGTTCCCGGTATGCCACGCTGGCTCCCCAGTTCTCGGTCGGCGTCTGGAGGTTGGTCGTGGCGCCTTCACTGCCGCTCTGGCCGTATGAGCGGTAGGCCTGGACGTACACTTTCGGGCTGACCCGGTACTCGATCTTCTGGGACGAGCCGTAGGTGTTGCTGGCCGCGGTGGTTCCGTTTCCGGTGCCGCCGGTCGGGGTGCTGCCGGTACCGATGAAGCGCACCTTGCCGCCGGTACCCGGAACCTGGAGGGCAAAGTAGAGCTCTACGCCTCTCAGCGTACCGTCACTGCCCGTTCCCATATTCACGTTGAAGCTTTCGAGCCCGGCAAGGCCCTGCACGAGCCCGGAGATCTGCGACGAGAGCATGCCGGTCCCGGCCGATACGCCCACGCTTGAGGCAGCGAAGTTCCCTCCGCGGCCCTGGCGTTCCGGGTGCAGGTACCACTGGCGGGAGAGGAGCATGGAGATGACGTTCAGGTCGGCGTTCGGGTCAATGTGGCTCGACTGGCGGCCGATCGAGTTGGTGGATGCATAGGGCTGGATGTCGTCGTTCAGGTAGTAGCCCATCCGGACGTTCGGCTCGTTGATCGTTCCTCCGATGGCCAGCAGCAGCTTGACGTTGTCCCGTTCGCCGGTCTGGGAGTCGCTAGCCGAGACGAGCTTCACGCCATAGAGGTTCTCGAGTGCCCCGTTTCGGATCTCCTGGTTGTTCCAGATGACCTGGCCGCCGTTCTCAAGATCGAAGTATGCGTTCGAGAAGGTGTATTTGCCACCGACGATGTCCACTGATCCGAAGAGGTTGAAGCGCTGCCTCACCTTGCTGATGTTCAGCGACATGCTGTTGACCGAGGTTTCCAGACGCTCGCCCCTGATGCGGTCGAAGATCACCTTGAAGCGGATCGGGACGTTGCAGGTCAGCCGGAGCTGGCTGATCTGCAGGATATCGAGCAAGGCCTGACGGAACTCGGGCGATGTTTCCTGCACAGCCGTCACCATAGCCGCCGGTTTCGCGGAGGGGTGGCGAGGCACGAACTTGATGAACTTCTCCACGCCGATGTACTTGGCGCTTTCGTTCGACCCCGTCCTGTAGATGCTGAAATCGGCAGCAGTCACGTTGAACGCGCCTTCAGCCGTCGGCGCCGACAGGTCGCCGTAGAACCGGAAGCTGTCGGTGGATCCCTGGATCGTGCCGAACGAAGTGTCGTCCTTCCGGTCCTTCTTGCTGTAGACCAGCAGGTTTCTGCAGGTTCCGGAGAGGTCGACCGATTTCGGTGCTAGGCCTTCGAGCCTGATAAACCCGCTGATGGTGCCGCTGCCCTGCAGGGTGTCCCTGATCCTGAGGCTGCCGAGGTCGATTCCCGAGGGGGTGCCGTTCACCTGGCCGGTGACGAAGTAGGGTACCTGGGTGGGCTCGACCCTGATCCTGGTCTCGTTCAGGCGCGAGGTCAGGAATACGTCCGGTCGGGGGAGGGAACCCGAAATGCGCAGGTCGGTGGGGATGATGCCCTCTGCGTCGTCGAAGAACGGGACGGTGAAGACGAGGAACTTCGCAGAGAGGTCGTCCGAGTGGAACGTGACGTCCATCGGACGCCGCTCGGGAATCTCCAGCCTGAACGGCGAGTAGCCCAGGATGAGCGGCACCGTGCCCGTGCCTTTGATGGTGTTGACGCTCTGCTGCCCGGCGGCGCCCTGCGGGTTGCGGGTGTCGAGGTCGAAGCGGACCCTGTCGCCCGAATGGGCGGCCGTCAGATGGACGCTTCCGAGCCGGAGTTCGTTGTAAGCGACACCGCTGGCCCGGAGCTCGAGCGAACTCGTCTTCGCGCCGGGGCTGCCGCTGACGGTGAGCCTGGCGTTGGCGCGCCCGGAGAGCAGCTCGAGCCTCTGGTCGAGCATGAACTGCTTCAGTTCGGCAAGCTCGATGTTCGTGAGGTTGCACACGAAGGTTCCCGGCTGGGAGCTGCTGAGCAGGCCGTCGAACTCGACCGACTCGCCTCCTTTCGAGATGCCGATCCTGTTGAATCGCATGTATGCCGATGTCACGTCGATGGTCGCGTCTGGCGAGGCCTGCCAGACGCCGTTCGGCGTCGACAGGGCGAGCTTCCGGAAGGTCAGGGTCGAGAGCCGCCCGCTGCGCCTGACCAGGAACGATGTTGAGAGCTTCTCCTGGTACTGCGGCACCGCAAGGTCGAGTGTGGCGGTCAACAGGCTGTTGATGTAGGTGGCGCCGACCTGTAGCGACTTCAGCTCTTTTCCCGCCACTGTCGCGGTCTCCGCCGTGCCGGAGAGGGAGGCTGAGGAGATCCCGGCCTTGTCGCATCTGAGGGTGCCTTTGAATGCCGCACCGGCAAGTCCCAGGGATTTGCCCGAATCGATGCGCCCGATTCCGATGTCCGAATCGATGGAGAGCACACCGCCCGTCCATGAGGCTTTACCCGAAGAGGTGCCCTGGAATCGGAACGCCCTCGTTCCAAGCAGCGGGGCCAGCGGAGCGACGTTCCGAACCGTCATGCGGTAATCGAAAGCGAACGGGGCGGCAGGAAGTGTCGCTGGCACGGGCCCGGGGCTTCCGGTCTCACGAGAAATGCACGACGACGCAAGCCTGACGGTGCCGAGCACCTGGCTCAGGGAGGCGTTGCCCTGCAGGGAGAGGTCCATGAAGCTGCTTGACAGGCTGAGCGAAGAAGACGCCGGCGACTGGACGATCCCCAGTGAGACGATCGAACGGTCGCTGATCTCGAAATCGTTGATCGACGACGGCGAGAAGATGAGGTCGGCATGGAGGTTCATCGAGGCCGGGTCGAAGCCCTGGCCCCGTATGTCGAAGGTGCCGTTCAGGTTGGTCGTGAACTCCCCGGACCCTGATGCCCTCGACAGGTCGAGTTTCCGCATGGTGCCGCTGGCGCGGTAGGACGGGTTCGGCGTGGCGAGGTCGATCGATCCCGTCATGTTGAGGGCACTGCCATCGGTGTTCTGCAGGTCGGCCGTTGTGCTCAGCGAACTGCCGGTGAAATCCAGGACGATCGAGCCGGAGGAGACCTTCTGCTGCTGCCAGAATGCGCTGGTGACCGCGGCCTCCAGGTGCCCCGACTCAACGGCCCCTGCTGTCGTGAAGGCGGTGCGGAAAGATCCGGATCCCGAAAATCCGCTGCTCGCCCGATCGATGCCGAACAGCCGGTTCGGCACCGTCTTCTCCAGCGCGAAGGTGCCGTTCGCCTGGTACCGGCCATCAGCGGCCCGATTCGTTTCGACCGCCACGGAGCCTCTGCCTACCTTCGTCTCGAAAGCCATGTCGGTGAGCCAACGGTCAGGTTTGCCGTGCACGAGGCCGCTGAACGCGATGCCGCCGCTCTCCCTGGCGAGCCTTCTCAGGTTCTCCGTCCCGGCGATCTTCTCGAGCATTCCGGAGGAGAGTTTCGATTTGTCGAACTGCAGCTTGAGCGAAAGGTTCTGCGGGTCGGGGAGGTTCAGGAGTTCTCCCTTGAAGGCGAGCCTGCTTCCGTCATGCTCGGCCACCACCGGCAGGATGTGCAGCTCCTCCAGCGTTCCGCGTGCGTCGCCCCTGATCGTGTAGAGGCCGGCCGGGAGCGCTGGCATGGGCTTGATGCGGTTGATGTCGTCCGAATGCAGCTGGATCGATTCCACGTGCAGGAATGCCGGGCTTTTCGAGAACTTCCGCAACGTGATTCCCGAGAAGAGGTCGAGCCCGTCGAAGGAGAGCGAAAGGCGCGCTCGGCTCCTGTCGGTCTCGATGTCGAGGCCGATCACTTCGCTTCTGGCCTCCGAGAAGGAGAGCATGCCGGAACCTTTCCTGATCCTGAACCCTCGGTCCGGCATCGAGAACTGCAGGCGAGACACCGACCCCATCAGCTCCTTGTCCCCGATCAGAATCCGGGAAGCCTCGAGGTAGAGCGAGCGGATGTCGTAATGTTCCCCGCTTTTCGGGGCGTAGAAGATCGATGCGTTCCGGATCGATGTGTGGCGGCACCTGACATGCTGGATGTCCAGCGTCTTGGGTTTGTTCGGGTCCCGTTCCGTGAAGATCCGTTCGAGGTTCAGCCTGCCGTCGGGTTCGGCGACGATGCGGCCCCTGAATCCGTCAGCATCAAGTTCGTTGAACGAAAGGGTGGTGAGCTTCGGCTTGATCAGCGAAAGGAAGTTGAAGCGCCCGCTGATAAGGCTTGCCGACAGGGCCGGTTCCGCGGCATGTTCTGCGTAGATGGCCGGCTCGATGAGGGTGACCCTGTCCGGGAAGTTCAGCCGGACCTCCCGGAGCTGCAGGCGGCCACGGTACGTCTCGTTGAACAGGGCCTCGATCCTTTGCCTTACGACCATGTTGAATGCTCCGCTGTTGATCACGACCGCCGCGACGACGACGAGTGCGAGCAGGCCGGCCGAAAAGGCGGCCATCATGCGGATGGCGTATGTCCTAACCCTTTCCACCGGTGGAGGCCGAGCAGTAGAGTTTCACGATCGTTTCGATGACGCCGGTCGTTGACCTGCCCTCCAGCAGCGGTACGGTCTGCACCGAGCCTCCATGCGCGATCACGGCCCCCGATCCGGCGATGCTTTCGACAGCCCAGTCGGCGCCCTTGACCAGCACATCCGGCAGCAGCGTGCCGATCAGCTGTTCCGGGGTGTCCTCGTCGAACAGCACCACGGCGTCCACCACACCCAGCGCGGCGAGCACCTCGGCCCGGTCCTCCTGGCAGCAGACCGGACGGTTCGGACCCTTCAGCCGCCTGACCGACGCGTCGCTGTTCAGACCGAGCACCAGTGCGTCCCCAAGCCCGCGCGCGGCCGCAAGGTAGCGGACATGCCCTGCGTGAAGGATATCGAAGCAGCCGTTCGTGAAGACGACCCGTTTTCCTTCATCCTGCCATTTCAGCACTTGCCGATGGGCTTCTTCCCGGGTGAGCAGCTTGGAATTCATCAGACGATGTCAAAAGTTCGTGGGGATAACTTCTGTTAGATAACAAAAAGCCGGTTATTTTTGTAATTCGCAGCGGTCTCGTGCAGGTCGTCATACCGCTTCTTGTCTCCATGGCAGTTTCGTACCTTATGGGTTGCATCCGGAGCCGGTAATGACAATATGCACCGAACGGAATTGATGCGTTCAAACAGTGTTCCAAAAGTTGTATGCCAGTTGTAAACACCTTTAGCAGTCGTGCATCATGAGTTCAGTTCGGGAATGGTTGCGGGATAACGACCGGGAGTGGGTCAAGTCCGCATCTTCGTGGCTGACCTACCAGATGGTGCAGTTCATCGGTGTCATTGTGCGGAGGCTCACCCGACGCCAGACGCGTCGCCTTGCCTCACTGCTCGGCGACTTCCTGCACGATATCGTCAAGCTCCGGCGCGAGCTCGTCTACACCAATCTTGGCCTCTCCTTTCCCGAGAAATCCCCACAGGAGATCCGCGACATCGCAATAAAGGTCTACAGGAACGTCGCCGTTGCCCTGCTGGATGTACTGAGACTCCCGCTTATCCGTGATAAGGAAGATGCAGCCGCGCTCGTCGATATCGAGAACCCCGAGGTGTTCTGGCAAGGCACCGACAACGGCCGCAAAGGAGCGGTGCTCGTCTCCGCACACTATGGCAACTGGGAGCTCCTGGCTTTCGCCTCCGGCCTGCTGGTGAAGCCCATGACCATCATCGTCAAGGAGCTCAGCAACATCCTTGTCGATCGGGCCATCAACCGACTGCGCACCATGAGGGGCAACAGTATCGTCTACGACGACCAGGCCGTCAGGGAGGGGCTGCGGTTGCTCGGCGAAGGCGGCGTCCTGGCAATACTCGCTGACCAGTCGGACCCGAGCGCGACCAATTTCGGGGAGTTCCTCGGCCGCAGGGCGACCGTGTTCCACGGCGCGGCCTTCTTCGCCCTCAGGGCCAAGGTGCCCCTTTTCGTGGGAATGTGCCGTCACGGCAACGACGGCAAGTACAAGGTTGAGGTGACAGAGGTCGATACCTCCGACCTTAAGTTCTGCAAGGAGGACATCGCAACCCTCGCCTTGCGTTACACGCGGGTCCTCGAAGAGTACATCCGCCGCTGGCCCGAAGAGTGGTTCTGGCTCCATAATCGCTGGAAGAACGGGTAAAATATACGTATGGATATGAGGGATGGGAGAACGTAACTGTCAATATGATAATTGTTCCCACCTGTAATCACCGGATCAGCATTGTTTTTACTTTCCAAAATAATTTGGAGTCCATCGAAGACGGTTGCTCTTAACAAGACTGGTACCACTCGCTTCACTTTGTTCAGAATGACAGCTCGGGAGCCATAATACTCTTACTATCAGGCTCCATAACTCTGACAGGGGATCAGTTCATTATTCATTATATTTAAAGGCAGAAAGCTTCTATGAATAAGGTTGAGACTGACTTGACGTAGTTCTAGAATTTTGCGATCAAAGGGAGTAACTCCAAGTGCAATGTAGACGACTTAGCGTTTTTCGACATCTTTTCTGCTTGTCAGCCCTGCATGCCTCAGTTGCAACAGAAAAGACAATTTGTAAACCCTTTTATAGATGCTGACCTCATCATCGATTCTCGTTACCGGTGGAACCGGTTCCTTTGCTCACACGTTCGTGCCGATGACCTTGGCCAAATACAATCCAAAACGCCTTGTCATATACTCTCGTGACGAGATGAAGCAATGGGAAATGGCTAAGCTTTACGGTCAGGATGAACGGGTCCGTTTCTTTATTGGCGATGTTAGGGACAAGGACCGGATTGCCAGGGCGTTGAACGGCATCGATTATGTCGTTCATGCTGCAGCCACCAAGATCGTTCCCACGGCGGAGTACAATCCGTTCGAATGTGTCAAGACCAACGTGCTTGGGGCCATGAACCTGATCGATGCGGCTATTGATGCAAAGGTCAAAAGGGTTGTGGCTCTTTCGACTGACAAGGCGAGCAGTCCGGTCAATCTCTACGGAGCCACCAAACTGACCTCCGACAAACTCTTTATAGCAGGCAATTCGTATGCTGGCGGTCACGATGTCAGATTTGCCGTGGTTCGTTACGGAAATGTCATGGGGTCGCGAGGCTCGGTAATTCCTTATTTCCTTTCACTTGCCGGAAAAGGGTCATTACCCTTGACAGACGAGCGGATGACTCGTTTCATGATTACCCTTGAACAAGGTGTTGAGCTGGTCTGGCACGCTTTCGAGGATATGGTCGGCGGTGAAATCTACGTCAAGAAGATTCCGTCCATGAAGCTCCCCGACATAGCCCGTGCAGCTGACCCTGAAGCGTCGCATGAGATCGTAGGTATCAGGCCGGGAGAGAAGCTTCACGAGCAGATGATCGGAATCGAGGATGCTGCGTACACCTATGAATACCCAGGGCATTACAAGATACTGCCAGCCATTTACAATTGGAGCTCTGATCCGTTCCGGATTAATGGTGGACAAAAAGTGCTTCCCGATTTCACCTACTCTTCAGACAACAACAGGGAGTGGATGTGTATCGAGACCTTGCGGTCATGGATTGAGACGAATCGGGAGAAAATAGGAAAACTTTGAAACACGTGATTCCTTACGGAAAGCAGGATGTCGATCAGTCTGATATCCATGCGGTCGTCTCGGTCCTTAAATCGGATTTCATCACTCAGGGGCCGGTGGTGCCGGCTTTCGAGAGGGCGTTAGCAGATTTTTGCGGTACTGCCCATGCTGTGGCGGTGAACAGTGCGACCAGTGCTCTTCATATTGCCTGCAAGGCGCTGGATGTAGGTATCGGTGATATGGTTTGGACCTCTCCGGTTACCTTCGTTGCTAGTGCAAATTGCGCGCTTTATTGCGGCGCGAGCGTCGATTTTGTGGATATCGATCCCGGGACCCTCAACTTGAGTGTCGAATGTCTCACAGCAAAGCTAGAACTTGCCGAGCGGTCGGGGCAGTTGCCGAAGGTAGTCATTCCGGTTCATTTCGCAGGACAGTCTTGTGAAATGGAGGCGATAAGTAAGCTTGCTCGCAGGTACGGGTTCCGTATCATCGAAGATGCATCCCACGCCATTGGCGGGCGTTATCAGGAGGGCCTCATAGGAAATGGCAGGTTCAGCGACATCACGGTGTTCAGTTTCCATCCCGTAAAAATCATCACTACCGGAGAGGGTGGGATGGCGCTGACCAACGATCCAGCGCTTGCAAACCGGATGCAGCGCTTGCGAAGCCATGGCATCACCCGCGATGAGTGTGAAATGACGGCCGCTTCCGATGGGCCATGGTATTATCAGCAGATAGAGCTTGGTTACAATTACCGGATGACCGATATCCAGGCGGCGCTGGGGTTGAGCCAGTCAAAAAGGCTCAAGCAGTTCGTCGAGCGGCGAAACGAACTTGCTTTGCGCTACGACAGATTGCTGGCAGGACTGCCGGTCACACTCCAAACGCTTTCTTCCGGGTGTTACTCAGCCAGACATCTGTACGTCGTCCGTCTTCAGCTGGAAAGAATCGGAAGGTCTCGGCGTGACGCCTTCGAGGCCATGCGTCAACGGAACATCGGGGTGAACCTTCATTACCTGCCGGTGTATCTCCAGCCATTCTATTCGGCCATGGGTTTCCGGCAGGGTTATTGTGTGGAGGCGGAGCGGTATTATGCCGAAGCGATTAGCTTACCCCTCTATCCCGGTTTGACGGAGGAGGAGCAGGACTATGTGATTGAAAACCTACGGGAGGTCTTGACGGCATGAGGCTCGCCCTTGGTACAGTGCAGTTCGGTTTGTCCTACGGGATTGCGAACAAAACCGGCCAGGTCACCCGTGAAGAGGCTGGGGCGATGCTCGATCTGGCTGCCAATAGTGGTATCGATACGCTCGATACGGCGATCGCCTATGGCGAAAGCGAAGTGTGCCTCGGTCAGGCTGGCGTTGAGCGGTTCAGGATCGTCACGAAACTGCCGGCTGTTCCCAAGGATTGCACCGATGTATGTTCATGGGTGTCCCGTCAACTTAATGGATCGCTGATGAGGCTCGGTGTATCCGAAGTGTATGGCCTCATGCTGCACCGGCCGGAACAGTTGCTCTCCAGTTACGGTAAGGCGTTGTATTCGGGGCTCACCGAATTGAAGGATCGGGGGCTGGTTCAAAAGATCGGTATATCGGTGTACTCTCCTGACGAGTTGGAACATTTTGTTGACGGTTTCGCATTCGATCTCGTTCAGGCGCCGTTCAACCTTGTCGACCGCCGCCTGTTCAGTTCGGGATGGATGCGCCTCCTCAAGGATGCAGGGTTTGAAATACATGTCAGATCGGCGTTTCTACAGGGCCTTCTGCTGATGAGCCGGACGGATCGGCCGTCAAAATTCGCTCCATGGAGTTCCCTGTGGGATCGATGGGATGAGTGGATTGCCGGTTCGGCAGTGACTCCTTTGCAGGCATGCCTTGCCTTCGTTCTCGGCTTTGAGGAGGTTGACCGGGTTGTCGTGGGGACGGATGGGTTCCGGCAACTTCTTGAAATCATCGATGCGTCCCGGACAGGGGGGCTCATAGATCGTCCCGATATCGGCTGCGATGATGAACGGCTTGTCAATCCTTCAAAATGGGCGGAGTTATGAATATCGTTGCCATAATCCAGGCGAGGATGAGTTCATCCCGTCTCCCGGGGAAAGTACTGATGCCGCTTGCCGGCAAGCCGGTGCTGTGGCATGTGGTCAACCGTATACGGGCCTGTAAATCGATTGGAAAGATCGTTCTGGCAACTTCGACAGACTCCTCCGATGATGCGATCGAAGCTTGGTGCGACATGAATGACGTTTTCTGTTATCGGGGGAGCCTTCAGGATGTTCTCGACCGTTATTACCAGGCGGCAACATTTTATGGTGCGGATGCCGTTGTGCGCATAACGGCAGATTGTCCCGCGATCGATCCGGGGATAGTCGACGAAGTCGTCACAGGATTCATCGAAGGGCATTACGACTATTATGGGCTTGGCGGAGAGTTCCCCGACGGGCTCGATTGCACCATTTTTGCCTTCAATGCTCTTGAGAAGGCTTGGACCGAGGCGAAGCTCGATTCCGAGCGGGAACACGTCGGACCGTATATCGAGAATCACCCTGAACTGTTCAGGAACGGGGCGTTCTACAAGTTCATGGGGCTTGGGCATCACCGATGGACTCTCGATGAACCTAGTGATTACGCATTTCTTCAGGAGATATTCAGCAGGCTTTTTCAGGAAGGGAGGCAATTTTCATCAGGGGATGTGCTCGAATTGCTTGAAAAAGTGCCCGAGTTGCTGAAGATCAACGACAGCATAACCAGAAACGAAGGGTATCTGAAATCTTTAATGGCAGAACGGAACGGCAATGTACAGCATTGAATCTTTAATGCAATCGACGGGTGTATCCCTTTACGGGAAAGCCAAATCCCTTATTCCCGGCGGCACGCAGCTGCTGTCAAAAAGGCCGGAGATGTTTGCCCCGGATGTATGGCCTTCCTATTATTCCAAAGCCAAGGGGTGCCGCGTATGGGACCTCGATGGGCGAGAGTTCATCGATATGTCCATCATGGCGGTGGGCGCCTGTATTCTGGGCTATGCCGACGATGAGGTTGATGATGCCGTTGTCGGGGCATTGCGGGCAGGGGTCAGCAGCTCCCTTAACTGCCCGGAAGAAGTCAAGTTGGCCGAGGCCCTGATCGAGCTTCATCCATGGTTCGGCATGATGCGTTACGCCCGAAGCGGCGGAGAGGCCATGGGCATGGCTGTCCGTATTGCTCGCGCCTACTCGAAGCGCGATACGGTGCTGTTCAGCGGCTATCACGGCTGGAACGACTGGTATCTGGCCGCAAACCTTGCCGATGAGAACGGTCTTGACGGGCAGCTCATGCCCGGGTTGGAGCCGAACGGTGTGCCTCGAGGGCTTGCCGGTACGGCCATACCGTTCGATGCGAACAACATCGAGTCGCTCCGTGAAAAAGTTCGGGGTCAGGAAAACAGGATAGCGGCAATCGTTATCGAACCGGCAAGAGGCGAGGATGCCCCGGCAGGGTATCTCAAGGCGTTGCGCGAGCTGGCCAGCGAGATCGGGGCCGTACTGGTTTTTGACGAGATCACCAGCGGGTTCCGTATGTGTGCCGGCGGCATCCATCGCAGTTATGGGGTTTCCCCGGATATTGCTGTCATGGCCAAATCCATGGCAAACGGCTATGCGATGGCGGTGGTCATGGGGATCGAAAAGGTCATGCAGGCATCCCAGACGACCTTTATCTCGAGTACGAACTGGACGGACCGGATCGGGCCTGTCGCGGCACTTGCGACATTGAGGAAATATCAGCGAGAGGATGCTGCCGCCCGGTTGATCGCAACGGGCAACAGGGTCAAGGAGATCTGGCGCAACTGCGCAGATGCCCATGGGCTCGGAATTTCCGTGAGCGGCCTTCCGACTCTGGCGGCGTTTGCCTTCCAGAGTCCCGAACCGGCAAAGCTCAATACCCTCTTTACGATCGAGATGCTCAAACGGGGCATTCTCGGGTTCCGGCAGTGCAAGGCCTCCCTGGCACATGGGACCGCCGAACTGGATCAGTACCGGCAAGCGGTTGATGAGGTGTTCGGCATCATCGCACATGATCGGGAAGCTGCCGGGCTTGCAACGCCGGTGCACCATTCGGGATTTCAACGACTGACCAGGGAGTGAGCCATGAGCAGGGCTGTGACTGAAAAAGAGTGGGCCGGGCATCAGGGGCCGATCGTTGAGGAATCGAACGGTTTTGAGGTGATAGATTGCCGGCTTTGCGGTTTCAAACATATCATCCCATTGCCGACGGTCGACGAATTGCAGGCGGTCTACCGGCATGAGTACTATACTGAGGAAAAGCCTCTGTATATCGAACGGCATACTGAAGATCTCGAATGGTGGGATCTGGTGTATGGAGAGCGTTACGGGTTCCTTGAGGGGCATCTGCCTTCAAATCGTCGTCGACTGCTCGATATCGGTTCCGGTCCGGGCTCTTTTCTGCTGACCGGACAGGCCAGGGGGTGGAAGGTCAAGGGAGTAGAACCATCGGCACAGGCAAGCAGATACAGTGTAGAGGTTCTTGGGCTGGATGTGGTCAATGATTTCTTCTCGGAAAAAAATGCGCCGCAGCTTGGGACGTTCGATGCGGTCAACATGAGCGAGGTTCTCGAACATATCCCCGATCCCCACTCCCTGTTATGCCTCGCTTACGATCGTCTCGACGACGAGGGTATGCTTTGCATCAATGTGCCCAACGACTTCAATCCATTCCAGCGTGTACTCCGGGACCATCTCGGTTTCAGCCCCTGGTGGGTCGCGCCTCCTCATCATGTCAACTATTTCGATTTCGATTCCCTTGCGAGCCTGGTGGTTCGAAGCGGGTTCGAGGTTGTTCACCGGGAGGCGACCTTTCCGATCGACCTTTTCCTGCTTATGGGTGACAATTATGTCGGCAATGACAAGATCGGCCGAGAATGCCACTTGAGGCGGATGAATTTTGA
Source organism: Chlorobiaceae bacterium (assembly GCA_013334865.1). GTDB lineage: Bacteria > Bacteroidota > Chlorobiia > Chlorobiales > Chlorobiaceae > Chlorobaculum. Next base: position 29,853 of record JAAXWS010000013.1, read on the forward strand.
GAAGGCGCTTCATTGCGCCGGGAACGACGGGTTGAAACGCGATTTGTATGCAGCGCTTGGTTCCCTCGGTATCGGAAGGGAAATCACATTGTATGCCCGCAAGCGCGACAACCGTAAACTCTGAGTTACCGGAATGAATCGTTTGAACGTTACGATCGTACAAGCAAGTTCGAGGTCATGGTCCGGCGGGACCGACCTGTGCATGAACATGATGGGAGACTCTCCCGTCATCGCCAAAACCATCGAGAGATTGAACGGCTATGGTGATCGCATCATCATAGCGGCACCGGAGTTCGACAGGGGTGGACTCGATTTTCTGGACACCGGTGATGCCAAGTTGAGTATCCATTACGGCCAGGACGAGAGCCCCCTGCTCAGGATTGTAAAGGCAACAAGCGACCTTGCCGACGACACCTGCATCCTGAGGGTCAACGCGTTGAATTTCTGCGTCGATATGGAGGCTGCGGTCGAGATGCAACGGCTTGCTTTAACGGTGGGTTTTGATGTGGTAAGGTTCCCTGAAAATTTCCCCGCATTGTTTTCAAGTGATGTCTACAGGCTCTCGGCATTGCGGCGGCTTGCCGATATTAATCCCGATCTAAAATATCATGTCCATCCGAAATATGTTATGACGGAGTCCAATGGCTTCATGCCGCTGGTATTCACTCCCTCTCTTGACAGGTATACGGATGATCTGCTCCGTACGGTGCGTGAGGCCTGTGCGTCGTCGATTTATGGGAACAGAATCGAGGTGGATTTGTCAAAGACCATCAAGGCGGGAGACTCCATTTGCCACCATTACGAAATGGTTTTGCCATATCTCGAATCCGGATATCAAGTATTGGATATGGCCTGTGGAAGCGGTTTCGGCACGGCGATAATGTCCGGAAGCGTCGGGAAGGTCACCGGCATCGATATTGACGGAAGTCAGTTGGGGGCTTTCGAATGGCCTGGCCAAAGGGACAATATCGAGCTTGTTACAGCCGATTGCCTTGACACGGGGTTGCCGTCAGGACAATATGATTGTATTACGGCGTTTGAAATAATTGAACATGTCGAACCTCACGCAATGCTCGGGGAGATATCCAGATTACTCAAGCCGGGAGCTCACTGTTTTATCAGTACCCCCCAGAATGTCCTTGGCCATATACCCACGACTCCCGACCACGTGATGGAGTATTCGCTTTCCGGCCTGCTTGAAATCGTTTCTCGATATTTCGATGTGGAGCGGGTGATTGGAATAAAACAGGGGACAATCTATTTTGAGGGTGACCCGGTGGGAAGCAACTCCTTCCTTGTGTGCAGAAAGTCCTAATATAAAATGAGTTAACTCATTATGTCCCAGTTGTCAGTGGCCGATGTCCTCGCAGGGTATCTTGCGGATAACGGTATCGAATTGGTCTATGTCTATCCGGGGGGCACCATCGCCCCGTTGATTCACAGCATGGTCTCGAGAGGCATGCGGATCGAGGTTTTCAAGCATGAACAGGGGGCGCTTTATGCCGCGCTTGCCGCAGCCCGCCTCAGCGGCCGGTTCCAGGTCGCCATGGTGACCTCTGGACCCGGCGTGACCAATGCGCTGACCCCCCTTGCCGACGCATTCTACGATTCGACTCCGTTGCTGCTAATTACCGGTCAGGTCGGCACAGCCGATCTGTTTTCCGGCAGAAAGGTGCGTCAAAGGGGATTCCAGGAGGTGCCTACCTCTTCGCTAGTATCGGAGATCTGTAAGCAGGCCGCTTGCCCGGCCTCTGCCGAAGAGGCGCTCAAGGTTCTGCCTGAACTGCTTGCAGTTGCCGTTGAAGGACGGCCCGGCCCTGTCGTCCTCGATATGCCGATGGATGTGCAGCGTTCTGAAGCCGGAGTGGCCCGTATATCCGATATCGCCTCAGGACCGCCGACTTACGCTTCGGCACATGATTCGATCGACCAGATTGCGTCGGCCTTGAATCAGGCCCTGCGTCCGGCGGTGCTGCTGGGAAAAGGGGCTCTCGAATCGGGCGCATTTGAGCTGTACCGGAGCCTTGTCGACAGGAGCGGTGCCCTTGTCGTCAGCTCGCTGCCGGGGCTGGGCTCTTTTTCAGGGGAAGACGAGCGGTTCATAGGGTATATCGGCCATACCGGCCACGAGGCGGCGAACCGCGCCGTACATGAAGCGGATTTCCTGCTGGTCCTCGGCTCAAGGCTCGATGTCCGCCAGACCGGAACCATGGTGAACGATTTCGTGCCTGTCGGGAGGATCGCCTGGGTGAATAATGATCCGGATGAGCTCGCCTATGCAAGGGTGAGGGTTGACTGGCAGGTTCAGGATGATACTGGACGGTTCGTTGCTGCACTGCTTGAGCATATTCCCGAGAGTGCCGGCCCGAAGGACCTGCAATGGTGCACCTCATTGATCGAGCAGCGTCGTGCCGACCTTGAGGATTCTTTTTCTTCACCGGAAGCAGGGAGGGGGATTTTCCCAAAAGAGGCTCTCCGTGCGGTTGCCCGGCATATGAAGGATTCGAAAGGGGTCGTCACTACCGGCGTGGGCTCTCACCAGCAGTGGGCTGCACGCCATCTTACATACAGCCCCGAAGGATGGCGGCTGCTGACCTCTGGGGGTCATGGCACCATGGGGTATGATCTACCGTCTGCGATCGGTGCCGCAATGGTCAGTTCCGGTAATCCTGTGCTCTGCGTCGCCGGAGACGGCTCTTTCCTGATGAATATCCAGGAACTGGCATCACTTGCCGAACGGCAACTACCGGTCAGGATATTGGTGCTGAATAACAACCGGCTGGGGATCGTCTCTCAGTTTCAGCGCATTACCTGGGGAGCGGATCCTGCGTCAGGCATCTTCGCCACTCCGGACTTCGTTGCCATTGCCAATGGCTTCGGAGTGCCTGCTGAACGGGTTTCAGCTCACGGGGAGCTCGAAAAAGCTGTTGACCGTTTCTGGTCCTCCTCAGGTCCGGTGCTGCTCGAAGTCATGATCGAACATGATGCGGATGTGGTGCCGATGCTTCTGGCCGGACAAACCATGGACAGGATGTGGAAGGGCTATTGAACATGAAAGGCAGAACGGCTTTCGTCACCGGGGCGTCGAGGGGGATCGGCTCCTCCATCGCGAGGACTCTGGCCGATCATGGAGTGAACGTGGTCATCGGTTATCTGAACAGCCGGGATGCGGCCGAAACGCTCGTGGAGAAAATCCTTTCGGATGGAGGTTCTGCGGTTGCCCGCAGGATCGACGTGTCCGAAAGGTCAAGCATCCGTAAGGCGTTTGGTTCGACAGGGGTGATCGACATCCTGGTGAACAACGCTGCCCTAGCCCAGGAAAAGCCCTTCCTGGACATTTCAGACGAGGATTGGGACCGGATGCTTGCGGCAAATCTCCGCGGCCCGTTTGCGTGTATACAGGAGGTGTTGCCGGGCATGATGGATCGCAGGTGGGGCCGCGTGGTGAATATCGTTTCCATAGGTGGCCAGTGGGGGGGCGTCAACCAGATCCATTATGCAAGCGCCAAAGCCGGACTCATAGGCTTGACCAGATCGGTGTCAAAAACCTTCAGCGGCTTTGGCATCACCTGTAATGCGGTATCGCCGGGTCTGGTGGAAACTGATATGACCAAAAACGAGCTCTCTTCCCCTCAGGGCCAGGAGAAGATTCGAACGATACCGGCCGGCCGGATCGGTTTTGCCGCAGAGGTTGCCGCTGCGGTAGTTTTTCTGGTCATGCCGGGCAGTGACTACATTACCGGCCAGACCATCAATGTCAACGGGGGGATGTATTTTGGCTAAGACCTTGATGATCATCGGCGGTGGTGCAGAGCAGGTTCCTGCATACAAACTGGCAAAACAACGGGGACTTTTTGTCGTCGGTACGGACCTGAATCCGGATGCGCCCGCTCTCAGGTTTGCCGATCACGCCATTCTGGCATCCACACGTGATGCGGAGCAGACCGCTCGTTGTGCTGTCGAGTTCCATTCGTCCCACACGATCGCCGGCGTGATGACCATCGCCAACGATGTCCCCTATACCGTCGCCAGGGTTGCCGATGCTCTGGGGCTTCCGGGTATCGGTCTTGAAGCAGCCCGTAATGTGGTCGACAAGTTGCTGATGAAGCAGTGTTTCGGCAGGCATGGCGTGTCCTGTCCCTGGTTCACCGGTATTGGTACGGCCGATGAATTGCGCACCCTGCTCCGCGCAGAGTCAGGGACGCGCTTCGTCCTGAAGCCGGTCGATGGACGGGGTGCCCGAGGGGTGCTGCTTATCGACAGCTCCATCGACGTGGATTGGGCTTTTGAGGAGTCAAAACGTTGGGGTGATTCCGGGCGACTGATCCTTGAAAAGTTTGTGCCGGGCATGCAGCTCTCAACCGAGTCGTTCATCCTGGACGGCAAGTGCTATACTCCGGCTATCGCCGAACGGAACTACGATCGGCTCGAACAGTTTGCGCCGAACATCATCGAGGATGGAGGGACTATTCCCGCGCCGCTTGACGAGGCCCTGCGTTCGTCGATCGATGATACGATACTCCGGGGTGCTGCTGCCCTGGGGATTCATGAAGGTATCGTCAAAGGCGACCTGGTCATAGCGGAGGACGGCCAGCCGATGATCATCGAACTAGCGGCCAGGCTTTCGGGCGGCTGGTTCGCTACTCATCAGATTCCCTTCGCATCGGGCGTGGATCTGGTTTCGGCGGTCATGTCCCATGCGCTCGGCGAGCCTCTAGATGAATGCGCCCTGCAGCCTTCCTGGTCCGCCGCGACGGCTATTCGTTACTGGTATCCTCCTGAAGGCCGGATTGTCTCAATCCGGGGCGAGGAGGAGCTGAAGAAGGTCCCGGGTCTCATTTCCTACGGATTTTTCAGGAAAACCGGTGATATGCAGCCAAAGGTGCTGATGCATCCCGACCGGTTCGGATTTGCAATCGTCGGTGCGGATACACGTCAGGAAGCGCTGTTCCGGATGGAGATGGCGCTGAATTCAGTACAGGTCGAGGTGGCGCCATGATCAAATTCATCGCAGAGGTTTCCAGCAACCATCATCGGGATCTCGATAGGTCCTTCGAGTTCATCAGGGCTACCGCTTCAGCCGGATGCCAGGCCGTCAAGTTTCAGCTGTTCAAAATCGACAGGTTGTTTGCCCCGGAGATCCTTGAACGGTCAGAGAAACATCGCCGCAGAAAGGAGTGGGAACTTCCGCTTGAGTTTCTTCCAGAGCTTGCGGCATGTGCGAAAACCTCCGGGATCGAATTTTCTTGTACCCCATTCTATCTCGAAGCTGTACAGGAGCTCGAGCCGTATGTTGATTTCTATAAGGTCGCTTCCTACGAGCTGCTTTGGGAAGACCTGCTCGCCTCCTGTGCTGCAACAGGTAAACCTGTTATTCTTTCGACCGGGATGGCGACCATGGAAGAGATCAACCGGGCGGTCGATGTGCTCAGGCGGAACGGATGCCCTGAGCCGGTGCTTCTGCATTGTACTTCGGCTTATCCCACGCCCTATGGGGATGCGAACCTTTCTGCCATAGAGACGCTCAGGAGAGAGACAGGTTGTGCAGTCGGCTGGTCGGACCATACCGTCGAACCAGCAGTCATTCAAAGGGCGGTGCATCGCTGGGGGGCTCAAGTCGTTGAGTTCCATCTCGATCTCGATGGCCAGGGTGAGGAGTATGGCGCCGGGCATTGCTGGCTGCCAGGCCAGATCGCGGAGGTGATAGGGGATGTCAGGAAAGGGCTCGATGCTGATGGTAGTGGCGTAAAGGAGCCGGTTGCATCCGAACTTCCCGACAGGCTGTGGCGTGCCGATCCTTTGGATGGGCTTCGCCCCATGAAGCAGATCCGCGGGCAATGGCGGTAACGGTGCTCATGGTGTGCCATTCAGGGGCAGGCACGGGGCTGGGACACCTGACAAGGTCGCTTGTCGCGGCTCGTGGCTTGGCTGAGGCTCATGGTTTTGATATCCGCTTCCTTATCCAGGGGGATGCCATCGATCGCGAAGACCTTCGGCGTTTTCCGCACCGTTTCGTGCCATTCGAATACAGGCTCGATACTGCTATCCGCGAGACGCTTGATGATCGGGTCGCCGGAATCGTCGTGTTCGATCTCGATCCCAGGCTGATCCCTGATGATTTTGGCGCAGTGCTTTCAGGACTCCACCAGTCGGGTTGGCGGCTGGTCAGCATCGATCCTCTTAAATCGTTACACGGACTTCTCGACCTGATCTACGTCCCGTCATTCTCGTTCAAGCCTCCGGAAGGCGCCGATCCCGGAAAGTTCCTGTATGGATGGGAGCGTTACCTGCTGAATGTGTCCGCATCCCCTCGCCACTGGCATCGGGGTACTTCAGTGCTTGTCCTGACCGGGGGCAGTGATGCTACTGGATTGGGCCGGACGTTGCCTGCGATCCTGGACATGCATCTGCCTGCGGGCTCCGACCTTCACTGGGTTGTCGGCCCCTATGCTGCTCCTCCTGTTTTCCCGAAGTCTCCGCGACTGAGCTTCTTGCCTCATACAGGCCTTTCGGGGTTAGACAGTTTGACCGGCTGGACAGAGTACGCCCTGACCGTCTACGGCGTGAGTTTTTTTGAACTCCTCTACTTCGGAATCCCCACCGTTGTTTTTTCACCATACGGGACGAAAGATGACGACGAACTGTCGGCCATAGCCGCAGCCGGAGTGGCGCTGGTGGCCAGAGACGAAGAGGAGGCCGTCGTGCAACTTAGCCGCTTGATGCAGGACGATGCCCTTGCGGCAAGCATTTCCGAGCGTTCGCGCCGGCATCTTTCTGCTGGTGGGCCGGAGCGGTTCGCCCATGCATTACAAGCATTGACCTCACAGCCATGCCACAAGGATATTTGATTTTCCACCTCAATCTTGCGTTCTCGTCGATCGCGGAGGATGCGCGTCCTGGGGTTATCAGGAAGTGTTACTGGCCGTTACTCGACATGGTGGGACGGACCGGTATCCCTGTCGGTATAGAACTGACTGGCTGGACCCTCAAACAGATTTCCCTTCTAGATCCTTCATGGATAGACCGTTTCAAGACGATGCTTGCTGATAGTCGATGTGAGCTTATTGGCAGCGGATGGAGCCAGATTATCGGGCCGCTGGTCCCGTACGAAGTGAACCGTTACAATCAGCGGATTGGTCTGGATGCCTACAGGGAACTGCTCGATATCGTGCCGGCAATCGTCTTGGTCAATGAAATGGCTTTTTCAACGGGAATGGTCGATATATATGCCGATGCCGGCTATGTCGGTATCGTTATGGACCGGGACAATGTCCGGTTTGCGCTCGGCCTAGAGCATGCGCCGGTTGTCGACATGCCATACCGGGCCAAGGGCTCCGGGCAGACCTCCTTACCGGTGCTTTGGTCCGATTCCATCCTGTTCCAGCGCCTTCAACGGGTCATTCATGGCGACATACCTGTTGCCGAATACGTAGGTTATGTCGCAAGAAGGGCGCAAGATGACAATGCCTGCCTACCCATCTATTGCAACGATGCCGAGATATTCGATTATCGCCCTGGACGATTTTCCACTGAAGCCTCGCTTCACCCCGAGGGTGAATGGAACCGGATGTCACGAGTGCTTCAGCGTCTTGAAACCGAACTCGATATGAATTGGCTGAGCCCTTCGGCAGCCCTGACGTATCGAGTTCCGGGAGAAAAAATCGAACCAGCGCTGTTGTCGTCGACCTCGCAGCCGATACCGGTCAAGAAACAGGCCAAATACAATGTCAATCGTTGGGCGGTGACCGGGCGGGACGATCTTTGGCTGAACACCATGTGCCACAGGATCCACCGGGGGCTGCTCGAATGCCAAGAGAATTCCGTGGATGCATGGCGGGAGCTCTGCGAGCTCTGGGCCAGCGACCTTCGCACCCATATCACCCAAGATCGCTGGCAGGAAGCCCTTGATCGTGTCGATGCCATGCTCGAACGTTTCCGGCGCGAACAGTCGCTTCAGCCTCAAGGAGCAACCCAGTCCTCTTGGGTTGGGGAGTGTCAGGACGTTGTGATCGAAAAGGATGAGGAGGACATCTATTGGACCATAAAGAGTAATCTGGTTCAGATGACGCTCAATGTCAGGCGGGGCTTGGCCATCAGCGCCCTGGCATTCAGGGAACACGGTTTCGAGCCGGTACTGGGGACCTTGCCTCAGGGATATTTCAGCTCTATCCTCCTTGGTGCCGATTTTTATTCGGGTGGGATTCTGATCGAACTTCCGGGGGAGCGCAACAGGATGACTGACCTCGAACGGGTCGTGCCGCAGCTTGTTCGCGAAGACACCTCGCTCAGCATCAGGGTCTACCTTCCGATTGCTGGTGGGGAATTAACCAAAATCCTGAAGATGGATTTGCTGAATGGTACGGTAACCCTTCACTACGATTTTACCGGATTCAGTCGGCCAATGGGCATCATTCGGGCAGGCATACTGACGCTTCTTCCGGAAGCGTGGAATCTTCCTATCGGTGTTTCCTGTATTAATGGGGGACAGGTGCCAGAAGAGTTCGTCTTTGACGGCAATGTCGATCATGGAAAGGCGGCGACGACTTTTGTCTCAAGTTCGGCTTCGTTAGGAGCTACTGACGGTCGGGTGTTGGTGAAGGACTCTTCCGGCAGGGCATTGCAACTGAAGTGGGACCCGTCGTCTTGTGCGGCTGCCCCGATGTTGCAAAACCGTATAGTCAATGCAAGCTGTCTGACAAGGATTTACTTTTCCCTATGCGAACTGGACGATACCTTCAGACCCGATGGGCGCCTCTTGCCGTTTTCCCTTGAAATCTCGGCATCGAAACCTTGATCCCCTGGACTCCGGATGCCTCATGGGATTCCATATCCCGAAAACGGCATCGGTCGTCCCAAAGCATTGAAATACCTATGGAAAGAGTTTACTACCCCATTACCCAGTACCATGTCATTCTTGCCATACTGCTGCAGAAGAAGGGTGATTCCATCGTCCTCGATGAGAGGCTTTTTACCCGGGCACTCATCGATAATGCCTGTGCTTCGGGTGTCTGGGACAAGGTGTATGTCATCAAAAGGCAGAAGGGCATCGCGGACTTTGTCGGCCGTTTTCTGTTGACGCAGAAAACGGTCAGGCAACTTCTTGCGCTTCGCGGGCGGCAGATTGTGTTCTTTTCCTACGGGTTTCGCCTTTGCGTCTATCTGGTCAATCTTCTTGCACGTCACAACGAAGTGGTGATGATGGAAGATGGTATGGCGCCTTACTACATGTCGGACCTTGCCGAAGGGTGGCTGAAAGTTTGCGAGAATCTGGAAATGCCGGCGGCATATGTTTTATTGTGGCGCATCATCCGCATCAAGACAGACTCTTCTTTTGTCTCTTCAATCCATGTTCTCAATGAGATGCTTTTGTCGGATGAGATGCGGAAGCGCTGGAAGATCAACCAGATAGGTTATTCGGCGGAAAATCTCGACTCCCACATTCCGACGATCAACAGGATTTTCGGATTCCTCGAAGATCATGGCAAGTTGCAGTATGATGTCGTGTATTTTGACAACGATATCGAACATGCGGTGTATCGTAGGGATGAGTTTCAAATCCTGCATGGACTTTTTTCCGCCTTTGTCGGGAAGAAGGTACTAGTGAAGCTCAGGATATGTGGTTCGGGTGCAGTGAGCAGGGACCGCTTCCAGCTCATGGAACGCATTCGCTCCGCCTATGCCGGCCGAATTTCGATGGATATTGTTACATACGATATCCCGTGGGAGGTGGTTCACATGAACAACAGGGAGGCGCTCGCCAACGCCATTTTCGTAAGTATGGGACTTACGACCGTCATGCTGACACCCGCCCTGTTGCTTGGTCAAGGCCAAGCCTCGATCATCTGCCAGCGATTGTTTCTCGCCGATTTCTACAAGAAAAGCGACCTGGACGTGTGGGGCGGATTCGTGGACAGGATCAACAGGTTCAACGGTACCAAAAGGATACGTATGCCTGAGACCTTCTCGGAACTCCGTGAAATTGTCCAGGGGCGTTGATGGGGCCGTTGCTTGATTTTCAGTAAACTGCTCTGACCTTATCCTTCAGCCTGAACGGTCGTTTTGTTTGAAAACTGGATGTCATAGAGCATTTTATAGACGCCGTTTTCCTCAAGCAGCGATCTGTGGTTGCCTTCTTCCACGACTCGTCCCCGATCCATGACGATAATCTTGTCGGCATTCTTGATGGTCGACAGTCGGTGGGCTACGACGAGGGCTGTCCGGTTTTCCATGGCGTGGTCGATTGCCTGCTGAACCACCTTCTCCGATTCGTTGTCCAGAGCGCTTGTAGCTTCATCGAAGATGAGGAGTTCTGGGTTCTTGACCATGGCTCGGGCGATGGCGATGCGCTGGCGCTGGCCGCCAGAGAGTTGAATACCGCGGTCGCCGATCATCGTATCATACTGTTGCGGCTTTTCCCTGATGAATTGATGGGCGTTGGCGAGCACTGCTGCCTGCTCGACCCGTTCCCTGTCAATCTTGCCATGTACGCCATAGGCGATGTTCCGTTCGATTGTGTCGTTGAAAAGGATGACCTCTTGGCTGACGACGCCGACCATTTTCCTGAGCTGCTTGTAGTCGAATTCACGGATGTCGATACCGTCGATGGTGATGCGCCCTGAATCCACATCGTAAAAGCGCATCAGGAGGTCGACGACCGTGGATTTTCCCGATCCTGACTGACCGATCAGGGCGACCATCTCTCCCTTGTTGATCTGGAACGAGACGTGGTCGAGCACATAGGGGGCATCCGGCTCCTTGTTGTACCTGAAGGATACGTCCTCGAACCTTATCTTGTCGTTGAACGTTTTGATCAAGCGGTTACCGTTAATGATTGCCGGTGTGGTGTCGAGCAGTTCGAACAGCCGTTCACCAGAGGCCAAGCCCATATGTAACGAGGTGTTGACATCGCCGAGCGATTTTATCGGGCCCATCGTTGAATACAGGGCAAAGGCGAAGACCAGCAGTTCGTTGGCCGTCATGCTTCCGTGGAATACCTGCAGGCCTCCGAACCAAAGCACCATGGCGATCGCTGCGATCAGCAGTGTTTCATTCAGTGGACTTATGAGGCTCCTAAGCTGGGAGATTCTGATGCCGAGTTTCCTGAAATCATTCGTGAATGCCTTGAAACGCTCTAACTCTATCTCTTCGTAGGCTGTCGACTTGATAACCTTGATTCCGTTGAGCTTTTCCTGGAGCACAGAGTTCATGTCGCCCATTCGGGTCTGAAAACTAAGCGAAAGACCTTTAACATTCTTGCCAATCAGCTGGATGAAGAGGAGGATGGTCAGCGAAGTGAGTGCGGAAAAGAGCGTCAGTTTCCAGCTGAGCGCAAGCAGGACACCAAGGTAGACAATAATGGAAAAAGGATTTTGCAGGAAATTGACGAAGCTCGAACTTATGCTATTGTTGACGCATTCTACGTCGTTGTAAACATAGTTCATCAAGTGCCCGACCCTGTTCTTGTTGAAGTATTCGAGCGGCATCTCGATGATGCTATTGAACACGTCGTCCCGCAATTTTTTAGCAGTCTTTGTCTGGATCCTGAAAATGAGCTGATCGTTTATGTAGATGAACAGGTTTTTAACGGCGAAAGTAGAGACGAGGAATAAGCAGATTTTCAGGAGAGTGAGTTCCCTTGTCGGCGCTTTGAACATCTTCTGGAATTTCTCGAGTGCCCATGATTTAAGCTCTTCGGTGTTGTTCATTTTATCCGCGGTCGGCTGTTTTTCGGTCGTGGATTGAGCTGACCCCATTCCTTCCGGTTTTATTGTCGGAGCAATAAATCCTTGTGGGACATGGCTTGTCGAAGATGAAGCTTGAACGGTCGAACCTGTTGTAAATACTTCGTTAAGAAGCGGCAGAATTGAGTATATCGATACAACGCCCAAGAGAGAGGTGATCATGCTGACCAGTACAACCAGGACGATATTTCCTTTTGACGGTGCGAGGTACTTTAGTATGCGGACCAGTAATGTCATGGACGCTCATCAATAATTCATGATTACACAGATCTTGAATATAACGGAATAATCTGAAAACCAGCCGTGGAGGGAGCTCCTGGGACTGGGCTATTGCTTTCTGGGAAGAAATTGGTGCACGATCGTCAGCAGAACGGCGGCGAACTGCAAAAAGGGAGAGAAACCTTATATTATGTATCGGCTAACGAATGATCGCAAAGTTGTAAGGGCTCTGATGCCTTTATGTTGCGCGAAGTGCCCGATACTTTAAGCGTGGGCAAAGTTGACTGGTTTTATCGAGATTGCGCTTATGTTGTTCTAAGATTAAGAGTTAACAGAATTAGACCTTTTTCTGCATCGGGCATTTGCCGCTTCCGGCTCCGATCAATAGTCTACCATGACACCATGCTAAATACCCGTCATCGTTTCTCCATTGTCATTCCGGTGTTTAACCAGCTTCAGTATACATCACAGTGCGTAGCGAGTCTGCAGGCACAGCAGATCAGTGCGGAGCAGATCCTGGTCATCGACAATGCAAGTAGCGACGGCACGCCGGAGTGGTTGGCTTTGCATCCAAGGTTGAGGCAATTGCGCAACGCAACGAACTTGGGATGCGGCTGCGCTTGGGCGCAGGGGGTGGTGTTGAGCCCGGATGCAGAGTGGGTTGTGCTGCTGAACAACGATGTGCTGGCCGGACCTGACGCGATCGGTGCGCTGCTGGATGCCGCAGACCGCGAGAAGTTCGGCGTTGTGAGCCCGGCGCTGCTCGAGGGACCCAACGATTACGATTTCGATACCTTCTCGATAGGGTACCAAAAGAAGATGTCCGGCATGGTCCGTCGTGGCAAGTTCCACGGGGTATGCTTCGCTGTGCACCGCAACGTACTCGAAAAAGTTGGATTTCCAGACACCGATCGCCGGCTTGGCGGCTACGAGGACGCGGAGTACCTGTTTCGGTGCCGGCGTGCGGGCATTCCGGTAGGCATCGTCGGCGATTCGGTTTTCCACCACTTTGGCTCGATCACCCAGAAAGCCATCAAGCAGAAGACGGGGCAGAAGTCCCTCGGTGACCTCAGATATTTTCGCACCCGGGTCGGTTCCGGATGGCTGTCGAGGAAGCGCGACAAGTTTCTCGAGAAGTTAGAGTGCCGTAATTGGATAGAAGCCGAACGCGGTAAGACGGGCTTCACGCTGCACATGCAGCGCGGCATCGGTGAATGGGAATGCTATTGATTTTTTAAAGATCGAGATACTTTGAAGGGATGAGGAAAAAAGCGGCGGTAGTCAACAGGGGGTGGATGGGAGATGCGATTGCCTGTTCTGCGGCGGCTGCGTCCCTCGCCGAGGCGGGCTATGAAACCACGCTGTTCATTCGCTGGCCTCAATTGAAGCCCATTCTCGATAACGACAAGCGGTTTGTCACAAAACTCTATGGACGATTCCTGAGCTACAAGATCAGGCGTCCGTTATTTCCTGCGTTTTATGATGTGATTGCCGTCGAACCGCCCGGTTGGGCATACGAGGAGCCGCATTCAGCAGAGATGAGGCGGATCGCCGGCTGTGAACCGTTGCCGCAATATCGGCTGCTTCTCACTGAAGCGCAGATCGGGATGACACGGGAAGCGCTTCCGAAAGATCGACCGGTTATTGCTGTCGCGAGGGATTCCTACAAAAGAGCATACGGACGTGATGTGGATCGTCTTGTTGCCGCTCTTTCTGCTTTTGCTGAAGTCAGATGGGTGGGGCTGAGCCCCGACAAGGACAGCAAGCAGGGTAAACATGCTTCGTTGATTCGAGATGCCTCCATCATCAGCAATTCGGACCTGTTTTTAGGCCCCGAAGGCGGGTTGCTCTGGGTCGCTGCAGGGGTGGGTACGCGATGCGTCTATTTCACAGAGCATATCATGGAGATCGACAGGAACATCAAGCGTGGCCATCCAAGCCGGGTCATCGGGAGCAAGCATCATTTTCCCGGTGGCTCCCATATCGATCTGCCGCCTTACTGCTCTAACGACCAGGTGGTCAAAACCATTGCGGAAATCCTTGAGCAGCGGTAACAGGCATAAAAACCCAGGTACCCCGCCTCGACGGATCCTTATCATCGTCCAACGCTCGAACGGCGATGTGTTTCTAGCTTCACCGCTCATCGAGGGGCTCTTCAGCGCTTATGGCGGACCGGAGATCGACCTGCTGGTCAACAGCGATACCCTGGCGATTGCCAGGACCCTGCCGCAGATCAGGGAGTTCCTCACCTTTACGTATGGGGATGGAGGAATGTCAAAAGCCACTATTGCCGTCGGCCTGTTCCGGAAGATCTTCCGTCGGTACGACCTTTGCGTCAACCTCACGGCAAGCGACCGGTCTGTGCTGTTCGCTCTTGCCGCCGCCCCGGTTGCGATCAGCGCGGTTGAACCGAACCGGAAAAAGTCGTGGTGGAAGCGACTGCTCCTGTCGGGTCATTACGAGTTTGATTCGACCCGGCATATCATTGAAAACAACACCATGGCGCTCGGCCTGCTGGGAATCGGCGCTGGCAAGCTTCGGGTAACCGCTCGCCATGCAGCTGAGGCTGACGCCAAGGTGGAACGGTTGCTTGCGGATTGGGGCATCCGGGAGTTCCTGGTCTTCCATCCCGGCGCGCAGTACGACTACAAGGTCTACCCTGAAAAGCTTCGGAACGAACTGCTCGGAAAGCTAGACCAGCTCGGAGTGCCACTGGTCGTGACCGGCTCGAAAAGTCCGGTCGACCTCGCTATCCAGAAGTCGCTGCCGAAGCTTGCGAATATCCACGATTTCATCGGGTTAACCAGCATGGACGAACTGATCGCGCTGAGTGAGCGTTCGCTTGGTTATATTGGAGCGGACACGCTGAACATGCATATCGCCGCGTCGCAGGACAAGCGCATCTTCGCCATATACGGCCCGACTATCCTCAGCATGTGGTCCCCGTGGTGCAATGCGCTTCGTACCGGCACCAGAACAAACCGGCCGGTACAGACCTACGGTAACGTCACGATCTTTCAGGCCGACATGCCCTGCGTGGCTTGCGGCAAGTCCGGTTGTGATGACCATCACGGCGTGAGCGAGTGCCTTTACCGCATTGAACCGGAAACCATCTTCAAGGAAGTCGAGCAGTGGCTGACAAAATCTCGGTGACCATTCTGACCCGGAATTCGGCGAAGTACCTCGCCGAGTGCCTGTCTGCTTTGAACGACTTCGATGAGGTGCTGATCCTCGACAACGGATCGACCGATGAAACCATGGCGATCGCCCGACAGTTCTGCAATGTTTTGGTGCATGAGCATCCCTTTATCGGTTTCGGACCGATGAAGAACCTGGCGCTGGATCTGGCGAAGAACGACTGGATCCTCTCGGTGGACAGCGACGAGATCGTCACCCCTGAGTTGGCTCGGGAAATTCTCAGCCTCAAGCTCAAGCCCTCCTGTCTTTATGCGGTCGAACGCGAGAACCACTATCATGGGAAGCTGATCCGGGGTTGCGGCTGGGACAACGACAGGGTCCATCGGCTCTTTAACCGCAGGCGTACCCGGTTCGACGAACGGCTGATCCATGAAGGTCTAGCCGGGTCCGGGTCCATGCCTGTGGAGCTCCTTCGGGGCAGGCTGAAGCACTATCCGTACGATGAAGCATCGCAACTGGTCGCCAAGATGCAGCAATATTCGACGCTCTGGGCAGAGGATAACCTCGGGAAGAAACGGTCGACACCATTCGGGGCGTTCCTCAACGGCGCACTCACCTTCTTCAAGTCATACGTGATGCAGAAAGGATGGTGCTACGGCTACGAAGGCCTCCTGATCTCTGTTTCGAACGCCAACGGTGCTTTCTACAAATATATCAAGCTCTATGAAGCCGGTAGGACAGATGAAGTGTAGCCTGGTCATCACGACCTACAACCGTCCCGAGGCGCTTGACCTTGTCCTCAGGAGTGCGTTCGTCCAGGCGGAACCTCCCTGCGAGATCATCGTGGCTGACGATGGAAGCACTGCAGAGACAGCAATGCTTGTCGACCGATGCAGGGATGCGTCGTCTGTTCCTGTGCTGCATGTCTGGCAGGAGGATCTCGGGTTCCGAGCCTCTGCGTCGAGGAATATGGCCATTGCCGCCGCGACAGGCGATTATGTCGTGATCGTCGATGGCGACATGCTCCTGCATCGGGATTTCATGACGGATCATCGCCTGCTGGCGCAAGAAGGGAGTTTCATCCAGGGCTCGAGGGTACTGCTGTCGCCAGAGATCACCAGGCAAATGCTCTTGGCTAAAAACCTGCAGGTGCCGTTTTGCGAACACGGGCTCGGGAACCGCAAGAACGCGTTGCGCTTGCCGTTACTGTCGAGACTACTGGCCAGGAAGTGCTCCTCCCTGCGCGGTATAAGGAGCTGCAACATGTCGTTTTTCAGGAATGATTGCATCAGGGTCAACGGATTCAACGAGGATTTCGTCGGGTGGGGTCGTGAGGACAGCGAATTCGCGGTCCGGATGATCAACAGCGGGGTGCTTCGGAGAAACGTCCGCTTCAGCGCGATCGCCTTCCACCTCTGGCACGAAGAAAACCCGAGGAGCTCGCTACCGGAGAATGACCGTCGGCTTTTCGAGGCCATGTCAGGCAGGGTTACCTTCTGCCGGAACGGCATCGGTCAACATCTATCAATTAGCGCGTCATGAATATCAGCGCTTTCACCTTCATCAGGAATGGATCGATCTTCGGGTTTCCTTTCGTGGAGTCGATCCTCTCTGTACTGCCGATCGTCGACGAGTTCGTGGTCAACGTAGGGGATGGGGAGGACGACTCGCTCGACCGTATCAGGGCGATCGGCGACCCGAAGATCCGCATCGTCGAGTCCCGCTGGAACGACCGGATGAAGGCCGGCGGGTATGTCTACGGTCAGCAGAAGATGATTGCCCAGTTCAACTGCAGCGGCGACTGGGCGTTCTACCTCGAAGGGGACGAAGTGGTGCATGAAGACGATCTTCAGAGGATTGTCGACTCTTGCCAGACCCATCTGGAGGATGAACGGGTCGAAGCGCTGACGTTCGATTATCTTCACTTCTACGGCAACGCGAACAGCTACCTCGATTCTCCCGGCTGGTACCGCCGCGAGGCCCGCATCATCAGGAACTCGATCAGGAGCTACGCGCCAGACGGCCTTTTCTGGCATGTGCCGGCCGACCGGGGCAAGGTCAGTCGTTACCCGAGGGCCGCACATACCGATGCGAAGATCTACCATTACGGGTGGGTGCGGAGCGAGGAGCATATGAACCGCAAATCGGAGAATGTACAGAAGTACTGGAACAAGGACCACCGGAAGATCGATTACCGCGAGATCGACCAGCGGATCATCCGAGAATTCACCGGATCGCATCCGGCGGTTATCCGCGACTGGCTTCCGAAGGAGCTGGGGGTCTACCTCGCGAATCCTGGTCATGTGCTGACCGGCCGTGAAAAGAAGCACTGGTTCATGCTCGGCCTTGAGCGCCTGTTCGGGGTTGAGCTGAGCAAGAAGCATTTCATCCCGTTCAAGCTATGAATCCTTCTGTTGTCCTTCTGCCGAACTGGATCGGCGACCTGCTTCTGGCCCTGTCGATTGTGATGAGGCTGCCTGAAGAGCGTCGAGCTGCCACCACACTCCTTGTGCCGAAACAGATGAGCGGATTGGTACGGTTGCTGTGCGACCTGCCGCAGATCCCGTTTGACCGTAACGACAGGGAAACGCGGATGCGTACCATCGCCTCCGTTCGGGCCGGCAGGTTTGAAACCATCTACCTGTTGCCATATTCTTTTTCTTCGGCCCTGTTCTCTTTCAGGACCGCAATACCGATTCGGCGCGGACTCGACCGGGAGCTGCGCGGCTTCCTCCTGACCGAACCATTGCCGGGGAGCCTCAGGGACAAATCCTGCCACATTACGGTCGAATATGCCCGAATTCTCGACACTCCGGTTGCCTCTCCTGAGTCATGGGATGGCGTCAGGATCGAATCCGACCAGAACCATGCCGGCAGTATTGTTTACTGTCCAGGTGCGGCATACGGCCCGGCCAAGAAGTGGCGCCATTTCCCGGAGCTTGCCCGTTTGCAGGCACACGAGCGGATCATCGTGCTGGGGACGGCTGCCGACGGCGATGCAGCGCGGGAGATCGAAAAGGTTGCGCCAGGTCTCGTGCTTGATCTGACCGGCAGGACCAGCTTGCCGGAAGCGGCATCCATCATGGCGGGTGCCCGTGCGGTGGTGTCGAACGACTCGGGGCTGATGCATCTTGCCGGATTCATCGGTGCTCCTGTTGTCGGTATCTTTGGCTCAACCAGCAGCGTATGGACAAGCCCACTCGGTTGGCGGAGCGTGGTGTTGAATGCCGCAGAGCCTTGCTCGCCCTGTTTTGAACGAACCTGCAGGTACGGCCATTACCTCTGTCTTGAAACGATTACCGCTTCAGCGGTCCTGGATGATCTCCAGCGGCTGGTAGCCGACGCCTGACCGGTGCGTCAGGATTTACGGTTTCTGCCGAAATACCTTCGTGCGATGATTTTCAGGTACGTGAGGTTCCATGCGGCACCGTATCTCCTGTCCGAGAGGATGCTGAACGCCTGGCGGTAGAGTCCCAGGCACACCAGCGATTCCACGAGAAACGAAAACTGTTTTTTCGGGTAGGTGCTGCTGTCGATAAGTTCGAGATGAGCGACGATTTTTTCCGACAATCGTGCAAGGAGGTCGCGGTCACCCATTTCGAACAGCTTTTTGGAGAACCCGATAAAATACTCATTCACGAAGAGGGTTTCTGGCATGTTGTCGACAAACCTGGCGAGTTCCTCACGCCGGAGAACATCAGGGAAGTTGGAGAGGCCGTGGAAACCGAACTGGCGTTCATGACGCGTAAACTCGAACGAAAATTGCCCGGCGATGTCAGCCGGAGCGAATGATATTCCCCATTCGTTTTCCAGCTGTTTACGGTTCGTGATGCAGATACAGTCGTCTTCAGGGTGGTGGGGGACGATCCTGTCGGATGCCAGCGCATCAAGCAGCTTCGATGATCTGAACGAAAATCCGCCGTTGCCGACCACTAGTCCCTCTCGAGTCTGCCATGGAGCCCCAATGTAATCATATGCAAGGAACCTGTCGTTCCAGCTTTCGGCATGGATGACGAACCCGTCCCACTGGACGATAAGACAATATTGCGTGGTGATGAGGTCGCGTAGCTTCTTGATCATGAAGGTCGAGTACTCCGCAATGCTCGGGATGTTGCCCCTGACGACCCGCAGGTTTCGAAGTCGGTGTTCAGGTATAACATATTCGTCGGAAGTGATAAAGAGGATCTCTCCGAAATCGATCTCGTTTGCCGACCGGAGAAGCGCTGCAAATCCCAGCCCGGGCGTCTTAGTGTCGACACAGCAAAGCGTTACGTCGGGCAGGCTCCTCATATGGAAGGCCGAGGGGTTATGCATGGTTCTGCAGGGAATGCCTTTCGAGCATGCTTCTTACAGCATAAGCCGCGACGGCATTGTCGATATCCACGACGTCTTCGGTCGGTGAGACGAGGACCTCCTGGAGCGTGCTCAGTGGGGCGAAGAGTCTGCTGTCCGACGGGTTGAAGCGGTAGAGCGCGACCAGAGGCTTGTCGGAGCAGGCGGCGACGTGGACGAGCGAGGTGTCGGGCGTGACGAGCAGCTTGAGGCGGTCGACGATTTTCCATACTTCGTAGAGGTTCCTGGTCGAGGGCGTCGCGAGGACGTTCGGGTGCGGGGCCTCCAGTTTCCGCTTGGCTTCGATGTCTCCGGGGGAGGAGAAGATGACGAACCGCTCGCCGGGAAAGTTCCGGATGAGGTCCGACCACTGTTCGAAGGTGCGGTGGCCGCCGGGGGTGCCGACGCTGATGTTGATGCCGACGTACGAATCCCGAGGCATTTTTCCGAGCAGGTCGCCGACCGCCTGCGAAACCGGCATCTCCGGGATGTAGGGACGCGGAGTCTCGGGCATCCGGCCGTCGATCTCCTGCAGGAGGGCAAGGTTCCGTTGCGATTCGTGCGTTCCGGCGGGCATGTCGAGCAGGTGGTCGAAGAGCTGTTCGTTGCCGTTGTTGCGGTAGCCCACCCTGTATCGGGCCCTGACGAGGCGGGACTGCATGAGGAACGAGGTGGACTTGTGGTCTTTCGAGTTGAACAGCACGTCGTGCCGTTTCGGCCAGAATTCCAGGAAGTAGCGCTTCAGGTCGCGTTTGGCGTGATAGACGGCAGTGACGTTCCGGTCGGAGCTGAAGAAGTCGAAGATGATCTGCCTGAAGGCGACGACGTAGATCGATGTTTCCGGATGGCGCTTTTTCAGGGCCGCGATCAGGGGGGTCAGCATGATGGCGTCGCCGAAACACTCCCGGGCGAGGATCACTACGCTGCGGAGCGGCCCATTGAAGGTCCGGTTCGGACGGTCATTGCGGTTACAGCTCATGGACGGGGGTCAGGCTTTGAAGAATTCCCGGTACCAGGCGATGAAGCGGTCGACGCCCTGCTGGACGGTCGTTTCCGGCCTGTAGCCGAAGTCGCGCACGAGGTCGTCGACATCGGCGTAGGTCGAGGGCACGTCGCCCGGCTGGATGGGCAGCATGTTCTTTTCGATGGTCGTGCCGAGGGCCTTCTCGATGGCCGAGATGAAGTCCATCAGCCTGACCGGCTGGTTGTTGCCGATGTTGTAGACACGGTAGGGCGCCGACGAGGTTCCGGGGTCGGGTGAGGAGCCCGTCCAGTCTGGATTCGGCTTCGCGGGGTTGTCGATGACCCTGACGACCCCTTCGACGATATCGTCGATATACGTGAAGTCGCGCTGCATTTCGCCGTAGTTGAAGACGTCGATCGGACGCCCTTCGAGGGCGGCCTTGGTGAAGAGGAACAGCGCCATGTCGGGGCGTCCCCAGGGGCCGTAGACGGTGAAGAACCTGAGCCCGGTGGTCGGGATGCCGTAGAGGTGGCTGTAGGTGTGCGCCATGAGCTCGTTCGACTTTTTGCTGGCCGCGTAGAGGCTGACCGGATGGTCGACGTTGTGGTGCACGGAGAAGGGCTGGCGCTCGTTCAGGCCGTAGACCGAGGAGCTCGATGCGTAGCTGAGGTTCCGGACGCCGTGGTGCCTGCAGGCTTCGAGGATATTGAGGAATCCGACGATGTTCGCGCTGATGTATGCTCCGGGGTTGGAGAGGGAGTACCTCACACCGGCCTGGGCTGCCAGGTTGCAGACCGCGTCGAACTTTTCGGCGCGGAACAGCTCTTCGATCGCGCCGTAGTCTTCGAGGTCGAGCTTGACGAAGCGGTAGTTCCCGAATTTCGAGGACTGGACAATCTTTTTGTCGTCGATGCCTTTCCGGTCGATGCCCGAAAAGGCAAGCCGGCCGTACTTGACCCGCTGGTCGTAATAGTCGTTGATGTTGTCAATCCCGACCACGTCGTCGCCCCTCGAGGCGAGCCGTTCGGCCAGGTGGAACCCGATGAATCCGGCCGTGCCGGTGACGAGAATTTTCACGCGTGTCGCAGTTGTGCCCTTCACGGGGCGGTTCAGCCGGCAGCAAGGTGCGCCGGGTTGTACAGCAAGATAATATTTCTGCGAAAAATGGGTGGTGTGATCCGGGGATGCGCGATGTTTCCTATCTTTACATGCTATCGACCGATACCGGCAAAAACCTGCAACCGAATTTCCGAGCCCCATGAATCCACTTGCCGAGCATCAGACCGCTAAACGACCCGGCATACTCTCGACCAGCCTTGCGCTGCTTGGCGTGCTGGTGCTGTACCCCCTTGCAGGAGCGCTCCTGACGCTGCTGGCGACAGGATGGCGCGGGATCGACCCTGATTTCAGTCTGCTCGATCCGGCCGTGATGCCCCGCATCAGGATAGCGCAGGCCGTCGGACAGCTGCTGGCTCTCGGGATTCCTGCGCTCCTGCTGGCCTGGCGTCACTCGGGAAGCCGGACCCCGTTCGATTCGCTGAATCTTGCATGGCTGGGTATCGGGCCCCGGCCCGGCCTCCGTGCCCTCGCGACGGCTTCGGCGGGTATGCTGCTCCTCCAGCCGCTGATGTACTCGATTACCGAGGTGCAGAACCTTGGTCTGCCATACCTCGGGGAGGCTGGGCGCGCAATGCTGCGGGACCAGGCGCGTCTCGAGATGTTCATCAGGAAGATCGCGGCGAGCGACTCTTTCGTCGGGTTCCTCGGCGTGGCCGCCGTGCTGGTTGCCACCCCGGCGTTCTGCGAGGAACTCTTTTTCCGCGGCTACGTCCAGAAAAGCTTTTCGTCCCGACTTTCGCCGGCGAAAGGGGTCGTACTGACAGGGTTCGTTTTCGCCCTGTTCCATCTGGAACCGTCGAATATCGTCCCGCTCACTTTGCTTGGCTGGTATATTGGGTATATTTACCAGAAATCGGGCAGTCTTGCTGTTCCTGCAATCGCCCACGGGACCAACAATCTCTTGGCCCTGCTTTTTCTCGAGGCGGAGCCCAGGCTTTCGGGACTTTCCATGACGGGTGAGGGTCAGGGACTCGTTTCGATGTGGCGGTGGTGGGCATTCGTGCTGGCTTCCCTGGCACTCTTTTTCGTGCTGATCCGCCGTTTTCCTGAACCGGCGGCAGCCCTCCAATCCGATATCAACATCTGACCGGCACCTGTCCATGCCATCATTACTGCACAACAACCTGTTCCAGCGGGTGGCCGTTGGCCTTGTGGGAATTCCCCTGCTGCTCTGGATCAACATGAAGGGGGGGATATTCTTCCTCGGTTTCGTCCTCGTGCTCAGCCTCATGGCGACCTACGAGTTCCGGAGCCTGGCAACCCACCGCGCCCATCCTCCGACGCTGCTCCTCCTGCTCCCGATGACCGCGTTCCTCCAGGCCAATTTCTATTTCCGCTTCCTCGATTACTGGGAGGCCATGCTTGCCGTGGTGATGCTCCTCTATGTGGCCGAACTCTGGCGGCAGCAGGGGTCCCAGTTCCTGAACATCGGTTCGACGCTTGTCGGCCTGGTCTACGTCAACCTCACCTTCGGCGCCCTGCTCAGGCTCAGGCTGACCGGGGCCGCTCCCGGGGCTCCCGGCTTCGCTGCCGGCGCTTCGCTGGTGCTGCTGCTTTTCGTCTGTGTCTGGGGGGCGGACATCTTGGCCTATTTCGGCGGCAGCCGGTTCGGCGGGAAATTCATCGGCAGGAAGCTCTTTCCGAGGCTGAGCCCCAAGAAGACCTGGGAGGGCTATTTCTGCGGCATCCTCGGCAGTTTCGCTGTCGCCTGGATCTGTTCACGATATGTTCCGGGCTTTCCGGACGGCAGGGCGCCACTGATCGGCCTGCTCGTTGGCGTGGTCAGCCCGGCCGGAGACCTGATGGAGTCGATGTTCAAGCGGGACGCCGGCGTGAAGGACTCGTCGGGAGTGATTCCAGGACATGGCGGCGTGCTCGACCGGTTCGACACGGTCATGTTCATCGCCCCGTTGCTCTATTTCCTGTATAAGTGACGTGACGGGTTGAGTGGCGCAGCAGTCGTTCTGCCCTTGTCACTCGTCACTGATTCCTTGTCACTGTTTTTTTTATATTACTCCACGTTTTTTCGAAGTTCCTCAACACGCGGCCTCGCGGCAAGATTTCTCCTCCATGAAAATCGAAGCCCTTCTTTCGGAAAAGTATATCGCCCTGGACCTCGAGGCGGAGAACAAGAACCAGGTGATCGAGCGGATGCTTTCGCTCGTTGCCGGCCATGAGCTGGTGATCGATCAGGAGAAGCTTGGTGAAGATGTCTGGAAGCGGGAGCGGGAGATGTCGACCGGCATCGGCAAGAACATCGGCCTTCCGCACGCCAAGACCGCGGCGGTCACCAGCCCTGTGCTGGCGATGGCCACCTTCCGGCAGGAGATCGATTTCGATGCGATCGACGGCCAGCCGGTGCGGCTCGTCTTCCTGCTGGCAACGCCCGAGACGATGCTGGCCGAGCACTTGAAGCTCCTCGGGCGCATCACGCGGATCGCCGGAAAGGACGAGGTCCGGCAACGGATCGTGCAGGCCTCGACGCCGCACGAGGTGCTCGAGCTGTTGCGTGAAGAGGAGAGGGATTTGCCGCAAATTTAACTTCCAGCAAGGTCAGGACAGGACTATGGCGCAGTTTCAGGCAGTCAAGGGCGCAAAGGATATTTTTCCCGAAGAGATCGTCAGGTGGCACTATATCGAGGAGGTGATCCGCTCGGTGACGGCCCTGTACGGGTTCAGTGAGGTCCGCACCCCCGTGTTCGAGTACACCGAACTCTTCCAGAGGGGCATCGGTTCGACGACCGATATCGTGGGGAAGGAGATGTTCACCTTCCTTCCTGATCCCAACGGCCGCTCGATCACCCTCAGGCCCGAGATGACGGCCGGCGTGATGCGTGCGTTCCTGCAGAAGAACCCCGGCGGCGGGGTGCCGGTGCACAAGCTGTACTACATCTCCGATCTTTTCAGGAAAGAGCGCCCGCAGGCAGGCCGGCAGCGCCAGTTCACGCAGTTCGGCGCCGAGCTGCTCGGGGTCTCCTCGCCGGCAGCGGTCGTGGAGGCGATTTCGCTCATGATGCAGGTGTTCGGCACCCTCGGCCTGCATGGCCTGAAGCTGCGCATCAATTCGCTCGGCGACCTCGAGGACAGGTCCAGGTACCGTGAAGAGCTGCGGCGCTACCTCGAGCCCTATCGCGACGAACTCGACGAAGCCTCGCGGGAAAGGTTCGAGAAGAACCCCCTGCGCATCCTCGACTCGAAGAACCCCGCGGTGCAGGGGATCGTGGCCGGCGCTCCGAAGCTGCTCGACTGCATCAAGCCCGAGGGGCGCGCGGAGTTCGACCGGGTGCTCGGCTACCTGGCCGACCGCGACATCGCCTATGAGGTCGACCACCTGCTCGTCAGGGGGCTCGACTATTACGGCCACACGGCTTTCGAGGTGGTCAGTTCCGAGCTCGGCGCGCAGGACGCCCTCGGCGGCGGCGGCCGTTACGACGCCCTCTCGAAGGAGCTCGGCGGCAGCGCGGAGATCCCTGCGGTCGGCTTTGCGGTCGGGATGGAGCGTCTCATCATCGCCATGGAGAAGCAGGGGCTGTTTGCGGCCCTGTCGCCACGCGGCCCGCAGGTGTTCGTCGTATTGCAGGACGCCGGCCTCGAAGAGCATGCCATGCGCATCGCCGACCGCCTGCGCCGTGCAGGCGTCACGACCGAGACCGATCTGGCCGGGCGGAGCATGAAAGCCCAGATGCGCGAGGCCAACCGGCTGCTTGCCGGGTTCGCCCTGTTCGTCGGGCAGGACGAGGTCGCCTCGGGGAACTTCACGCTCAAGAACCTCCGGACCTCCGAACAGGTCACGCTGGCGCTCGACGCGATCCCGGGGGTGCTGCTCGAATCATCGAAACTCTAAAGGTGCAGGCAGATGCATAAGCTGACGCTTTACGGTGCTCCCCAGTGCTGCCTGTGCGGCGAGGCCAAGGAGGTGCTCGACAGGGTCCGGAACTCCGTCGATTTCGAACTCGACCTGGTCGATATTTCGGGTGACCCGGAACTGCTCGAACGCTACGGTACCGAGATTCCTGTGCTCTGCATCGACGGGGTCAAGGCCTTCAGGTACAGGATCCATGAAAAGAAGCTCCTGCAGCTGCTCTCGAAATGATGAGCGTTCCCCCCGGCTTCAGCCAGGGGATTCAAGGGGCAATCGAAGCGAATGCAAGAGTTGAATGCCCCGACATGTCGGACTCCCCTGGATGCGGAAGCTCGGGAACGAATGGCCTGCCGGTTCGGTTGTTTCATGCATTCAGGCCGACCGACCGGCCTGGTTTCCACTTTTGACCATGATCTTCATACGTTTTCTCCTGCTCCTGCTGTTCGTGTACCTCGTCGTGAGGACGACAGCGAAGCTGCTCTTCAGGGTGCTGGGCATCAGGTGGCTCATCTCCCCGGGCGGATCGCGTCAGGCCCCGCCTGCCCGGACTCAGAACCCGGGAGCCGTGGATGCCGAATATGAGGTGATCGAAAGCCATATACGGGACGACGCCTGAGGCGTATGAATCCTTTTTGGCTTATGTGCAGTTTTTTGTACATTACCGCAGACCGGAGCTCTGGACTTGTCTGACGGTTTTCTGAAAGTGGGGACTCCCCACTTTTTTGTTTTCGGCAACTTGATAGTGATGTGCAGGAATGGACGAGAAGATACGACGGGTTATCGATGAGATGATTGCCGAGGTTTCGGCCTTGAAGGGCCAGGATATCTACCTGGTGGAGGCCGCGATCCGTGGTGGAGGCAGGAAGATCGAACTGACGGTCGATACCGACAAGGGGATCAGCATCGACATCTGCGCGAAACTGAGCCGGAAGATCCGCGAGCGTCTCGAGAGCGACGAGGAGTTCGAGCCGCTGGCAGGCGGTGATTTCGACCTGATGGTCTCTTCGCCGGGACTCGGCGAGCCGATCAGGGTCGGCAGGCAGTACCTGCGGCATGTCGGCAGGCTGCTCAAGGTCGTTTACCTCGATGCAGAGGAGGAGAAGCGGGAGCTGACCGGACGGCTGGTCGGTACCGCATTGGACGCCGAAGTGCCGACTATCGTGCTCGAACCGCTGGTTTCGGCAAAAAAGAAGAAGTCGGCGGAGGTCCTGCCGGTCACCCTGTGCCTGGCGGATATCGTCAGGGCTACGGTGGAAATAGAATTTTAAGGATCCTTGCATTCAAGGTTCCGGATAGAGCGGGTTTAGGATTCAGCCATACCGGTCTCAGCATTTACTTATAAAACCAGGATCACACAGCGATGCCAAGAAAGCAAGTGAAAGGCGAAACTCATGATCAGAAAGCCGCGATTGCCAGCGCTTTCGGAGAGATCGAGCAGTCGAAGATTTTTCTGGACAAGCGTTCCGAGAGCGCGGCGGTGAAGATGGATATCGCCGACCTGCTCAAGGATATCATCCAGAAGCAGCTCCGGAAGGATTACGATCCCGAGGTGGAGGCGAACATCTTCATCAACCCCGAGCGCGGGGATTTCGAGGTCTACATCCTGAAGAAGATCGTTGATGAGGTCGACCTTCCGACGATCGAGATCGGCCTCGACGAGATCCGCAAGATCGACGACTCACTTGAAATTGGCGATTACTACGAAGAGGGGCCGATCAAGCTTGACGACTTCCTGACCAGGAAATCGATCCAGATCATCAAGCAGTCGGTGCAGAAGAAGGTGCGTGACCTCGAGCGCCTTGTGGTCTACGAAGACTGCCTGGAGAAGGTCGGCGAAGTTGTCGCCGGCGAGGTCTACCAGGTCCGACCGAACGAGGTGATCTTCACCTACAACACCTCGAAGGATCACCGCGTCGAGCTGGTGCTGCCGAAGGCCGAGATGATGAAGAAGGACAATCCGCGACGCACGCCGAGGATGAAGCTCTACGTCAAGCGCATCGAGCGCGAGAAGGTGAAGGTCCGCAACGACGACGGCTCGGTGGTCGAGCGCGAAAAGCCGGACGGCGGCATGAAGGTCATCGTCTCCCGCGTGGACGACCGCTTCCTCTACAAGCTGTTCGAAAGCGAGGTTCCCGAGATCCTGGACGGCCTGATCGTGATAAAGGGCATCGCCCGCGTTCCCGGTGAGCGTGCCAAGGTGGCCGTGGAGTCGACCAGCTCGAGGATCGACCCTGTCGGAGCGACCGTCGGTTACCGCGGCAAGCGCATCCAGAGCATCGTCAAGGAGCTGAACAACGAGAACATCGACGTCATCTATTATACCGACGAGCCGCAGATCTTCATCGCCCGTGCGCTCCAGCCGGCCAAGATCGACCCGCTGACGGTCCATGCGGACATGAAGACCCGCAAGGCCAGGGTGATGCTGAAGCCTGACCAGATCAAGTACGCCATCGGCAAGAACGGCAACAACATCCACCTTGCCGAGAAGCTGACCGGCTACGAGATCGACGTCTACCGCGACGTGATCGACAAGTCGCTGGAGGACCCGAACGACATCGACATCATCGAGTTCCGCGAGGAGTTCGGCGACGACATGATCTACCAGCTGCTCGACGGCGGACTCGACACGGCCAAGAAGATCCTGACTGCGGGCATCGAAGAGATCGAGGAGGCGCTGGTCGGGACGCAGAAGACCGAGGAGCTCTTCGTGTTCAACAAGGGCCGCAAGCCTGCCAAGCCGAAAGAGCGCAGGGTCTCCGACGAGGAGAAGCGCTACTGGAAGAAGATCGCCGAGACGATCTACAGGACCGTCCGCGAGCAGTTCAACGACGAGGACCTCGAGGCCCTGCTTTCGGGCGAGGGGTTGTTCTCGGATGACCGCAGGGACGAAGAATCAAACTGAATTACAGGATATAACCATCCAGGGAGAAGGTAATGGCCATAGAGGAAAAGCAGATAAGGTACCGGATCAGTGATATAGCCAGGGAGCTGCAGGTCAGCCCTCAGGAAGTCCTGCATTTCGTCAAGCAGGAAGGGGGTAAGGTAGCTTCCACCTCCTCCATGGTGGAAGAAGATATGCGCGGCCAGATTTACGGTCATTTCAGCCAGGAGAAGAAGCAGGTTGACGAGACCCGGAAGATCAGGGCGGAAAAACAGAAGCGCCTGACAAGGCTCGAAGAGCAGTCAAGGAAGGCCTACGAGAAGGAGCAGCAGCTCCAGGAGACCCTGAGCAGCGGCGTCGTGGTTCCCCATGCCGCCGAAACGAAGCGTGAGGCTCACGTCGAGGTGTTCAGGCCGGTTGTCCCGGAACCTGCCATCGTCGAGGCGGCCCCAGCTCCGGCTCCGGTTGAGCTCGAGGCGGTCCCTGTCGTGGTTGCCCCGGTTCCGGAACAGCCGGAGCTGGTCACCACCGAACCCGAGTCTGTCGCTGCCGAGGTCGAGGCCAAAGCCGGGATAGAGCAGGAGGCCGGCGGCCCTCTTGTCCAGACCCTTCCCGAATCCATGAACACCTACGAGGCTCCGCAGAAGATCGGCGGCCTGACGGTGCTCGGCACCATCGAGGTGCTCAGCGAGGCCGAACGCAAGAAGAAGGCCCGCAAGAAGAACTTCAGGGAGAAGGCCGACGAACTCAAGGACGAGTTCGAGGGCGCCGGAAGCGCAGCAAAGACCGAAGATGGAGAAGAGGTCCAGAAGCGCGCCCCCAAGGCCGCCGGTACCGGCGAGGCAGGGGGTTCCGTGGAAGACCTTTCCAAGAAGAAGAAGGGCAAGAAAAAGAAGAAGCCCGAGGTCGACGACAAGGTCATTTCGCAGAACATCAAGAACACGATCAGCGGCATGGACGACAGCGGCAGTTCCGCTTCGCGCCAGAAGTTCCGCAAGATCCGCCGGATGGAACGCGAGCGGGAGTACGAGGAGGCGGAGGCGATCCGCGAGGCCGAACGTTCGATCATCCGCGTGACCGAATACGCTTCGCCGCACGAACTGGCCGAGCTTATGGGCGTCACGGCCAAGGAGATCATCCAGAAGTGCTTCTCCCTTGGCAAGTTCGTCACGATCAACCAGCGCCTTGACAAGGAGTCCATCGAGCTGATCATGCTCGAGTTCGGTTTCGATGCCGAGTTCATCTCCGAGATCGAGGCCACCTCGGTCGAGGAGCTGGTGGACAACCCCGAGGACCTGCAGACCCGACCGCCGGTGGTGACCATCATGGGCCACGTCGACCACGGCAAGACCTCGCTGCTCGACTATATCAGGCGAAGCAACGTGGTCGCCGGCGAGTCCGGCGGCATCACGCAGCATATCGGCGCATACGAGGTTAACGTCGATGGCGACCGCCACATCACCTTCCTCGACACGCCGGGCCATGAAGCCTTCACGGCCATGCGTGCCCGCGGCGCCCAGGTGACCGACATCGTCATCCTCGTGGTGGCGGCCGACGACAGCGTCATGCCCCAGACCATCGAGGCGATCAACCACGCCAAGGCGGCCGGCGTGCCGATCGTCGTGGCGCTGAACAAGATCGACAAGCCGGAAGCCAACCCCGAGAAGATCAAGACGCAGCTTTCCGAAGCCGGCGTGCTGGTCGAGGACTGGGGCGGCGAGTACCAGTGCCAGGAGATCTCCGCCAAGAAGGGCCTCAACATCAAGGAGCTCATGGACAAGGTGCTGACCGAGGCCGAAATCCGCGAACTCAAGGGCAACTTCTCCAGGGAGGTCCCTGCGAGCGGCATCATTGTGGAGTCCGAGCTCGACAAGGGCAAGGGCGTCGTCTCGACCGTCCTGGTGCAGCGCGGCTTCCTGAAGGTCGGCGACCCGTTTGTCGCCGGAAACACGATGGGCAAGGTCCGGGCGCTCATGGACGAGCGTGGCAAGAGGATACCCGAAGCCGGTCCGTCCCGCCCGGTACGCGTGCTCGGCTTCGAAGACCTGCCGCAGTCCGGTGACGCATTGACGGTCATGGTCTCGGACCGCGAGGCCCGCGACGTCGCGCAGAAGCGCCAGGTGATCCGCCGCGAGCACGAGTTCCGCCGCAGCACCCGCGTCAAGCTCGACAGCATCGCCCGCCAGATCAAGGAGGGGCTCAAGAAGGAGCTCAGCGTCATCATCAAGGCCGATACCGACGGCTCGATCCAGGCGCTTGCCGACGGCCTCATGAAGATCCACAACGAAGAGGTGAAGGTGCAGATCATCCACCAGGGTGTGGGCCAGATCACCGAGACCGACGTGCTGCTTGCCGCGGCTTCGGACGCCATCATCATCGGCTTCAGGGTCAGGCCGAACGTCAACGCCAAGAAGCTGGCCGAGAAGGAGGACCTCGATGTCCGCTTCTACAGCGTCATCTACCACGTGCTTGAGGATGTCGAGAAGGCCCTCGAGGGCATGCTCTCACCCGAGCTGCACGAGGAGAGCCTCGGATCGATCGAGATCCGCCAGGTCTTCAGGGTGCCCAAGGTCGGCAACGTCGGCGGCTGCTACGTGCTCGATGGCAAGGTCTTCCGCGACTCCAAGATCCGCCTGCTGCGCGACGGCGTGCAGATCTTCGACGGCCAGCTCGATTCGCTCAAGCGCTTCAGGGACGACGTCAAGGAGGTCGATGCCGGTTACGAGTGCGGCCTCAGCATCAAGGGGTACGACGACATCAAGGTGGGCGACATCGTCGAGGCCTACAAGATCGTCGAGAAGAAACGCAAACTCTGAGCCGGGGAGGCGCCGACCATGTCGATCAGGACCGATAAAGTCTCGTCGCTCCTCCAGCGGGAGCTGAGCGACATCCTGCAGAAGGAGCTCCCGCGGAGCGGCCCGCTGGCCACGGTGGTCGAGGTGAAGATTACGCCCGACCTCGGCATCGCCCGGGCCTACATCTCGGTCATCGGCCCCGACAAGGAGCGGGAAGCCCTCATGGCGCATCTCAAGGATGAGACGAAGAACATCCGCAAGATCCTCTCCTCGAGGATCCGTCACCAGTTCCGTCGTATCCCGGAGCTCGAGTTCTACGAGGACCGGCTCTTCGAACAGGCCAGCAGGATCGAGGAGCTGCTCCGTTCGGTGAGGCCCTCTTCGACCGGGGGGACGCCCGAAGGGGAGTAACCGGCGTCAGTTTCCGGAGCAAGCACCATGACAGCAGCAGCCAACATGCACGTGCTCAGCGACGAGGGCGATTTCCTCCTCGTCGACAAGCCGCTCGACTGGACCTCGTTCGACGTGGTCGCCAGGGTACGCGGCGCGTACAAGCGGAACGGCGCGCCGAGGAAAGTCGGCCATTGCGGCACGCTCGATCCGAAGGCCACCGGCCTGCTGATCCTCGCCACCGGCCGCAAGACCAAGTCCATCGCCTCGCTCGAGGTGCTCGACAAGGAGTACGACGGCGTGATCCGCCTCGGCGCCCGCACGGCAAGCCACGACACCGAATCACCCGAATACGGCCACTGCGACGCTTCCCGCCTTACGGAAGGGGAGATCAGGGAGGCGGCTGCCTCCTTTATAGGCCAGCGGCTGCAGCAGCCCCCCATGCATTCCGCCGTCTGGCACAACGGCAAACGCCTCTACGAGCTTGCCCGCCAGGGTCATGAGGTCAAGGAGCGGAAGTCCCGTCAGATCGAGGTCTACGGCTTCGAGATCACGGCCGTGTCGCTTCCGGAGGTGCACTTCACCCTGCGGGTCTCGAAAGGGGCTTACGTCCGGGTGATCGCGCACGAGTTCGGCGAGCTGCTCGGCGTTGGCGGATACCTGGCGGCGCTCCGCAGGACCGCCATCGGCCAGTACCGGCTCGAGAGTGCGACGAGCGTCGAGGGAATCGTCGGCCAGATAGGGCTGGCGGCCGCTACAGAAGGGTAAAACTACAGAGGTATGCGTATTCTTGCATTGCACGGCTCGACGGTCAGCGACTACCGCTCCGGCAGGGAGGAGGTGTTGCCTGCCCTTCCTTCGGCGGTCACGGTAGGGTCGTACGACGGCCTCCACGTCGGCCACCGGAAGATCATCTCCGCCGTGGTCGACCAGGCCCGTGAACGGCACCTGAGGAGCGTCGTGGTCACCTTCAAGCCGCATCCGAGGCTGGTGCTCGACAAAAGTTCTTCCTGCCCTGTCAGGCTGTTGACCACCCTGGAGGAGAAGATCCGCCACCTCGACTCCATGGGCGTCGACCTGCTGCTGGTCGTCCGCTTCGACCATGAGTTCGCAAGCCGCAGTTCCGGATCATTCATCCGCGAGGTTCTGGTGGGGATGCTCGGCGCACGTCAGGTCGTCGTCGGTTACGACCACGGTTTCGGCCACGACCGCAGCGGCAGCGGGGCCACGCTGCAGACGCTGGGCGCCGAGTGCGGCTTCGGGGTCGACGTTGTCGGGGAGGTGCTGGTCGGCGGCGAGCCGGTTTCGAGCACCCGCATCAGGAAACTGCTCCTCGAGGCGAAGCTCGAGGAGGCCAACGCCTGCCTCGGCGCGCCGTACCCGGTCAGCGGCACGGTCGTGGAGGGGCGGAAGCTCGGCCGGCAGATCGGTTTCCCGACGGTCAACCTGCATCCCTCCCATCCGTGCAAGCTCCTGCCGGCAAGGGGGGTGTACATCGCGAAGACCTCGATCGAGGGCAGAGAGTGGCGGGCCATGATGAACATCGGCATCCGTCCTACCGTTTCGAGTGGAGAGGATGTTACGGTCGAAGCGCATATCCTCGGCTGGACGGGCGACCTTTACGGAAAGGAGCTCAGCTTCACCCTTCTCGAGTACGTCAGGGATGAGCGGCGGTTCGCATCCATCGGGGAGCTGCAGTCGCAGCTCGAGGAGGATAAAAAAAGGGTGGAGTTATATCCGTAATAATATTATATTGCGGGTCATTTTGTTTCTCGCGTATTTTTAACGTTTTCCATTTACAACCATGGGTCTGACAAAAGAACACAAAACCGAAATCATCACGAAGTTCGGTGCTTCTGCGACGGATACCGGAAAAGCGGAAGTGCAGGTTGCCCTGTTCAGCCGCAGGATCGCAGATCTTACCGGTCATCTCCAGCAGCATCCGAAGGACAAGCACTCGCGCCGCGGCCTGCTGATGCTGGTCGGCAAGCGCAAGCGTGTCCTCAACTACCTCAAGAACGTCGATATCGAGCGCTACCGCAAGGTGCTGGCCGACCTCGACCTTCGCAAGTAATCTTTACAGACGGCTGCATTGCCGCCTGCGCTGTGCGGGGTTCATGCCCCGCAGGCGAATTTAGCATGAATGTAACAGGGGTGAGAGTATGTTGGAAAGCATGACCGGCTACGGCAGCGCGGAACGAATCGAAAGTGGCATCAGGGTGCTGGTCGAACTCCGGTCGGTCAACAACCGGTTCGCCGAGATCAGCGTCAAGCTGCCCAGGCAGCTGCTCTCCTTCGAACTGGAGGTGCGCGAGCTGATCCGCACCAGTTTCCAGAGGGGAAAGATCTCCGCATTCGTCCAGCTTCAGCTCGAAGAGGCCGAACAGCTTCCGCTGACGGTCAACACCTCGAAGGTCGGCGGTTACAAGGAGCTGCTCGAGGCGGTCCGCAACGCGGCCGGCATCGAGGCTCCCGTGACGCTCGACCACCTGCTCCGCTTCTCGGAGATTTTTGAAACCGACCACTCCATCCTCGAACGGCCCGACGAGATCTGGCCCATTGCGCGACAGACCATGCTCGAGGCGATCGAGAGCCTCAAGGAGATGCGCCGCAAGGAGGGCGAGGAGCTGGCCGGGGACTTCACGTCGAGGATCGCCGAAATCGAGCAGACCCTCAAAGTCATCAGGGAGATCGCTTCGGACAACCTCGATACCATCCGCAAGCGCCTCTCCTCGAAGATCGCGGCCATTGCGGGACGGGATGTCGAATACAGCAGGGACCGGCTCGAGATGGAGCTTGTGATGGCAGCCGAGAGGCTCGACATCACCGAGGAGTGCATCCGGTTCAACAGCCACAACAAGTTCTTCATCGAGGAGCTGAACAACAGCGCCAGCGGTTCCGGCAGGAAGCTCAACTTCCTGTTGCAGGAGCAGCTGCGCGAGGCCAACACCATCGCCTCCAAGTCCCAGAACGCCGACATCTCCCAGAAGGTGGTCCATATCAAGGAGGAGCTGGAGAAGGTCAGGGAACAGCTGCAAAACATCGAGTAACTCCATGGATGCAGGCATCGCGACGAAAAAAGGGAAGCTGATCGTATTTTCCGCCCCCTCCGGCACCGGCAAGTCGACCGTGGCGAAGCTGGTCAGGGAGCGCATCGGTGAGCTCGGTTTTTCGGTATCGGCGACGACGCGTGCCATGAGGCCCGGCGAGCAGGATGGCGTCGATTACCATTTCCTGAGCCCTGAAGCCTTCGAGGAGAAGGTCAGGGTGGGAGGGTTCATCGAGCACGAATTCTTCTTCGGCAACTGCTACGGCACGCTGCTCGACAAGACCCTTGAGGCGGTCGACTCGGGGAAGCATCTGCTGCTCGACCTGGACGTGAAGGGGGCCCTGAACCTGAAGGGCATTTTCGGAGACCGGGCGTTGTTGGTATTTCTCAAACCCCCGAGCATGGAGGTCCTTGCCAAACGGCTGGAAGGCCGCAGCAGCGAAGGGCCAGATGCACTGAAGATCCGCCTGGAGCGGGCGTCGATGGAGCTCTCACAGGCCGAACGGTTCGATTATGTCGTGGTCAACGACGACCTCGCGGAGACGGTCGAAGCCGTGACCGAAAGGATCAATCAATTTATTTCACAATCATAAGCAACGTTGAACATGTCGGTGAAACCTGTCGATCTGAACAAGCTGAGAAGCACGCATGCCAACCTCTACGAAACGGTCGTGGCAATCTCCAAGAAAGCCCGTGAGATCCACGAGGAGGAGCGTTCCGAGCTCGAGGAGAGGCTACTTCCCTACAAGGAGATGATCAGGAACCCCACCTCGGAATCCGAGTCCGAGAAGGTGTTCCCCGAGCAGATTGCGATCAGCGTCGAGTTCGAGTGCCGTGAAAAACCTGCCCTGCAGGCCGTCGCGCAGTTTTTCGACGAGAAATACGATTATATTCTGGAAAAGAGCCAGGAAACCAAGGTCGCGGAGTCGGAAGAAGATGATGAAACTGACGGGGATTAACCAGATAACTCTTCGGGTCAACGATGTCCGTCTGGCCGAAGAGTTCTACGCAGGCATCCTGGGGTTCAGGGTAGACCACCGTGCCGGGGCCAACATCTCGTACCTTCGCATCAATTCGGACCTGCTCGTGCTGGTGAAGGCCGAAACCCCCGGTTCGGCCGATGCGCGTGATATCAGGGTCGACCACTTCGGATTCAGGCTCGCTTCGGACGCCGAAGTCGATGAGGCGGCAGCCTACCTCGGCGACTGTGGCGTCCACATGGTGACGCGCCCGGCGCATCGTCGCGAAGGGCGCGCCTTCTTCGTCATGGATCCCGACGGGAACCTGATCGAGTTCTATTCGATGCGCTCAGAGGGGCTCCAGGCCCCACCGGAAAGCTTCGACACCCGGACCGCCAGCCAGATCACCTCCGACTCCCGCAAGGAGGCCGCCGGCGAGGAGGAGCCAAAAAAGACGAGACGTTCGCGCAAGTAAGCGCCTTTTCCAACGTTCGAAGGAACCAGTCCATGAATATCGGCGTGCTGACAGGCGGGGGCGACGCCCCCGGCATCAACGCCTGCATCAAGACCATCGTCACGACCGGTGCCGAGGAGTCCTGCCGGGTTACGGGCATCCGTCGTGGCTGGAACGGTCTGCTGGCGTACAACCCCGATGACCCCTCCAGCAGGCAGGAACATGTGATCGACCTCGATCGCGAGATGGTCCGGAGGATAGACCGGACCGGCGGCACCCTCTTGCATACCAGCCGCGTCCACCCAGGAAACCTCAGGAAAAACGAGATCCCGCCGTTCCTCCGCGACTCGTCGGTCGTGAAGCGGGCAGGGCTGCACCAGTCGGGGAACTACGACCTTACCGCGCAGGTGATCCGGAGCATCGAAAGCCTTGGACTCGACGTGATCATCGTGATCGGTGGAGACGACACCATCAGCTACGCCCACCATCTTTCGGAGTGCGGCGTCAAGGTGATCGCCATTCCCAAGACGATGGACAACGACGTGTTCGGCTCCGACTACTGCATCGGGTTCGGCACGGCCGTAACCAGGAGCGTCCAGTACATCCACCAGCTCCGGACAAGTTCCGGCTCCCACGAGAGAATCACCATCGTCGAACTGTTCGGCCGCAGCACCGGAGAGACCTGCCTGATCAGTTCCTACCTTGCCGGCGTCGACCGGGCGCTCATCCCCGAGGTGCCGTTCGACCCGGAGACGCTTGCCGACTATCTGCTCCAGGATAAAACGGCCAACGCGAGCAGCTACGCCATGGTCGCCATCAGCGAGGGCGCCAGGATGATCGGCAGCAAGATGATCGAATACTGCGGCCACCGCTACGACGAGAACGGATCC
Organism: Chlorobiaceae bacterium; assembly: GCA_013334865.1. Lineage (GTDB taxonomy): Bacteria > Bacteroidota > Chlorobiia > Chlorobiales > Chlorobiaceae > Chlorobaculum. The sequence goes on from JAAXWS010000013.1 coordinate 66,646, forward strand.
CAGCCGGCGGGCATCGGCCAGCTCACCCGCGAGACCATCTCCATGCTGACCGGGCAGGATGTGATCTGCCAGCCGCTTGGCTACCTGATGCGCTCCGGTATCCCGGATGCGCTGGACCTGATGGTGGGCTTCAATTTTGCCCAGCTCGCGGTCGAGCTGATCAAGAAGGGGGTATTCGGGGTGATGGTTGCCCTGCAGAACGGCGTGTACACCTATCTACCCCTCAAGGAGGTCTCGGGGAACAGCAAGCAGGTCGATCTCAACGAACTCTACGATATCCGGCACTACCGCTCGAAGATGAGGAGTGTGTTGGGCAAGCCGATGTTCCTGTATTGACGTTCTCCCCGGGTTGAAACCCGGGGCAATTGAAGAACATGTAAGAGCCCAATGTCCGCAGGGTTGAACCCCTGCTGAGTGTGGGATTGCGCGATTCGATCGCTGCGTTGGCCGGTGCTCGAAATCCTCATGTACCATTTGTACATTCCGGTTTCTGCGCTCCGTCCGCCTTGCCCTCGAACCGCTCACGACGGTTATGAAACAACCTTCGCACTTGCAAAATACCAATGAAAAAGGCGGACTCTTTTCCGCCTTTTTGGTTCCTGTTCCGAACCGTGCAGTTCAGGAAGCATAGTGCTCGGTCTGCAGGAGCAGTTCGGCTTCGCGGAGCTGCTCGGGGGTGTTGATGCCGCGGATCTCGTTGGGGTCGCCGACCTTGAAGGCGCAGACCTTCAGGCCCTTGCCGAAGCAGATGCCGAAGACATCGGTCAGGTAGTACTCCTGCTGGGCGTTGGTGTTGGTGATGCCCTTCAGGGCCGCGAACAGCTCACGGGCATCGAAGACGTAGACACCCGAATTGATCTCGGTGACCGCCTTCTCTTCGTCGCTGGCATCCTTCTGTTCGACGATCCTGAGTACCTCTTCACCTCCCTGGTTCCTGATGATCCTGCCGTACCCGGTCGGATCGTCCATGTCGGCGGTCAGCACCGTGGCGACCGCGTTCCTGGAACGGTGGAACTCCAGCAGGCCCCGGAGGGTGCTGCCGGTGAAGAGCGGCGCATCGCCGGAGAGGATGATCACTTCGCCGTCGAACTCCTTCAGCAGGGGTTCCGTCTGCATCACGGCGTGCCCCGTGCCGAGCTGCGGCTGCTGGAGCGCGTAGGAGACGGGGAAGCGCGATGTCGCCTGGCGCACCAGGTCGGCCTGGTGGCCGACGACCAGGACGACCGACTCGGGTTCGAGCGACAGCGATTTCTCGATGACATATTCGACGACCGGCCGGCCGTTCGCCGGATGGAGCACCTTGGGAAGGTCCGATTTCATCCGGGTACCTTTCCCTGCGGCCATGATGACTACTGCAAGGCTCATGATTGGCGGTTTGACGTTGCGTTGACTGCTCAGCCGAGGTATTCGTTTTCATCACCGAAGCGGTACCGGCGCTTCGGGTTGTTCATCCGGTCGACGATCAGCACCATCGGCTTCCAGCCCTTCGCCTCTTCGCGCTCCATCTCGGCGAAGGTCATGATGATGATTTCATCGCCGGGGAGCGCGCAGCGTGCGGCGGCGCCGTTGAGCTGGATCTCGCGCAGGCCGTGGGTTCCTTCGATGATGTAGGTTTCGAAGCGTTCGCCGTTGTTGTTGTTGACGACCAGCACCTTTTCATTGGCGATCATGTCCGCCATGTCGAGCAGTTCCTTGTCGATGGTGATGCTGCCTTCATATTCGAGGTCACCGCTCGTCACAATGGCGTTGTGGATCTTCGATTTGAGCATGTGCAGTTGCATACTGATAGAAATGATAGCGTTGTTATTTCGAAACGGCTTCGCCGCTGGCCTTGAAAATCTTGTACCGTTTCATGCCATCGTCGCTTTCGAAGCCGAAGCCGCGGATGGTCTGGGACGGTTTGGTGATGGTGACGTACTTTTCCGATCGCAGCATCCGGTCGCTGCTGGTGCGGACGATATGCCCGGTGCTGAGCGTGGTGCCGTCCCCCGATCGGATGAGGACCTTGTCGAACGCCTCGATATCCTGGTTGTCATGCACGATGCCTCGCCCTGCGGTCATGATGGTCGGGGTACCCCCGTTCCGGTCATTGAGGGTGACGGTAATCCCGCCGTCGACGACGAGCTCCTTTTTTCCCCCTTCATGGTACTCCGCGAGGTGTCCCGCCCTGATCAGGGCCGTCTGCCTTCCCGAGTCGGAAACCGCGACGGAGATGTCCCAGCTCTCCTGGGCCGGGAGCCGACGGGAGGAAAAGCCAGCTGCCGGCGAAGGGCGCCCCTTGTCTCGGGCGCCGCAGCCGGCAGTACATGAAAGTATGGCCAGAAGGAGATATCTCTTCAGGTGAGGCAATGCAGGGTCCGGACGGGCATTACTTGATGTTCAGCTGGTCCATGACCTTGAAGGTGATGTCGAATTCGGCATCGCCGTAAACCCTTGCGCCTTTGTCGAAAATCATGTTGTAGCCCTCTTTCTTGGCGATCGACTCGACGGCGGCATCGATCTTCTGCCTGATCGGGGCGACCAGATCCTGCTCCTTCTTGGCAAGTGCGCCCTGCTTCTCGGCGACGGCCTTCCTGAAGTTCTCGTCCTGGGCCCTCAGCTCCTTCTCCTTCGTCGCATTCGGCTTACCGGCTTTCTGGTAGGCCTGGACGGCGTTCTGGAGGGTGGACTGGAGCTTGGAGAGCTCGCTGTTGGTCTGGTTGCGTGCGGCCTGGAGGCTCTGGTCGGCAGCCTTGGTCTCAGGCATCTGCTGGAAGATCTTGCCGTAATCGATCACGCCGATTTTCTGGGAACCGGAGGCTGCGAATGCCCCGGGAGCGGCAACCATCATGCAGAAGGCAATGGCTGGAATGAAGCGTCGGGAGAGGGTCTCAAATTTTTTCAGATAGGTCATGGTGTCTCTGTTATGGTTTTGATGGCAGGCATGATGATGGTATCACCATACGGTCGGACATAATACCACCAAAGGTAATAAATCCGCGATAAAATAACTATGGCACCGTAAAATTGCCCTGTGTCCCCGTGACCTCGCAGAGCCTGTTATAAGGGGGAGCGGCGTGCCCTGAAGAGCTGGCCGGCTTCCTGCACGACGGCGCGTTTCAGCTCGAGTTCGAAGAGGTGCACGAGCAGGTCGGCGACCGGGATCCCGGCTTTTTCGGCTATGGCATCGATGTGCAGCGACTCTTCCCCGAGGAGCTCAAGGATCTTGGCCTCCTCCCTGGAAAGGCAGACCGGGAGCGTATCGGGTTTGTCCTGCCGCTCCCCGTGGGCGGCCGGAGGTGCTCCCGTCGGCCTGAGTTCGGCGATGATGTCCGTAGCGCTGTGCACCGGCTTGGCCTGGCATCGCTGGATCAGGGTGTTGGTGCCGCGCGAGTTCCTCGAATAGATGCTGCCGGGGATGGCGAAGACCTCGCGGTTCTGGTCGAGGGCGCAGGAGGCGGTGATCATCGAGCCTCCGGTGACGTCGGATTCGACGACCAGCGTCCCGGCCGAGAGCCCGCTGATCAGCCGGTTCCGTCTCGGAAAGTTGCCCGGTGCAGGCCCGGTGCCGATCAACTCCTCCGATATGATCGCGCCGCGTTCGAGAATTTTCGGCCAGAGCCGCCCCGCCGGGTCGGTGTAGATGGTGTCGATGCCGCAGCCGAGGACGGCGCAGGTCGTTCCGCCGCTGTCGATCGCCGCCCGGTGCGCCGTCATGTCGATGCCATAGGCGAGCCCGCTGACGACGGCGTAACCCTCGAGCACCAGATCGCGGCTGAACTGGTCTGCGGCCTGCCTGCCGTAGCTCGAAGCCTTCCGGGTGCCCACGACGGCAATGGAGGGAAGCGAGAGTGCGTCGGGGTTGCCGCGGACGAAAAGCAGCGGGGGCGGGTCGTAGATCTCCTTCAGCAACTCCGGATAGCGGTGGTCGAGGATGGTGAGGACGGTCGCGCCGAGCCCGGCCGCCCGGTCGAGTTGCCTGTTGGCGGCATCGACGGAGCGGGCCATCCATGCATTGCTGCCGAACGCCGCCGCGATCTCGCCCGCCAGGTTTCCGCCGATTCCCGGCACCTCGGCGAACGCCCGGGCGTCGGCTTCCAGCATGGCCGGATCCGGGCCGAAACGGGCGATGATGGCATTTGTCCTTGCCGGGCCGATGCCCGGAATCTGCGAAAGGAGGAGCAGCAGGAGTTCCCTGCCGCGTTCCGGGGGGAGAACGCTCATGGGCACCTCTTGGGGGATGGGGGGAGTCGATATCTTTCCCCGGGTTGACACCCGGGGCTACACAAGAAAATGTAAGATTATTACATGTCCGTCGGTATGAATCCCTCCTGAATATGGGATCCTTTCTCCGGAAATAGAGACATACTTCTCAGAAATCGCGCTTCATGAGGATGCAGGCGAACCCTTTCAGGTACTCCTTGCCTTCCCCGGGAAGGATGTCGAGGGCCGAGAGCGCCGCTTCGGTATCGCTGTTGATCCGTTTCCGGGTCTCCTCGAGCACGCCGCTTCGTTCGAAGATCGACCTGACGACCGGAACCTGGTCGGCGCTCGTGCCGTTGTTGTCGATGATCGACTGCAGGAGCCGGAGGTCGTCGCCCGTGGCGAGTTCGAGCGAACGGAGCAGGAGGAAGGTCTTCTTGCCGTTGATGACGTCGCCGCCGGCCACCTTGCCCGACTTGCCGTCATCGGCCATGATGTCGAGGTAGTCGTCCTGGATCTGGAAGGCGCGTCCGATCTTTTCTCCGAAAGTGACCAGGGCCGAGATCTGCTCCGAAGTGCCGTTGCCGACGACGCCGCCAGCCTGGAGGGCCGCCGAGATGAGACGCCCGGTCTTCTTTGAGATCATGTCGAGGTAGTCGGCGATCGATACCTGCTTGCGCTTCTCGAGCTCCATATCCAGCGCCTGGCCTTCGCAGACGGTGATGTTGGCGTCGTTGAAGATGTGGATCAGTTCGGCATGGCGCGTCGTCTCCGCCTTCAGCGCAAGCTCGTAAGCGTACGCGATCATCATGTCGCCGGAGAGGATGGCCGAGTTGATATCCCATTGCAGGTGCACCGTGGGGCGGCCGTGACGCAGGTCGGCCTGGTCCATGATGTCGTCGTGCATCAGGGTGAAGTTGTGCAGGACCTCGATGCCGAGCGCGACGCTGAGTGCGTTGTCGGCGGTGCTGCCGACGGCTTCGGACGCCAGGAGCGTCAGGAACGGCCTGATCCTCTTGCCCTTTCCTTCGAGGATGTACCGGGCAGGTGCGTAGAGGGTTTCGGGGCTCTCCTTGGGGAAGCAGGCGGCGATGGCCTCGTTGATGCGTGCGTGGTACTGGCGGTACCTTGATTCGACCTGTTCTTGGGTAATCAGTAGCGTCATGTCGCCGATGCTCAATGTTTTTTGTGGATTGGTGCTTGTTTCAGCTCATCGATGGTTGCCGATCCGGTCAGGAACATCACCGCCCTGAGGTCGTTCATCCAGGTTTCTATGGTCCTCTCGAGCGTGCCTGCGTGCAGCGCCTTCAGGAGCTGCTGGGCGGACGCGGCCAGGTCCGCGCCGAGGGCGATCGACTTCGCGATGTCGATGCCGTTGCGTATGCCTCCGGAGGAGATGATGCCGAGCGGCGCGTAGACAGGGTGCTCGTATTTCAGCCTTCGGATGGCCGTCAGGCACTCTGCGGTCGGTATGCCCCAGTTGAGCAGCTCGCCGAGCGCCGATGGGCTGAAGCGGTCCTCCTCTGGGAACTGCGTGAGGTAGCGGCACTCTTCGACCTTCTGCCAGCTGATGCCGCCTGCCCCTGCGACGTCGATGGCGCGGACGCCGGCGTCTGCGAGCCTGCGTGCCACCTGTGCCGAGATGCCGGACCCTACCTCCTTGGCGATGACCGGAACCTCGATGGTCGCCGTGATCGCCTGAAGTTTGTCGAGGAAGCCCCTGAAGGCCGTGTTCCCTTCCGGCTGGAACAGCTCCTGGGCCGGGTTGAGGTGCACGATCAGCGCGTCGGCGCCGATTATGCCGATCATGGTGGAAAGCTGCTCGCGGGTGAGCCCTGAAGCCACTTCGGGAGCTCCGATGTTGGCGTAGACGGGTGCGGTCGGCGCCGACTGCCTGACGACGGCGAAGCTGTCACGGTGCGAGGTGCCTTCGAGGGCCTGCCGCATGCTGCCGACGCCGAGCGGGATCGAATATTTTTCAGCGGCCTCGGCAAGGGTACGGTTCAGTTCGAGGGCGTGGCCGTAGCCACCGGTCATCGAGGAGATCATGAGCGGCAGCCCGATCCTCCTGCCAAGGAAGGTCGTCGAGAGGTCTATCTCCGCGAAATCTATCTCCGGCGCGGCGTTGTGTTCGAACGCGTAGGAGTCGAGCCCGGTGGAGGCGCCATCGAACCGTACCTCCCGGTGGAGGCAGATCTCGACATGGCTGTGCTTGCGTTCAGCCGTTATGGAGGCGCTGCTCTCTTGCATGGCGACGGGAAAGAGGCGGTGAAGATTTGCCGGACTGTTGGGTAAAAGTATAACTTATACAAAACATACCATAATTTTTTTGAGGCTTACGGCCTTTCAGGAATGTTGAGAACCCTCGTCGATATCGCCATACGGCACATTCTCGGCCGCAAGCGCCAAACCCTGACCACCATGGCTGGCGTCGCGGTCAGCACGCTGGTGCTCATCACCACCATCTCCCTGACCAGGGGGCTGCTCGACTCCTTCTCCGAGAAAATCATCGACGTCGCTCCGCACATCACCGTGAAGGGTGAGCGGCTCGAGCCGATACCGGTCGACCTGCTTGCCGGAGGAAAGGCCGGGCAGCGTTCGTTCGTCGAGGACCATATCGGGAGGGACGACCGGGAACAGGTCCGCAATTACGGGAGGATCCTGGATATCATCGCGACGCCCGAGTATCGCGGGCAGGTGCTGGCCGCATCCCCGTACGTCGAGTCGCAGGTCATGGCAGTGAAGGGCAGCCGGAACCAGCCGGTGCTGGTCAAGGGGGTGCTGGCCGAGCGCGAGGAGGCGATCACCCATATCGGCCGCAGCCTGACCTCGGGCGACCTCACCCTGTTCAGGAAGAGCCCCGACGCGATCCTTGTAGGGCGAACCGTATCGAGGGACCTCGAGGTCGGCCTCAACGACGCGGTGACGGTTATCTCCTCGGACGGCAAGAGCCACCAGTGCAAGGTTGCGGGGGTGTTCTTCACCGGCGTCAACGCGGCCGACAACAGCGTCGTGTCGTCGCTCAAGTTCGCCCAGATCCTCGAAGGCTTTCCTGCCAACAAAGTGACGGGCATCGCCCTGAAGGTGCGCGACCCGCTCAGGAACGCCCCCCTTGCCGCCAGCCTCCAGCGGATGACCGGCTACGAGTGCGTGACCTGGCAGAAGGAGAACGAGAGCGTGCTGATGCTGTTCGCCAGGATCGGGTACATCGTCTTTTCCCTCGTGGCCTTCGTCGGCGTCGTGTCGGGGTTCGGCGTGGCCAATATCCTCGTGACCACGGTGTTCGAAAAGAGCCGCGATATCGCCATCATGAAGTCCTTCGGCTTCTCGTCGGCGCAGATGGTGGGGTTGTTCGTCTTTGAGGGGTTCCTGGTGGGGCTTGGCGGCGCGCTGCTGGGCGGGCTGCTGTCGGTGGGTTCGATCGGCTTCCTGGCCAACCTGCCCATCGAAAGCTCGCAGGGACCGCTGACCAAGACCGGCTTCGCCATGTCGTGGAACCCGTGGTACTTCATCCTGGTGATCGCCGTGACGGTCGCCATAAGCACCATAGCCGCAGCCTTGCCTTCGGCCAGGGCCGCGAAGCTGGAGCCGGTGAAGGTGCTGAGGGAGGCGAATGTGTAGGGGCTCTGGGGTCAGGCCTTGCAAAACTTGCATTCCGGAATGCAAGTTT
>JAAXWS010000034.1 GCA_013334865.1 Chlorobiaceae bacterium
GCTGGCGAAATAATCCATTACATATAGACGCACCAATACCATGTCCGGATTTTTTATTGAGCGACCAGTCTTTGCCTGGGTGATCTCCATCTGCATCATGCTCGGCGGAATCATCGCCATCAATACCCTGCCGGTCGAGCAATATCCGCGCATCGCGGCGCCGACCATCAACATCAGCGCCACCTATCCCGGCGCATCTGCCGAAGCGGTTGAAAACAGCGTGACGCAGGTCATCGAACAGGCTCTCACCGGTATCGACCATCTCCGCTACTTCAGCGCCGGGAGCGATTCGAACGGCAACGTCAGCATCACGGTGACCTTCGAACCCGAAGCCAACCCCGATATTGCCCAGGTGCAGGTGCAGAACAAGTTGCAGTCGATCATGTCGAACCTGCCCCAACAGGTCCAGCAACAGGGCATCAGGGTCACCAAGGGAGATACCGGGTTCCTGATGGTCGTGGGCGTCTATTCAAACGACCCCAGGGTCGATGAATATGCGATGAACGATTTCATCAACTCGAAGCTCCTCGATCCGCTGAGCCGCGTACCCGGCGTCGGGAACATCCAGGTGTTCGGGCAGCCCTATTCGATGCGTATCTGGCTCGATCCCCACAGCATGGCGAGCTTCAACCTCACCACCACCGAAGTCCAGGCAGCTATCACGGCTCAGAATGCCGACGTCTCCGCCGGCCAGTTGGGTGGAACGCCGTCGGTTCCGGGCCAGCAACTGAACGCGACCATTACAGCACAGTCACGCCTGAAAAGTGTCGGGGATTTCGAAAAGATCATGCTGAAGGTCAATACCGACGGCTCGCAGGTCCGCCTCAGGGATGTCGCCCGCGTCGAACTCGGCGTGCAGAACTACGACATGACCACGCGCTTCAACGGCAAACCGGCTGCCGGCATGGCCATCACCCTGGCGACCGGGGCAAACGCCCTGAACACCGCCACTCTGGTCAAAGCGAAAATGACCGCCCTTAAGCCGCTGCTCCCACCGGGTGTGCAGATCGTCTACCCGTTCGACACGACACCATTCGTCAAAACATCGATCGAAGGGGTTGTCCATACCCTGATCGAGGCGGTCATCCTCGTCTTCCTCGTCATGTTCCTGTTTCTCCAGAACTTCCGGGCCACGCTGGTCCCCACCATCGCGGTTCCAGTCGTGCTGCTGGGTACCTTTGGGGTGATGTCGGCCTTTGGCTTCTCCATCAACACGCTCAGCATGTTCGCCATGGTACTTGCCATCGGCTTGCTTGTCGATGACGCCATTGTCGTGGTCGAAAACGTCGAACGCATCATGGAAACGGAGCGACTCTCCCCACTGGAGGCGACAAAAAAATCCATGAAGCAAATCTCCAGCGCGCTGATCGGCATCGCCCTTGTGCTCTCGGCCGTATTCGTACCGATGGCCTTCTTCAAAGGCTCCACGGGGACGATCTACCGTCAGTTCTCGATCACCATCGTCTCAGCGATGCTGCTCTCGGTTCTGGTTGCGCTGATCCTGACACCTGCTCTCTGCGCCAGCCTCCTCAAACCGGTCAGAGCAGATGGGCATCTCTACGGCGATGGTCCCCTCGGGCGCTTTTTCGCCTGGTTCAACGGCATGTTCAACCGCAACAGGGAACGCTATGTCAACGGAGCCCGCGCGATGACGGGAAGTGTCAAGCGATCGCTGCTGGGCTTTATGCTGGTCGTGGTGTTGCTTGGCATCGTCCTCTTGCGCATCCCGACCTCGTTCCTGCCGGACGAAGATCAGGGGTTCCTCTTTGTCCAGCTTTCCACCCCATCCGGAGCGACCAAGGAGCGGACGCTCGAAAGCGTGAAGAGGATGGAGGGTTACCTCCTCAATCAGGAAAAAGAGAACATCGAAAGCATCTTCAGCGTGACCGGATTCAGTTTCGCGGGCCAGGGCCAGAACTCGGCCATGGGTTTCGTCCAGCTCAAGGACTGGTCCAAACGCAAGAACAAGGATCAGGATGTTGCCTCAATCGCCGGAAGAACCATGGGCGCCTTGTCGGGCGTGAAGGACGCCATGATCTTTGCGTTTTACCCGCCGGCCGTCATGGAGCTCGGCAACGCCTCCGGTTTCGACCTTCAGCTTGTAGACCGGACCGGCAAAGGTCATGAGGCTCTCATGGCCGCCCGAAACCAACTCCTCGGAATGGCTGCAAAAAACCCATCCCTGAGCGGCGTACGTCCCAATGGCCTTGAAGATGTGCCACAATTCAAGATCGATATCGATCACGAAAAGGCAAGCGCCTTCGGGGTATCGATCGCCGACATCAACACAACGCTGCAGACCGCCTGGGGTTCGAGCTATGTGAACGATTTCGTGCATGAGGGACGCATCAAGAAAGTGTTCATGCAGGGAGACGCACCGTACCGCATGAACCCATCGGACGTCGACATCTGGCACGTCCGAAACTCGAATGGCGACATGGTTCCCTTCTCATCGTTTTCCTCAGGCCGATGGAGCTTCGGTTCGCCCAAGCTCGAACGGTTCAACGGCATATCGTCGGTCAATATCCAGGGAACCCCGGCGCCCGGTGTAAGCTCGGGCGATGCCATGACCATCATGGCAAACCTGGCAGGAAAACTCCCTGAAGGTTTCGGTATCGAATGGACCGGTCTTTCCTACGAAGAGCGTGCTGCCGGCCAGCAAACGCTGCTGCTCTACACGCTCTCCCTGCTTTTCGTCTTTCTTTGCCTGGCCGCCCTTTACGAAAGCTGGAGCGTGCCGATTGCCGTCATGCTGGTAGTCCCGCTCGGTGTTTTGGGCACCGTTCTGGCTACATTCCTCGCAGGTCTTTCAAACGACGTCTACTTCAAGGTCGGCCTGTTGACAACCGTTGGCCTGACGGCGAAAAACGCCATCCTTATCGTGGAGTTCGCCAAAACCCTCTACGAAAGCGGTATGAACCTGAAGGAGGCCGTCCTCTCTGCAGCAAGTCAGCGACTTCGACCGATCATCATGACCTCCATGGCATTCATCCTCGGCGTCACGCCGCTCGCATTCTCCTCCGGAGCAGGATCAGCAAGCCAGCACGCCATCGGCATCGGCGTGATCGGAGGAATGTTGTCCGGTACGGTGCTGACGATCTTCTTTGTGCCGTTGTTCTTCATCCTCGTGCAATCCCGGTTTGCCCGAAAAACGGAAACCGACACAGCAGTAAACCAAAACGACAAGGAATCGAACCATGAACACTAAGCTGCTGCTTCCTTTATGCCTGGCAGCATCCACCCTGACGGCCTGTTCGCTTGCACCAACCTATGTACGCCCGACGGCACCCGTCACCAAACAATGGCCGGTGGCTTCCACCACTGCACAGGAATCCGGGGAACAGCCTCGCACCACCGATATCGGATGGCGGAGCATGTTCAGGTCGCCAAAACTGCAAAGCCTAATCGAAGCATCCCTTGCCAACAACCGCGACCTGAGAATAGCCACCCTCAACATCGAGGTGGCCCGCAACACCTATCGTATCCAGCGTTCAGATCTCCTTCCATCGATGAACGCATCGGGAAGCTTCACCCGCCAGGAGTTGTCAAAAAACATGAGCGGCACCGGAAAAGCGGAAATCACCTCGTCCTATACCGCCGGCATTGGCACGACGGCATATGAACTGGATCTTTTCGGCCGTGTACGCAGCCTCAGCAATCGCGCCATAAACCAGTATCTCGCTACCGAAGAGGGCCGCAAAGCCGCCCAGACAAGCCTGGTCGCTGAAGTTG
>JAAXWS010000001.1 GCA_013334865.1 Chlorobiaceae bacterium
CTGCCGCTATCCGTGCTGTACTCCCAGCTCGCTCCCGACTCGACACCGCCCACATTGACCGTCGCGTCACTGGTGATGCCGTCATTGTTCACACTGCCCGTATCGGTAGCAAGGGATATCGTCGGCGATGACGGCAACGCCGTATCGACCTTGTACGAACCGTTAGCCCCCACCGCACTGAACGTCAACGTTGCCGACTTCTGCGCCGCATCCTCGATCGTACCGCCATTCAGTGAGAGGGCATTTGCATCGATGCTGATGCCGTCGGCATCAGCATCCCCCGACTGCACCGTGTAGGTGAACACCAGCGAAGCGCTTCCGCTTCCCGACGCATACGCCGCCGTCTTCAGTGTCCCCCCGACGTTCAGCTTCAGCTGCGGCGAGCCCGTCACCGTAACCTGCTCGGACATCGTCACCGTCACGCTCACCACGTCGCCGGCGTTGAGCGTGCTGTTCAACGCTCCCGTTGCTCCGCTGATCGCCAGCGTGTTGATGCTCGGCGGCGTACTGTCGATCAGGATGCTCCCCGACGAGGCCGACGACAGGTTGCCTGCCGCATCGGCCGTATACACCCTGTAGGTGCCGTCAGCCAGCCCCTGGGCGTCAATATTGGTATTCGTGTTCGCCGTCGCGATCGGCCCCTCGTTCCACAGCGTACCATCTGCCAATCCCGTGATCGAACTCAGGCCGCTGACGCTCACGTCGCCCCTTACCAGGTATGCCGTTCCGGCCTCGCTGCTCTTCACGGTCACCAGTACCGTATTGTTAATGGGGCCAACCGACACCAGCGTCGCCGCCGGCGGGGTCGTGTCCACCGTCGCGAAGTGGTAAGCACTGCTCCCGGCGTAGCTGTTGCCGGCCGTATCCTTGACCGTCCCGGCATCGAAGGTCACGTAGTAGGTCGAAGCGTCGGCCGCCAAGTCCGATGTCGGATTGATCGTCAGCGTGCTCCCCGACACCGTCAGGTTCGCCGACGTGTTCGTCGCCAGGTCGTAGGTCTCCACCGGCGTGCCCGAAACCGAACCCTTGTACACCTTGATCTGTCCAGACGTGCCCTTCTGGATGTTCTCGCTGAAGGTCAACACCACATTGCTGGCTACCGCAACACCGGCTGCACTGTCGGCCGGACTGAACGATGAAACCGTCGGCGCCGTCGTATCCACCGTCGCGAAGTGGTAGATGCTGCTCCCGGCGTAGCTGTTGCCGGCCGTATCCTTGACCGTTCCGGCGTCGAAGGTCACGTAATAGGCCGAGCCGTCCGGCGTCAGGTCCGATGTCGGATTGATCGTCAGCGTGCTCCCCGACACCGTCAGGTTCGCCGACGTGTTCGTCGCCAGGTCGTAGGTTTCCACCGGCGTCCCCGATACGGAACCCTTGTACACCTTGATCAGTCCAGACGTGCCCTTCTGGATGTTCTCGCTGAAGGTCAACACCACATTGCTGGCTACCGCAACACCGGCTGCACTGTCGGCCGGACTGAACGATGACACCGTCGGCGCCGTCGTATCCACCGTCGCGAAGTGGTAGGTGCTGCTCCCGGCGTAGCTGTTGCCGGCCGTATCCTTGACCGTTCCGGCGTCGAAGGTCACGTAGTAGGTCGAGCCGTCCGGCGTCAGGTCCGATGTCGGATTGATCGTCAGCGTGCTCCCCGACACCGTCAGGTTCGCCGACGTGTTCGTTGCCAGGTCGTAGGTTTCCACCGGCGTCCCCGATACGGAACCCTTGTACACCTTGATCAGTCCAGACGTGCCCTTCTGGATGTTCTCGCTGAAGGTCAACACCACATTGCTGGCTACCGCAACACCGGTCGTACTGTCGGCCGGACTGAACGATGACACCGTAGGAGGCGTCGAATCGGTCGAGAGCGTCGTAAACGAATAGGTGCCACCGGAATATATATTGCCGGTCTTTGAGGCATTCATCGTGTAGGCGGCCCCGGTCGACGTCGTAGCCAGGATGATATCCTTGACTGAGCCAGAAGCGAAGGTCACAAAGTAGTTCGACCCGCCGACCAGGTCGTTCGTCGGGTTAATGGTTACCGTATTACCCGAAATGGAAAGGTTCGTCGTGTTGGAGGCGATGTCGTAACTCTCAACAGGCGTGCCGGATGCGACATCCTTGTACAAGTTGAGGGTGCCAGTGCCTTTCTGTACATTTTCGCTGAACGTAACCGTAAGGTTGCTTGCAACGGCGACATTCGTAGTCGTTCCGCCGTTGAAACTGTTGACTGTTGGGGCAACGTAATCGAGCGTGACCGTTATAGGCTTGCCTGTTGCGGTCCCGTCATCGAAGACGATATATTCGACACCCTTAACTGTGAATGTTAAACTGCTACCATTTTTAGTACTAGCTCCTGTGACAACGACAGCTCCGTTCGCGTTAACAGGACCGATCGTGAAGTTATTGACAGGAAATCGGAAAAGATATTGAGCTGCGGCTCTTGCCGCATCAGCAAGCCAGAGATAATCCGTTCCCCCGGTATCGGTAATGGTGAACGATCCACCACCTGACGGTTCTGAGGTAAAATAGAGATTATCGTTTCCCGTCGTTACAGCTTTTATCGCACCGGCCATGGCTTAATTACATTAGGTTTGACAAAAAAAACAGTTCCCATCATTTTCCAGAAAAAAACTCAATCAATGGCCTTGAGCCTTGATAGAAAATTCGGCGCCTCGACAAAGCCGACGATTCTGCTGCCAGCCACCTCACGCCCATTCCTGTCAAAAAAAACGATACCGGGAGGACCGAACAGGTCGAAGCGCTTCATGAGTTTCCGATCCTCTTCGGTATTCCCGGTAACATCGACCTGAAGCAGCGTCATGCCGGAAAGTTTTTCAAGCACCTTCGCATCGCTGAAGGTGAACTTCTCCATCTCCTTGCACGACACGCACCAGTCGGCATAAAAATCAAGCATCACCGGCTTGCCTGACGCCTTCAGTTCGCGATCCAGCTCCTGCAACGTATGTATGCGCCTGAACTGAAGCTTCTGTTCCCCGACCGCACCGGGGCCCGGCGAGGAGTGCACCCCTGAAAGCGGGGCGAGCGGGTTAGCCGAACCGGAAGCGGCCCCGACAAGTTCGATAGCGCCGCAGAGAAGCAGCATAAGCCCCAACGCGCGGGTGAACTTTGCTCCGATCGTGGCCTTTTCAGGCATGGGGCCGAAAACACCCGAGAATACCGAACAGAGTATGGCCAGTGATCCCCAGCACAATAGGACAACCTGCGGAGGCAGCACGGGCGTGACCATCCAGATGGCAACCCCGATCAGCAGGAAACCAAACACATACTTCACCCCTATCATCCATGCCCCGGCTTTCGGAAGAAGGCTTCCGGCAGAAAGGCCTATCAAGAGCAGCGGCACGCTCATGCCCATGGCCATGGAAAAGAGGGCGAGGCCACCGATCAGCACATCCTTCGTCTGGCTGATGTAAACAAGGGTGCCTGCCAGAGGCGCCGCCACGCAAGGCCCGATGATCAAAGCCGAGATAGATCCCATGAAGAACACGCCGATAAAACGCCCGCCTTTCAGATTGCCGGAGGTCTGATTCAAGCGGTTCTGCAGGGCGGAAGGAACCTGGAGCTGGTAGACGTCGAACATGGAGAGTGAGAGCCCGACAAGGAGCAGGGCAAACATGACCAGCACCCAAGGCTTCTGCAGGGCTCCGGCAAGGCCTTCCCCGGCAAGGCCGGCCGCCACGCCGAGCGTCGTGTAGACCAGCGCCATGCCAAGGCAATAGGCCACGGCCATAAGGAAGCTTTTCCCGCGGCTCGAATCCCCCTCGCCCACGATGATCGATGAAAGGATCGGCACCATCGGAAGCACACAGGGGGTGAAGGAGAGCAGTAGGCCGAACATGAGGAAGGCCAAAGCTATCTTCCAGAGGCTCCCCCCCTGGAGCATCGAGGTAGCGAGGGAAAGGTCATCGCCACCAGCCGTCTCCGATGCTGCCGGAGCAGGTTTCGAGGAGATCAGGCCGGCACTTGCCGACTGGGCAGAAGAGCCCGAAGGATCAGACCGGACAAGGTTTCCCTGTTTGCCGGGGTCCACGCTCAATACCTTGTCGATGGGAGGATAGCAGAGTCCATCATCGGCACATCCCTGGAACTGGACATCGATCCGGAAAGGACCCCCGGCTTTCGAGACAGGGACGGTTGCCACGAGATGGTCATGGTAGATCGCCATCTTCTCTCCGGTCGAAGGGTCGACGAAGTCGATCCCTTTGGGAAGCACCGGATCCTTGATCGATGCATCTCCGCTTTCAACGCTGACCTTGATACGGTCCCGATAGAGCTTGTACCCTTTGGCGATATCCCATTTCAGGACGACCGAGCCATCCCTGCCCATTTCCCCACTGAGCCTGAATGCCTGCTCCGGATCAAGGAAATCGGCGGCCAATCCATTGTTCATCGCCAGAATAAGCGAACATAAAGCTCCAAGCAGGGCAAAGCTCCGCCGCAATGACGTTTGTATCATGGTTTTCAACAGTTATGTCTTGAGTTACAAGGAGTTCAATCCTTGTGATGGATTTTTCCTGATTTGTCTACAGCCAGATATAAAAGGCCGCTCCCTTCCAGATAACCGAGGCCGTCCTTTTCCTTCAGCATGGCGATCGTCGAGCAGCTTCCGGCCATCAGCGTGCGAGGGGCCACCACTGAAACGGAACGCCAGAAATCTACCGGATAGCCGGTTCGGGGGTTGATGATGTGGCTGTAGGTGCGGCCATCAACAACAACACATCGCTCATAATCCCCGCTGGTCGCCAAGGCTCCGCCATAGAGCGGAATCGAGGCGAACAATTTTTCCGGATTGACTGGATCACGAACCCCTATCGTCCAGGGTTGCCCGTCATGCTGGACGCCGATTACACGGATATCGCCGGCCATGTTCACATAGCCGTGTCGTATCCCCTTTTCATGTATGATTTCGGCTGCACGATCGGCGGCATACTCCTTGCCTATGCCACCCAGGTCGAGTTGCATACCCTTCCGGGCAAGCCTCACCCTGCTCCCGTCTCGTTCTACCCTGTCCCATCCGATGAGATCAAGGAACATCTCGACCTTCTTTTTTTCAGGAAGCCGAGCCGTATTGAAATCCCAGGCATGTCGCAATACACCGGAAGTGATATCGAAAAGCCCACCGCTCGAGTTGTGCATCCAATCCGCGTGATCCAGGAGAAAAATCGTCTCGTCGTCACACTCCACCGCGCCATCCTGCCCCGCCAATGCGTTGATCCTTGCAACCACGCCACTGTCCAGATAGCGGGAATATTTCTGTTCGATACGCGTTATTTCACCCACAGCAGATTGTGCGGCCGAAAAAGCCCCCCCCTTTCCGTCTGCCCCGATAACGACCTCGCAGTCGCACCCCATCGCCTTGAAGTTGAATCTGAACGTCTGCATGATCTCAAACTGTAATAATCACCAGCTGCGGGATTGATAGCATCCTGAGCCATTGCCGGTCAAAAGATGCCGGGTTAGCCATCCGGGCTCCATCCGTATGGATCTCAGAACTCTTTTGAGATACCAAGCTGGATAAAGTGTGCGTTAAAATCAGCCAATGCTCGATCAGGAGTCCCATTAAGCGCCCAAACACTGCGTTGCATATAACGATCATACCTGACATCAAGCATCCAGTCTTGCGCGAACCGCTTTGAAACCTTGATGCCAAGCGTAACTGCGCCGAAAGCTGAAAGCCTAGGGTCTTCCGAATAGAATTCGGCATCTCCAACGTCAGTCGGCACGGTGGGATCGGCGATTTCATCAGGCCCTACCGGCACATAAAAATCAGCCGCTGTTTGTGAATAATATCTCAAGAGCGGGGTAACGGTCAGTTCATGGGATAAAGGCTGCACATATTCCACACTCACGGTATGAGCCTTGATACCGAAGGTATCAGAGTAATAACGATATGCAAGACGCGAACTTCCGTCGGTCGACTCAAAATAATGGTTCCACTTCGTCATGACGGTCGTATAGTTTCGAAAATCCGGACGCCAGTCATTCCTTTTGTATGGATCTGTGAAGAACCCGGTGCCGTTGGAACGCCCGACATTGAGTTGCACGATATCGTTTTTCGACATCACCTGCGTAATTCCCGCAAGCCAGGAATAGAGCTTCTTTCGTTTGTCGATGTTCTGATATGCTTCGTTTGTAGGATCGATTGAATCGGTAGTGATGCTTCCGCCAAGAGTGAACGTCGTGTTCTTGCTTGGGGTCAGATAACTCCCCTGCAAAGAAACGCCCCTTGAAATGTAATCGGTCTCTTGAGAATAACTGCTCCCCAGAGTCACGCTCCCCGATTGGAAGTAATGGCTTACGCTCATATCCACAGCTCTTCGGATGCCGGAAGAGGCTCCGCTGATCGCATTGGTATGGTAGTGCGGTGAGGCGCCGGTGACGGAATCATAGGTGCCGGTCACGTCGATGGACCATTTCCCGGCGATGGGAGTCATGGCGCGAACGGAGTAGGCGCTGATATCCATCCGTTCCTGACCCGGCTGGCTGTCCTCGTATTTCAGGTACTTGAAGGCGACGATGCCTTTTTCGGGGGCTGCCTCGGCAAACGCAGGATGAGCCGACGGCAGGGCCATTGCGGCCGCGGCCACAGCAGCGCCGAAAACCTGTTTGGCTTTTCTTGAAGTAGACAATTTCATAAGTGTATCCTGATGATTAAGTGTTGCCTTAATTGCAGCCGCAGCCGCCGCCACCCACGCCGGAACCGCCGGAAGCAGCTTCCTTGCTGCTGTAGATGTGCTCGATGTATCCGGTCTCAAGCTTGTCGCCTTCAAAGGTCATCTGCGGCTTGGCGAGGTTCTGCTTTTCCCAAGGCTGCACGGTCGAGCAACCGGCAAGAGAAACCAAACCCATGACACACCCGACGGCGAAAACACCGGAAATCGCTTTATGTCTCTTCATTTTGCCTCCAATGCAGTTTTAATATCCTTTTCAAGCACTTGACTGTCGCTGGCCTTGAAGCCGAGATGGCTGGAAATCACCCTCCCGTCACGTCCGATGAGGAAGCTGGTCGGCATTCCCTTCACGCCGTACTGCCCGGGGGTCGCCCCTTTGGAATCGAAGGCGACGGTAAACTTCGCGGCGTTCTGCGCAAGAAACTTCACGGCGTCCTCGTTTTTCGCGTCAAGGTTGACCGCGATGACCTTCAGCCCCTTCGAGCGGTACTTTTCCTGCATTTCGTTCATCCAGGGGAACGACTGGCGGCAGGGGCCGCACCAGGAGGCCCAGAAATCGAGATACACGACCGAACCCGACGCACCGGAAAGGCGGACCGTGCCCTGGGTTCCCGGAAGCTGGAAATCGGGAGCAGGAGTTCCTTTCTCGAGTGCGAACGCGCTGCCCGAATAGCCGAGACAGAGCAGGAGCAGAAGCAACGCTCCCCTGATTTTGCTTCGAACGATGTTCATGGCTGAGGATTTGGTGTTAATAAAACTAACGTTGACATACGACAGTGCTTAACAATCGTTAAGCGCCACACCCACAAGAAGCCCCTTGCGCGGCTAGCGGCATTCCGCTGTTGACCGCTCCGGCACCGGAAGGCCGGGGCCTTGCATGGTGTCTGTCGGTACGGGATGTTTTCTTCAGGAAAAAGGGAAGCTGTTGCTGGACATGAGATGAGTGAAGTTCTCATGCAACGATAATAATCTATATAATAATTGATTAAACAACAATTAATGGATGCTTAAAAAACGACAAAAATTGATATCCGTTCAGTGGAAAGTCACTCGGCGCGTCAGATAATAAATCCTGATTCGAAGCCAAATATAAAGGAAGGAAACGAAAAAGGCGGCTACGATGCTTGTCGTAACCGCCTTTGGTGTCGGGGTGGCGGGACTCGAACCCACGACCTCTGCGTCCCGAACGCAGCACTCTACCAGCTGAGCCACACCCCGATATGTTCTGAACTTGTGCCCTTGGACAGATTCGAACTGCCGACCTTCAGTTCCGGAAACTGCTGCTCTATCCACTGAGCTACAAGGGCTTGCCGGCCCTGGGGCCAGTCGTCCATTCAGGTCGCATAATATAACACATTCGGCGACAAAAAGAACAACAATTCTCTATCCACAGAAGTTTCTTCACGAAAGCAAACCAGCAAGGACCGAAAGGACAGCCGGGACCTCAAGGACGAAGAAACGGTCCAATGGGTCCAATGGGTCACATGAAAGAATCAAGACGACACTTCCCCGTCACGCCTCACTCGTCACTTGCACCCCATCAACTATCAACTATCAACTATCAACTATCAACTATCAACTATCAACTATCAACTATCAACTATCAACTATCAACTATCAACTATCAACCGTTCGCCTCCCTAACGATGCCCTCGACGGCGAGGTTGGCGCTCATGACAGCTCCGCCCATGGAATCGTAGTAAAGCTGCTGCGAGAAGCCGCCGGCGAGGAAAAGGTTGGGAACCGGAGTCACCTGGGTCGGGCGGTACTGCTCCATGCCCGGCAGCGGGGCGTAGACCGACTGCGGGATCCGGACGACGGTCGACTTGAGGATCTTCGCCCCCTTTGAAGAATCAGGGAAGTTGGCCCTCACGCTTCGATCGACCCGCTGCACGATCTCGTCGTTGGTCAGGCCCATGAGCTCCCGTGCCGGTGCGACGCAGAACTCGAAGCGCGTCCGGCCCTCGAACGACTCCCCCCTGAGGGTGCGGTAGTCCGGGGTGGTACGGGCGAGGTTCGCATAGACCGGGATGACGCCGTCAGGGCTGAACAGGACATTGTCGATCTCCGAAACCTCCCGATCGTACCAGATCTGTACGGAGATGACCGGTACGCCTTCGAGCATGTCGAGGTTACCGAAGAAACGGTCGTGCTTCCTGAGCGAGGCCGGCATGACCTTTCGGAGGTTGTGGACAGGCAGGGCCGACAGGTAGTAGTCCGCATCGAGGATCTCGCCGTTCCTCAACTGCACGCCCCGGATCTTCTGGCCGTCGAAGAGCAGCTCGTCGACCGGGGCGCCGGTCTGGAACTGGGCTCCGCGTTTTGCCGAATACTCCACAAGCGGCTGGTGCAGGTACTCCTGCGGCGATCCCTTCAGGAATCCCATGCACGATGCAGCGGGAATCCGGTAAAACGTCTCGGTGACGTCAAGGATGATCTTGGCGGAGATCTCCTCCGGCGGAATGAACTTGAGCGCCAGGGCCATGGGCCGGAACATCTTGTCCATCAGGCGCCTGCCGAACCTGCGCTGCTCTGCCCAGTCGGCGAAAGAGAGATGGTCCTGCGTCGGGGCATACTTCTCCTTCTGGAGCGCCAGGGGGACGAGGGACTTCGAAAAAGCCGCCATCTCGCCGAACGTGAAGTAGCCGTTCCTGACGATCGCCGGAAGCAGGTGCAGCGGACTGGGAAGGTTCCAGGTATCGAAGGTGAAGCTGTTGCCGCCGTCGAGGGTGTAGGTGAGGCGGTGGTCCTTCCAAAGCACGGCATGGTAGGTGCCGATCTCCTTCATCAGGTCATAGAGCACGCCGTAGGCGCCGAAGAAGCAGTGGGTGCCGGATTCGATCCAATCCCCTTCGTCATCTTTCCAGGCCGAGACCTTGCCGCCGAAGATCGGACGCTTTTCGAGGACCTTCACCTGGAAGCCGCGGTCGACGAGCCGTTTTGCTGCGGTCAGGCCGGCAAGGCCTCCTCCGAGGATCAGTACCTTCTTCTTGTCTCCGTTCATCAGTCGAGGATGTAATTCTGAATTTGTTGTGTACCGGATAAGCGAGGTCACAGCGCCGAGCGGCCATCCATGGCGCGCGAAAGCGTGGCCTCGTCGATGAATTCGAGTTCCGCGCCCACGGGAATGCCCCTGGCGATCCGGGTGACGCTGAGTCCGAGCGGTTTGAGCAGTTTGCCGATATAGAGCGAAGTAGTCTCCCCTTCCACCGTCGGATTGAGGGCGAGCACGATTTCACGGACCATTCCCGACGCGTCTGGGCCGAGGCGTGCGATCAGTTCGCGTACCTTGATGTCATCGGGTCCTACGCCATCGAGGGGTGATATGACCCCGTGGAGGACATGGTAAAGGCCTTTGAAATGACCGGTCTTTTCGAGGGCGAGCACTTCGGTCGGAGACTCGACGACGCAGATGACGGTGCGGTCGCGGCCGGAAGCGGTGCAGATCATGCAGGGGTCGGTGCCGAGGTCGGTGATGTTCTGGCAGACCGAACAGCGGATGACCTTATCCTTGACGTCGACAAGGGCCGTCGCGAGTTTCTCGACTTCAGTGCGCGTCTCCTGCACCACATGCATGGCAAGGCGCTGAGCGGTCTTGCGGCCGATGCCGGGCAGTTTGGCGAACTCTTCGATCAGCGCCTGTATTGCACCGGAGGTGTAGCGCATGAACGAAATCTACTTGCCGAGGTTGAGGTTCTTGAGCAGGTCGGCGGGGTTGATCCCGCCTGCGGCTTTCGAGATTTCGCCCTGTGCGAGCTGGATCGATGACTCCAGCGCCTTGTTGACCGCCGCGACGACCAGGTCCTGGACCATCTCGACGTCGTCCATGATCTCGGGATCGATGCGGAGTTCGAGCAGCTTCTGGCGACCGTTGACCTTAACGGTGACCATGCCGCCTCCCGCCTCGCCTTCCGCGATGAGCTTCTCGAGCTGCTTGTGCACGTCCTGCATCTTCTCGCCAGCTTCCTTGAGCTGCTTCATCATATCGTTGAAATTGGGCATCGACATCGTGGTGTTCTCCCTTGAGGCGGAGGTTGGCGGCAGTAACGGCCAAGCCCAGCTTCTGAATGGTTTGAAATCATGGGTCCAATGGGTCGTATGGGACCCATACGACCTATTCCCTGCTGTTAATCCTTCCTTCTCAGCGCCAGGTAGATCTTCTCGAGGATATCCTCGGTGGTCAGCTTGTATTTCCTCAGCAGGTCGTCAGGCTTGCCCGATTCGCCGAAGGTGTCCTCGACGGCGACCATTTCGACCGGCACGGGAATGTTGCGGGCACAGACATTGGCGACCGCTTCACCGAGGCCGGTGTACATCTGGTGCTCCTCTGCCGTGACGATGGCGCCGGTTTCGTTGGCGGCCATGACGATGGCGAGCGTATCGATCGGCTTGATGGTGTGCATGTTGATGACGCGCACCGAGACCCCCTCCTTCTCGAGGATCCTGGCCGCCTCGAGGGCTTTCCAGACCATGATGCCGCAGGCGATGACGGTGACATCCCTGCCGTCACGGAGCATGATGGACTTGCCGATCTCGAATCCGTCCTCGTCGCGGGTGAAATCGGGGACGTTCGGACGGCCGAACCGGAGGTAGACCGGCCCCTGGTGCTCGATGATGGCTTTGGTGGCACGCCTGGTCTCGCTGTAGTCGCAGGGTACCACGACGGTCATGCGAGGCAGGGCGCGCATCAGGCCGATATCCTCGAGGATCTGGTGCGTGGCACCGTCCTCGCCGAGGGTGAGGCCGGCATGGGAGGCGCAGATCTTGACATTGAGGTTCGAATAGCAGACCGACTGGCGGATCTGGTCGTAGACCCTGCCGGTGGCAAAGACGGCGAAGGTGGACGCGACGGGGGTCTTGCCGGTGGTGGCGAGGCCGGCCGCCATCGAGACCATGTTGGCCTCGGCGATGCCGGTCTGGATGAAGCGTTCCGGGAACTCGTCACGGAAGAGGTTCATGTTCAGCGAACCGGTGAGGTCGGCGCAGAGGGCCACGACCGAAGGGTTCTCCCTGCCTGCTTCGAGCAGCGCGTCACCGAATCCGGTACGGGTCGCCTTGTTGCCCCTGGAGGTATACTTGTCGGTCGCTTCGATGGTGATTTTCTCTCCCATTAATGACAGAATAACTTAAATTATAAAAAGTATTTCCAGCCGGTTGAACCACGCTCCCCACACCCTGGCCGATGATGAAAGTTGAATATAAGCATACGCATATAGCGGCAAAAAAAAAATTGGGCCAAAACTTCCTGACCGACAGGAACATCCCGAGGAAGATCGTCCGGGAGTCGGGCATTACGCCAGGCGACAGGGTGCTCGAGATCGGCCCCGGGTTCGGGGCGCTCAGCACGGCGATACTCGAAGCGGTCCCCTCGTTCACGGCCATCGAGAAGGACCATGAACTGGCCGGGTTCATCCGCCGGGAACACCCGGAAATCGAACTGATCGAAGGCGACTTCCTGAAGGTGCCGCTCGAGCCCATCGCCGGAAGCGGCCGGATCGCCGTGCTCGGCAACATCCCCTACTCCATCACCAGCCCCATCCTGTTCCGGCTGCTCGACTGCCGCCACCTCATCTCCTCGGCCACGCTCATGATGCAGCACGAGGTCGCGCTTCGCCTCGCGGCCGAACCGGGCACGAAGGAGTACGGCATCCTTGCCGTGCAGATGCAGGCATTCTGCGAGGTGAAGTACCTGTTCAAGGTCGGACGCGCCGTCTTCAAGCCCAGCCCCGAGGTGGACAGCGCGGTGATCAGGATGGTGCCGAGAACCGAGGACCCGGTTGCCGACAGCGAAGGGTTCCGGCTCTTCGTGAGATGCGCGTTCCACCAGAGGCGCAAGACGCTCCTGAACAACCTGAAGGAGGCGTACGACACCTCGTCGGTGCCTGATGCCACCCTCAGGCTTCGCGCCGAGGCCCTGGACATCGGGGAGCTGATCTCCCTCTTCAACCTTCTGCGCCCGCTGAAAACGGCTGAGCCGGCCACCCGCAAAACAGACGCCGGTCCGGCGCCACCGGCAGGCTCCTGATATTCACCTCATTGCTTAATCCGTTATTTTTAGTAAAATTGGTTTTTGCACACAATCTCTGTCTGTTTCCCGTATGTTGCACCCACAGCTCCATACCCTCACCGATCCGCCTCCAGCTTTAAGTACGTCTCTCCCTACCTATCATTAACCTATATCCCAAAGGGGGTTGTCCAGTATGTCATTATCCTACAGCGCCGTCCACCGGCAGTCGGTTGAAAACCCGGAACAGTTCTGGGGTGAAATTGGAGAAAAGCTTCACTGGTATTCAAAATGGGACAAGGTCCTCGACGACTCCAACCCTCCCTTTTACCGCTGGTTCCCCGGTGGCGTGACCAACACCTGCTATAACGCGCTCGACCGCCACGTGGACGAAGGCCGCGGCAACGACATCGCCGTCATCTACGACAGCCCGGTGACCGGCACGATCGAGAAGTACACCTTCCGCGAGTTCCGTGACAAGGTCGCGCTCTTCGCCGGCGCCCTGAAGGCCCGCGGCGTCAGGAAGGGCGACAGGGTCATCATCTACATGCCGATGATCCCCCAGGCCGTCATCGCGATGCTCGCCTGCGCCAGGCTCGGCGCGATCCACTCGGTCGTGTTCGGCGGCTTCGCCTCGCACGAGCTGGCTGTCCGCATCGACGACTGCAAGCCGAAGGTGATCGTCTCGGCCTCCTGCGGCATCGAGCACGGCAAGATCATCGACTACAAGCGCCTGCTCGACTTCGCCGTCGAACTGGCGCACTTCAAGCCTGAAATCTGCATCATCTACCAGCGCGAGCAGATGAAGGCGCAGCTCGACGAGGATCGCGACATGAGCTGGAAGCAGGCGCAGCTGGGCATCGCCCCGGCTCAGTGCGTTCCGGTGGAATCGACCGACCCCCTCTACATCCTCTACACCTCCGGCACGACAGGGCAGCCGAAAGGCATCGTCCGCGACAACGGCGGGCACATGGTCGCCCTGAAATGGACCATGGAGAGCGTCTACAACGTGAAGCCGGGCGAAGTCTTCTGGGCAGCCAGCGACGTGGGCTGGGTCGTAGGCCACTCCTACATCGCTTACGCCCCCCTGCTCCACGGCTGCACGACGGTCATCTTCGAAGGCAAGCCGGTCGGCACCCCCGATCCCGGCACCTTCTGGAGGATCATCAGCGAGCATGACGTCTCGGTGCTCTTCACCGCCCCGACCGCCTTCAGGGCCATCAAGAAGGAGGACCCTGAAGGGAAGTACATCGCCCGCTACAACTTCTCCAAGTTCAGGACGCTCTTCCTGGCCGGCGAGCGCGCCGACCCCGATACGGTAAAGTGGGCCGAAAAGCAGCTCCAGGTACCGGTCATCGACCACTGGTGGCAGACCGAGACCGGATGGGCCATCGCGGCCAACTGCCAGGGCATCGAGCCCGGACCGGTCAAGTACGGCTCGGCATCCCGCGCCGTCCCCGGTTATGACGTCAAGGTGGTCAACGCCGAGCTCGAGGAGCTTCCGGCAGGACAGATGGGCGATATCGTCGTGAAGCTGCCGCTGCCTCCAGGCACCATGATGACCATCTGGAAAGGGGACAACCGCTTCAAGGAGAACTACATGACGAACTTCCCCGGCTACTACCAGACGAGCGACGCCGGTTACATCGACGAGGATGGATACATCTACATCATGTCCAGGACCGACGACATCATCAACGTCGCGGGCCACCGCCTCTCGACCGGAGCCATCGAGGCCGAGCTCTGCGAGCACCCGGACGTCGCCGAAAGCGCCGTGATCGGCGTGGCCGACGACCTGAAGGGCGAAATCCCGATGGGCTTCCTCGTGCTGAAGAACGGCGTGGACACCCCGCCGGAGATGATCATCAAGCACGTGATCGAGTACGTTCGCGAGAACATCGGGCCGGTCGCCTCGTTCAAGCAGGCCGTCATCGTCAACAGGCTGCCGAAGACCCGCTCGGGCAAGATCCTGCGCGCCACGATGCGCAAGATCGCCAACGGCGAGGAGTACACCGTTCCGCCGACCATCGACGACCCGGCGATCCTCGACGAGATCAGCGAAGCCCTGCAGACGATCGGCTACGCGAAAAAACGTTCATAAACCAGACTGGACCGCAACACCATGATCAACAGGATCGACCACATAGCCATAGCGGTTCAGGACCTCGATGCCGCACTCGGGACGTTTCTCAGCGTCCTCGGGTGCGACCCGGGTTCCGTCACTGTCGA
Source organism: Chlorobiaceae bacterium (assembly GCA_013334865.1). GTDB lineage: Bacteria > Bacteroidota > Chlorobiia > Chlorobiales > Chlorobiaceae > Chlorobaculum. The sequence goes on from JAAXWS010000001.1 coordinate 14,923, forward strand.
AGAAGTACCGTCAGAGAAGGTCCGGGTGGCCTTCATCCCGATCGGCCAGACCCACATCGAGCTGCTCGAACCCATCGGCGATGAGGGTGCAGTATCGAAATTCATTGCAAAAAACGGCGAGGGGATGCATCATATCGCCCTGGCGACCGACGACCTTTCGCAGGAGACTGCTCGGGTGACCGGCGCCGGCCTGAACCCGCTGGGGCCACCGTCGACGGGTGCGGGAGGCAAACAGATCGTCTTCCTCCACCCCAAGCAGACCAACCGTGTTCTTTTTGAATTGGTGGAACCCAAGCCACATCACCACTAAGCCATGAAGAGAAAACAGTGAAACATTTCTATCTCCCGTTCGAGAAAAAAGGCCAGTTCGACTATTCGAGCAGCTCCATCAAACAGCTGACGGAGTACGAGAAATACCAGATGTCGTTCCACCCGGAACGCCCCAAATACCTCGACTACCTCGGCGTGTTTGAAAACGTCGAAGAGTGCCTCCAGAACGACCTCCACGGCAGCTGCCTGATCCAGACCCACCGCGCCGACATCAGCTACAACGATTCCCGCCATCCCGTCATGCTCATCGGACAGCAGTCCGGCCCGACGACGAACTTCGGCGACCTCAAGCGGGTCATGAAGGACCAGGCCGAGGTGGTCAGATGGAACCAGGGCATGCCGACTCCGGCCGCATTCCAGAAGGCCATCGACGCCATCGCGATCGCCGAGAAGGAGAACCGCATCGTGATCACGATGATCGACACGGCAGGCGCCGACCCGACCGAAGAGTCCGAATCCGGGGGAATCGCCTGGAAGATCGGACGCTGCATGCAGGCGCTCGCGGAATCGAAGGTCCCGACCATATCGGTGATCCTGAACCGCGGCTGCAGCGGCGGCGCCATCGCGCTGACCGGCTGCGACGCCGTGCTCGCCATGGAATACGCGACCTACCTGGTCATCGCGCCAGAAGCCTGTTCGTCGATCCTCTTCAGGACCAGGGACAAGGCGAACCTGGCCGCGGAGATCTCACAGATCACGGCCCGGGAGGCGCTCTCGAACGGCATCGTCGACGAGCTCATTCCGGAGCATGCGGGCCCTGCGCACCGTTTCCGCCAGGAGGCGTTCGAATCGTTCCGCAACGTGGTCTCGCGTTGGGCCGGCAAACTCGCGAGCGAACACGATACCGCGGTATTCAACCGCCGTGTCGACCGCTGGCAGAGGATCGGCCAGTGGGACCTGACGACCGAAGAGTCGATCAAGGCTTATGAAAAGCCGGTCCACTCATTCATCCCGAAACCGGAAAAAAACCATTTCATCCCGCGTCACAAGCGCTGCCGCAACGAGTTCGGCAAGCATGTCGCCGACCCGGTGCTCTACCGCAAGCTGATTTCGGACAACTTCGTCTGCGACGTCTGCGGCCACCGCTATGCGAGGCTTACGGCGCAAGATTACATCGACCTGATGCTTGACAAGCACTCGTTCGTCGAGCATGAGGAGACCCGCTACATCGTCGACCGCGACATCCTGAACTTCCCGGAATACAGCGACAAGATCGCCGAGGCCCGCGAAAAGAACGGCATGTCGTCGGCGATGATCACCGGCAACGGCAAACTCAGCCATCACAACGTCGTATTCTGCGGCACCAGCTTCGGCTTCCTCGGAGGTTCGTTCTGCATGTCGACCGGAGAAAAGATCTGGCAGGCTGCCCAGATCGCGATCGACCGGAAGTGCCCGATGATCATCCAGGCGGCAGGCGGCGGAGCCCGCATGCATGAAGGGTGCTCGTCGATGGTCAGCCTCCCGAAGATCCACGTCGCGCTGTCGCGGGTAGAGAAGGCCGGCCTGCCGCTCATCACCATCGTCACCGACCCGACGCTCGGAGGCGTGGCCATCGGTTTCGGCTCGAGGGGTCTCAGGATCTTCGAGCACAACGCCGGCAACATCGGATTCTCGGGCAAGCGCGTGATCGAACAGTACACCGGCCACCGCACATCGAAAGACTTCCAGACAACCAGCTGGCTCCAGACGAAGGGCTTCGTCGACATGGTCGCCCGTCCCCTCGAGTTGAAAGCACGGATCAGGGAGATCATCGAAGGCCGGCAGGCCAAGTGAAAAAGCAGGCGCCGATGCCGCGGGCGGCATCGGCGCCTGAAAGTTTGAACCAGCAGAACACCATCATCAATGTCTCAGGCTGAACCTCTTTTTTCCGGTTTCCCGGCGGTCGATTATACCGCATGGAAGTCGAGGGTTCTTGAAGAACTCAAAGGCGCCGATTACGCGAAGATCGTCTGGAAGACTCCGGACGGCATTGCGATGGAGCCGTGGTACAACCGCAGCACCGCAGTACCCTTCCCTGCCGTGCCTACAGGCCGCGCAACAAACCGCTGGAACATCTGCCAGCAGATTGCGGCCTCGAACGCCGCGCAAGGTGCCGATGCCGCCGCAGCAGCCGTTGCTGGCGGTGCGGATGCCATCGAATTCAGGCTCGCCGATCCGTCGCTGGTCAGCTCAACCAACCTCGCCGTACTTACGGGAAAACTCGACCTGTCGAAGGTAGAGCTCTTCTTTTCGGGAGCCATCGGCGACGCATCCGCCCTGCTCGGCAACCTGATGGCGATCCCCGGATTCTCCTCCGCCAGCGGAGCGATCCTGAACGACGCCTCGAACGCCTCGCTTGTCGCCATCGAACGCCGGCCGGCCAGGTTCAGGACCCTCAGCGTGAATACCGAACGGTTCCATGAGGCAGGAGCCACCATCGCCCAGGAGCTCGCCTTCTCGCTCGCCGAAGCGAGCGACCTGCTCAACCGCGCAACGGACTCGGGCATCGACGCCGCAAAGGCCGCTTCGTCGATCGAGGTCGTCTTCTGCTGCGGCACCAGCCACTTCCCCGAACTGGCCAGGCTGCGTGCGTTCAGGGCCATGTGGCCGCAGCTGCTCTCAGCCTACGGCGTCCCGGCCACCTCCGCACCGGAACCGAAGCTCTTCGTGCGCACATCACGGCGCTCGGCCTCGGTGCTCGATCCCTACACAAACATCCTGCGCCTCTCCACGGAGGCCGTTTCGGCCATCCTCGGCGGATGCGACACCCTCCAGCTCTCCTCATTCGACCCGGCCGGCGCGGTTTCGCCTGAACTTGCCGACCGGATCACCAGGAACATCCACCACCTCCTCAGGGAGGAGTCCGGGCTCGACCGCGTCGTCGACCCCGCGGCAGGATCCTTCGCTATCGATACCATGACCGAATCCCTCTGCCGTGAGGCCTGGAGGCTCCTCCAGGAGGTCGAGGCGGCCGGCGGCCTGAAGCTGGCAGAAGCGGCCGGCAAGGTCGCGGCCATGATCGCCCCAGCCGCCGAAGCCAGGCAGAAAGCCGTTCACGGCCGGAAACGTTCGCTGATCGGCATCAACCGCTTTACGGTGGCGCCGTCCGCGGAGGTCTCGGCTGCGGTGAAGGCTTCCCCGCAGAGGGCAGCTGAAGCCGCACCCGATTTCGAGCGGCTCAGGCTCCGCATGCTCGACCATGCATTGAAGACCGGCTCGGTCCCGCGCGTCGCCGTCTGGATGCACGGAGACCCGGCCAAGTGCTTCCGCGTCTCGGCATTCGCCGAAGACTTCCTGAGGACCGGCGGTTTCGAGATCATGCCGGCCATGGCGCTGCCCCTCGAAACCAAATCGTGCCGCACCGTCACGGAGCATGAACCCGACATCGTGGTGCTCTGCTGGACAGGAGACGACGACCTCGCCGCCCTGCCGGCTCTCCTCGAGGCCATGCAGGAGATGCACAAGGAAACGATCGTGGTCATGGCGGCCAAGCCCCCGGAAGACGCGGACACCTACATCAAGGCCGGCCTCGACCGGTTCATCCACCTCGGCAGCGACGCGTACGCCTGCCTGCTTTCACTGCAACACAAAACCGGTGTGTTATGAGACCCGATTTTTCGACCATCGAACCATACAGCACAGATAAGGGCAACGCTGCCGTCAACGCCAGGGAGGCATCATGGATGACGCCGGAGGGTATTGCCGTCCAGGCGAGGTACGACCAATCCGTGCTCGACAGCATGGAGCACCTTGATTTCGCGCCGGGATTTCCGCCATACACGGCGGGCCCCTACGCCACCATGTACACCAGCAAGCCCTGGACCATCCGCCAGTACGCCGGCTTCTCGACGGCCGAGGAGTCCAACCGCTTCTATCGCCAGAACCTGGCCGCCGGCCAGAAGGGGCTTTCGGTGGCCTTCGACCTGCCTACCCACCGGGGCTACGACTCCGACCATCCGCGCGTCGTGGGCGACGTCGGCAAGGCTGGCGTTGCGATCGACTCGGTCGAGGACATGAAGATCCTGTTCGACCAGATCCCGCTCGGCGACATCTCGGTCTCGATGACCATGAACGGCGCCGTGCTGCCCGTGATGGCATTCTATATCGTGGCTGCCGAAGAGCAGGGCGTGGCTCCGGAAAAGCTCAGCGGCACCATCCAGAACGACATCCTGAAGGAGTTCATGGTGCGCAACACCTACATCTACCCGCCGGAACCGTCGATGCGCATCATCGCCGACATCTTCAGGTACACCAGCGAGAAGATGCCGAAGTTCAACTCCATAAGCATCTCGGGCTACCACATGCAGGAGGCCGGAGCCACGGCCGACCTCGAACTGGCATTCACCCTTGCCGACGGCCTCGAATACATCCGCACGGGCCTGAAGGCCGGCCTCGACATCGACGCCTTCGCCCCGCGCCTTTCGTTCTTCTGGGGCATCGGCATGAACTACTTCATGGAGGTGGCCAAGCTCCGCGCCGCCAGGATGCTCTGGTCGAAGATCGTCGCACAGTTCAACCCGAAGAACCCGAAATCGCTTGCCCTCCGCTCGCACTGCCAGACCTCCGGCTGGAGCCTCACCGAGCAGGACCCCTTCAACAACGTCACCCGCACCTGCATCGAGGCGCTGGCCGCGACGCTCGGCCACACCCAGTCGCTGCACACCAATGCCCTCGACGAAGCCATCGCCCTGCCGTCGGTCTTCTCGGCGCGCATCGCGAGGAACACCCAGCTCTACCTGCAGGAGGAGACCGACATCTGCCGCTCGATCGACCCCTGGAGCGGATCCTACTATGTCGAGGAGCTCACCCGCCAGCTTGCAGAAAAAGCCTGGGGGATCATCCAGGAGATCGAACAGAACGGCGGGATGGTGAAGGCGATCGAGCAGGGGCTGCCCAAGATGCAGATCGAGGAGGCGGCCACGCGCAAGCAGGCCCGTATCGACAGCGGCAAGGAGATCATCGTGGGTGTGAACGCCTTCAGGACCGAGAGCAGGACCGACATCGAGCTGCTCGAAGTCGACAACACCGCCGTACTTCAGCAGCAGCTCGCCCGCCTTGCCGAAATCAGGGCGAACCGCGACGAAGCGAAGGTCAAGGAAGCCCTCAAGGCCATCGAGGCCTGTGCTGCAGGCGCAGAGGGCAACCTCCTTGAACTTTCGGTCCAGGCCGCACGCCTCCGGGCAACGCTCGGCGAAATCTCGTCGGCCCTCGAGACGGTCTACGGCCGTTACCGTGCCTCCGTCAAGCTCAACACCACCATCTACCTATCGCAGATGCAGGAAAACAGCCTCTTCCAGGAAGCGCAGCGCATGGCCGACTCCTTCGCCGAGGCCGAAGGCCGGCGCCCGAGGATCCTCGTGGCCAAGGTCGGCCAGGACGGGCACGACCGCGGCGCCAAGGTTATCGCGGCCGCGTTCGCCGACATCGGTTTCGACGTCGACATCAGCCCGCTCTTCCAGACCCCGGGCGAGGTTGTCGGACAGGCGCTGGACAACGACGTGCACATCGTCGGCATCTCGAGCCTCGCCGGCGGCCACAAGACGCTCATCCCGGCCATTGTCGAAGAGCTGAAGGCCGCGCACCGCGACGACATCCTCGTCATCGCCGGCGGCGTCATCCCGGAGCGTGACTACGACTATCTGTACGAACGGGGCGTGGCCGGCGTGTTCGGTCCCGGCACGGTCATCGCCGAAGCGGCCATCCAGCTGCTCGGCAAGCTGCTCGAACGCCACAAAGGGTAAGGAAGACGGCGGTATGTCCCACAAGCCACTGCATGAACTGAGCGTCGACGAGTTCGTCGACGGTATCACGGGAGGCAGCCGCCACCTCCTGAGCCGGGCCATAACGCTCGTCGAGTCAAGCCGCCCAGACCACGAAAAGAGGGCGCACGAGATCCTCGACCGGTGCCTCGCCGTGGGGCGCCGGTCGATCCGGATGGGCATCACCGGCTCGCCCGGCGCGGGCAAGAGCACCTTCATCGAATCGTTCGGCCTCGAACTGCTGCGCCACGGCCTGAGAGTCGCCGTGCTGGCCATCGATCCCAGCAGCACCCGTTCAGGCGGGAGCATCCTCGGCGACAAGGCGCGCATGGAAAGGCTCTCGGCAAGGCCGGAGGTCTACATCCGGCCCACCGCATCGTCGGGCTACCTTGGCGGCACCTCGCCGCGTACGCACGAGACCATCCTGCTCTGCGAAGCGGCGGGCTACGACGTCATCATCGTCGAGACGGTCGGCGTAGGCCAGTCGGAGATCGTGGTGAATTCGATGGTGGATTTCATCCTGCTGCTCATGCTTCCCGGATCGGGCGACGAACTGCAGGGCATCAAGCGGGGCATCATGGAGATCGCCGACGCGGTGGCCATCACCAAGGCCGACCATGAACGGGCTGGCATCGCCCAGGTATCGAAAGCCGATTTCGAGTCTGCCCTGAGGCTGCTGCCCGAAAAACATTCCGGCTGGGAGCGCAAGGTGCTGCTCACCTCTTCGCTCGAAGGCTCCGGCATCGCCGAAATTTGGCAGGAGCTCCGCCGGTTCGTATCGGCCATGGAGGCGAGCGGCGAGCTCGGCCGGATGCGCCGGGAGCAGCTCCGGCAACTGCTCTACACCATCGTCGAGGACCGGCTGAAACGGGAGTTCTTCGGCAACCCGCATGTTGCCGCCGCCCGCGAACCGGTCGAGAATCAAGTCCTTTCGGGCGCCATCACCCCCTTCAGCGGCGCCATCCAGCTGCTCGGCGCGTTCAGGGAAAAGGACCTCTGATGGGTCTTATGGGTTAAGACTGAATACGGAATTGCGCTCCCCTACATCAGGCACGGCACGCCGTGCCCCTACGAGATAAACTCCTTCTCCTCGGCCTTCACGATCAGCACCGGGACGTTGGCTTTCCTGACCACGCCTTCGGCGACGCTGCCCATCAGCAGCCGGCTCAGGCCGGTCTTGCCGTGCGAACCCATGATGAGCATGCTCACATCCGTCTCGGCAAGCTGTTCGAGGATGACCTCGACGGGAATGCCGATCATGACATCCGCCTGCACGTCGATGCCGTTCGCCTTCGCCTCCTCAACCAGCGGCTGGAGATCGTCCATGGCGGCCTTTTCAAGGTCCTCCTCGACCGGAATGTAGGTCAGGGTCATATCGGCGGCCATGGGACGGGGTTCGACAACGCTCAGCAGGTAGATCTTCGAGCCCATCGTCCTGGCGAACTCGCAGGCATAGCGGAACGCGTTCTTCGAGGCTTCGGAAAAGTCGAGGGGACAGAGAATCGATTTGATGGTAATCATTGCCGTCCTGTTTTGGATTGAGAGCAACTCTGTCGACACAAAACGCCTGCCGGATACACCTGCATACGCACGATGCCGGCCGTAAGGAACCGCCTGGCGAACCGGTGTTCCATACTGGAAATTAACGGGAGAGCGGCCGAAAAAGAAAGGAAATGAGCCGGAATTTCAGGATATCGGCAGGAAAAGCACCACACGGCATCACTTCACCCCGCCCCGAAACTTGTGGATCACGTAGGTGACGATCCCCCATACCCGGAATTCGCTCTCCCCGGAGATGCGGATCGGCCTGAACTCTTCGTTGGCAGGGATGAGGAACAGGCCGTCATCCTGCTTCGAGATGCGCTTGACGGTGAACTCCCCGTCGAGGAAGCAGACCGCGACATCGCCGTCCTTCGGTTCGAGCGACTTGTCGATGACAAGGATATCCCCCTCCCCTATCCCCGCGTCGATCATGGAGGAGCCTTTCACACGCCCGTAGAAGGTCGAGTTCGGATGGCGCACCAGCGCACGGTTCAGGTCGAGCTTCAGCTCCAGGTGGTCTTCTGCCGGCGACGGAAAGCCCGCGGAGATGAAGGTAGACGCCAGCGGCAGCTCGAGCTCGCCAGAGAGGTCGGGTGAGTAGAAATCGATGGCCGGGGTATTGCAGACTCTGGTAAGCTTCATGGTGTTCGGGATTCGAAATCGGAAACGGCTGCCTGCTGGCAAGGTAGGAAAAGCAGGCATGAAACAAAAACCCTCGGCACATGAATCAACAGGAACCGTTGCCTCCCCTGCCGGGTTCTCGTATCAATCCTGAAAGAAAACTTCCCGGACCATGTGCGGACGATTCGGATTCTTCGAGCTGGCGTACTTCATCGAGCAGCTCAGGCAGCTTGAGCTGCCGTTCGAGGAGGCTGGGGGGGGCTTCAGCTACCGGCAGAACTGGAACATCGCTCCGGAGAGCGGCATCGTGGCCCTGCTCGGAGACCATGGCCTTTACACGCTCGCCATAGCGAGGTGGGGCCTGATCCCCCACTGGTCGGAATCCATGCCCAAGGTCAGGCCGATCAACGCCAGGGCGGACAGCCTTGCGTCGAAGCCCTTTTTCCGGCACATGCTGCACCGACGGCACTGCATCGTCCCTGCAAGCGGGTTCTATGAATGGAAAGCGGGCAGCGGGCAGAGGAAGGAACCATGGTACGTCCATAGGGCCGACGGGAAACCCATGGCAATGGCAGGCCTGTGGGACGAGTGGAGGAGACCAGGATCGGATGACCCTCCGGTGGTGTCGTGCACCATCATCACAACCGAAGCGAACCGGCAGATGAAGCCTGTGCACGACCGGATGCCGGTCATTCTCGAACCTGAAGAGTGGAGGGGCTGGCTCGAGTCGGGGAACCCGGATGCGCTGAAGCTGCTGCGCCCATCCCGTGACGGCATCCTCGACCTCTATGCCGTCTCCGCGAAGGTAAACAACCCGATGAACAGCGGAGCCGAATGCATCGCAAGGCTTCCTGCGAGTGCATAAGCTCAAGAAAACGAAGGAATTACGGGAAAAACGACGAATCGGCGCCGGCAGTTTTGGGAAACTGCCGAATTTTCTTACTTTTAGCTTCCGTTTGGCGAAGTGGCCGAGTGGCTAGGCAGAGGTCTGCAAAACCTCGTACAGCGGTTCGAGTCCGCTCTTCGCCTCCAGATAACGAAAAAAGCCTGCACCAAGCAGGCTTTTTTCGTTTCTGTCGGCCGGGATCACCTCACCCGATCTTCTCGGCGCCGGAGATGATGGCCGCGATGAGCCGTTCGATCGTGGCGTCGTCCATCAGGACCGGGATGTTGAGGCAGATGCTGCTCTGGAGCAGTTCGCCGGTCTTCGGCCAGAGCTCTTCGAAGTTCGCGTCGCGGTAGCGGTCGTAGGACTTGAGCAGGTGTCCCCACACGGCTGCATAATGCCAGTCGATAGCCTCCGGCAGGATCTTGGTGCCGAAACCGTGCTCCATGAGGTGTGCCTCGAACTGCAGTGCCGTCTGGCGGTCGCGCAGCTTGAAGATGAGCGTGTCGCCCTGGGCGCCTGCCTCGTCCGTAAAGGGCCTCATCTTGAGGTTGGAGAGGTGGCTGATGCGGTCCTTGATCCTGTACTTGTTCTCCCTTGCCTTGGAAAGGATGTAGTCGATCTTTGCGAGCTGGGCGATGCCGATGGCGGCGGTCACCTCGCTGAGCCGGTAGTTCAGGCCCTTGGCGCGACGGGGGTCCTTGCCGCGGGGCAGGCCGGGCACGTGCATGTGGCCGTGGTCGGAGAACTCGGCCACGCGGTCATAGACATCCTTGTCGTCGGTCACGACGATGCCGCCCTCGCCGACGTGCAGGGTCTTGCCGGCGTCGAACGAGAATGAACCGACCTTGCCGATGGTGCCGAGCTTCCGGCCCTTGTAGGTGGCGCCGAGCGCCTGGGCGGCGTCCTCGATGAGGATGATGCCGCGGCTGTCGCAGATCGCCTTGATCTCGTCCATCTTCGGCGGGGCCCACATCGGGATGGCCACGATCGCCTTGGTCTTCGGGGTGATCGCCTTCTCGACCTCCTTCGGGTCGAGGTGGTAGGTCTCGTCGATCTCGACCGGCACCGGCACGGCGCCGAGGGCTGCGGCGGCTTCGACCGGGGCGATGAAGGTCCAGGCCGTCGTGATCACCTCGTCGCCGGGGCCGACGCCGGCGCCGGCAAGCGCGCAGTGGATCGCCGCGGTGCCGGAAGAGACGGCGTGGGCATATTTGACGCCCATGTAGGCGGCGAATTTCTCCTCGAACTCCCTGGACTTGTAATTGCCGGGTGCGTAGCGGTACAGGGTGGTCTTCTCCCCGCTGAACAGCTCCTGGATCTGGGCCAGCTCCTCGCGGCCGATAAGTTCTGCTCCTGCCATAGTCGTAGTGGTGGTTTGGTTGTTATGGTTGAAAGTTCAGTTCAGTGCACGAAGTGGACTGAGTGGACCAGAAGGTTTCAGATTGCACTCTTCCGTCCACTTTGTCCACCTCTTCTTTACGTCAGGGCGTCGATCACGACGTTGGCCGACTCCTCGTTGAACTCCACCGGGTTGCCGGAGAACGATCCGGAGAGGGCCATCGAGGCGTTCCTGGCAAGCTCCGCGATGTTGCCCTTGCCGTACCCGTAGGGGGCGAGGTTCGGGATGGAGAGCTGGCGATAGAGCGAATCCATCTGGTCGAGCAGTTCGGCGGTCGCCTCCCTGGCCGAGCCTCCGGAGTGCATGGGGTTGAGCATGGCGTACTTGTCGTAGCCCTGGTTGTAGTTGTAACGCATGACCTCCTTGAGGAAGATCGCGCCGGCAAGGCCGTGCGGCACCTTGTGCTTGACGCCGACATAGTAGGCGAAGCCGTTGGTGGGGCCGTCACCGGAGTTCATGAGGGCCGTGACGCCGCAGACGCTGCCGAGGGCGAGGTCGAGGCGGGATTCCGCACGGTCGAGCTGTCCCTGCTGGAGGGCGTAGAAGGTGCGCTGGAATCCTTCGATCGAGAAGATGCGGCTCATCGGGGTGTGCTTCTTCGAACCGAAGCTGTCGACGCAGTGCACCAGGCTGTCCATGGCCGAAGCGATCACGCTCTCGATCGGAGCGGTCATGGAGAGCTTCGGGTCGATGACCGACTTCTTGGGGAAGTTCTTCCTGCTGTTGATGCCGAGCTTGCGCCCTTCGGCCTCGTCGATGAACACCGCATTGAAGCTCACCTCGGCGCCGCTGCCCAGCAGCGACGGGACGGTGACCAGCGGGACCGGGTCGCAGACATCCTTCGGGAAACCCTTGAGCGAGAGCGCAGGCACGTTGTTGGTCATGAGCAGCGCGACCCCCTTGCCGAGGTCCATGGTGCTGCCGCCGCCGATGGCGACCAGGCCGTCCGGGGTCTCGCGGCGGAAGAACTCGGCGACGTTCTCCAGGTGGGCGTAGGTCGGCTCGCCGCGGAATTCGTTGCAGTAGACCACGCAGTTCGAGTATCCCGCGCTGATGTTGCGCAAGACGTCCTGGAAGTAGTCGCTTCCGGTCAGGACCGCGTCGTAGATGATGCCCGGCTTCTTGACGCCGAGCGACTGCAGGTGCTCATGGACGGAGAGCGCCTCGTTGACCCCGATGCTCAGGTCGGTGGAGAGGAAGAAGTTCATGATGGTATCAGTGGTGATGGTTGTCGGATTGATCGGCCGGCTTGAGCAGGCCTTTTTTCTTCAGGTAATATTCGACGAGGTCGACCTCTTCGATCGTATCGATCTCCCAGGTCTGCCAGAACTCCATGGTGTAGGCGGCCAGCTTCTGCCCGATACGGTTGCCGTAGCCCTGCAGCACCTCGGGGGTGAAGATGTAGATCGAACCGTTCTCGATGTACTGGGCGGGCCGGTCCTGGCGCATGCCGCGGTTCCGGTAATCGAAGTTCACGCTGTTCCAGGCCCCTTCCCGACGCTCCCAGATGGTGAGGTCGTCGGCTTTGGTGACCGAAATGAGCGAATCGGCGCCCTCCTGCCGGAAGGTTTCGATCGCCCGGTCGATGTCCCCCGGAAGCCTGAGCGGCGAGGTGGCCTGCAGGAAAACCACGGTGTCGGCTACCAGGCCGTGGTCTCGGGCGACGACGTCGAGCGCATGCTGGATGGCCGCCTCGGAGGTCGCCTTGTCGCCGCTGATCCCTTCCGGCCTCTCGATGACCTCGGCGCCGTAGTGCCTCGCGACCGCGGCGATCGCCGGGTCGTTGGTGGTTACGAACACCCGGTCGACCAGCGCGGCGTCACGGGCCTGCAGCACGGTCCAGGCCAGCAGCGGAAGTCCGCCCACGGGATGAATGTTCTTGTTCACGAGCCCTTTCGAGCCTCCCCTGGCAGGGATGACGGCAATGGTCTTCATCTCACTGGTCGATAATTAATTATACGTTGCTCATCCGTCGATGACCTTCCGGCATACCTCGGCGATCCGCCGGGCCGCCGCACCGTTCTGGAGCGGGGTCAGCGCCTTGAGCACCTCCGGATCGAGTCCGCAATGCACCTGCTTGCCCAGCGCGGAAGCGACGAAAATGGTGGAGGAGAACTGCGCGATCAGCATCTGCGAATTGGCGATCATCTCCTCGGTCCTGCCCTCGGCGAACACCAGGCTGTCCGGGGCGTACTGTTCGATCTCCCTGGTCGCCCGTTCGACATTCTCGTTCGGGTGGAGCTTGAAGAGCACCTGGCGGCCGTCGGCCATCTCGAGGTACTTCTCGATGTTCCTGCGCCGGTTCTCGTAGATGAAGGTCTCGCGGTTGTCCGATGTGCAGACGAGCACGTAGTCGCGATGCGGGAAATCGTTGACGAGGTACCGGGCGCAGTTGTCGAAGTTCGGGATGCTGGTCACCTCGATCTTGTCGGGGTTGACGCCCTTGCGGATGAACACGTCACGGTACCCTTCGCTGGCGACGCAGAACCTGTCGTATGCATCCGAAAGACCGGTGGTCGAGGTGCCGGCGATCCATCGCGGTACCCAGCGGAAATTGCGGGCGAGATGGAACAGGATGGTTTCAGGCTCGGTCATCCCCTCCTGGACCAGGACGACATTCCTGCTCCGGAAGTGTTTCGGGACGATCAGGTCGGTGCAGGTAACCACCAGGTCGTAGGGGTGCAGGATGCCGCCGACATCGATCTTCAGGTCGTGGGAGATCAGGTAATCCGTCGCCCTGCCCGAACGCTTCCTGCCCATGATCGTGAACTCGAGCATGCCGAGGTCGCTGGCCTTGCCGAGCAGGCCATCGCTGAAGAATGGGGTGAACCACTGGTCGTAATCACCGAGATACTGCGAAATCTGGTGCATCTGGGTCGTCTGGTTCATCGAACCGCAGACGAACAGGATCTTCTTCTTCATCCGACCTCCCCCTCTGCCGTCCGGGCGTCGTCGAGCCGTATGCCTTCAAGGAACATGACGATATAGCCTATAGCGTACCACAGGATCTCCTTCGCCCTGCGAAGGAGCAGGAAGGCTGCCAGGTCGGCCGCCGATACGCCGAGTGCGCCGAAAAACGCAAGGTAGCCCAGTTCCTGGACACCGAGCCCTGAAGGGATGAAGAAGAAGATCGCCCTGAGCATGAGCATCGCCGTATCGAAGGCAAGCACCTGGCCGAAAGCAAGCTTGATGCCCAGCAGGTTCAGGATGAGGTAACTCTCTACCGACAGCATGAGCCAGGCACCGATATACATGAGCATGACCGGTACGAGACCGGCGAGTCCATCGGCCTTGACTCCCAGGAGCTTGCGATCGGTCTCGGCAAACCCCTCCTCGCGTTCGACAAGCCACTCCCTGACCTTCCGGAAAGGCACCTTCACCAGGAGCCGGTGAAGTGCCCCCACCGCATTCCCGTTGAACATCATCAGCAGCATGGAAAGGAATGCGAAGGTGATGACCGCCCCGATCGCCAGCATGGCGATACCGAGACCGCCGAATCCAAGCACCTTGTTCGAGGCGGCCTGGAGGATGGAGAAACCAGCGATGGCGCCGATGATCGTGTAGAGTCCCTGGGCTGCGCCGAGCATGAGCTTGCGCACGGTGATGCTGGCAAAACCGTCGGGCAGCGGCACACCCATGAAACGGCGGCAGAGCCATGGCCGAAGCGGTTCGCCGACGGCGACGCCGGCAGGAAGCGTCATGGAGACGGTCTCAGCCACGACCTGTATCTTGAAAAGCTTCAGCAGGTCTACACGGCCGACGCTCGGGGGAAAAAGCTTCCGCCAGGCGAAGGTCTCGAGGAGGTGGAGGCCAAGGTACGGCAACAGGATCAGGATCGAGGCGAAGCCGATCGCATTGATCCGCTGGAAGGCGCCCGCGAGATCCATAGTCGACAGCAGGTAACCGATAAGCATGAAGCCAACGGCCAGGCCTGCGTAGCCTGGCCAGTTCCTGCCAGCTTTTTTTCCCGGATTCATGGTGTATAGGGTAAGGAGAATACGAACGATGCCGTCATGTAACATACGGCAGCGGATTCGAACGACAATCGAATAAGAGAACAGACCGCCTCATTCGTGACACTCGGGAGGACGGAGGCTACAGCATTGAGGATCGGCGTTCAACGATCCGGAACGCAGCCCGAACGAATATAGCAAATTAAGCTCGCCCCTGAAACCTCTCCTCGACGCCTCTCAAGCGCACTGCGAGCTGTTTCCGGGAAAGGGCGTAAAGCACGCGACAAGCAGGAGCTTATTCGTTTCTTTTACGCCAAATTCTCCTAGAACAGACAAAAGCAGTTGGAGATGAGCGTAATGATTGTTACATAAACGTAACAGGCAGTAAACTTCGAAACCCTTCTTCTCCTTCCCGGACATCACCGACTCGAATTCCGCGGCAGAGGCAGGCTTTGCCTTTCCGGGTCTGGCGGTCCGGCACCAGGGAAAAAACCCTTTCGCTTATGGGACTCATCAACCCTGATTTCCAGACCTTGCCGGAACTGTTCACGTCTGTGTTCAGCCATTTCAAGGGACAGAGCGGCAAGTCTCCCATCGCACGAAAAATCAACGGGTCTTACCAGCCTATCAGTTACGACTCCTTCGAAGAGGATTTCCATGACCTGGCGGCCTTCCTCAAATCGCAGGGCGTCGAGCAGAACGACAGGGTGGCCATCCTGTCGGAGAACCGGCCCGGCTGGTACCTTGCCGATATGGCGATCCTGTCGGTCGGAGCCATCGACGTCCCCCTGTACCCCTCCCTTCCGCCGAACCAGATCGAATACATCCTGAACAACTGCGGAGCGAAAGGGATCATCGTTTCCAATATGCTGCAGCTCGGCAAGATCATGTCCATCTGGCAGAACCTTCCCGACCTGAACCTGGTGATCGTGATGAACAGGCTCGAAGAGCCGATCGAGGATGTGATCGACCTGAACCATGCGAAGACCGAAGGCAGGCAGATCCTGCACGACAAGCCATGGATCCTCGAAGGCCTCAAGACCGCGCCCGACGACATCGCGACCATCATCTACACCTCGGGCACGACCGGGCTTCCGAAGGGTGTGATGCTGACGCACCGCAACATCTGCGAAAACGTGAAGTCCTGCTCCGCAGTGCTCCGGCTTGATGAAACCGACCGCTGCCTCTCGTTCCTGCCCCTCTCCCATGCCTATGAACGTACCGGAGGCTACTACCTGATGTTCGCCTGCGGGTCCCAGATCTACCTTGCCGAAAGCGTCGAGACCATCTCACTGAACATCTCGGAATCCAGGCCGACCATGATCTTCACCGTGCCGAGGCTGTTCGACCGCATCAAGACCAACATCCTGAAGTCGGCCACCAGCGAAGGCGGTATGAAGCAGAAGATCTTCTTCTGGGCAGTCAGGACCGGCGAAAAATACTACCGGCAGCTAGCGGAGGGAAAGGTTTCGTCGATGCTCGAGATGCAGCACGGCCTTGCAGACAAACTGGTCTACAGCAAGATAAGGAAGAAATTCGGGGGACACCTCCGCTATTTCGTCTCCGGCGGCGCCGCCCTGCCCCAGAAGACCGGCGAGTTCTTCCAGTCGATCGGCATCACGATCCTCGAAGGCTTCGGCCTGACGGAAACCTCGCCGTGCACCCATATCAACCGTCCGGAGAAGGTCAAGTTCGGCACCGTCGGGCCTGCGCTCAAGAACGTCGAAGTGAAGATCGCCGAAGACGGCGAGATCCTGCTCAAGGGCCCGAACATCATGAAGGGATACTGGAAGGACGACGCCGCGACAGCTGAAGTGATGAGGGACGGCTGGTTCTGCACCGGGGACATCGGCGAGATCGACAGGGACGGCTACCTGAAAATCACCGACCGCAAGAAGCACATCATCGTGACCTCAGGCGGCAAGAACATCGCCCCGCTGCCTATCGAGAACCTGATCCACGACAGCCCGTTCGTCGACCAGGCGATGATCGTCGGCGAAAAACGGCCGTTCCTCATCGCCCTTATCGTACCCGATTTCTCGAAGCTGAAGGAGTATGCCGCCGAGCACGGCATCAATGCATCGACCAACCGCCAGCTCATCGACAAC
The DNA here is from genome assembly GCA_013334865.1 of Chlorobiaceae bacterium. GTDB lineage: Bacteria > Bacteroidota > Chlorobiia > Chlorobiales > Chlorobiaceae > Chlorobaculum. The sequence goes on from JAAXWS010000001.1 coordinate 31,503, forward strand.
AAGGAGATCCTGCAGATATTCGAAAAGCTCCTGAGGAACATCTCGCGTCAGCTTGCCACGCACGAAAAGGTCAGGAAGTTCCTGCTTGTCGACGAAGCCTTCACGCTCGAGAACGGCATGATGACCCCGACCCTCAAACTGAAGCGCAAGGAGATCCTCAAGAAGTACAACCCGGAGATCGACAATGTCTACAACGCCCTGAACATGGTCTACAACACGGAGTGAGACCCGCAGAAGCCGTCCCGACAGCTGCGTGGACGGCGCTTCAGTATTGAAAAAAGCTGCCTCGGGAACGAAACCGGGGCAGCTTTTTTTCTGCACAAGGCCGGCTCCGATACCAGCCCTGCTTATCGGTACAGCACTCCCGGCTACTTGGCGCTCCCGGGTGCTCCCGGGATACCCACCATCTCTCCGTACATCTCGGCCATGCCTTCTCGCAGGAGCGAATCGACGATCGAAGCTATGCCGTAGGGGCAGTCGGCATAACGCTCCTCGATCCCCGCCATCGGCAGCCGGCCGGCCGAGAGCAGGTCGCGCATCAGGCGGCCGCGGTACCACCGTCGCGACCCTTTGAACGGGGACTGCTTCGTCAACGGGGCGATACCGGTTTTCCGGCTGGTCAGCTCCAGAGCACCGTAATCCATGAGCGCGTTGTGCCAGTCGCGGCTGCGACCCTTCGGCAGCACCTCCTCGGCGACGCATCGGAGTCCGGAGGGCCGTATGTCTTCGGGAAGCCCGAGTTCATGGATCAGCACCCGCCTGATGTTCGTATCTATGGTCGCAATATCGAGGTTGTCCGCGAAAACGGGAATGGATCTGCTGGTGTACGGGCCAATGCCGGGGAGGGTCGCAAGGATATCCGGGTCCCACGGTACCGTGCCGCCATGCAGCTCGACGATCATTGCGGCGGCAAGCTGGAGGCGCTGTCCCCTGGCGTTGTAGCCGAGGCCGCTCCACATCTGGAGCACCTCGTGCAGCGAAGCCGATGCAAGCGACGCGGCGTCCGGGAACCGCTCCATCCACTGCAGGAAGCGCGGGGCTACGCGCTCGGCCTGGGTCTGCTGCAGCATGACCTCGCTCACCATGACGGCATACCTGTCGCAGGTACGGCGCCAGGGGAAATCACGCCGGTTCTCCTGGAAAAATCCAAAGATTTTCTCCCTGAATACCTCAGCGGAAACGCTGTACATGGCTTTCGCTGCTGGAATTGCTCAGAATTCGGGTGCCGGTCCCGGCACGAAACCGGTGGGACGTTTCAGGACCGTGGCGGCATGCCTGAACGGGTCGTGGCCGAAAAACAGGATCCAGCCTTGCTGGAAGGCCTCTTCGAGGATAACCGCTTTTTCCTCGATGACCGTCCTTGCGTCGATGTCGTTTCCGGATCCCCTCGTGACCGGATAATGGGAAGTGGTAGGCACGAGATCGGCCGCGTGCAGGAGCGTCGTCTTTCCGTCGCTTATCCTGACGAGCTGCTGGCCGCGGGTGTGACCGTTGCTCAGGATCACATCGATTCCGGGAAACAGCTCATGGGTGCCGGAAACCGTATGGAACAGCGAAAGCTGGCGGAACTCGTCGATGATGGTTTCGTTGAAACTGGGGCGCTCGCGCTCCTCCGGGCGGCAGGCGGTACGGAAGTTCTCCTCCTGCACGATGACGCGGGCATAGGGGAACACCGGCACCAGGCGGTCTCCACCGCAGCCGAAGGCGCCTCCGACATGGTCGCTGTGCAGGTGGGTCAGGACCAGGTCCGTGATGTCTCCCGGGTGCAGGCCATGCGAGGCAAGCTGCTCCTCGAGCTGGTAGGGGGTTGTCGCATTGGCGGCCCAGCGGCTGGTCCAGCAGAGCTTGCCGATGCCGGCATCGACCAGTATCCGGCGGCCATTGCCCACGATGAGCAGCAGTCTTGTCGCCAGATGGATCTTCGGCATGGGTTTTGTCTGATCAAGGTTGCGCACGGGCATCAGGCCGCCGTCGAACAGGAACTCCTGCACCTTGAGCGAATGGATCTTGTAGTCACCGATGGAGAGCATCTCTGAAGCGGATTGAGCGTAAAGTGGTTATGCGCGTGACTGAGGGCACGTAAGTACTCCCCTGTCCGGCCATGAAAGGCGGATATTCAGGCGGGATCCGATAAGTACCCGGAATATCGACCCGGCCGGAAAGCCGGGCCGATCTGCGGAATAGTCCTTCTGCGATGGAACGCCGGGCTTAAGCCTGGGCGTTTGCGGACTTGCGCTCCTTGACCTTCAGCGCGGCCTTGCCGGTACGCTTGCGGAGGTAGAACAGCTTCGCCCTGCGAGCCTTGCCGTGCCTGGTGACCGTCACGCTCTCGACGTTCGGAGAGTTGACCGGGATGATCCTCTCGACACCGACGCCGTGGGAGATCTTGCGGACGGTGATGGTCTTGGAAGCGCCGGCGCCCCTGTCGCTGATCACGACGCCTTCGAAAGCCTGGAGACGCTCCTTTTCGCCCTCGATGACCTTCAGCTGGATCCTGACGGTATCGCCGGGACGAACTTCGGGAATATCGGTCCTGTTCTGGGTTGCTTCCACCAATTGAATTAACTGATCCATGATGCTACTCTTGTCTTTATGTGTTGTCTTTACTCTTCCCATTCTTCATTCTCGAGCAGGTCCGGCCGTCGCTGGAGCGTGCGTTCCCGCGCGTTCTCCTGCCGCCAGTCCCCGATCTTCTCGTGATGGCCTGAAAGCAGCACGTCGGGTACGGCCATCCCACGGAACTCGGCAGGACGGGTGTACCAGGCGCAATCCAGCATCCGGGACTGGAACGAATCGGTCAACGCCGACTCGCCGTCACCCAGGACGCCCGGGATAAGCCGCACGACCGCGTCGGCAAGCATGAGCGCCGGGATTTCACCCCCGGAAAGCACCACATCGCCGACGGACAGTTCCATCGTCACAAGCGTCTGGCGGATCCTTTCGTCCATGGCCTTGTAATGGCCGCACAGCACGATCAGGTTCCCCTTGCGGGAAAGCCTGTTGGCCGTATTCTGTTCGAAAGGCCTGCCGTCCGGCGTCATGAAGATCACCTCGTCGTAAGCTCTTTCAGCCAGCAATCCCTCGATGCACGCGAAAACCGGTTCGGGACGGATCACCATTCCCGCGCCGCCTCCGAACGGCGTATCGTCCACCTGACGGTACTTGCCCAGCCCGTAATCGTGGAGGTTGTGCACGTGAATCTCCGCGAGGCCTTTCTTCCTTGCGATTCCGAGCAGACCTTTCTCAAGGGGCGAGGCAAAAAAATCCGGTATGACGGAAATGATATCTATCCGCATGGCTTCCACACCCGAGATATTGCTTCAATCAATATGTTTCAAGAACATGTGATGCTACAGGAACTCCGAAAAGCGCCGCAACACCATGATCCCCTTCCGGAGATCGATCTCCTCGACAAACTCCTCGACGGCCGGCACAAGCACCTTGCGCCCATCCGTCTCGATCTCATACACGTCGTGCGCCGGCATCTCGAGCACGTCGCCGACCTTTCCGATCCGTTCGCCCCTTTCGTCGAACACCTCCAGGCCTATAAGGTCATGGATGTATGCCCGATCGTCAGGCAGCGGTTCAAGATGGTCTCGCGTCACATACAGCCGGTACCCGGCGACAGCCTCAGCCGCCTCTCGGGTTCCGATGCCTTCAAACACGATCCAGGCGAACCCCTGATAAACCTTTGCCGACAGAACTTTCCGCAGCACGGCATCTTCCGGGGTCCTGCCGATATAGAGCTCCCTTCGTTTGAGGAAGCTCTCGGGAAAATCGGTCACGGGCTGGACCTTCAGCTCACCTTTCAGCCCCTTGGGCTTGAGCACGTTGCCGGTCAGGTAAAGCTCCACCCCGTTTCAGCAGATGACGTTTCGGCGATCAGGCCTCGGAGGAACCGGCGGCGGCATTCGCCTCGGCATCCTTCTTTGCCTGGCGGCGGCGGGTCTTGACCGTGAGGCGCTTCTGACGGCGCTCGGCCTCCTTCTGCTGCCAGACGTCCATCTGGGCCGCGATATCGGTCTCGCTGACGCCGCGGCGCTGCAGGTTCATTTCATGAAGCAGGCCGGTGCCGCGGATGAGGCTGCGGACCGTGGCGGTCGGCTGTGCGCCGACATTCAGCCAGTAGGCGACGCGGTCCTTCTCGATGGTCACGGCATGCGGCTTGGCGGTCGGGTTGTAGTGTCCGATCACTTCAAGAAACTTGCCATCCCTCGGTGAGCGGCCATCGGCGGCGACAATCTGGTAGAACGGCATCTTCTTCCTTCCGGCCCTTTTCAGTCTGATCTTAACCAAAGCGTATAAGGTTTAATTAATTAAGAGACATTGGTCATTTATCGTTTCAAAAACTTGTCCAGCGCGAGATTCTGCGAGGTGATCTTCCTGCCCGACTGGGTCAGGCGGGATACCGAACGCATCATCTTCTTCATCTCCCCGAACTGCTTCAGGAGCATGTTGACCTCCTGCACCCTCGTGCCGCTGCCGCTGGCGATCCTCTGGCGGCGGCTGCCGTTGATGATGTCGGGGTTCTTGCGCTCAGCCTTGGTCATCGAGGAGATCATCGCCTCGATCGGCTTGAAGTCGAGGTTCTCGAGGTCCTGCTTCGGCACCATCTTGTTCAGGCCGGGCACCATCTCGATCAGCCCCTGGATCGACCCCATCTTCTTGAGCTGCTGCAGCTGGTCGAAAAAGTCGTTCAGGTCGAACTCGTTCTTCATGAGCCTCGACTGCATCTGCATGGTCTTCTCGAGGTCGAGCGTCTCCTGCGCCTTCTCGACGAAGCTGACGATGTCGCCCATGCCGAGGATCCTCTGCGCCATGCGCTCGGGGTAGAAGAGGTCGAGGTCATCGACCTTCTCGCCCACGCTCATGAACTTGATCGGCTTTTCGACGACCTGCCTGATCGACAGGGCCGCACCGCCGCGGGCATCGCCGTCGAGCTTGGTGAGCACCACGCCGTCGAAATCGAGCCGGTCGTTGAACGCCTTCGCGGTGTTGACCGCCTCCTGGCCCATCATCGAGTCCACGACGAACAGTAGCTCGTCCGGCTTGAGGGCGTTCTTGAGGGCTTCGGCCTCGGCCATCATGCTGTCGTCGATCTGCAGGCGGCCCGCCGTATCGACGATGACCACGTCCCTGTTGCCGGTGCGGGCAGCCTCGATGCCGCCGAGCGCGGCCTTCATGGCATCCTGGGCCTCCACCGAGAATACCGGGACCTCGACCTGTTCGCCGAGCGTCTTCAGCTGGTCCACGGCAGCCGGACGGTAGACGTCGGCCGCGACCAGGATCGGGTTCTTGCCGCTCTTCTTGAGCCTCTTGGCCAGCTTGGCGCAGAAGGTGGTCTTGCCGGAACCCTGGAGGCCGGCGACCATGACGATGGCAGGCGACTTCTTCGGCGGAAGGTTCAGCGGCTTGTTCTCGCCGCCCATGATCTCGGTCAGCTCGTCGTTGACGATCTTGACGATCATCTGGGCCGGTGACACGCTCTTGATGACCGACTCGCCGAGGGACTTCTCCCTGATGTCCTCGACCAGCTTCTTGGCGACCTTGTAGTTCACGTCGGCCGCAAGCAGGGCGCGCTTGATGTCGCGCATGGCGATGCCGATGTTGATCTCGTTGATCGTGGCCTGGCCGGCAAGCTTCCTGAACGTCAGTTCAAGTTTGTCGCTGAGATTGTCGAACATGGTTGGGCAGTCACATAAATTCTAAAAATGGATAGCTTTAAAAATAAAAAAATTCTCGTAAAATAAAACCATACGCAACAAGCTTCTTCCGCATTATTTTCCGTCTGGCATATTTACCATAACTTGTTGTAAAACAACACCGGATCCGACCGAAAAGATGGCTGGGGCCATACTCCGGAAGGCCCGCACCCGACAGAGCCATGACACCAGACCTCATCGACAGTCTGTTCACCTCGTTCCAGCAGCAGCGTATCGCCGTCATCGGCGACGTCATGCTCGACAAGTACATCTTCGGCCACGTCTCCCGCATCTCGCCCGAATACCCTGTACCGGTCGTGGACGTAACCCACGAAACCAGCCGTCTCGGCGGTGCGGCCAACGTAGCGCTGAACATCCATGCCCTCGGGGCGAAGGCATTCCTGATCGGCGTGACCGGCAGCGACCCGGGCCGGGAGGGCATGACCGCCCTCATGGGAGAACAGGGCCTCGATGCCGGCCTGCTCCTGGCAGATCCGTCCCGCCCCACCACCTGCAAGACCAGGATCCTGTCGCAAAACCACCATATCACCAGGGTGGACTACGAAAGCCGCCAGCCGCTCGACGCCGACACCGAGGCAAAGCTGCTGGAGATGTTCAGGGAGATCGCCGGAACGCTCGGGGCGGTCGTGCTCGAAGACTACAACAAAGGGGTGCTGACCGGGTCGTTCATCGCCTCGGTGATCGCGATCTGCAGGGAGATCGGGGTCCCGGTACTGGTCGACCCGAAACTCAAGGGGTTCTTCTCCTACCAGGGGTGCTCGGTGTTCAAGCCAAACCTCTCGGAGCTGGCCGCATCGCTCGGCATCGTGCTGCACAACAACGACAGGGAGGTCGAGGAGGGGTGCCTGCTGTTGAAGGAGCGCCTACAGGCGGACAGCTTCGTGGTGACCAGGAGCGAAAAGGGGATGAGCATCTACGACGGCAGCTTCACCCACATCCCGGCCACGTCCCTTGAAGTGGCGGACGTGTCAGGCGCGGGCGACACGGTCATCGGCATCCTGGCGCTCGGCACGGCCGCGGGGCTCGACCTGGTGACGAGCACCAGGATAGCCAACCTTGCGGCCGGCACGGTCTGCCAGGAGGTCGGCGCCGCACCCGTGCGGCCAGACCGGCTGCTCAATGCGTGCCGTATCCATCTTCGCTGATATGGAAGTGCTCGTCGACGATCGACGGCCATGACGGGTTGTATGCAGGATCCTGCGCCAGGGCGCGCATCTTCTGCAGAGAATAGAAGGGTACCTCGAACAGGGCTGCGTTGCTCAATGAGGCAGGCACGTCGCTGCCGGGGTTCATATGCATGACGAAGGTGATGTGCACCCGCCCCCGCTCGATCGGCATAAACACCCATACTCCCCTGGTTTCCCTCACCCGGTGCATGTCCAGCCGCTTCGGCAGGTAATCGGGCATCCCCGTCATGGTCAGAGCCACCGCCCCCGCCTCCGAAACCTGCAACCCGGTCCGGACGATGAGCTCCCGCTTCGGCATCGGCCAGGGAGTGTTGATCACCTGGCGCACCACATACTCGAGATCGTCGTTCTGATCGAGCACCTGCATCTCGGCAAGCTGGTGCACCCAGCGCCCGTAGCTGCCGAAATCATGGAACAGGCTTACGAGCTTCCTGAACGGCACTTCGAACTCAGCCTCACCCTTGAAACCGAGGAGGTCGGAACCGGCGATTTTGGAAGAATAGACCCTGATGCCCTTGTGCTCGACACGAAACTCCCAGTTGCCCTCGAGGGCCTTAGCTACATCCATTGACACGACGATGGTTTGAAATGGAAAAAACGGCTGCCTTATGCCACGATGAAATCCTCGTAGTTCCTCACGATATCCGTCGTCGAGCGGAACGGGGCATCGACCGGCTTGCGGTACTTCTCCCGCTTGACCATGTCGCGCATGTTGCACAGCGTATGGTACGGCGTATCGATCACGGCGATGTTGGCAAGCCATGACGGTATCTCGCCCGCAGGCTCGACATGCAGCCTGAATATCACCCGACAGCTGTTTTCGGACAGGGGAAGGATATTCCAGGCCCCCTCCATCTGCCGGACACGGACATAGTTTGCATTCTCCGGCAGGAAATCGGGAAGGCATTCGATCCTGATGAAGGCCTCGGATGTTTCCGGGTCCATGTATGCCGTGGAGCGGCTGATGATCTCGCGATCCGTCACCGGCCATGGTGCGCTGACCAGCTGGTAGACCACCCGTCCGTCGCTTTCTGAGAGCTCCTGGAGCACTCGCATCTCGCGGGTCTTCCAGACCCATTCGGTCGCGACATCGACATCATAAAGAAGGCTGAGCACCGAATGCTGAGGCGCATCGATGGTGGCAACCGCGACGAACGACAGGAAGTTCGACGACGGGACCGGGCAGGTACATATCCTCAGCCAGTCGTTCCTGAACCTTTCGGTGCAGGTGGCGCTGTTGATTTTTTCGATCAGGGTCATAAGTGAAACCGGTTGGGTTATGAATACAGATAGATCCGCGACGTAACGGCAAGGACATTCAGGACGCCATCCTGGCCACGATCTGCCTGGCCGCACGCATGGCCGGATCGCTTTCCCTGATCAACACCTTGAGCTGCCCTTCCGTTCCGAAAAGCTGCCTGGCGACTCTCGCCTTCAGGGCGACCTTGATATAGGCCGCGTCACGGGCGTACTCCGCGGAGTTGAACACGATCTTCTTCATCCTGCATTCCGCCCTGATCCTGGACTCAAGGTCTGCCGGAATGGCATATCCGGAAACGAACGCATCCGAAGAGCTCCTGTAGTTGCTGACAGGGCCGGAAGGATCGTCGATCAGCTTGAGGGAGATATCCTCGAAGACCCCCTTGGCGAACAGCTCCTGGTAGAGGTTCGTGTAAGGCCTTCCCGTGACCCAGTAATCGGGCATGATGCCGCCGGCTTTCGCAAGCACGGCTTTGAGACTGTCACCGGCTTTCACCCCCCACGCCGCATTGCCGGTGGCGAACACCTTGAGGTCACCACTCTCGAGGTAGAGAGCACCACCCAGCTTTTTCAGGAGGCTCTCCGTCATGCTCCTGTCGTTCATCTGCCGGTAATACGCTTCTCGCCCGTGGCTGCCTTCGTCGTAACCACGCTGGATCTGGCGGCCGGAGGGGGTGTAATACCTCGAAACCGTAAGGCGCAGAGCCGATCCGTCGGAGAATTCGAACTGTCGCTGGACCAGGCCCTTCCCGAAAGTGAGCTCACCGACGAGGGACGCACGATGGTTGTCCTGAAGCGCCCCGGCAAGAATCTCCGCGGCGGATGCGCTGCCCCGGTCGACCAGAAGGCAAACCGGCCCTTTCTCAAAAAGCCCGCCGGGCTTGGCGGAATACCTCAGCTCGTCAGCCCCGCCATGGCGGCTCTTCGTATAGACGATCAGGTTGCGTTCAGGAAGCAGCTCGTCGGCGACCTGTACCGCCTGGTCGAGGAATCCTCCTGGATTGCCGCGAAGATCGATGACAAGGCTCCCCATCCCTCGCCCCCTCAGGCCCAGCAGGGCATCATGAAACTCCCGGGCCGTCGTCTCGACAAACTTGCTGATCCTCACGTAACCGGTTTTCCCGTCGAGCATGAAGGCCGCGTCGATGCTCGACGTCGAGATCTTGCCCCTCGTCACCATGAAATCGATCGTCCTTTTGGCGAAAGGACGGAAGACCCTGAGGGCAACCCTGGTCCCGCTCTTACCCCGAAGCTTCCTGAGTACGGACTCCCTCGTGATTCCGACGGCATTGACTGAATCGATGGCAAGGATCCGGTCTCCCGGCATGATGCCTGCCGATTCGCTCGGACCTCCCGCGAGGGGAGTGACCACCAGCAGGGTGTCGTTGACCACGTCGAACTCGATGCCGACCCCTTCGAAATTGCCCTCGAGCTCTGCATTCGAATAAGCCGCCTTTTCAGGCTCCAGATAGATGGTGTGGGGATCGAGCGATTCGACCATCCCGCGGATTCCGGCGCTGGCCAGGCTGTCGTCGTTGACCGGATCGACGTAGCTCGACCTGATGAGACGGTACGCATCCTGGACCTTCTTCTGGCGAGCTTCGAGCACACCGTCCCGCCCGCCGTTCAGCCTCGAACCTATGAATATGCCGAATGCCAGGACGACAATCATGAGAACAGCACTGAATATTCGAGACATGAGAGAAGGGTATTGAATGGAATTGGAACGGTAAACGAAAACGTCAGGCCAGTCCCCCGGAGTAGGGCTCAGGCATACACAACCTCAGGAGCCGCCATGACTGCAGCAAGCAATTTTCTCTGATGATGAGGAGTGCGAATCAAGGATGCCAACCCCGAAACCGGGTGCCTTTAGTTTACCGAAGAGAAGAGTATTTCGCAACAATAACAATCGCATCCGCAGAAGCGAATCCAGGGCTGACGCACCTCCACCAGATCAAGCCCGATAATTATAAACCAAATAATCAGGCATAACAGCAGTCATTTTCACGAACAGACACAAAACAACCAACCGCAATTATCATAAACATAAACAACACAAACAAAAACCATTACAACAAAGAAAATCCAAACCGATCAATACAATATAAAACACTTCATACACAACCATCACGAACAATCTTACACAATCTAACAGAAATCGATGACGCCCAAAATGAAGACAGATGTGAATACTTACAAACAATTATATATCAATATATCTCATTAAACCATACCTTAGACAACAAGACTTTGTTTATTTTTTTTTAATCACTTATCCCAATCTGCCTCAACATATCTCGATGCTGTTACGACACCATAAATAAAGAAAAACAAATAACCATCAGCCGACAGTAAGGCGCACAACCATAGCTTTTAATCAAACTTATAACAGGCTTGATTACGCACATTATCACCGTTTTCACCAACCAGCAGAGTCATATTACGCAAACAATTACCAGCACCAGCCCATATCCGGCAGTAACGACAATACCTGATTTCTTGAAATGATAAATCAGAGATATTGACCATATGGATACAGGTCAGCAGAAATGGTTATCGAAGGCAGGAGACTCCCCTCCCCTGCCGGTTTTGCAAGGGAGGTTATGGGAGTAGAGGGGAGGGCGAAGAACAGATTTCTTCAGCGGGAATGGCAGGCAGCGACAAGTTCGACTTCAACGCTCGCATCGAGGGGAAGGGCTGCGACGCCGACCGCGCTCCTCACATGGCGTCCCATTTCACCGAAGATTTCTGCGATAAGAGCGGACGCTCCGTTGGCAACGAGGTGCTGGTTGGTGAACCCTGGTTCGCTGGAAACATAGACCATCAACCTGACGATCCTGGAGATCGAGTCCAGGGAGCCGGCGGCCGACCTGAGGGCAGCCACGGCATTGATCGCGGCGATTCTTGCGGCCTTTGAGGCTGAATCCTGGCGCTCTTCATTCACGCAGCCTTTCCCGCCAGGCTCGACGAGCAGTCCGTCGACAAGCGGCAGCTGTCCTGAGGTATAAACGAGCTCCCCGATGCGGAGGGATGGCTGGTAAAGGCCCGCAGGCGCAGCCACTTCGGGCAGGAGGATTCCTGACCTGATGAGGGACTCCTCGAATGATTCCATAAACTTAATGGGTTGTGGTTGCATTGTGATTACATGGAAAAATAGTTATCGTGCCTGAAATTCCGGCACATCGCATGAAAAGAGTACATCCAGGGCTTCCCCGGATCATGATCGTCAGCAGCGGCCGCGAGCACCTTGATGCCGGCGGCCTGGTGGTGAAGCAGGCGGCGGCTTTATCGGAATCGGAACCGGTACTCTTCCAGCTTAGGGAGAAGGGGCTTGAAGCGGCCCACCTGCTCGAGCTCGCCACCAGGATCAAACCGCTGCTCGATACGTCAGCATCGAGGCTCATGATCAATGAACGGGCCGATATCGCCCTCCTGTCAGGCGCCTATGGCATTCACCTGCCGGAAAACGCATGTCCTGCCGACAGCATCCGGAGAACATTCCCCGGTCTGGTCGCCGGACAGAGCGCCCATAGCAGGGAGGCAGCTCTCGACAGCATGAGATCGGGTGTCGACTACCTGATCTACGGTCCGGTGTTCGCCACCCCCTTGAATGAGCGTTTCGGTCCCCCGAAGGGGCTCGAAGCACTCGGCAGGATCTGCCGCTCGGTGCGGATTCCGGTTTTCGCCGTCGGCGGGATCACCCCGGAAAGAAGCTTCGCCTGCATTGAACAGGGTGCCTGGGGGGTTGCCGCCATGGCGCCGTTCATCGATCCCGGCACACTCCGGAAAACCATCACAACATTCAGATCGTACCTGCCATCATGAAACTGCCCAGAAGATTCCTCTGCGTCATCACCGACGAACACCGATGCCCGGTCGAACTGGCGCGCATGGCCCTCGACGGCGGCGCCGCAATGCTGCAGCTGCGCAGGAAACAGGCGTCAGGCAGCGAACTCTTCGCATGGGCCATCCGGATCCAGGAGCTCTGCCGGCAGCACGATGCGATCTTCGTCGTCAACGACCGGCTCGACATCGCCATGGCGATGCATGCCGACGGGGTCCACCTGGGGCAGGACGACATCCCCGCCGCCACAGCCCGCGCCATGCTCGGACCGGACGCGATCGTCGGCGTCTCGGTATCCAATGTCGAGGAGGCCGGCAAAGCCCTTGCCGACGGTGCCGACTACCTTGGCCTCGGCCATATCTTCCCGACCGTTTCGAAGGACAAGCCGAATCCCCCGCTGGGTATTCCGATGATCGAATCGGTGAGAAAAGCCGTCGACCTGCCTATCGTGGCCATAGGCGGCATCGGAGCCGACAACGCCTGCGAGGTGATCGGGGCGGGGGCTTCCGGACTAGCGGTCATCTCGGCCGTCACGTCGGCCCCCGATCCGACGGCAGCTACCAGAGAGCTGGTCAGAAGGGTCTGGCTATGAATGTCATGAAAGACTATACCACGGTCCTGACGATCGCAGGATCGGACGGCAGCGGCGGGGCCGGGATCCAGGCGGACCTGAAGGCGATCGCCGCCTCGGGTTGCTACGGGCTGAGCGTCATCACGGCCGTGACCGCGCAGAACACGCTCGGAGTCATCGGGTCGCACCCCTTGCCGGCAGGGATCATCCGTGAACAGTTCGAGGCGATAGCCGACGATATCCGGATCGATGCGGTCAAGATCGGCATGCTCGGGTCGACGGAGGCTGCAGAAACGGTCGCAGAGCTGTTGAAGACGCTCGAAGGGGTTCCGGTCGTCCTCGATACCGTTCTCCGCTCCACAGGCGGGAAAAGCCTGTTCCCGGCCTCCGAGGCGGCATCGATGAAGCGCCTGCTCTTCCCGCTCGCCACCCTGGTCACCCCGAACCTTCCGGAAACCGTCGCGCTCGCAGGATTGGAGCGACGCCCCTCGTCACCTGAACAGATCGAGCAGGCGGCACGACGCCTCCAGATGGAGGGTGCGCGATCGGTGCTGGTCAAGGGCGGCCATGGTGAGGGTGCCGAGTGCCGTGACTGCCTGCTGCACGAAGGCCGGTTCCACTGGTTCCCGAGCGAGTGGATCGAGACGGCCAACACGCATGGAACGGGCTGCACGCTCTCATCGGCCATCGCGTCGCAGCTGGCCTCAGGTCAGGATATGGTCGAAGCGGTGGAAAAGGGGATCGCCTATACGAAGTGTGCACTGCAGGCGGGCGCATCATGGCGCCTCGGGCACGGCCATGGCCCCCTGCAGCACTTTTTTGGTCGACAGGCAACAGAAAGAAGCTGAACGGACCGCAACCAGATAATTCGATAGCGATTTCGATACCGATAGCGATTTGGAGGGAGAACATCCTCATCGTCCTTGATGTCCCTGGCCTCCCTGCTGTCCACGCTCTTTCTTAAGCGAGTCGGGGCAGACGGCCGATCGAGTAGTAGGTGAAGCCGAGCTGCTCCATGAAATCGGGATTGTAGATGTTCCGGCCGTCGAAGATGACCGGCTGGCGGAGCTCCTGTTTGATCTGATCGAAATCGGGACTGCGGAAAACCATCCATTCGGTCATGATGACGAGCGCGTCGGCACCTTTCACCGCCTCTTCGGGATGCCCGGCATATACGAGGCCCTCCCGATCCCCGTAGAGTCTCCTTGCCTCTTCCATGGCGACCGGGTCGTAGGCCCGGATGACGGCCCCTGCCGTGAGAAGCTCTTCGATAACGATGCGGCTCGGAGCCTCGCGCATGTCGTCGGTATTGGGCTTGAACGAGAGCCCCCACAACGCGATCACCCGCCCCTTCAGCTCACCCCCGAAATGGGTGCGGATCTTTTCCACCATGCTGAGCTTCTGGTCGTGGTTGACCGCCTCGACCGCCTGCAGGATGCGGGCATCGTATCCCTGCTTCCTTGCTGTGCGCTCGAGGGCCTGGACATCCTTCGGGAAGCAGGAGCCTCCGTAACCGACACCAGGGTAGATGAACGCAAAGCCGATCCTCGAATCGGATCCGATGCCTTTGCGGACCGCCTCGACATCGGCGCCAACCCGTTCCGCGATGTTGGCGATCTCGTTCATGAAGCTGATCTTGGTGGCGAGCATAGCGTTCGCCGCGTATTTGGTCAGTTCTGCAGAACGGATGTCCATGGCGATGAAACGCTCATGGCTGCGGTTGAATGGCGAATAGAGGTTACGCAGCAGCTCCTTGGTCCTCGGGTTGTCCACCCCGACGACGATACGCTCCGGCTTCATGAAGTCGTCGACCGCGTCACCCTCTTTCAGGAACTCGGGGTTGGACACCACGTCGAAATCGATATCGACGCCCCTCTTCGCAAGTACCGAGCCGACCTTCTCCCGCACAAGGTCGGCCGTCCCGACCGGGACCGTCGACTTGTTGATGACGATGCGGTAATCCTTCATGTGCCGGCCGATGCTTTCAGCCACGCTCAGCACATGGCTGAGGTCCGCCGAACCGTCCTCGTCGGGCGGCGTGCCCACGGCGATGAACTGGTACAGGCCGAATTCGACCCCTTTTTCGATATCGGAGGTGAACTTCAGGCGCCCCTCTCGGACGTTTTCGATGACGATATCCTCGAGGCCCGGCTCGTAGATCGGGATCTCCCCCTGCTTGAGCCTCGAAATCTTCGCTTCGTCGATGTCGACGCACAGCACGTCGTTGCCGACTTCGGCAAAACAGGAACCGGTCACGAGTCCGACATATCCGGTCCCGAAAATGGTGATCTTCATGCAAAACCCTTTTTTTATTTCAAATCCCGCAGCCGGACAGGCAACGCGCGTCGGTACGGCTATCGAAAACTTCGACGGGCAGATCGGCTCAGGCCGTCAATCCCTGACGATGATCAGGCATCGCGACTTCTTCCAGAACTCGGAGGGATCCTTGATCAGCAGCACCGTCGAGGTTCCGCCGCCGACCAGTTCGTAGGCGCCCTTCGAATGCGGCGTGAGGATATGGAGGCTCTTTGCAGGCCTGTCGAAAAAGATGTCGCCGGTCTCGGTGACATCGATCTGCCTGAAGGCCCGGGTATCGAAATCGCTCGAGACGACCGGGGCGGTGCCGAAAAACTTCGCGAGCGCACCCGGCTTGACGAGAATCCCCTTAGCCGCCAGCTGGTCCACCGTTCCGACGATGTAATAGGCCGTCGACATGCGGTCCTCCTGGTCGCTGATGACCTCGTCCATTACGTCGACCGTCGACGAAAGCCTGGAAAGCTCGCTGTTGAGCTTCGAAATCTCTCCTTTCATGCCGGCAATCTCCTTGCTGCGGGCCTCGAGGTCTCCTTTCAGCTCGCGGGTCAGGCGGTCGAGTGACTCGACCTTGTAGGCAGATGACCGGTTGTCGCTTTCGAGTTTGCTGACCAGGGCCTGGCTCGCCGTCAGCGTCGAATCGAGGTAGCGGATGTTGCCGTAGATCTGCTTGCCGATCTTATCGGCGTTCACCTCCTCGCGTCCTTCGATATCGGACGACAGGCGTTCGACAACCGCCTCCTTCTGCCTGATCCGGCCCAGGTTCTTCTGGACCTGCAGCAGAATGGCCATCATCGACTCGACATGCTGGCGCTGCTCGTCGCGCTTCTGTTCCTCCGGCTTGCAGGCGACGATCCCGGATGAAATCGCAGCCAGCAGGAGCAGGCCCAATGGGCGTTTCACGGATTTCAAAGCCATTCTATCCATCGTTCGATTCCCTCTTTGGTGCCGTACCACCGGGTATGGGGTGTCGGCAAATGCTCGGTTTCGGATATAGTAACATTTTCGGCCCCATCAAGAAAACAGCTTTTTGCCGGAACGATGCCGTCGCCGGCCACATCACCGTCGTCAGCGACGCTCCTGTAGAACATGTAGCAGAGCTTCTCCGTGACGTTCCCGCCCAGGGCTCCCCTGTACTGGTCGCTCACGACCGAGACGACCGGATATCTCCTGAAGAAATCTGGTACGATATGGCTGAAGATAAAATCCGTCTTGATTTTCGCGAAACGTTCATGCGTATGGTACGGCGTACCCAGTGTCACCAGGCGTCCGACCATGCCGTCTACCCGGTAGACGTCTCCCTGGAAGGGTTGCTGCAGCAGGTAGACCATCGCGATCGTACCGCCCCCGCTGTGGCCGACGATGGTCACCGGTTCGCCGGGAAAACGCCGGGCCATGTCGCGGACGGTCCTGTGCAGCGAGGCCATCACCCTGTTGGTAGAACGCTCCGGAGAGGGCGGAAAACCGACCCAATCCACCAGGTTGACGGGCACGATGGCGATCTTCTCCTTCGGGACCCATTCGGCAAGGGCATCCCGCATCACCTCATAGAGAGAATCCCAGAAAAGGACCCCGGGGATGATCACCACCGGATTCTGTCTCACCGATGCCATAATACAGCGATGTTTGTGTTGAAGAAACCCGTCTCCTGTAAATTGTCACTTTTCGAATAGGTCGTATCGGTCCAAGAGGTCCCATGGGCAGAGATCAAAGAAACACATCTCCCCATTCTTCTTCCTGTCACTCGTCATCCATCACTGTGACGCGTAATCAGTCATGAGTTACGGGTCACGCGTCACGTTTTCTCACGCCCACGACCGCAACAGGTCCGCAAGCAGGCGCACGCCGAAACCGGTGCCTCCCGAGAGCCCCCCGCCCTTGGCCGCGAAAGCCGGGCCGGCGATGTCGATATGCGCCCAGTGCTTGTGCCCTTCGACGAAGTTCTCAAGGAATTTCGCAGCCGTGATCGTTCCGGCCCCCTTGCTGCCGGTATTGCTCACATCGGCGACGTCCGACTTGATCTGCTCGGCATATTCGTCCCAGAGCGGAAGGCGCCAGACCTTCTCTCCTGTGGCCTGGCCCGACCTGGAAATCTCTTCGGCGAGGCCGTCGTCATTGCTGAAAAGGCCTGCGACCTTCATGCCGAGCGCGACGATGCAGGCTCCGGTCAGGGTCGCCAGGTCGATGATCACGTCGGGATCGAACTCCCTTTTGGCGTAGGTAAGCGCATCGGCGAGGATCAGGCGACCTTCGGCATCGGTGTTCCCGACCTCGACGCTGATGCCCGACATCGTGGTGATGACGTCGCCCGGCTTCATCGCCGAACCGGCAGGCATATTGTCCGTCGCGGGAATCAGGCCGACGACCCTGAGCGGGAGCCCGAGCGTCGAAACAGCCTCCAGGACACCGATCACGCAGGCTGCGCCCGCCATATCGCTCTTCATTTCGTCCATACCGGCCGAAGGCTTGATCGAGATGCCGCCGGAATCGAAGGTGATTCCCTTGCCTACAAGAACGACCGTCTTCCGGGCCTTCCCTTCAGGCCGGTAATCCATGATCGTGAAGGTAGGAGGCTGTTCGCTCCCCTTGTTCACGGAGAGTAGGCCGCCCATGCCCAGTTCGGTGATCTTCTTCCTGTCGAACACCGTCACGTCGAACGCTCCGCGCTTTCCGGCTTCCCGGGCGGCCTCTGCCAGCTCTTCTGCCGACAGGTGGTTTCCCGGAAGATTGACCAGATCCCTCGCCACGTTCTGGCAGGTACCGATCACCCGGCCGGCATCGGCCCCCGTTTCCACATCGGCCGCATGGCTGCCGCAACCGGCGAGCACCAGCGCTTCGACCGTCTTCGGCTTCCCGTCCCCCTGCTTGTCCTTCTCCTTGTCGAGTTTGCCGCTTTTCAGGCGGTCGAAACGATATGAGCCGGAAACAACCCCCTCGACGATTACGCCCGCCAGGTATTCCGGGGTGCGCTTCGCATGTTTCGCCCACTCTCCGATACCGGCGCAGTCCAGGGCCACGACGCCGCAATGGAGCTCCCCGGCCTTGCGCGACAAGGCTTCCGCAGCCTTGCGGAAATCGTCGTTCGTACGCCCTTCGCCGATACCGAGCAGCGCGACCCTGGAGGCCCCCTTGCCGGTTCGGTAGGCCATGGCGATCTCGCCGGCGCCCCCCTTGAAATCGTTCAGCACGCCCGGGTCGATCCCCAGCGGCTGCAGGGCGGCGGGGCCGTTTTTCTTCAGCTCTTTCGATCCCATAGGCAGGGCGAGAAGATCAGCTTTCACCGGCGCGGCCGGTTTTGATGTCACGTCGATGCGGATTCCGGATGCAGGAGGGGTTCCCGTTTTTTTCGTCATGGCAGGAAGAATGATGCTTGTTTTGTTCAGGTTGAAACGAGTTTCGCGCCCGATGTCGGGCATAAGGCAATAACCGCCGGCCTCACTGTCAATTACCCTTTAACTCATCAAATTACCAATTTTCCCGTCATTTTGTTGCCCGGCTCCGCTCCGGCGGCAACAAATAATCAAAGAAATTCACAACAAAGCTCAACAAATGAGGATTTCGCATTCAGGAGAGACGCCAACGGCAAGGTACGGGAAACAGCCTTCACGGGCGGCAGATCCTGCAGGGGCGGTAACCCGCCGCGATGGCCGATGCCCGGCTGCCGAATCCTGCAGTGCAGTTCGGTGCATCGAAATTACGGCATCCTGCCTTATGGAAGAGATGGCTTGCCGTGTTTCCCCGATATGGCTCCAGGGATGATGACCGGACATTTGAGGGCAAGGATGGAGGCTGCGAAAACCGTCCGGACCCGGCAAGACGCTTCTCCCTGCGGAACGACCACGGCGGCACCGGAGCCGGATCGGCCCAAAGTCCACGGCGGGCCCGACGCGCCTCGCTTTCGAGAGCGGCAAGGCGAGGGTCGTTCGAATAGGCGCGGTAGTGCCAGGCAAGTCCGGCGCGAAGCATCTCCTCGTTCAGGGAGCGGCCACCCACGGCCACCCGGCCGATCGTGCGGCCATAGCGGTCGGTGCCGAGCCGTTCGAGCAGAGCTTCGCGCCCGTAGACGATCGATGACGCATACTGTTTGGCCTTCTGGCCGAACGGCTGCACCTTCTCGGGTGCATCGATACCGTAGAGGCGTACTTTCTCAGGACCTCCTTCCATGAGCAGGGTGACGGTATCTCCGTCGCTGACGCCGACGCAGCGCCCCACGGCCGCCGGTGCGGCCGCAAATGCTGGCGGAAGAAAATGGAGCAGGAGGACAAGCACCGCGGCCACGAGGCGGCTGAATCGTCGATATGGCCTTCCGGTGACGGGAAGAACTGCTGAGGACATGCTTCGAGAGAACTGCTGCGGTTATCGAGAGGGGGGAATTGGTGAAGATAGCGAAACCTGAGCAGTAATCGCGGGGTATTGAAGTAGATTGAGTATCGGTATGGCAGCCCTGACACCGTTCAGGAACACGCTGCCGCAAGTGTGCTGGTGAAGAGAATCAGGATTTACGGTCGAACAGGGGCGACTCCTGGGAGTCGACCTGCTCCCGGGTGAAGCGCCGCACCTCTTCGAAGATCACCTGCTGGGCCTTCTCGGCAGACATCTGCATGAGGCACCCGGCGGCATTCATGTGGCCGCCGCCACCGTACTGCCCGGCGAGCTGGTTCACGGGGATCTTCCCCCTGGACCTGAAGCTGACCTTGGCGCGCCCGTCCTGCATCTCGACAATAAGCACGGCGACCCTGACCGTCGGCACGCTCAGCAGGTACCGGATGACGATGTCGGTATCGAAAAGCTTGCTCCCGGTCTCTTCGAGCATCTCGCGGGAGATGAAGAGCCAGGATACAAGCCCGTTGTCGAGAATCTTGATGCTGGCAAGCGAAAGCCCGAGCAGCTTGAGGCCTTCAGGGCTCAGGGAGTTGTAGATCCGGTCGTAGACCATTTCCGGGTTGGCGCCTTTTTCGACAAGAAGTCCTGCAAGCCGGTAGACATAAGGGGTCGTCTTCGGGAACCTGAACGAACCGGTGTCGGTCATGATGGCAGCGTACAGGGCCGACGCCGAGTCCGGGGTGAACAGCTCCATTCCCGTCCGGGTGGAGAGTTCGCCGATGAGGTCGCAGATCAGCTCCCCGGTCGACGAGGCATAGTTCTCACAGACCATGACGTCGGCGAAATCCCTCGGCTCGAGATGATGGTCGATGCAGACGATCCTCAGCTTGCCGAGCTCGCGGGCGAATTCGATATGGGGCCAGAGCTTTCCGGTCCTGTCGTGATGGTTCGCGTCGAGCACGACGAGCAGGTCGGACATGCAGATATCCTGGATCAGCTCCTCGTCATTATCCTTGAACACACGGATATCGTAGAACTCCTTGAAGAAGCGGTAGTTTGCCGGAACATCAGTAGGGTTGCAGATCAGCACCTCCTTGCCGAGGGCCTTGAGGGCTATGGCGAGGGCGATTTCGCAGCCCAATCCGTCGCCGTCCGAATTCTCGTGGGTGGTGAGCAGGATTGTTTCCGCCTGGAGCATCTCGGTAATGACCGGCTGCCAATCCTGGGAGGAGAGGGTCCGGCCACGTTCTGGTATAATCATCGGGTCAGGAAAAAATTGTCAAAAAGCGCAACGTCGCTCATCGTCTCAAGATAGATATCTGGCTTGGCCGTTCGGTTGCGGGGGCTACGGCTCGTCATCAGGCCATCTGCAGGGCAGGCATTTCATCGCAGAACATATCAATGTGGCGCCGGTGCCGGAGGAAGGCATCCCTCCCCCTGTCGGTGACCCGGTAACTGGTAAGGGGCTTCCGGCTCTCGAAGCTCTTCATGCATTCGACGTATCCTGCAGCTTCGAGTTTGCGAAGGTGGATGCTGAGGTTTCCGTCGGTTGCCTTGATGCTGTCCCGAAGCTCGACGAACGACGCCTCAGGGACACTCAGCAGATAGGCAAGCGCAGCAAAACGAATCCGGGCATGAATGACCTTGTCGAGCAACTGATGATTGAAATCCTTTTTCTCTTTCGACGAGTCGCGGGTCATTATATTCAGGGAATTTTAGCTGCTGCCTGTACCGGGAATTTATTTGTGGCATAAAGTACTTTTTTTATCGCTCAACAACAAGGACGGGGATACATTAATTAAGTCCGGATCCGGTAAAATCTTCCGGCTCCCCAAAGTCATGCAAAGGAAATGATCGCTGAAGTGAGACCGACGGCAGGAATGCGTCCGAACATCCTTGAGTTCTCCCGTGAACAGCTGGCCGGGATCATGGCTGATCTCGGGGAACCGAAGTTCCGTGCAGCACAGCTCCATCGATGGCTCTACAGCCAGGAGGCCGCGGATTTTGCATCGATGAGCTCGATCGGCAGCGGAGTGCGGGCGAAGCTCGCATCATCCTACGACATCCGCCGCCCCTCGGTGGTCCGTTCCGAAAGCGACCGGCAGTCGATCGACGCGGACGGCGACTTGACGACGGAGAAATACCTGCTTCGCATGCCCGACGGCGAACTGGTCGAAAGCGTGCTGATCCCGTCGGGTGAACGCCTTACCGCCTGTGTCTCCTCGCAGTCCGGCTGCCCCTTGCAGTGCCTCTTCTGCGCTACCGGGCGCATGGGCCTGAGGCGCAACCTCCATGCATTCGAGATGGCCTGCCAGGCATTCGCACTCCAGCACGAAGCGCAACGCCGGCCGGGCGGCCGCCTCACCAACATCGTCTTCATGGGAATGGGAGAACCGCTCCTGAACCTCGACAACGTGTTCGAGGCGATCTCCACCATGACGGCCACGGACTACCGTTTCGGCATATCCGAGAAAAGGATCACCATATCGACCGTCGGACTGGTGCCCGGCATCGGGAGGATCGCCTCATCGGGCCTGAAGACCAAGCTTGCCGTATCGCTGCACAGTGCCGACCAGAAGCAGCGCGAGCAGCTCATGCCGGTGGCCAGGCAGTACCCGCTCGAGGAGCTCGGCAAGGCGATCAGCGGCTACAACCGGACTACCGGACTGCCCGTAACGCTCGTCTACATGCTGCTTGACGGCGTGAACGATTCACCCGAAGACGCCCGTAAACTGGCACGTTACGCAAGGCGGTTTTTGTGCAAAATAAATTTGATTGATTATAACTCAATCGTTAATTTTGAGTTCAGGCCTTCCTATGACGACACCAGAAACGAGTTCGTAAGGCAGTTGCTGGATGCCGGGTTGCAGGTCACCGTGAGAAAAAGCCAGGGCGCAGCCATCAACGCGGCATGCGGACAGCTGGCCACCCGGCCCGAGCCCTACGGCGCCAATCCGCAGTAATTATTTCTAACCGGCTCATCAGCACCATGGATCTGTTCGATTTCATTCCCTTCAAAGACGAGATGGCCAAGGTTTACCACGGCCTGATGGAAAACGCCACCCATACCTCCGAAAACCCCGTGTTCAGCGAACTCAGGGTGCGCCGGTACGCCGCCCCCATCGAGGTCATCGCCGGCTTCATAACGGAGAAGATCGAACACTGGGTCGGCTGGAGCCTCAAGAACCAGAAGACCGCGGTCGGCGGCATGCGCTCCATCCGCGCCGAAGTCTCCTCGTTCGCCCTGCTCGGCATGAAGATCGACATCACCTTCGGCCTTCTTGAGGAAACCGATGTCAACGGGCTGAAGATCACGACCGTCAATGGCAAGGCCCATACCCGCATCGACTCCAAAGGCGACCTCGGAGAGAGCCGCCGCATGCTTCGCATGATCCTTTCGGCGCTCGACTTCGAGTTCAGGAGGCAGATCATCAACGACAGCGACTACGCCTACCGGTCGCTCAACCCGAACGGGGCGAGCGGCGCCTTCCAGCAGCTGTTCGACGAGACCAGGCTCGAACACCGGCCGAGCAACCCGAAGGCGAAAACCATCGAATTCAAGAAAGCTGCCAAGCAGGAGATCCAACTCACCACATCGAAGAGCAACGGCGCACAGGCTTCGGACCAGGCCGCTGCCCCTGAATCGAACGGTTCGGCATCCGCTCCTGCTGCCGGCGAGGAGGCACCGAAACCGGCGAAACCGAAAATCACCGTCATTTCCCTGAAAAAAAACTCATAAAGGACTCCGTTTCATGAGAGTTATCCTGTTGGGCGCACCGGGCGCAGGCAAAGGTACGCAGGCACAATACATCACCGAAACCTTCGGGATTCCGCAGATCTCCACCGGCGACATGCTCCGTGCAGCCGTCAAGGCGCAGACCGCGCTGGGGGTCGCCGCCAAGAAGATCATGGACGAAGGCGGGCTCGTATCCGACGACATCATCATCGGCCTCGTCAAGGAGCGTCTCGAACAGCCCGACTGCGCGAACGGCTGCCTCTTCGACGGCTTTCCCCGCACGATCGCCCAGGCCGACGCCCTCAGGAGCGAAGGGATCCGCATCGACAACATCGTTGAGATCGACGTCCCCGACGACGAGATCATCAGGCGCATGAGCGGCCGCCGCGTCCATCCCGCATCAGGCAGGACCTACCATGTGCTCTTCAATCCGCCGGCAGTGGAGGGTAAGGACGACGTCACCGGTGAGGATCTCGTGCAGCGCGACGACGATGCCGAGGAGACCGTCCGCAAGCGCCTGAAAGTCTACCACGACCAGACCGAGCCGCTGGTGGGGTACTACAGGAACCTGGCAGGCAACGGCAGCACCGATGCGCCGAAATACTCGAGGATCGACGGCATCGGCGAGGTCGACCAGATCAGGGACGGCATATTCGCTGCCATCAAGGGCTGACATAACAGTCCAATACCAATCCAAATAGCGCTAATAAGGCGTCTCTGAAAATCGTCATGAGCAGTTCGAGTGCAAGGCGACCGGAGCGCAGAAACCGGAGTGTACAACAAGTACATGAGGCTTTCGAGCACCGAGCAACGCAGCAATCGAATTGCGCCACAGATTTTCAGGGATGTCCTATGTACGCATTCGTTTACGTCGACCGCCTCTACCGGGAAGAGCCATTCTTCGTCTCCATCGCCGAAGGATTCGGCCATGAGGTGCTGCCCGGTTGCCAGGTCATGCTCTCCATCGCCGGCCACAGCGCATCGGCCTATATAGGCTACGTCTCCGCAGTGCTTCAGGAACCTGCCGGACAGGAGCCCGAAGGGGAGGTGGTCGACCTCCTTGCCGACGGACGCCCCGTGCTCTCCCCTTCCCTCCTGGAACTGCTCGCATGGATCTCGGACTATTACCTTGCGAGGCCGGTCGACAGCATCACGACCGCCCTTCCGGCGCCGCTCAGGTCGGTCGTCGACGACGTGGTCGAACTGACCGAGTTCCGCCTCGAAAGCCCCGCGCTGAAGGTCAGGGACTCGGGCCTCCGCCGGAAGATCCTGAAGGAGCTTGCCACCGCGAAGCGCCTGACGGTGAGGCAGCTCAGGAAACGGCTGGGGCGCAGGGAGCTCTACAGGACCATCGCGGAGCTGGAACGGGGCGGCCTGGTCCGGGTCAGCAAGGACTTCGCCGAGACAAGGCCGAGGACGAGGAGCGGCTGGAGGCTAAGCGGTTCGCAGCCTGAGGAACCCCGGGAACTCCTGTCAAGATCCCCGAAAAAACGTGAGGCTTTCGACCTGCTGGCAGCGGATCCCGGCAAAGCCCTCTTCCCCGAGGAGGCCGGAGTCTCCCGCGAGATACTCAACGGCCTTGTCGCCATGGGGTTGGCAGAAAAGATCGAGATCGAGGTCGGCAGTCCGTTCGCCTCGAAGTTCGACGAACCAAGGAAAACCATCTCGGCCCTAAGCGCCCACCAGCAGGCTGCACTCGAAGCGCTCACCGAGTCC
This sequence comes from Chlorobiaceae bacterium, assembly GCA_013334865.1. Lineage (GTDB taxonomy): Bacteria > Bacteroidota > Chlorobiia > Chlorobiales > Chlorobiaceae > Chlorobaculum. Next base: position 56,176 of record JAAXWS010000001.1, read on the forward strand.
GCCGGAAGGGGGGGCTTCCAGACCTTCCTCTTGCACGGGGTGACCGGCAGCGGCAAGACCCTGGTCTACATCGAGCTGCTCCGCAGGGTACTCGACGCCGGCAGGACGGCCATCGTGCTCGTGCCGGAAATCGCGCTCACGCCGCAGACGGCCTCACGGTTCCGCCACTACTTCGGCGACGACATCCAGATCATGCACAGCGCGATGAGCAGCCAGGAGAAGTACGACGCATGGCACCGGCTGAGGCAGGGCAAGGCCAGGATCGCCCTCGGGGCGCGCTCGACCATCTTCGCCCCGCTCGAGAACGTCGGGGCCATCATCGTCGACGAGGAACACGACACCGCCTACAAGCAGGACCGGACACCGCGATACCATGCCCGCGACACCGCCGTCATGCGGGCGAAGCTCGAAAACGCCGTCTGCGTGCTCGGATCGGCGACACCATCGTTCGAGTCCTACACCAACGCGCTCTCGGGCAAATACCGCCTCCTGGAGCTCCCCCGGCGCATCGACAACGCCTCGCTCCCGAAGATGGGGCTCGTGTGGATGCCCGGAAGCCAGCGGGTCACCCCTTCGATCTCGGGAGCGCTGTACGATGCGATCCGCAGCCGTCTCGAACGCAACGAGCAGGTCATCCTGCTGCAGAACCGCCGGGGCTTCGCCGGCAGCGTGCTTTGCCTCGACTGCGGCCATATCCCCCAATGCCGCCACTGCAACATCCCGATGGTCTACCACGCCTCGGACCAGACCCTCCGCTGCCACTACTGCGGCCACACGACGCCGTACCGGCAGACCTGCCCGGCATGCTCCTCGGACAGGCTCTTCTACAAGAGCAGCGGCACCGAACGCATCGAAGAGGAGCTCGGGGAGCTCTTCCCTGACGAAAAGATCCTCAGGATGGATGTGGACACCACCTCCACGAAGGACTCCCACGCCGAGATCCTCGGCGCGTTCCGCGAAAAGCGGTCCCGCATCCTGCTCGGCACGCAGATGGTCGCCAAGGGGCTCGACTTCCCCGACGTCACGCTGGTGGGGGTCCTGATGGCGGACATCGGGCTCAACATCCCGGACTTCAGGGCGGCGGAACGCAGCTATTCGCTGCTGATGCAGGTGGCAGGACGGGCCGGCCGGTCGAAGACACCCGGCGAGGTCATCCTGCAGCTCTACAACCGGGACAACGAGCTGTTCAGGCATCTCCTCGAGGGTGATTACCGGCGGTTCTACGATGAGGAGATGGCGGTCAGGTCCGAGCTCGGCTACCCTCCGGCCTCGAAGCTCGTGAAGTTCGAATTCTCCGCCCCTGACGAAGATGCCGCCGAACAGGGCGCCGCCCTCTTCCTCGAAAAGCTCGAGCCGCTGCTGCCCGAGGGGAAAGGGGCGATCCTCGGCCCCGCACCGGCCGGCATCAACCGGATCAAAGGACGGTACCGCTACCAGCTCATCCTGAAGCTGTTCGGCATCAAGCTCCCGGCCCCTGCGCTCCGCCGCCTCCAGAACGAGGTCACTGCGGCCCTCCGCCGCCGGAACCTGACCGTACTGGCCGACGTCGACCCGCAACATCTTCTGTAAACGTTTTTTTTTATCGTACCTTTCATGATGACAGGATACCGGTGACGACCGGTCGAGACTCTCTAAACCTCATCCGTACCATCCATGACAGACTTCGAATGGAAAAGCGGATACTTCGCCACCCGTCCGTTCAAGACGATCGGCGTTATCGCCGCCCTCCTGCTCCGTTACCTCTACACCCTGCTGTTCCTCTACGGCTTCCTGCACAAGGTCGCGCACGGCTGGATGTGGACCGGCGTCATGACCGAACACTTCACCAAGCGCCTTCTCGAACTGCAGGCGGTCGTGGCCGCCGGGCCCCCATCGCCGGCAGTCACGATCGCCTCGTTCCAGGCCGTATACCTCCAGAGCTTCGCGATACCCATGGCCATGCCGATAGCATGGATCGTCACCATCGGCGAACTCGTCATCGGAGCATGCCTGCTCTTCGGCTTCGCCACCAGGTCGAACGCGGCCTTCGGGCTGTTCCTGCTGCTCAATTTCGCCGCAGGCGGGTACTACAACCTGACAATTCCCCCGCTGCTCCTCATGTCGCTCATGATGATCCTCCTGCCGACCGGTCACTGGCTGGGCCTCGACAGGAAACTCAACCAGAAATATCCGGATTCACCATGGTTCAGATAAACCCGATGCGAAAACCGGCATTCCGTGCCCTGGGCACCGTGACGTTGTTTTCATGCCTCGCGTTTCAAACCATACAGAGCTCCCTGAAAGCTGCGGAGCCGCCGGGAAAACAGGCTCCTTTTGCTGCCGCCGACCGCGCATTCATGGCGTTGCAGTACGAAAAGGCGGATTCGCTCTACGACGCCATGCGCCAATCCAATCCCGAGAGTGCCGACCTCTACTGGAAACTCGCCCGACTGAACATCAGCTTAGCCGAAACGTACAGCCCGAATGATACCGAGCGCAGGATGCCGCTCTACACGAAAGCCGTCGACTATGCCCGCAAGGCGGTCTCCATCGACAGCACGAATGCTGCCGCCCATACGTGGCTCGCCGCCTCGCTCGCCGTCAAGGCCGACAAGACCGGTTCGAAGGAGAAACTTGCCCGCGCAAAGGAGATCAAGCGGGAACTCGACAAGGCGCTCGCCCTGAACCCGCACGACGACGTTGCGTGGTCCATCCTCGGCTCCTATTACCGCCAGGTCTCCTCGATCGGATGGATGAGCCGGCTCCTCGGCAACACCTTCGTCGGCAGGATGCCTGAAGGGAACCCGGAGGCGGCTGAAAAGGCCTTCAAGAAGGCGATAAGCCTCAACCCGAGGGCGATCCGGCACTACCATGAGCTTGCGCTCCTCTACATCGACCAGCACCGCGACGAAGAGGCGCTGCAGACCCTGCAGGCCGCCGTCAGGAAACCGGTCCTCATGAAAAGCGACCTCCGCCGTCTCGAAGAGATCCGGGAGCTGATAAAGAAAATGTCGGAAGAGTAGGGGGGAAGGAATTGGTCGGCGCTAGCAGGAAGGAATAGACAGCGTGGACAACGTGGACGAAGTGGACTGAGTGGACGCAGAACAATGTTGTGAAAAGCCCTCTTATACTTGTCTTCTCAGTCCTCATCTTCCTTTTCACTGCCCAGGAAGGCTGAGCACACCCCGCACTCCCAGGTGGTAGCTTTCAGCCCCGAACCCGCCGATCACGCCTGCACAGACCTCGGAAATCACCGATTTGCGGCGGAACTCTTCACGTGCGTAGACATTCGAGAGGTGAACCTCCACGACGGGAACCTTCACGGCCGCAATGGCGTCGCGCAGGGCAATCGAGTAGTGGGTCAGTGCGCCGGCATTAAGGACCACACCGGACCAGCCCCCCTGGTCCTCGACCTCGAACAGCTTGTCGATCAGCGCCCCCTCGTGTTCGGACTGGAAGAAGCCAAATGCAACCTCGGGAAACGCCTGAACCAGCCCTTCCTCGATCTCTCCAAGGGTCGTCCGGCCATAGATCTCCGGCTCACGCCTGCCGAGTCGCGACAGGTTCGGCCCGTTCATCACCAGTATGCTGGGTCTGTTCATGCTCTTGCTCCCTTGGAAAGATTACACGTTATGGGATGATCGTAAAAACTTCCTGCTCATCATCAAGAGTACCGTTTCACATCGAAAGGATGCCCACTCGTCACTTAAAGGATATACTGGCTCAGGTCCCGGTCGGCGGCAACCTGGCCAAGCTTCTCCCTGACACGGTCGGCATCGATGACCACCCTGCTTTCGGTAATCTGTTCCGGTATGCCGAACATGAGCTCTTCGAGCAGGTTGGTCAGGATGGTGTGCAGGCGCCGGGCACCGATATTCTCGACGCTTTCGTTGACCTTGGCCGCGGTCCGGGCGATCTCCCTGATCGCATCGTCCGTGAACTCGAGCTCGACCCCTTCGGTCATGAGCAGAGCACGGTACTGCTTGATCAGGGCGTTGCGCGGCTGGGTGAGGATCTTGAAGAAATCATCCTCGGTCAGGCTCTTCAGCTCAACCCTGATCGGGAAACGGCCCTGGAGCTCCGGGATCAGGTCGGAAGGCCGTGCGACATGGAACGCTCCCGAGGCGATGAACAGCACATGGTCGGTCCTGACCACCCCGTACTTGGTCGTCACGTTCGACCCCTCGACAATCGGCAGCAGGTCGCGCTGGACCCCCTCGCGGCTCACGTCAGGGCCCTTGCCGCCGGCACCGGTGGTCGGCGCGGCGATCTTGTCTATCTCGTCGATGAAGACGATACCCGACTCCTCGACCTTGCGGAGCGCCTCCTTGACTACCGCATCCATGTCGATCAGCTTCTGCACCTCCTCCTGCTCGAGGAGCTTCCGGGCCTCGGCGATCGTCAGGCGGCGTTTCTTGCGCTTCTTGGGCATACCGCTCATCAGGTCCTGCATGAAGCCGCCCAGCTCCTCCATCTGGCCGAGGGGACCGAAGATCTGCATCATACCCCCCTGTCCGTCGCCGCTGGTCTCGATCTCGATCTGGCGGTCCTCCATGCGGCCGCTGCGAAGCCGCTCGAGCATCTTCTGACGGCTTTTGCGGTTGATTTCGCGTTCCATGCCGCCCTCATCCCCGCTGTCGCCGGAGGAGGCCACCTGGAGCCCCTCCTCCTCGACCGACTCCTCGAGGTCTGAGGTCCCGGTCCCGACCGGCGGGATCAGGATATCGAGCAGCCGCTCCTCGACGTGCTGCGCCGCCTTTCCACGGACCTCTTCGGACTTTTCGCTGCGAACCATGGCGACCGACTGCTCGGCGAGGTCGCGGATCATCGATTCGACGTCCCTGCCGACATAGCCGACTTCGGTGAACTTCGAAGCCTCCACCTTTACGAAGGGCGCCCTGGCGAGCTTGGCGAGGCGGCGGGCAATCTCGGTCTTGCCGACGCCGGTCGGGCCGATCATGATGATGTTGTTCGGCATGATCTCGTCCCGCAGGTCGCCGACGACGTTCTGGCGGCGGAGCCTGTTGCGCAGGGCGATGGCCACCGATTTCTTCGCCTCCTTCTGGCCGATGATGTATTTGTCGAGCTGTTCGACGATCTGGCCGGGGGTAAGGTTCTCTCGGTCGATGAGGCTGGGGCCCGCTGCGTAAGGAGTGCTGTCTTCGCTTTTCAGTTCAAGCATGTCGTTCATTCGTGGGTTTCGGTAACCGACCGCCTTCTCGACGAAGAAAGGGTCAGAGGGTTTCGACGACGATATGGTCGTTCGTGTAGATGCAGATGTCGGCCGCGATCCTGAGGCTTTCGGAGACGATCTCGGTGGCCGAAAGGCCCGTGTGCTTCATGAGCGCACGGGCGGCGGCAAGCGCGTACATGCTGCCGCTGCCGATGGCCACGATGCCGTCCTCAGGCTCGATCACGTCGCCGGTCCCCGAGATGATCAGGGCCTTTTCAGGGCTGACGATGGCCAGCATCGCCTCGAGGCGGCGCAGGTACTTGTCCGTGCGCCAGTCCCTGGCAAGTTCGACGGCAGCCCTTTCGAGACGGCCGCTGTAGGCCTCAAGCTTCTCCTCGAACCGGTCGAGCAGCGTCACGGCGTCGGCCGTCGCGCCGGCGAACCCTGCCACCAGGCGCCCCTGGTAGAGGCGGCGGATCTTCCTGGTGGAGTGCTTCAGCACGGTGTTGCCGAGGGTCATCTGCCCGTCGCTGCCGAGGGCGGCCTTGCCGTCCCTCAGGACGCCGATGACGGTTGTCGACCTGATCAGTGGCTTCTCCTGGTTCCTGGACATGGAATAACGTTTAACTTATTTTTTTTCTTAGCCTTGCAACCGGAATTTGCATTTGTTCCCGGTATTTTGCAACCGTCCTCCTCGCGATCCTGACCCCCTTCCCGCTGAGCAGTTCGGCCAGGCGGTCGTCGCTGAGGGGCTCGGAGGGGGACTCCGCCCCGATAAGATCCCGGAGCTGCTGCTTGATGATCCTGGACGAGAGTTCGTCGCCATCATCGGTGGCGATCGCACCGCTGAAGAAGTACTTCAGCTCGAACACGCCGTACCGGGTCTGCACGTACTTGCCGTTCACCGCACGGCTGATGGTGGAGATGTCCAGCCCGGTCCGTTCGGCTACCGTCTTCATGATCAGCGGCTGCAGCTGCTGCGGGCCGTCGATGAAAAATCGCCCCTGGGTCTCGAGCAGTGCCTCCATAACCTTCAGGAGGGTCTGGCGCCTGATCTGCAGCGCCGATGCGAACTCGTTGGCCCGTTGCAGCTTCTGCCGCATGAACTGCTTGTCCTCCTTCGGGATGGAACGCTTCGAAAGCGCCTCCCGGTAGCTGTCCGACACCCTCACCGACAGGCTGCTCCGGTCGTTCAGCACGGCCGTCAAAGCCCCGTTTTCATAAGATACGATGAAATCGGGCGAGATGTAGTGGCCGCCTTCGTCCACGAAGATGCCCGGATGCGGGTCAAGGGCCGTGATGACGGCGGTCGCCCGTTCGAGCTGCACCCGGTCGAGCGAAAGGCGCTTCATGAGGCGGTCGAACCGTTTGTTCAGGAAGTCGTCGAACCCATCGTCGAGTATCCTGCGGGCAGTGCCCACCTCCGGCAGGTCGTGCTCCCGGCCGTAGACCTCAAGCTGCACCAGCAGGCGCTCGCGCAGCGTACCGACCGCGAGGCCCGGCGGGTCGAGGTACCAGATGCGCCGCCGGATGGCCATAAGCTCATCCTCATCGACCATGACGCCCGCCTGCTCGAGCCCGTCGATGATGACGTCGGGCTCTTCGGTCAGGTAACCGTCGTCGTCGAGGTTCCCGAGGATCTCGGCGGCGATGAGCACCTCGCGCCGGTCGATCCCCTCCTGCAGGGAGAGTTCGCGCAGCAGGCGTTCATGGAGGGTGTCATGCTGGACCGCCTGGAAAAAGCGCTCCCCGGAAGGGCCGGAACCGGTATAGCTCATCCGCCCGTCGAACTCTCCGCCTGCGGAAGAGGCTGCCGGGCGCTCCTGCATCGAAGTGCGGTCGAAGCGGGATACGGAGTCGAACATCTCACGGGAATCGGCGGAGCCGGTGCCAGCCCCGGGAGCACAGGTGCCGTCTCCGGGCTGCCGCTCCTCGACGATCTCGAGCATGGGATTCTCCTGCACCTCCTCGTAGATCCGCTGTTCGAGCTGGGAAAGCGGCAGCTGCAGGAGCTGGCTGCTGATGACCTGTTGTGCGGACAGCTGTGCTGTCTGCCTGTGCTGAAGCCTGATCTCTGCCATTTTCGTCAGATGGATGAGTCGACGAACGTCTTGAGACTGCGGTACCACTCATCTCCGTAAAGCTCGACGAGTGAGGCGCCGACATAATCGATCAGGGGGACATTCATTTCCGCACCGCGTTGGCGGGCGTCACGGCACATCGGGTGCTGTTCATAGACAAGATAATCCAAACCGAACTTTTTCCGCACCCTGACCGGAAACAATCGGCATGAAAGCGGTTTATTCCCGGGCAGCAGGCCTTCGCGCCAGGCATTTTCCACCGCGCAGAGGGCCATGCCGTCGCGGTGTTCGACGAACACGCACTCGCGGCCTTCGACGGTCCGTGTGTAGAGGCTGCCCTGGTAGAGCTCCGTGCAGCCATGGCGGCGGATATGGCGGAGCTGTTTTTCAGGAAGCACGTCGCGGAGTATTTCAACGGCCGCTTCGAGGGGGGCCTGTTCACGCGGATGGAGCGGGGCGCCAAGCTCCCCTTCGATGCAGCAGGCGCCGCGGCACGATTCGAGCGGGCAGCAGAAACGGGCATCGAGAAGCGCCCGGTCGACGAGCACCTCCCCTATGGAGACTATGGACATGGTCGGGAGGTTGTTGTGTCTATGGCGAGGGGATGCCAGTCGCTGTTCCTGTTCTGGACGGGATGACGGGAAACGAAAAACTCTCTGCTCTTTTCTCGCATCTTCATTATCTTTCAATTTTTGCGGCCGGTGTACAACTGCGCCTTACCTACCAAAAAACGTTCAACCAGGAACCTTCATCATGGTGATCATAGACGGAAAAAAAGTATCAGTCGATCTCCAGCAGGAGCTGAAAGCCGGCGTCGAACATGATCGTGCCAAAACCGGCAAGGTGCCGGGCCTCGTGGTCATCATCGTGGGCCAGGACCCCGCATCACAGGTTTATGTACGCAATAAAGCCAAAACATGCAAAGAGATCGGCATGAATTCGACGGTGATCGAGCTGCCGGCCGAAACGCCGCAGCAGGAGCTCCTCGAGCGGATCGAAGAGCTGAACGCCGACCCCGACGTCCACGGCATCCTGGTGCAGCAGCCCCTGCCCCGCCACATCGACGAGATGGCCGTGACGCTGGCCATCGACCCGAAGAAGGATGTCGATGGCTTCCATCCCGTGAACGTGGGCAACCTGGTGCTGGGCCACCTCGACCAGTGCTACATCAGCTGCACCCCGTACGGCATCCTCGAGCTGCTCGGCCGCTACGGAATCGAGACGAAAGGCAAGCACTGCGTGGTCGTGGGCCGCAGCAACATCGTCGGCAAGCCGATGGCGAACCTGATGCTGCAGAAGCTCGAGGCAACCAACTGCACGGTGACCGTCTGCCACTCGGCGTCGAAGGATATCCCCTCGCTGACCCGCCAGGCGGACATCCTCATCGCGGCCATCGGCAAGGCGCGCTTCATCACGGCAGACATGGTCAAGCCCGGCGCCGTGGTGATCGACGTGGGCATCAACCGCATCGAGGACTCCTCCACCAAGAGCGGCTTCCGCCTCGTGGGCGACGTCGACTTCGACCAGGTCTCCCCGATCTCGTCGGCCATCACCCCGGTCCCCGGCGGCGTGGGACCGATGACCATCGCCATGCTCCTGAAGAACACGCTGCAGTCGTTCCGCCGCTCGAGCGGGCTCTGAAGATGGCGAAGGTTGCGACGCGCTACGTCTGCTCCGCCTGCGGGGCTGTTTCCCTGAAGTACCAGGGGAGATGCTTCGAATGCCAGAGCTGGGGAACCCTTGTGGAGACCCACGACGTGCGCGAGGAGCCGAAATCCAGAAAGCAGCGCTCCCCCGGGGCGCTGCCTTCGGTCGAGAACCTCGAAGACGACACGCCCTCGGGCTTCCACCGGACCATGACCGGCATCGGCGAGCTCGACCGGGTGCTCGGCGGCGGCCTCATGGAGGCCTCCGCAATCCTTGTCGGCGGTGAACCCGGCATCGGCAAGTCGACCCTCATGATCCAGCTCGCCCCGCGCCTCGAAGGGAAGAAGGTGCTCTACGTGGCCGGAGAGGAATCCCCGAACCAGATCCGCGAGCGTGCCCGCCGGCTCGGCATCAAGGCCCCAGGCCTCAGGCTGGTCTCCGAGGTCTCCCTCGAACGCATCCTCGACACCATCGCCCACGAACAGCCGTTCCTGGTGATCGTCGACTCCATCCAGACCGTCCATTCGTCCGATTACCAGAGCTCCGCCGGCACCATCACCCAGATCCGGGAATGCGCATCGGCGCTCATCCGGGCGGCCAAGGAGCAGAACTTCATCCTTGCCGTCATCGGCCATATCACCAAGGAGGGCTCCCTGGCCGGCCCGAAGGCGCTCGAGCACATGGTCGACACCGTCCTGCAGTTCGAGGGCGAGGGGTACCAGCGCTACCGCATCGTCCGCTCGGTCAAGAACCGTTTCGGCCCGACCAACGAGATCGGGGTCTTCCGCATGGAGGAGACCGGACTCGAAGAGGTCTCCAACCCGTCGGAGTTCTTCATCTCCGACCGCACGGCCGACGTGCCCGGCACGGCCGTGCTTGCCGGCATCGAGGGCTCCCGCGCCCTGCTGGTCGAGGTCCAGGCGCTCGTGTCGAGGACCGGCTACTCGATGCCGCAGCGCATCAGCACCGGGTTCGACCTCAAGCGCATCGCCATCATCCTCGCCGTGCTCGAGAAACGCCTCCAGTACCAGACAGCGACCCAGGACGTCTTCGTCAAGATCGCCGGCGGCCTCCGACTCGTCGAGCCTGCCGCCGACCTTGCCGTGGCCGCGGCCATCGCCTCGGGCCTCCAGAACCGTCCCTGCAGCCCCTCGGCCGCCTGCTGCGGCGAGATCGGCCTCTCCGGCGAGCTCCGCGCCATCAGCGACGGCGAACGCCGCATCCGCGAAGCGGTGCACCTCGGCTTCAGCTCGATCGTCATGCCCGCCGCAAACACCCGCGAACTCAAGCCCTCCGTCAGGAAGCTTTCCATCCGCATCGTCGGCTGCAGGACCCTGCACGAGGCCCTCGAATCCATGGAACTCTGAGGAAATGCGTACATTGATCTGCGATGCATTTCCATATCACGATTAACGATGTGCTCAACAAAGACAACACCATGCTCAGGATTCTGCTCATCTGGCTCATCAACGCGACGGCGGTCTACGCCACCGCCCATCTCCTTCCGGGGATATCGATCAGGAATTTCGGCGCCGCAATGATCGTCGCCCTCGTGCTCGGGCTCATCAACACCCTGCTCAGGCCGGTCCTGGTCTTCTTCTCGATCCCGTTCATCGTGCTGACGCTCGGGCTGTTCATGCTGGTCATCAACGCCCTCATGCTGCAGCTTGCCGCGGCGTTCGTCGAGGGCTTCTCGGTGGCCGGATTCTGGTGGGCCATGCTGGGCTCGCTCTGCATCAGCCTGGCAGCCTGGCTCCTCGAAACCGTCTTCAACGTGTAACCACAAACGACATCAACCGACCATGCAGGGAGAAGCACAGGCACTCATCCTCCTCAAAGCCAACAAGCTCAAGCTCCAGTCCGTCAGGTACGACGCCAGCCAACCCGGCGGCGTGCTGGTCAGGACGATCGCCAGCACCATCACCCCCGGCGTTGACCGGCTCCTCCTGACCAGCAAGCCCATATCGCACAAGGTCCTCTCCTTCCCCGTCATGCTCGGCAGCGAAAGCATCGGGCAGGTGATGGAGGTCGGCCCCGGCGTGACGGACCTGCAGCCCGGAGATTTCGTCTACGCATCCAAGGGCGACCGCTGGCTGGGCGTCGACCCCTATTACGGCTGCCATGCCGAAGTGGTGCCGACCTCCCGGGAGAACCTCCTCCCGCTGGGACGCCAGCCGATCCACCGGGACCTGCTCACGGGGCTCGTCGCCTACGTGATCAGCGCGCTTGAAAAGGTCCGGCTCGACCCCTCGATGCGGGTGCTGCTGCTCGGCCTCGGTTCGGTGGGACTCATGGTGTCCGAATTCCTGCACCAGCAGGGAATCGTCCATGTCGATGCGCTCGAAACCTTCCCTCTGCGGGGCCAGCTCTCGCACGCCGAAAACATCGCCATCGACATCGTGGACTTCACCGCGGACTTCAATGACAGCTACGACCTGGTGATCGAGACGACGGGGCGCATCCTGATGGTGGAGAAGTCCATCAGGCTCATGAAGCCCCGGGCGACGACGCTCCTCATGGGAAGCTACGAGGTCCTCGGCTACGACTACCGCCTGATCCAGCACAAGGAGCCGGTGATCGTCTGTTCGAGCGTGACGGCCCACCGGCACCTCGAGGAGGCGTCGCGGATGCTGGACGAAGGGCAGCTCGACACCGGGAAGTTCTTCACGAACGTCTTCCCGGTCAGCCAGTACGAACTCGCCTACAGGATCGCCCTCGACAGCAAGGAGGCGATCAAGACGGTCATCAGCTGGATCTGACGGCATGGGCGGCGTGAACGCAGCGGCACGGCTTTCCGGCATCTCGAAGTCGTTCGGCGCCTTCAAGGCCAACGAGGAGGTGAGCGTGACGATTGAGAGGGGCTCGATCCACGCCCTGGTCGGAGAGAACGGCGCGGGGAAAAGCACCCTTTCGAACATCCTCTACGGGCTCCTCCGTCCCGATTCCGGATCGATCGAGGTGGATGGCCGGAGGGTTTCGTTCGCCTCGCCGCGACAGGCCATCGAAGCCGGCATCGGCATGGTCCACCAGCACTTCATGCTCATCCCGACCCTGACGGTCGCCGAAAACATCGTGCTCGGCAGCGAACAGGGCGGCCTGTTCCGTCCGCTGCCGATGCGACGCATCGAAAAGGAGATCGTCGAACTCTCCCGGCGGCACGGCATGGAGGTCGACCCCCGGGCTCCGCTCTCCACCCTCTCGGTCGGAGGGCAGCAGCGGGTCGAGATCATCAAGCTCCTCTACCGCAAGGCCCGCATCCTCATCCTCGACGAACCGACGGCCGTGCTCTCCCCACCGGAAACGGAACGCCTCTTCGAAACGCTGCGCTCGCTCGTCGCCGAAGGGCGTTCGGTCCTGCTCATCACCCACAAGCTCGACGAGGTGCTGGCGGTTTCGGACACCGTGAGCGTCATGAAGAGGGGCAGGCTCGCCGGCACGATGCCCGTCGCATCGGCCACCAAAGAGAAGCTTGCGCAGATGATGGTCGGACGCGACGTGCTCCTCAGGACCGAAAACCCTCCCCAGCAGCCCGGCAGGGAGGTGCTTTCGATCGACCGGCTCGACTACGTGATGCCCGGAGGCCGGAGGAAACTGCAGGGGATCGGCTTGACGGTCCGCGCCGGGGAGGTCTACGGCGTCGCCGGCGTCGAAGGCAACGGCCAGACGGAACTGCTCTCCCTCCTCTGGGGCACCTGGGACCGCCGTGGCAACGCCACCGGCAGCATCAGGCTCGAAGGGCGCGAGCTGCTCGGCCTGCATCCGGCCGGCATCGCCGCCCTCGGCGTGTCGATGATCCCGGAGGACCGCCTCAGGAGCGCCGTCATCCCCGAATTCAGCATCGGCGAAAACCTGCTTTTCGGGCGGCATGAGGAAAAAGCGTTCCACCGTGGCTTCGGTTTCGACCGCGAACGGCTCACCCGGGAAACCGCACGGCTGGAGTCGGAATACGACATCAGGCACGGCGGCGCGGCCAACCAGCCCCTTTCTTCGCTCTCCGGCGGGAACCAGCAGAAGCTGGTGTTTGCTCGGGAGATGGAGCGTCCGGGGCTCCGGCTCCTCGTGCTCGCACAGCCGACCCGTGGCGTTGATATCGGAGCCATCGAGCAGATCCACCGGAGGATCATCGAAGCCCGCCGCAACGGCGCAGCCGTACTCCTGATCTCGTCCCAGCTCGAGGAGCTCATCGCCCTTGCGACACGCATCGGATGCCTGTTCGAAGGCGCCATCCGCCATGAGTTCGGCGAGGAGGAGGTGCGGGCCGGCCGCATCGGGGGTTCGGGATTCGAACAAGAGATCGGCCTCCACATCACCTGAAACGCATCCGCCCCATGTCCCGAAAGAACCTCCGCTCCTTGGTCCCGCTTTTCGCGGTCCTGTCCGCCCTCGGCGCCGGCAGCGCGATCATCGCCGCCACCGGCGTCAGCCCGGCCGAGGTCTACCTGCGGATGATCCGGTCGACCTTCGGATCCGGATACGGGTTCGGACAGGTGCTCTTCAGGGCGACCACCCTGCTGTTTGCCGGACTCGCCGTGGCAGTGCCGTTCAAGGTCAGGCTCTTCAACGTCGGCGCAGAGGGCCAGCTGCTCATGGGCTCGTTCGCCGCCGCCCTCTGCGGCATGGCGCTGCCCGCATCCGTCAACCCGGCCCTGGGAGTCCCCGCGACCCTGCTGGCCGCCATGGCCGCCGGAAGCATCTGGGCGCTCGCGGCCGCCTGGCTCAAGGTCAGGTACGGCGTCAACGAGGTCATCTCGACCATCATGCTGAACTTCATCGCCCAGGGCATCACCGGCTACCTCCTGACCAACCGTTTCGCCGTCCCCTCGACGGTGCATACGCCGGAAATGGTCTACGGCAGCACCCTTCCTGGTCTCGATGCGCTGCTCGGTCTCTCCTGGCACTCGCCTGCCAACCTCTCGTCGCTCGTCGCCATCGCCCTCTCCGCCTCCATGGCGCTGCTGCTCTTCGGCTCGAGGTACGGCTACACCCTGGCCGCTGCCGGCCTCAACCCCGAGGCCTCACGGCATGCGGGCATCGATACCGACTCACGGATACTCGGAGCGATGGCCATAGGCGGCGCGATCGCCGGGCTGGGCGCAGGCAACCTGGTGCTCGGCTACAAACACTGGTTCGAAGCGGGGCTGACCTCCGGAGCAGGCTTCATGGGCATCGCCGTAGCGCTCCTCGCCGGCTCGCACCCGGTATGGATCCTCCTCTCCGCCCTGGTGTTCGGATGGCTCGACTATGGAGGGCTCACGGTCAACACGATGGTCCCGAAGGAGCTCTTCATGATCGTGCAGGCGGCGGCCATCCTCGGCATCATCTCGTTCGCGTCGATCTTCCGGAGAGGTCCGGGCTGATGCTGCAGTTCGGTGACCGGCAAAAGGCCGGTCACCGATTCACGGCACGGTGAAAAAACGACGAAGTCTTTCCATAAACACATGGAATGATTATATTTTCAGGATGTATTGTCCAAAAAACATCTCATTCTGAAGACCTGAAGACCAGGAACACCATGCCAAAAAAATCAGTCGCTGATACACCGGCAAAAGAGAAGGCGCCGGCAAAAAAGAGCCCGAAAGCTGCCGTCAAATCCGAACCGAAGGCAGAAAAGAAAGCAGTGAAGAAGGCGGTCAAGGCCGAAGCTGCCGCCGACACCAAGCCGAAAGCAGCCAAAAAGGCTGCTGCTGAAAAGCCGAAAGCCGCCAAAAGCACCGGCAAAACGAAGAAAGCCGCCACAACCGTGGCGCCGGAGCAGCTCGAAGAGCATATCCGGGTCGCCGCTTATTACCGCTGGGAAGAACGCGGCCGCACCGAAGGCGCTCACGAAAATGACTGGATAGAGGCCGAGAAGCAGATCCGGAAGTAACACGCCTGCCCGCTCCGGGACAGCTCATAAAAAAAGCCATTCGACGAATGGCTTTTTTTATATTCCTGCTTTCAACAAGCCTTACCGACGTAACGACATGAATTGGATCAGTTCGATTGCAGGAAGCATCAGGATCATCTTCGCCGGCCTCTGGCTGGTCATCCGGATCATCCTCGAATATTTCGGCCTGATCAGCGATGGCAACGACCGCAGCACCGGCATCAAGGATCTGCGGGAAGAGTACCGCAAGGCCAACTACCGCTGACCCACCCTACTTCTTTTCGTTCGTCACCACGGTCAGGTCGATCGACTGGCCTGCCGCGACGAAGCTGCTCACGACCGGCTTCTGGCCGATCACCGTGTTCGGCACGAGCAAGGACGAATACTCCCAGGTGATCTTCCCGACCGTCAGCCCCTGCTGGATGATGGTGCCCCTGGCCTGGTCGAGCGACATGCCGAGCACCTCCGGAACCACGACGCGCTTCATCCCCTCGGGCTCGACCTCGTACTTCCCGACGATCAGCGAAACCGCGCTGCCGGTCTTGACCATCACGTTCGGCGGCACCGACTGGCTGAGCACCCGCCCCTCCTCGTCGGCGCTGGAGACCGCACGGAACTGGACCTCGTCGACGACCATGCCGATCCTGGAAAGGGCCTGACGCGCCTCGGTTTCGGACCTGCCACCGAGTTCGGGCATCGGATAAACGGGTTTGTCGAGGCGGTTCAGCACCAGATAGACGTTCCGGCCCGGCTTGACGGTCGACGTTGCCGCCGGGACCTGGTCGAGGACGACATTGGCGGCGGCATCGGGGAGATACCTGAAATTGTAGCTCTTCTGCGCCTGCAGGCCTGAGCGCTTCAGCACGCGGACAGCCTCTTCATACTGCAGGTTCCTGACATCCGGCACGGTGGTCTCCCTTCCGCTGGAGGTGTAGAGAGGGAGGATGAACCTGTCGAAGACGATCAGTCCGACGAACACAAGCAGTACACGGATCCAGACTTTATTCATTTCCTGTCGGTGAGATGGTAATCGTTCAGTGCTGGCGCTTCATCACAAAATCCACAAGGAGACGGAGGGAGTTCTTTGCATCGTTCTCGGGAAAGCGGGAGATCGATTCGAGAGCCTTCGAGGCGAACCCTTCGGCCACGTCGGCCGCATATTCCAGACCGCCCTTGGCTTTGACGAAATCGATCACCTCGGTGCTCCTGACGGCACGCTTCTTCGAACTCTTCAGGATGGACCTGATCATGTTCTGTTCGCCCTTGTCGGCATGCCGGAGGGCATAGATCAGCGGAAGGGTGATCTTGCGGTCCTTGATGTCGATGCCGAGCTGCTTGCCGGTTTTTTTCGAATCGCCGGTATAGTCCAGCAGGTCGTCCCTGATCTGGAAGGCCAGCCCGAGATACTCGCCGTAATCCCTCAGGCTCGCGATATCCTCCTCGGAGGAGGTCGCGCTGGCGGCGCCGATGGCGCAGGAGGTGGCGATCAGCGAACCGGTCTTGCCGGCGATGACGCCGATGTAGTCCTCCTCGGTAATATCGAGGCTCCTGGTCTTCTGGATCTGCAGGATCTCCGCCTCGCTCATCCTCCTGACCGCGTCGGATACCAGGTGGAGCGAACGGTAGTCGTTGTTTTCAAGGGAGTAGAGCAGCCCTTTCGAGAGAAGGTAGTCACCGATGAGCACCGAAATCTTGTTCTTCCACAACGCGTTGATCGATGGAATGCCGCGGCGCATCTCCGCGCCGTCGACGACATCGTCGTGGATCAGGGTTGCCGAATGCAGCAGTTCCACCATGATCGCACCGCGATAGGTGACGTCCCCTACCGTCCCGACGGCCTTGGCCGAAAGGAGCACCAGGAGGGGCCGGATCTGCTTGCCCTGCTGCTTCAGGACGTAACGCGTGACTTTGTCCACCAGGCTGTTGCTGGAGTGCAGGACGGTCTTGTAACGCTCCTGAAACAGTTTCAGCTCTTCCGAGACCGATGAGGTAACCTCTTTGATATCCACTGAATACGTTAGCTTAAATGCTTATGCCGGATCATGACGGCTTACGTTCAAATTGGTAAGAAGTTATCGATATTTCAATGATTAAAAAAATCACCCGCGGCCGGCACGTCCCGGCCTGCCGAGCAGTTGCACGGTGATAAAAAACCATTTGCGCCCAATACGGTTCTTTTAGTACACTATAATCCGGATTACGGGTTGTCTCCGCATGATGTTCGTCGCCCCACCCTATCATCCCGAAGTTTTCCAATAAGCTGAACGTCGCCGGTCGACGGTCCCCCGATTCTCCATGAGTAACGACACCGAACCCATACAGCCAGATTCCGGCAACGCCGGTGCCGGCATCGGAGAGCCTGCAGCAGAAACGGCAGGCAGCGTCCCGGCTTTGCCCGACGAGACTCCTGCTGCCCTCCAGCTGCAGCCTGCAACCGCGGCGGACGAACTCCCGGAACCGGAGCTGGAGGCGGAAGAGGGTGGCATGTCATTCTTCGACCATCTGGACGAGATCCGCATCCGGCTCTTCAGGGCGGGGATCTTTTTCGTGATCGCCACCATCGTCTGCGGCGTCTACGCCGATTTCCTGGTCAACCGGGTGCTCATCGGTCCCCTGAAAGACAGCGGACCGAACATCGTGCTGCAGAACCTCGTCCCCTACGGCCAGATCTCGCTCTACCTGCAGGTGGTCGTCTTCTCTGGCTTCGTGCTCTCCTTCCCGGCACTCGCCTGGCAGGTATGGAAATTCGTCGAGCCGGGCCTCCACGAGCGTGAACGGAAGGCCAGCAGGTTCGTAACGCTCTTCATCTCCGCCTGTTTCTTCAGCGGCATCGCCTTCGGCTACTTCGTCTTCCTTCCGATCTCGCTCAGGTTCTTCGCAGGCTTCGGCTCCCCGCTCATCAGGAACAATATCGCCGTCGCCGACTACGTCAGCTTCTTCCTCAGCACCCTCCTGACCGCCGGGCTGGTTTTCGAACTGCCGTTCATCTCCTACGTCCTCTCGAAGGTGGGCCTCCTGACGCCCGCGTTCATGCGGTTCTACCGCAAGCACTCCGTCGTCGCGATGCTGATCATCGCGGCCGTCGTGACGCCGTCGACCGACCTGGTCACGCAGATGGTCATCGCGGTCCCGATGATCCTCCTCTACGAGCTGAGCATCTTCATCTCGGCCGCCGTGCAACGCAACAGGAACCGCAAGGAGCTCCTGGAGCACTGATGGAGGGAGCTGGCCGACAACGCCCGAACCTGGTGTTCGAGACGGTTCCAGGGCGTACCCTCGAGGGCAACCCGCTGCACGATCCGTCAGCAAGGATCCTGCCGGTCTGCCTGCCACCCGGCTACGACGGTTCGAAACGCTTCCCCGTGATCTACCTGCTGGCCGGCTTCGCCTCGACCGGCATGAGCTTCATGAACTTCAGCTTCGGCCGGCCTACGGTGCCGGAAATGCTCGACGCCATGATGCGGGAAGGAGCGATGGCGGAAGCGATCGTGGTGATGCCCGACTGCATGACCAGGTACGGAGGTTCGCAGTATGTCGATTCAGAGGCCACGGGACCCTATGAAACCTACCTGACCGAAGAGGTCGTCCCGTTCGTCGACGCTCGCTTCAGGACGCTTGCGGAGAGCCGGCACCGGGCAGTTGCCGGCAAGTCGTCGGGGGGATTCGGCGCACTCAGGCTCGGCATGCGTCATCCCGGCCTTTTTTCGGCGGTGGCCTGCCACAGCGGGGACATGGGCTTCGAGCTCTGCTACCGTCCGAACTTCCCTTCGGCGGCACGGACGCTCGAGCGGTATGGCGGCAGCATCGCCTCCTTCTTCGGCAACTGGGAGTCGCTCGACAAGAAGCCCCGCGGCGAGTTCGCCCTGCTCGACGCCATGGCCATGGCCGCGGCCTACTCCCCCGACCCGTCCAGACAGCCCCCTGAGAACATGCGCCTGCCGTTCGAGCTGCGCACCTGCGAGCTGGTGCCGGAGATATGGGAGCGCTGGCTTGAGTTCGACCCGCTGGTCATGATCGAAGAGGAGAGGTATCGGGAGGCGCTGGGGTCGCTCGGCGAACTCTTCCTCGACTGCGGTTCGCAGGATGAGTACAACCTCCAGTTCGGGCTCAGGAGATTTTCCGGACTCGCCTCAGCGGCCGGCATCAGGCACCGCTGCGAGGAGTTCCCCGATTCGCACGCCGACACCTCCTACCGCTACCGGCGCTCACTTCCGCTGCTTGCCGCCGCGATTGCCGGCTGACGACGCGGCCGCGACGAGACGCCCGTAGAGCTCGACGGTCCTGGCACGCAGCTCCTCCAGCGTGCCGTTGTTCCAGATCACGAAATCCGCACGTTCCACCAGGCGCTCCTGCGGCCACTGCGCCCGCATCCTCCGCAGCACCTCCTCCCGGTTCCCGAGGCCTCGCGAAACGGCCCGTTCGATCCTGAGCTGGTCGTCGGCCGCTACGACCACGATCAGGTCGAGATCCCCGGCCTTCCCCGATTCGAACATGATGGCCGCCTCCTTGCAGAGGATTTTCCGACCCTCCCTCCGGCACCGCTCCACTTCCCGGTCGAACGCCTCGAAGACCTTCGGGTGGATCAGCGCGTTCAGGGCCTCGAGCTTCCCCCTGTCGGAAAAGACGGCCGCGGCGATCGCCCTGCGGTCGACGACGAGCGTCCCGTCCGCCTGTCGGGTATAGACCTCATTGCCGAAAAGCTCCGCGATGCCGCGGATGACACCCGGGTCGGTGACCTGGAGCTCCCTCGACACCCGGTCGGCCTCGAACAGCTCGCAACCGAGCCCGGCAAGGATCGAGCAGACCGTGCTCTTGCCGCTCCCGATCCCGCCGGTCACACCCACCAGCAATGGTTTTCCGCCCATGGCCGTCACGGTTGCCGACGAAGGTTCTTGCGGACCTGGGCCAGCACGTCCCCCCAGAGCTGAGGATTCTTCGAGTAGCTGCGGAGCTTCGCGTCGAAGGTTTTACGGTCGAGGCCGTTGCGGGCGAACAGGGAGTCCAGCTCCGCTCCCGACAAGGCGACGCCCGGTGATGAGCTGTCTGGACGGAGCGTACCCGAACGCTGAAGGTACTCGCCGTAGAGTGCGGCGAACTTCATGTCCGAAGCATCGAGCTTCGCCCCGGGCTGCAGTCCGCAGCCGGAGAGGAGGAGCGCGAAAACCGCCAGGGCGTGGCCCCTGCGCCATATCCCGGCGATGCCGAACGACACCGTATTGCTCATGGATCTATCGATTAAAAAACGTTTTACATTATTTTCAACCTGGAGAAACTAAAACAGCCTCAGGACAGTTCAAAGATACTTTCCGACTTCATTTGTGCAACCAACCAAACTCCTATTCACATGGCATACCAGCAACCACCGCTTCCCTACGCCGACAACGCGCTCGAACCGACCATCTCGGCCAATACCATCGGTTTCCACCACGGCAAGCACCACGCCACCTATGTCAAGAATTACAACGGCCTGGTCGAGGGTACGCCATTCGACTCCCAGCCGATCGAAGAGGTGATCCGTGCCACCGCTTCGGATGCCTCGAAGGTCGGCGTGTTCAACAACGCCGCACAGGCATGGAACCACACCTTCTACTGGAACTGCCTCACCCCGAGCGGAGGCGGCGTACCGACCGGAGAGCTCGCCGCGAAGATCGACGCCGATTTCGGCAGCTTCGACAAGTTCAAGGAGGAGCTGAAGAACGCCGCTGCCACCCAGTTCGGAAGCGGATGGGCCTGGCTCGTGCTCGACAACGGCACCCTGAAGGTGGTGAAGACCGGCAACGCCCAGACCCCGCTGACCAGCGGCCAGGCCCCGCTGCTCTGCATCGACGTTTGGGAGCACGCCTACTACCTCGACTACCAGAACCGCCGTCCGGACCACGTCGCCGCGGTCATCGACAACCTGCTGAACTGGAAGTTCGCCGCCGAGAACTACAGCGCCGCGAAATAAATCGGCGATTCAGCGTCAATTCCGAAAGGCCCCCATCAAGGGGTCTTTCTTTTTCTCATGAGGATTTCGAGCACCGACCAACGCAGCAATCGAATCGCTAAACAGTTTAACCGATAAGATTCACAGCCACGGCATGCGCTCGACCTCATCCAGATTCACCACCTTTGCCTTCGAGGGCCTCCTGAAGGTGATCCTGAGGTCCGGCGGGTTGACGACCCTTTCATCGTAGACCACCCGGAGGCTGTGCGAGCTGTCGGTCTCTTCCGGACGGTAGAGGGCCATGTCGATCTCCCTGGGCACCCGCACCTCGCCACCCGCACCCTGCTGTGCCAGGAAACCGGAGAACCGGAACTCGACGCTCTTGCGCCCCATGGCGTCGAGCAGCGTCAGCCCTTCGAGCGCCCTGGAAGCCTCGTCGACGACCAGCACCTTGCGTCCTCCCACGGACCGGACCGTATAGCTCACCTTGCCCGACCCCTGCCTGACCGACTCGATGGCGCCCTCCGGCTCGGGGATCCCGGCGATGCCGAACAGGGTTTCGGTCAGCTGGCCGAACCTCGCCTGGACACCGAGGATCTTTTCAAGGTTCCGGCCGTTGTTCCTGCCGACGAGCATCCTGTTGTTGAGCATGTCGTGCACGAACAGCGAATCCGGCCTGATGAGCATATCGGCGACCGGCCAGTTGAGGAGGCCTGCGGTCACGATCAGCCTGGCATCCCCGTCCCGGTGCAACTGCACGTTGCAGTAGGCCTTTGCCGTCTTCCCCGGCGACCTGAGGAAGAGGTCCGCATAGCCGTCCAGCGCCTCGACCCGGGCCGATCCTTCAGCCGCATCGCGGTACAGCCGTCTCAATTCCGGCGTCAGCGCCACACGCTCCGTCGGAGCCTCCGGCGCCCGTATGGCGGTCTGCATCCCGGAACAGCCGGCGACCGCCACCAGCGCAAGCATGCTGCAGACATTCCTGATCGTTCTCTTCATCGTCATCTCCGTCACCTGTTCTTCATCCGTCGTGCCGTCCTGTTGCCAAGCCGGGGTTTCTCCCACAATATTGCGGCCGCGGCAAGGTTCATAGCCGTGAAATGTTATTTTACAGCAATTCGATCCGCCATCAAAACACGAAACACAGAGATTTTCATCCATGCGAGCACTGCACCTCAAACCAAAGGAACACCGGAGGCTGCTCAGCGGGCACCTGTGGGTCTTCAGCAACGAACTCCGTGAAGTCCCGAGGGATATCGCCGCCGGCGAGACCGTGCAGCTCTTCACCCACGACAACCGGCTCCTCGGCACCGGGTTCTTCAACCCGCAGTCGCTCATCGCCTTCAGGCTCCTCACCAGGAGCGAAGAGCAGCCGGACCGCGAATTCTTCCGCCGCAAGATCCTCGAAGCCCTCAAGCTCCGGCAGAAGGTCTACCCCGAGAGCGTGACCAACGCCTGGCGACTCGTGCACGGCGAATCCGACGGGCTCCCCGGCCTGGTGATCGACCGGTTCGACCGGGCGCTCGTCCTGCAGTCCTTCTCGGCCGGCATGGACCGTCACCTGCCCCTCATCACCGAAGTGCTGAAAGAGGTGTTCGACCCCAAAGCCATCGTGATCCGGAATGAAGCCCAGCTGCGTGAACTCGAAGGACTCCCGCTCTACCGGGAGATGGTGCTCGGCAGCCCCGAAGACGCGCTGCAGGTGATCGTCGACGACGGCATCAGCTTCCGGGTCAACATCCTCGAAGGGCAGAAAACCGGATTCTTCCTCGACCAGCGGGAAAACCGCCGGATCGTCAGGAAATACGCGGCCGAAGCCGACGTGCTCGACGTGTACACCAACGACGGCGGGTTCGCGCTCAACGCCATGCACGCCGGTGCGCGATCGACCACCATGATCGACATCTCGCAGGAGGCCTTGCAGCGCGCCGAACAGAATGCGCGCATGAACGGCATGAAGGAGTTCTCCATCGTCGCCGCGGACGCCTTCGAGGCCCTTGCCGGGCTCAAGCAGGCGAACCGTGCCTTCGACCTGGTCGTCCTCGACCCCCCGAGCTTCACCAAGAGCCGCAAGACCGTGCCCACGGCCCTCAAGGCCTACGCAAAGCTCAACAGGCTCGGCCTGCAGCTGGTCAGGGACGAAGGGTTCCTGGCCACCGCCTCGTGCTCGCACCACATCGCCGAAGAGGACTTCCTTGCCGCCGTGCACCTCGGGGCGATGCAGGCGGGCAAGCACCTCCGCATGATCTACCGAAACTCCCAGCCGGCAGACCACCCGGTCCTGCTTTCGATGCCTGAAACCGGCTACCTCAAGTTCGCCTGCTTCTACGTCACCAGCCTCTGACCCCATGACGCCTCCCGAAGCAGGTGCTCTCCTGCTTCGGGAGGGAAGGCCTCGCGCTGCTCTTTGAAAAAAAGAGCAGCACGGTATGGATCCCCATATATTTTACATATATTATCTGATAGCAGTCACCCGGAAGGCACCGTTTCCGCCTTCTGCCCTCCCCCTCTCGAAGCACTGGCCGCCAAACGACGATAGAACGGCCTGCCCGTCATTACCTGAAGTACCATAGTATCGCAAACCGGACGTACCGGTTTGCTCACATTCGTCGAACGGACCTGCAAGTCCGGACGCGATCATGCTCAAGGCAATGAAAAACCGCCCGAAGGAGGCAACCATGGCAAGGGAAAAATCCGCCGTCTCGAAGTCGCTCAACCTCATTGCAAGCACCTGCATGCTGCTGCTTGGGATTGCATGCTCCTCCGGCTCAGCTTTTTCGGCTGTCAATCCTGCTCCGGCAAATCCCGCTCCAGAGGTGTCGAAGCTTTTGAACGGAGAAGTCGTCGTGAACACCTCGGCGCTCGACGACGGCGTGACCGGCGTCACCGCGCAGGTGTACATTGACGCCTCACCCGAGCAGATCTGGCGGGCGCTGACCGATTACGACAACCAGAAGCACTTCCTCCCGAAGGTCGTCGACAGCGGCCTGATCTCGGACAATGGCTCTGAACAGGTGATGTTCCAGACGGGGCGGTCCGGCGTGCTCTTCTTCAGGAAAACGGTGCACGTCAAGCTCAGGATCAAGGGAGAGCCGCTGAGGCGGCTCGCATTCCAGCAGATCGAAGGGGATTTCAAGGTCTACCACGGCGAGTGGGTTATCGACAGCGCGTCCGGAGGCAGGGGGGCGACCCTCACTTTCAGGGCGGAGATCAAGCCCGATTTCTTCGCCCCCGCCTTCTTCATCAGGAACGTCCAGGAAAAGGACCTGCCGATGGTGCTCGGCGCCATGAAAAAACGCGCCGAATCGGCCGGCGCCATAGGCAAGTCCGTGAAGATACTCCAGTCCGACGCATCATGAACCCCGTCGATGGATGATCGGACTGGTGCTCATCAATCGATGAGGCCCTTGGCGCGCAGCGCCTCGAGCGCGATCTCCCGGCGAAGGGGCAGCTCTTCCCTTTTTCGGACCTCCATGTTCATGGCGAAAAGCCAGACCCGCCCGCCCTTTTCCACATAACCGACATACCAGCCGACCTGGGGAGTCACCCCTGCGGCCCAGCCGCTCTTCGCCCGAAGAGTATATCCCTGTTCATCGTCAACGGCCATGATTCCGCGCAGCGTTTCGTAGGCGGAATCCCTGAACGGAAGGGTGCGACGGCAAAGCTTTCTCAGGAACGCCACCTGCTCCTGTGCACTGATCACCAGGGTACCGTCGAGCCAGAAGGTGGCAGTGTCGAACGGCTCGCCAAGCTTCCCGTAAGCGCAGCGGCGGATGTAGCCACGATACTTCTCCGCCCCCACCCGCCGGGCCAGCTCCTGGTAGTACCAGACGCACGAGGAGCTGAACGCGCTCCCGAGCGTCTGGTCGCGGTTCCAGTCCGGAAAATCCCGAACGGTGCCGTCCCACCGGATCACCTCGTCCCGCCCCTTCACGGCCCCCTCCTGGAGCGCGATGAGCGTATTGAGGATCTTGAAGGTTGAGGCCGCAGGGAAGCGGAGGTCTGCTCGATCCGCATCATGGACGAAGGTATCACACCCGTCAAGGGAGGAGATCACCATGGTCCCCTTCACGCCTCTCCGTTCGAAAACGGCCTCCAGGTCCCGATCACCGCCAAGAAGCTTCAGCGGGCAGAAAAGACCGATGATGAGAAGCGCAAGCAGGGCCCGCAGCCGCAGCATACGGGATGCAGAGGATGTGGGATGATTCAGGGCCGCCATACAGGTTCACGAAAAAAGTTGGACTGACAAGAGCTCTCTTCCATCTTGCAATATACGTACGCCGGATCTCCTGTGCCGATTCGCCGAAAAAGCGCCGGCAGGCATTTTTTCAGGGATGGTTTCCCGGTGGAAGCCGTATCTTCAATGACGATCCCCAAGGGACCTCAGCAATGCATTACCCGATCCTGCAATGAGAAGTTTTCTGATAAACAGCAGCGGCGGCGGCCTGGAGCGCATCGAGGAGTGGCAGAAGGAGTGCTGGATCAATATCGAATGCCCGGACAAGAACGACGAGTACCTGATCCTCAACAGGCTGAAGGTCCCCGAGTGGCTCTACAAGGATATCAAGGATATCGACGAGCGCCCGCGCATCGAGGTCGAGGACGAGTGGACGATGGTGCTGCTCAGGATCCCCTACAAGACCAAGGACGAAAACCTTCCGTTTTCCACCATCCCGCTCGGCATCATCTTCAACCATGAGGTCCTCCTGTCGATCTGCTTTTTCGAGACCGACCTGATCCACGATTTCATCGCCTATACGAAGCGGAAGAACATCTCCATCGAGAACAACTACGACTTCGTCCTCAAGCTCCTGCTCTCCTCCAGCGTCTGGTTCCTGAAGTACCTGAAACAGATCAACCTGCAGATCAAGACCGCCGAGGAGACGCTCGAGAAATCGATCAAGAACGAGGACCTCCAGACACTCCTCCAGATCGAGAAGTGCCTGGTCTACTTCATGACCTCGCTGAAAAGCAACGACATCCTGCTGCACAAGATCAAGAACATCCTGTCGAGGAAGGAGGGATTCGAGCTGGAACTGGTCGAGGACGTGGAGGTGGAGCTGAAGCAGGCACTCGAACTGACCAACATCTACAGCGACATCCTCAGCGGCATGATGGATGCCTACGCGTCGGTCATCTCGAACAACCTGAACGTGGTGATGAAGCGCCTGACATCGTTCTCGATCATCCTGATGATCCCCACCCTGATCGCCAGCCTCTACGGCATGAACGTGCCCAACTCGTTCGAAAACCACAGCCTGGGCTTCTGGTTCATCCTGCTCTTCTCGTTCGTGCTCTCGACCTCGGGAGTGCTCTTCTTCAAAAGCAGGAACTGGCTGTAACCGGATTCATGGCCTCCATGCGTGGACCAGGTCGTAGACCTCCTTCCACGAGCAGGCCCTCGGCTCCTCGATGTGAGTGTTGGTGCTGTTCCCGAAGCATATCGTGTACAGCCCCTTCGAACGAAGGCTGAGGATGTTGTCGGGGGTGTCCTCGACGTAGATGTCTGCGCCCACCTGCGACTTCTCCTTCATGAAACAGAGATCCCAGAACGGGATGCCGTGGGTGTCGAGCCAGTTGACCGTCTGCTCGACGGCAGTGGCATGGAAGTAGTGGATGAACAGGCGATGGGTGATGATGCGGATGCGGTACCCTTCGTCGGAAAGCGTCCGGAGGTACTTGCGCGCACCCGGCACCATCTCCATGCTGCTGAAGAGCGCGCGCTGGGTGACGGCGAAGCGGTGCAGGCTGTCGTAGTGGCTCCGGTCCGAGATGCCCCACTCCGAAAGGCCGTAGGAGACCTCGGTGGTCATTTCGTCGATCGGACGTTCGAACCACTCTGCGGCGATGGCCCGCATGCGCCCGTAAAAGTCGGCGCAGACCCCGTCCAGGTCCACCCCGATGACGATGTCTTTCCTGTCCGTCATAGCATCCTCCTGTTTGAAAGCATGGGTCGTATGGGTATGTATCGTGACGCGTGACGAGGCTCGGCTCAGAACGCGCGGTCGAAGGAGCGGCGGTGCCTCAAGGTCACCTCGTGCTCCTCGCCGAGGAGCCGGAAGATGGCGATGCAGGCCTTTCGCGATCCGTCCCCATCGTACTGCCGGTCGGTGCGCAACACGCCGATGAAGCGCTCGAGCGCCCCGTCGAAATCGCGGTTACGCAGGCAGGCGACCGCGGCACCGTATGCCTCCCTGGATGCGCCATCCGGAAGGGCTGATTCGGGCCTGGCCAGCATCGGTGCCAGGGTCCTGACGACATCGCAGAGTTCGGCATACCCCTGCTCCC
The DNA here is from genome assembly GCA_013334865.1 of Chlorobiaceae bacterium. GTDB lineage: Bacteria > Bacteroidota > Chlorobiia > Chlorobiales > Chlorobiaceae > Chlorobaculum. The sequence goes on from JAAXWS010000001.1 coordinate 83,136, forward strand.
CTTCGAGGGGTTCGACAATCCGCATCGCCTCTTCTGGAGTCGTGAACAGGACATGCTTCCCGAGGCCGGCCCTTGCCCTGACATTGCCGGGCTCCTTCTCGATGACCTGGCCGTAGAGCGCTCCGGCAGCATCGCCGTCTCCTGCGGCTGCAAGGGCGTCGGCATTGGCCACCAGGTGCGCGAAAGGGCTCGGAAGCGCCTTCTGGAGCCACTGCTCGATCTGCCGCTCGGGCAGCGCGCCGGTGAACTCGTCGACGACCTTCCCCCCGGAGAAGAGCTTGACGCTGGGGATGCTCATGACGCCGTATTCACGGGCGATCTCCGGAAACGCCTCCGTATCGATCTTGACGAGTCGCCAGCGCCCTCCGGCCTTTTCGGCAAGCCTCTCGAGCACGGGGCCGAGAATGCGGCAGGGTTCGCACCAGGAGGCCCAGAAATCGACGAGGACGGGAACGCTGTGGCTTTGTTCCAGGACATCGGCCCTGAATTCGAACGGGGTGCTCTTCATCTGTTCGGCAATGGGTTTTATCGATGTTGTAATTAATGGTTTTAGCAGGAAAAAAGAAACCCCGTTCCAGTAGGCGGGGTTCGATGAAAAGGACATAACCAGCGGCCATGGCCGGCCTCGCCGGATAGCTCAGGGATTCGCGGGATCAAAGGAAAAAGCATCTCCCATGAAACCGAGCGTCGGCAGTGCGCGTTTCGGCAGCAGGCTCAACTTCTTGGTCGTCTTGTCGCTGGAGACGTTTCCGGTGGAAACGATCTGCCTGCCGGTCAGGAAGTTGACGCTGGTTTCGGTCATCTCGCCGCTGGCCCGGTTCAGGTCGGTACGGTCGAAACCGACGAGCGCCACATCCTGCCCGCGCTTCCTGAAGGTGAAGGTCATGTTCACGCTGCCCCAGCTCCCGGCGTTCGACGACTGCTCCAGCATGAGCCGGACGGCGCCCTTGTCGATGACGAGGTCGACGAACGGATCGTTCATGAACGGATCGTCGAGACGCGGGATCATGGTCAGGTTGACGGCATCAAGCACGAATCCGCCAGCTTTATCAGCCATGGCGATCGCGATCATCCTCGGATTGGTGTCGAGCGGCTCGCGCTCAGCATCTTCGGAATCCCGGAGCACGTTCTTCGGATCGTCCATCCTGATGATCATGGCAAGGTCGGCAAGCAGGTCGCCGTTCAGGTCACCGTTCGCCACCTTCTCGAGCTTCAGGCCGGGCTTCAGGAACCCCTCGGCCGACGTCGCCCTTTCGGGAAGGTTCGGAAAGTAGGCAGCCGGCGCCTGTGGAAAATCCGCCATGGCGACAGAAGGGGATGCGAACTGCATTGCCGGAAGGGCGATCAGGATTACAGACGCCATACGCCTGCTCAAGGTACTGATAAGGCTCATGCTTTACTTCGTTTGGTTATGGTTGGAAGATGGCCGCCAGCGGCGGCCGGATGCATTGCGGCAAGAGCGATCGGAAGATGGCACGCGGATCATCCTCAGGCGCACGGATAACAGAAGGGCTCAGCCGCCCGGCTGCTGGCGAAGTTCGGTCGAGGCTTTCCTGACGTAGTCTGCGGCATCCTCGAGATGCTTGAGGGCCTGCCGGATCTCATAATCGTCGTCAACGTCGGACCGTGCCCTCTCGAGCCGCTTGCGGGCATCCTGCAGGGCATCGGTGGCGAGCTGGAGCGCTGAGAGTGCTTTAGAGGACATGGCATCTCCGTGTTTGATGATGGTTGATGGAGGCAACCCTACGCATTCACTAATGTAAGAAGAAATAAGGCAATAACGCAACGGAGCCGCCTCCGGGCCGTTACCCGGAAGAGCTGACGGGGCCCCCGGTCATCCGGCCGCATCCAGCCTTGACCGTACGGCCAGCGCAAGGCTTGAGAGCGAATAGGGCTTGCTGAGCAGCGTCATGCCGCTACCCGACGGCGAATCCATCTGCGGGCTTTCCATGGAGTATCCCGAGATGAACAGGCACGGCAACCCCGGACGCTTGGCGGTGAGCTTCCGGGCCAGGTCGCGTCCGCTCATGCCGGGCATGACCATGTCGGTGACAAGCAGGTCGATTTCGGCAAGCATGGCATCGAACAGACGGATGGCCTCTTCGGGCTCTCCTGCCTGAAAGACGGTGTAGCCGCATTTTTCGAGGAATTCGGCAGTCCTGCCCCGGACCCCCTCATCGTCTTCGACGAGCAGGATCGACTCGTGCCCCGTTGACACGTCGAAGGTATCGGCGGAAAGTGGCGCCTGAGGCTCGACGGCGGAGCATAAGGGAAGCAGGATCTCGAAGGTCGTCCCCTTCCCCACTTCGCTCGACACCCTGATGAAACCGTTGTTCTGCCGGACGATCCCGTAGACCGACGCAAGCCCGAGGCCGGAGCTTTCCGCCAGGGACTTCGTGGAAAAAAAGGGTTCGAAAATCTTGTCCAGGATGGCCGGATCAATACCTGAGCCGTTGTCCGAAACGGAAAGCCGGGCATAGTGGCCGGGAGGGACCTCCTGCCGCTCCCAGGAGTCGGACGCGACGACGTTGCAGTCGGAGATCCCGATGTTCACCTCCCCGCACCCGCGGATGGCGTCGCGGGCGTTGACCGTGAGGTTGGCCAGGATCTGGTCGACCTGCGACGGATCCATCTTCACCAGCATCGGATGGGGAGAACGCGAATACGAAAGCATGATATTTTCGCCGAGCAGGCGCCCGAGTATGGTCATCATGTTGGCAACCATCGTATTGAGGTCGAGCACCTCCGGATGGAAGGGCTGGCTCCTGGCGAAGGCGAGCAGCTGCCGCACGAGGTTGGCTGACTTCTCGATGCAGTTCCGCATCTCCGACAAACGTTCTGGCCTGAAGCGCTTCGACTTTTCATCGATATCCATCATCTCGACGTTGCAGAGCATGACCTGGAGCATGTTGTTGAAATCGTGCGCGATTCCGCCCGCAAGCCGGCCGATCGACTCCATCCGCATCACCTGGGCCATCGCAACCTGGAGGGCCGCATTTTCGACCTCGACGACTTTCTGCTCGCTGATGTCGGTCATCGCGATCCTGCATTCTCGGCTATCCTGGTTCACCGCGGTGTCGATGCGTACGCTGAGCTGCGTGCCGGCTGCCGGGGAATCGGGGGCTTCGGCCGGGGAAGATTGCTCCTTGGGGCGTTGTTTCCTCATCAGCCGAAGCTCAAAGACACTCGGGCCGTTTCCTGAAAAAAGAGCGGCGAATATCCTGTCGAACAACGGCCGTTCCTCCTCGGCGACAAAGCTGTCGAAAGAGGCGCCCGCGATCTTCGAGCGCGCGACGCCCAGCATTGCAGCCGCCGCCAGGTTGGCTTCCCTGATCTTGCCTTCGCAGGAAAGGGTGGCATAGCCGATCGGGGCGAAGTCGTACAGCTCCTTGTACCGCTCGAGGCTCCTCTCCAGTTCGTCCCTCGACGCGATGAGCTCTTCGTTCTGCATCTCGAGCTCGACCTTGTGGACAGCGAGCTCATGTACCAGTCGATGCAGGTTGTCCGGTGAATCGCCGGGGCCCGGAAATTTGCCGAGCCGCTCTTCGGCCTGCTTTTTCAGCTCGCCGAACGCTTCGGGATTTTGTTTTCGCTCTTCCATGTTCTTTGCCTCCCGGTCGGGACCGGTCATGACGATGTTGATGTTCTGTCGCTCGACTTTAGCAGAGTGTGTCGGCCTCCCTGACGGCTCATCCGTCGGGAAGCGTCATGCAGGCAGCCGCCGTGCAAAACCTGACAAAGGTCAGGAACCCAGGGGAAGGGCGACCGTGAGGATGCCCGAGATTTCGCCCGACGCCTTCCTGAGGGGCATGGCGGTGAAATGGAATGAACGCACCGTACCGTCCGAAAGTTTGATCTCGAGCTTTTTCCGGAGCTCCCGGCCACCGTCGAGCACCGAACGCTTCAGCTGCAAGAGGTCGCCGGCATAAGGGCGCGGGCCCAGCTCGTCGTCACGCCGGCCCTGTGCCGAGATCGGGATCATGAGATGCTGCGCATCGCTGAACCAGACATACCGCAGCTCCAGGTCGACCTCGTCGACGACCGCTCCGGCGATCCTGATTGCCGCCAGATAGCGATCGTCGTTCTGGCGGAGCTGCATCTCCAGGCGCTTGGCAAGGCTGATGTCGTTGAAGGTGATCACCAAGCCGTCGATGCGGTTTTCCTGCGTCCGGTACGGCATGATCCTGACGCTGAACCACCGGCCGTCGGTCGCAGGGACCTGTTTTTCGCTGAACACGAGCGACTGCAGGACCTCCCTTGCGTCGTCAGGAAGCGAGGGGTAGATGAGTTCGGTGACGATGTCGGTGATGGGACGGCCGATATCGCTGGCGATCAGCTTGATGATGGTCGCCGTCCTGGTGGTGAACCTGCGGATGTTGAGCGATTCGTCAAGGAACAGCGTGGCGATGTCCGTGCTGTTGAGCAGGTTCTTCATGTCGTTGTTCGCCTGCGACAGCTCGTTGACCTTCGACTGGAGCTCGTGGTTAACCGTCTGCAGCTCTTCGTTGAGCGACTGCATCTCCTCCTTCGAGGTCGTCAGCTCCTCGTTGGTGCTCTGGAGCTCCTCGTTTGCTGACTGTAGCTCCTCGTTGGTCGACTTGAGCTCCTCCTGGGAGGACTGCATCTCCTCCCGGACCGTCAGGATCTCATGGCGGGCATGCTTGAGCTCCAACACGAGCGAATCGAAGCGGCCCTTGCCGGCATCCGGCCCTGGTCCGGCCTCCGCATCGGCTGCGGCCTCGGGTTTTTCAGCCGGGCCGAACACGACCATCACGAAGCCTTTGAGCGCCTCGGGCTGTTCGATGCGCTGCACGGTCAGGTTCACCGTCACGCTCTCGCCGTTCGAACCGACCGTGACCCCGTTCCTGGTGACGGGGGCGGTTTGGGTTGTGCTCATGCCGAAGAGCAGGTCGAGTTCGTAACGGAGGCCTTCCCGGGCCATGGCGAAGATGTTCCAGTTCGCCTTGCCGGCGGCGGGCTCGAGGTACCTGCCGGTACGGCCGCTGATATAGATGATGTCCCCCTTGTCGTTGGTCAGGACCGCCGCCGGAGCGAACGTCTGCAGGAGGAGCTGGTCGGCGAGCGCCTTCAGGTTGGCCACCGTGCGGCCTGCCCCCAGTGTCAGCTCGGCATGATCGCCGAATACCGGCGCCGCGCGGACGTAGGAAGTCGGGAATTCGACCATGTCTTGACGCGGGCTCTGGTCGATCTTCCTGAACAGGCGGATCTTGCCGCAGATCTGTTCGAAGAAATTCGAGTAGCTCCCGACCGTTTCGGCGCTGCCGAGGAACAGCACCCCGCCGGAGTTCAGGCTGTAGTGGAAAAGCGGCAGCAGCTTCTTCTGGAGCTCCTGTTCCCAGTAGATCATCAGGTTCCGGCACACCAGGATGTCGATGCGGGTGAACGGAGGATCCATGATGACGTTCTGCGGCGCGAACACCACCATCTCTCGGATCTCGCGGCATATGCGCCATCCGTGCTCCTCCTGGACGAAGAAACGGCGCAACCGATCGGGAGAGACGTCAGCGGCGATGTTGGCCGGATAGAACCCCTGCCGGGCGCGCTCGATGGCGTCCTTGTCCAGGTCGGTCGCGAATACCTGCAGGCGCCAGTTCCCCTGGGGATTGATCGTTTCAATCGCCTCCCTGAAGACAATCGCCAGCGAGTAGGCCTCCTCGCCGGTCGAGCAGCCCGCGACCCATGCCCTGAGCGTCTCGCCTCCCTGGCGACGGGCAAGGAGCGAGGGGATGGCAACCGTCTTCAGGGCCTCCCAGGACTCGGGATCCCGGAAAAAGCTGGTGACCCCGATCAGCAACTCCTTGAAGAGCAGCTCAGTTTCGTGGGGGTTTTCCTGCAGCAGCCGCACATACCCTGCGATGGTATCGATCTGGTGGATCCCCATCCGCCGCTCGATCCTCCGGTAGATGGTGCTCTTCTTGTAGAGCGAGAAGTCCTGGCGGGTGTGCTGCCGCAACAGCATCAGCACCTTGTCCAGCCCGCTCGGCTTATTCCGTTCGAGCTGCGCATCCGGCATGGCGAGCGGCGGCTGGAACCTGACATACGACAGGATCCTTCCCGGCAGCTCCTCCGGCGGAGCCACGACATCGGCCAGGCCCGTATCGATGACACTCCGGGGCATCCCGTCGAACTTCGCGGTCGAAGGGTCCTGGACGAACACCCCGCCCCCCTTCTCCTTGATGGCCCTCAAGCCGAGCGTTCCGTCCGAGCCCATGCCGGAGAGGATCACCCCGATGCTCTCCTGTTGCAGGTCTTCTGCCATCGAACGGAAAAAGTAATCGACTGGCAGGCGCATGCCGTGGGGCTTGACGGGATCGACGAGATACAGTCGCCCCTTCAGCATCGACATGTCCTTGTTCGGGGGAATGACGTAGACATGCTCCGGTTCGATCAGGGTGGCATCGGCAACCTGGACCACCGGCATCGGGGTCACCCGCTGCAGCAGCTCCACCATGAACCCCTTGTGCACCGGATCGAGGTGCTGGACGATCACGAAGGCCATGCCGCTGGACGCCGGGACCTGCTTGAGGAACACCTCGATCGCCTCGAGGCCGCCGGCCGAAGCACCGATACCGACCACGACAAGGCGGGTCCGGGCCGCGCCCTGCTCCGCTTTCTCAGGAGGCGTCGTTTTCGCTGATAGAACGGATCTCTTTTTGGTCATGGCGACGCTCCGGCTGGTGATATTGACAAACAAGTTAATAACCTGAAAGGTAATATGCCGCAGCAAATCGTCAATTCTGATGCAACGCGATGCCCGGACATCACGCATGCGGGAAGAAATGCTCAGGATTGGATATATTCACTGCAGCACCGGCATCGTCGACCGCCGGGCCTATCAACAACATGACAGGAAGATGAAAAAAACAGTTTCGGCCCTGCTCCTGCTCGGGGCCATATCCGGTCCGGCCCAGGCGCAGGAGACAGCTACCGGCTGCGGTACGATCAGGGTCACCGTCGGCAACCTGCGCAATACGCAGGGGCTGGTCGGCGTCGCCCTCTTCGATACGAAGAAGGGATTCCCCGACAAACCGGACAAGGCGCTGGAAGGCCGCAGCGTAACAGCCGGGGAGCAATGCGTCGTCGTGTTCACCAATGTCCCCTACGGCACCTATGCAGTGAGCGCGCTGCACGACGAGAACGGCAACGGCAAAATGGACAAGACCTTCATCGGGATTCCCAGGGAGGGCTTCGGCACTTCGAACAACCCGAAGATCAGGCGGGGCCCGCCGTCTTTCACCGAATCGGCGTTCAACCTCGAGAACGGCGAGCTTGCCCTGAAGATCGACATGAACTACTTCTGACCCCTTTCCCGCCGCTCCGCCCCTCCCCGGCAAGAAAAAACCCGGGGAAGGGCCGTTTCCCCCCAGGCAAACAGACGTCCGCAAGAGAAGACTCCTGTTGCCGGAACTCCGGCACGCCATGAGCCCCGGGAATCCTACATCCCCGTAGGATCCACGACCACTCCTACACTAGCGTAGCTTTCCTTAGGCTTCAAAGAAGGCGAAGAAAAGCTATAATATGTTTCCTGATAATCAATTACGTCTTATCAGACATCATGGCACGCTTGTTGCGAAAACAAATTTATCCATTATCAGGAGCCAAACATAAAAAATGACAGGACATGGCCAGCTTTACCACACTCTACGGCATGCTCGACGGAGTCGAGTTCAGGACCCTTTTCTCGAACGGAAAGACCGATGGCTGCCTCGTCAGCAAGGAAAACCTGCTTGAAACCCCTTACGGGAACCTGGTCCCCCTGTACGTCGCGGAAGACATGGGGCGCAGGACGGTCAAACCGGTCTACTTCTACAAGAGCGGCGCGCTCAAGTCGATCGCCCTGCAGGAGCGGACCCTGCTGACGACTCCGGTCGGCTCCGTGCCCGCCGAACTGGTCACGTTCCATGAATCCGGCAGCCTCAAGCGTATTTTCCCGCTCGACGGCAAGCTCTCCGGGTTCTGGACTGCGAAGAACGAATACGAACTTGCCGAAGCGATCACGATCACCTCCCCGGTCGGCGAGCTGACCGCGAGGTTCATCGGCTTGCAGTTTTTCGAAAGCGGTGCGCTGAAAAGCGTTACCCTTTGGCCAGGGGAGTTTCTGGACGTCCGGACGCCGTCAGGCGAGTTCAGGGCCCGGACTGGCATCGCATTCCATGAGGATGGCGCAATCCGTTCGATCGAACCTGCCGGCATCGTGCGGGTCGACACCCCCATAGGCATCATGACCGCCTATGACAACGAACCCCAGGGGATCCATGGCGACCTGAACTCGCTGCAGTTCGGCCCTGACGGCTCGATCCAGGCGCTGAAGACCACAGCGGACGAGATCCTGGTCATCGACCTGTCCGGTGCGGGGCACCGTTTTTCCCCGGGCCTGAAGGACAACCCCTGCGGAGCGGAGCGCAAGGTCGTGGTGCCGCTGAAGGTGCGGTTCAGCGCCGGAAGGATCCTGTTCGACGACCACCAGCAGTCGTTCGACCTCCGGCAATGCCGGGTGAAGGTGATGCCGTTCGACCGCAAGGCGGCCGACCCGACCTACTCATGCGCCAGCTGAACGGCTCCCGCAGAGCGAGAGGGCCGCGTTGCTTCCGGCAGCCCAGCCGGTCGAAAAGGCAGCCTGGAGGTTGAATCCTCCGACCTCTCCGGCGTAATCGAGCAGCTCGCCGCAGCAGAACAGTCGGCGGTGCAGCCGCGAGGCCATGGTTCTGGGGTCGATTTCGGAGAGGGAGACCCCGCCGGCTGAGACCTCCGCACGGTCGAGAGGGACCTTGCGGGCGCGGCCGAGCTCGAATCGTTTCAGCACGGACACGAGCCCCGTGCGCTGCTGCCTGGTCAGCATGCTGAGCATCTGCCCCTCTCCGATGCCGGCCCGTCGCAAGATCCATGGGACGAAGGCGTTCGGTATGGTGGCGCCTACCGCATCCTCCTTCCGGGTTGCCGGGAAGAGCCGCTCCGGGGCGATCGGGCAGCGCTGCAGGAAGGTCCGAACGAGTTGGGCACCGTTTCGGGATGAGTGGTCGAGCACGAAAGCGGAGACGGCAGGTTCGTCATGGCCGGGAAAAAAATCGGCGAAAAGCGCCGGGGCTTCGCCCCCGCCGGCCATCATCGCGGCAACCGGGCGTGACAGGGAGAGACATGCGGGACCCGATATGCCCCGGTGGCTGATCAAGAGGTCGCCCCTGCGCATGTCTGACTGCTTGCCGGACCCGGCCACAAGCCCCACCCCGCGAAGGGTCACCCCGACAAGGCCGGGATCGGGAGGCTCCTTGAAGAAGACCGGTGCCAGCGCCGGCAGGACCGTAACAACCGAGTGGCCGACCGATGCGGCGAGCCTGACGCCGTCGCCCGTCGTGCCCGAAGAGCCCCAGGCACTGCCGCCGGCCGCAAGGATCACCGCATCGGCCTCGATGCGCTCCGCCCCCGCCCGCAGCACGAATCCGTCACCAGATGCCTCGAGCGCGTCGACCCTGCACCCCGTGGCCACTTCGGCCGAAGCGTCCCGAAGCATCCGCCGGATCGCATCGAGCACGTCGCGGGCGGCCCCCGAAACCGGGAACACCCGGCCATCCTCACGGGCTTCGGTCGGCACGCCGTAGCGCGCGAGCAACGCCAGGAGGTCGGAGTTCGTGAATGCATAGACCGACGGCCTGACGAAACGCAGTTCGTTTTTCCTGAGGAAGCCCTTTTCGAGCAGACGGTCCACCGGGCCGTCGTGCGTGACGTTGCAGTGCCCGCCGCCCGAGATGGCGATCTTGGCGCCCGGCCTCGTGTTCCGCTCGAGCAGCACGATGCGGAGTCCCGCATCGGCGATGCCGAGGCCGCGCGCGGCCTGGCGGGCCGAAACGGCGGCGAGCATGCCCGAAGCTCCGGCCCCCACGATCACCAGCAGCTTCGTCTCCGGCGACGATCCCATTTCCTGTAACACGTTACGTCCTTGCACTCCCTGGTTTACTTTTTTCGCTCCGCCACCCTCATCCCGGAGCTGAGCTCGCTTGCCGGATGGAGCACGACCCGCTCTCCATCCTTCAGGCCTCCGAGAACCTCGGCTTCGTAAGAGCCGCGAATGCCGATAGCGACCTTGCGTTCAACAGCGCGCCCACCTTCGATCACGAACAGCCGCCACCCGTCGCCGGTGCGGAAAAGGCTGCTTACCGGAACCCGCAGCACCCGAGGGGCATCCTGGAGCACGATGGTCGCCAGCACGCGGAAATTATCCCCGAGACGGAGCTCCTGCCTGTCGAGCTGCGCGATAATATTCACCCGTTTTTCCTCGATTCCAAGCGCCGAGATCTTCGTGAAGGCCGCAGGTTCGATGCGACCGACCCTCGCGCGCAGGGAACCTGGCCCGCCCCACCCCTCGATCGTGACCGTCTGGCCCGGTCTGACCCTGACGGCATCGGACGACAGGAGATCGATGACGATCTCGAGGCGGCCCGGATCGCCGATATCGAACAGTGGCGTGCCGGCCATGACGGTCTTTTCGCTTTTCTCGTAGACCCGGAGCACCGTGCCCTCTGCAGGAGCGGTCACGGGGACAGGCTCCGAAGCCAGGCGCGGGTCTACTCTCGCGAGGGCAGCCTCGTAGCGGTGAGCGGCAGAAGCGACCGCCGAAGATGCCGCCTGCCGCTCCTTTTCGAGGATCGCCGCTTCGTTGCGGGCCAGCTCCCAATTCTCTCTCGAAACGGCACCTTCACGGTAGAGGTTGTCATACCGGGCGGCGCGGAGCCGTGCCTGCGCAAGGTGGATCGAGACCAGCCGTCGTCGCGCCCCGGCCTCGCCGAGGGACGCGCCGGCCGAAGCCGCAAGGGCGGAGGCTTCCCCGGACTCCCTCGTGTTCAGGTCGGGGGGCACGATCGAGGCAAGCCTCATGCCTGCGCCAACCCGGACCCCCTCCTCGAGGGAGCTTCGCAGAAGCCGTCCCGAAACCGGGGCTGCGACCGTAAAGCGGTCCACCACCCGGGTGACCCCTTCGGCATCGAGCGTCACCTGCAGTGGCCCGAAGCTCGCCCGACCGACATCGACAGGCAATGGTGCAGGGCGCAGCAGCAGAAGCAGGAGCAGGGCGGCGAGGATGACGCCGGATCCGGCGAAGAGCTTCGGTTTCGACAATGGCTTCATACCTATTCCCTTGTTTTCAGGACAGCGATCAGGTCGAGCTTCGCGAGGCGCCGCCTCACCGCGAGGCCCGAGGCGGCAGCGACACTGACCAGAACAGCGAATGCGAACAGAAAGTTGGCCGGAGTGAACGCCAGCGGAAGGCGGTACAGCTCAGAACTCAACGCAACGGAAAGCAGCGCCGAGAGGCCTATGCCGAGCAGGAAGCCCAAAGGTATGGCCGCCAGGCAGAAGATGGCCTGCTCGCCCAGCAGGATGAAGGCGATCTCTCCCCTGCTCAGGCCGAGCACCCTGAGGCTGGAAAGTTCCCTTGCCCGCTCGGAAAGCGAGATGCGCGCACCGTTGTAGACGACGGCGAAAGCCAGGATGCAGGCGAACGTGGTAAGGATCAGCGTCGAGGTGGTCATGCTTTCGGCGATCAGCTCGTCGAAACTGCGGCGAAGCGCCTTGAGCATCATGATGCCGGAAACCCCGGGCATGCGCTTGAACTGACGGTACAGGGCGTGCTCCCGAACGGGGTCGATGCGCAGGGCGGCGGCGTTCAGCGCTCCGCCGTCGCCGGCCATCCGGTCGAGTTCTTCGAGGCGCATATAGGCCGACATCCCGAGGATCTCGTCGATGGTGCCGGCAACGGGTACCTCAGCCGAGCGGCGCGATCCCTGCAGGAGCTGCACCTCCAGCCGGTCGCCCGGTTTCACGCCGAGAATCTCCGCCAGCTTCGTGGTCAGCAGCACTCCGCCTGCGGGCAGCGCGACATGCTGCAGGCCGGTATCGACGAGCCGCTGGAGGCCGTCGACCGACCTCAGCCCCCGCAACGCCTGGCGGCGCGAACGGTGGCCGAAGCTCAGGCGTGCCGGTTCTTCCCGGTAATATTCGTGCTCCAGCACCCCCTCCAGCGAAGCGATGGCGTAGGAGACCGATGGCGGCATCGGATCGGAGAAGATCACGGTGACATCCTCGCGGTGCTTTTCGCCGAACTCCACCGCGCTCATCCGGTCGACCGCGTCGTAGGTATATCGCCCGGCGATGAGGATCGCCACTGAAAGGGAGATCATGATTACCGATACCGCCGATTTCCACGGGCGTCGTTCGATGTTGCGCACGATGACCCGCACCGGCACCGGGAAACGCCGGCCGAATCCCCCCCTGTCGAGCAGGCCGGGCCGGTAGAGCGGAGGCGCCTCGGGCCGCATCGCCTCGGCCGGAGGCAGCCGGACAGCCCGGCTCAGGGCCATCATGGCGCCGGCGACCGCCGCGGCGGCGCTCAGCAGCACGGCTACCAGGAGGTTTTGCGGCCGGAACACATAGACCAGCTCGGCGAAGTTGTAGAAATCGCCGTAGACCCTGACCAGCCTGGTGCCGAGCCAGGCTCCGAGGGCGCTGCCGAGCAGGGCCCCGGCAGCCGTGGGCACCAGGGCGAAAGCGAGGTAATGCCGACCGATCTCCGCGTTCGAGTACCCCATGGCCTTCAGCACGGCGATCTGCTCCCGCTGGGTGCTCACGAGCCGCTGCAGCACGATGTTGAGCAGGAACACGGCCACGGCGAGGAAGATGGCTGGGAGCACCGTGATCTGGGTGCCGAGCTGCTTGATCTCGTCCGAAATGAATCGGTCGGACAGCTGTTCATCACGCCCGTAGGCCCCGAGCGAGCCGTAGCGGGCGAAGAGCTGGTCAAGCCGCATGATCACCTCCTTTGCGGAAGCCCCGTGGGCGAGCGTCAGCGAAAGGTCGTTGAATGCGCCGTCCATGTCGAGGGCAGACTCGAGCGCATTGCGGCTCATCCAGAAGACGCCGAACCGGCGCTTGTCCGGGAAAAAGGAGCCCGGCTGCACCTCGTAGATATACTCGGGAGAGAGCCCGCTGCCGACGATGCGGAGCTCCTTCCAGCGGCCGTTGATCACCGCCCCGATCCGGGCCCCCGGCTTGAGGCCGTTTGCCTCCATGAAAGGCCTGCTGGCAACGACCTCTTCCGTCCTGCCGGGCTCGATCGATCGCCCTTCGACGATGAACAGGCCGTTCAGCGGGGCCTCCCCCCGTTCGGGAACAGAGATCAGGCGACCCGTAGCCGGTTCGTCGAGCCCAGGGACGTCGAGCGTGACATCGGTCACGATCCGGGTGGCGACCGTGGCAACCCCCGGAATGCGGCTCACGGCCTCCCGCCAGGGTTCCGGGGCGCGCTTGACCTGCATGAAGAGATCGCCGAAACGGTAACGGCTGTAGTAGTTCCACCTCGACGCCTCGAGCGAGTACTTCACGCTGCTCATCGAGACGTAAACCGTAATGCCGCAGGCCACCACCGCCATCACGGCGAACATCTGCCCCTTGAGGTGCAGCAGGTCCCTGTAGAGTTTTCTGGCAAGCGGCTTCATCCGGGGATTACCATGAGAGTTCCGAAGGCGAGATCCTGGTCGCGTTGCGCCGGTCTTCGGCAACCTCGCCGCTGCGCAGGGTGATGACCCGGTCGGCCATGCCGGCGATGGAGACGTTGTGCGTGATGACGAGCGTGGTGGTGCCAAGTTCGCGGTTCACCTTCTCGATCACTTCGAGCACCAGCTTGCCGGTGCGGTAATCAAGCGCCCCCGTCGGCTCGTCACACAGTAGCAGCTCGGGCCGCTTGGCCACGGCACGCGCGATGGCCACCCGCTGCTGCTCGCCTCCCGAGAGCTGCGCCGGGAAATGGTGCAGCCGGTCGCCGAGCCCGACCAGCCGGAGAGCCTCGTCGGCCGGCATGGGATCCTCGGAAATATCGGTCACCAGCTGCACGTTCTCCAGCGCGGTCAGGCTCGATATCAGGTTGTAGAACTGGAACACGAAACCGATGGATCGGCGGCGGTATGCGGTGAGCTGCTGCTCGTCCGACGACGTCAGGTCGTTGCCCCTGAACGAGATCCGGCCGGATGTCGGCAGGTCCAGGCCGCCGATGATGTTCAGCAGGGTGGATTTGCCGCTGCCCGAAGCGCCCAGTAACACCACAAGCTCACCGGCAAAGAAATCGAGCGACACCTCCCTGAGCGCCGTGACCAGGACTTCGCCCATGCGGTACATCTTCGATACCCCGACGACCTGCAGGACCGGCTTCATGCGGCTACCCTCCCCTGAGCGACGTTATGGTTGCATGCATGCACTTCAAGACAACAACAGGTTCTGGCGTCTGTTCATTTCCGTGGCGTCGCTGCTGTTCTGCGGCCTTTTTTTCCTATTTTCCGCAACATCCACATCAACCGAGCAGAAGCAGCCTCTCATGTCACAGGATATCTACCTCGTCGCGACCATCTCCGCGCTGCTCGGCGTAGCTGCCGGCATTCCTGCCGGCAGCTTCCTGCGGAGGAAAAAAACCTCGACAGCACGGGGAGCGGTCAGGATCGGAGCATCGACGGTCAGCGGCCGGGGCGCCTTCGCCGACAGGGCGATCGGCGCAGGCGATATCATCGAGCGCTGCCCCGCCCTCGAGGTCGCCGACAAGGACGTGGGCGGGGAGCTGCTCAACTACGTATTCTACGGGAACGCCGAGAACCTGCGCCTGGTGGCGATGGGATACGGCATGCTCTTCAACCACTCGCCGCAGCCCAACGTCGCCTATTACCGCGAGGACTCGACGCTCGGTGCGGAGCTGGTGCTCTATGCACTGCGGGATATCCGCAAGGGCGAAGAGCTGTTCTACAACTACGGCGACGACTGGTGGACGACCCGGAAATAAAACTGGGGTCAGGTCTTGCTTTTTAGCATTTTCCTGGAAAACGCTAAAAAGCAAGACCTGACCCCAGGCAACCCAGGCTCTACAGCCTCGCCGAAAGGATAGCGCGCATGGCTGGCGCATCCAGGACGACGGCATTGCTCTTGCTCCTCGTCGCGGCCACGATCCCGTCGAGCTCCCCTTCGCTGACCCCGAACTCCCGCAACAGGGGGAACCCGAGCCCCTCCTGCCAAGCTTCGAGCTTCGCGACTAGCATGTCGCACCCATCTTCGACATTTTTCGACGGCGCTCCGGCAAGGATTCCACCCACCCTGGAGAACTTCCCGAGCGCCGGATGCCTTGGGTCGATCCGCCGCAGGCCGTCGATGTTCACCTTCGTTGCCGAGGCAAGAAGGGTGGCGCAGAGGGTTCCGTGCGGGATGTCGTACAAGCCGCCGACCGAGGAGGCGAAGCCGTGCACGACGCCGAGGCCGGCATTGGCGAGCGCGACACCCGACATCAGGGCCGCATAGGCGATGTCGGCGCGCACGGCCGGGTCTGCGGCTCCGGCGGAGCATGCGCCCATGAAGGAGCGGCCGAACCGTTCCAGCCCACTCAGGGCGACGGCATCGGTATAAGGGCTGGCATAGGGAGAGAGGTAGGCTTCGACCAGCTGCGTGCAGGCATCCATGCCCGAGGCCGCGGTGAGGCCCGGAGGCATCGAGGTCATGAGTTCGGGATCGATGACGGCCATGTCCGGGACAAACGCCTCGTGGCGGAGCGAGCGCTTGTAACCGCCCGGGCCGACCCGACTGATGACGGCGTTGTTGGTCACTTCGCTGCCGGTCCCCGAGGTGGTCGGCACGGCGATGAACGGCACCTTCCGGCCGTCGTGCGGCATCAGCCCCTCGCGTCCTTCGATGAAACGCTCGACAGGATGGTGTTGCTTGAGCATGGCGGAGATCGCCTTTCCGGCGTCGAGCACGCTGCCACCGCCGATGGCCACCACGGCATCGACGACCCTGCCCTGGTTGGCAAGGACCGTGCGATCGATCAGTTCGGGAGAGGGTTCCCGGTCCACCGCGGCCCGGACGATCCGGATGCCGTCACGGCCGAGCTCTTCGACCAGCATCGAAAGGCGTCCTGAACGCTGCAGGGCCGACCTGCCGGTTACCAGGAGCAGGTTCCTGCCATATTCAGCGCAAATTCCGGGCAGCATCGCGATCCGTCCGGCTCCGAACTGGATCCGGGGAAGGGGAAGGAGGGAGAAACTCGAAGCAGGATCACTCGACACTGCTGAACCTCCCTTTCCTGATCAGCGGCTTGCGGCAATCGGGACAGAGCTCGGTCCGGCAGGGCACACCGTCGATGTGCGGTTTTTCATAACCGCACCAGAGGCAGACGCACACCTTCTCGCCTTCGGCCTGGAGCCCACGGCATTCGTGCTCGATGTTTCCGCCTTCGATGCAGATGGTCTTGCCATCGACAAGGGCTTCGGCCACCTTCTTCCTCGCCGACTGGACGATCCGCCCGAAGGTCTGGCGAGACACCTTCATCTTCTCCGCAGCCTCGGCCTGGTACATCCCCAGCTTGTCGGCAAGGCGAATCGCCTCTACCTCGTCGACGGAGAGCACGACATTCTGTTGCCTGGAGGGAGGGATGCCTTCAGGCAGGAAACAGGTCACTTTCGGAAGACCTTCGACGGAACGGCAGTTCACCGGCCTACCGGCACGGGTGCTTTTCATGGTACACCTCGGGGGATGGGTTCAGCGTTCTTGAATATACCGGTCTGATCAGGGAAGCGGCTTCAGCACGGGCTGCATCCCCGACCGGCAGGCCCCGAAATATTATCAATTGTTAACACGAAATCAAACACCAAGCAATAATTCAATCGTACTCCTCTTTCCTTCAATCCGCAGTCTCTCGAAACTCGGCACCGCAGCTCGCAGAACAGCTCAGGCCGTCACGGTCCTGACGTCGAACACCGGGGGCTCCATGATGTGCCGTTTCACCGCGCACAGATTTGCGGCGCTGATGACGGCATCCTTGTATTTCTCCGGAAACTCCGCAGGCAGTTCGATGGTGATGGTGATCTTGCCGATACCCCGCCCGGTATCCCTGGCCTCGTGGCTCTGGACGATCCTGATGCCATCGGTCGGAATGCCCCTGCTCTGGCAGAACGAGAGCACGAAGATGCCTGCACAGGTGCCGATGGAGGCCAGGAACAGCAGGAAGGGCTCTGGAGCCGAACCTTCTCCGCCGGCATAGACGCCCTGGTCGGTCCTGATGGTAAATCCGTTGATCTCCGCATTGACCTTCTTGCCGCCTGCGAAGGTGACGATCATATCGTTGCCCATGGTACTCATGTAGTTGCTGTGATTGGAAACGCCTTTTCCAAATTATACGCATATGCTCATAATCCAGCAAGAGAAATCACCACAATGCACCATCGGAGGAGCAGATTCATGGTCCGTCAGGCCGTGAAGGGAAGACCAGGGCCATCAGGAGAGCTTCCGGACAAAAGCGTTGACGATCCTGACGAATGCATCGGGCTGCTCTTCCTGCGGGAGGTGGGCGCAATCAGGGATAACCTGCAGTTCGGCTCCCGGAAGCTCGCGCACGAGCCTCAGGCTCTCTTCGACCCTGACCGTCAGGTCGTGCTCGCCGGTAACCACCAGGGCGGGAACCGAGAGTGACTTCAGGCGCCGGTCGAGATGCAGGTGGTGCGTTTCGAGGAACAGTTCCCAGAACCCTCTCGACCAATCCCCGATCATCAGGTCCTGACGGAACGCCGCCAGGGTCGCATCCGAAAGGCGCTCCCTGACATGCCAGAACCCGCGGATGTTGCGGTCATAGAGCCTGGTGATGACGACCTTCATCAACCTCGAGAACACGGGGGTCATCGCCTTCATGAAGGGCTTCATGAAGGACGGGACCTCGCTGGTCGCGTAACCGCTGTAGATCATGGCCCCGACGAGCACGAGCCCCTGCACGCGTTCCGGATGGCGGAGCGCCGTCAGGAGGGCCAGGGTGCCGCCGGTCGAGTTGCCCACCAGCACGGCACGATCGATACCGAGTTTCGTCATCAGCGCCGCGACCAGGTCGCTCTGGGCCTCCGGGCTGTAGCGTGCCCCGTTCTTCCTTGTCGGCACCGGCCGGGAGGTGCGGCCGAACGCCGGACGGTCGAAAGCGACCACGGTAGCACCGTCGGCCAGCGGCCTCATGACATCACGCCACGAACGGATGCTGAGGAAACTGCCGTGCAGCAGCACGATGAACGGAGGCCGGCCGTCCCCGAACATTTGATAGTGCACCCGGAAACCGTTGCAGTCGATGAACCGCCTGTCGGCATCCGCCCCGCCGGCCATGCTGGTGGTCTGATTCATGGAAATGGCTGTCTCATTATGTTTCAACGGAAACTCCAGAATACGTCTAGCGAAATAACTGTCTCAAAGCGAGAATGCCGCACAATAACCACGCAGCAAATCACGGCACAAACTAACGGTCCCGAAAAAATACTCTACGGCACAACCTGTTGCATCATCGGCAACTGGTTCACGCAATG
Organism: Chlorobiaceae bacterium; assembly: GCA_013334865.1. Classification (GTDB taxonomy): domain Bacteria; phylum Bacteroidota; class Chlorobiia; order Chlorobiales; family Chlorobiaceae; genus Chlorobaculum. The sequence goes on from JAAXWS010000001.1 coordinate 101,510, forward strand.
GATGTTAACCCATCGCCGGAAATATTCATAAAACGATCACAAACATTTCTGGCACGACTTTTGACAAAATACTGAGCGGTATACCGATGGCATCTCCCTAATTCAGGGAAAACACTGCCTGGGCGTACCCTGATATACGTCCTGAAACCATTAACAACAAGATCAACACCATGGCTAACAACACTCTACGCACAATCGTCGTCGGGTCAGCACTCCTGACTGCCGGTCTCTCTGGCAATGCGGCTGCCCAGACGGCGACAGGAACATCGTCCCTGACCGTTACCGTGCCGGATGTCATCATCCTGGACTACTGTTCGAAACTGAACCTTTCCATCACTTCAGCAGCAGGTGAACTCCTGACAAACGAAACCGCCGACGACAACGCCTTCACCGCTGACATGGCCGGGGGAAGCGCCAGCGGAAGCGGCCTGTCTGGCGTCAAAACCTCAGCATTTGCCGGACTGAATGGATCAGCAACCTTCACAGCCTCCAAAGTTTGGGCAGTCAGGGGCTTCTCACCGAGCGGCAATGTGAAGGTCAAGGTAACAGGACCATTGGCGGGCGTGTTAACTAAAAACGGATCTACTTCGAATATCGGCGTTACGAACATCGCCACATTGACTTCCGGAGGTGGAAGCACCGAAACCCTCCAGCTGGCAGGCCTCACGCCGGTCTACGGCGATATCCGGGTCGCGCTCGATTTCGCCAACACGAAGACCAGCGGAGCTTACTCGGGCGATCTTACCATCTCGGCCCAAACACTCTGACCGGCACCGGCATGAAAACGCACTCCCGCCAGAACACGGGGATATATTCGGCACGCAGACGCTCCGCAATGCGTGCCGGATGGCGTTTCACGGCGCAGCTCCTGCTCTTCGCCGCTGCACTGATGCCGGTCCTGCCGTCCCGGCTGGAAGCGGCCAACCTGACCTCAACGATACCCGTCGCCCTCTCGCCGACGATGACGGAGATCCTTTCCGGCCTGAATCTTTCATCGACACAACCACAGGCGGAGTTCAGCGGGACATCCACATTCAATGGCGGCACGGTTTCCGGAACCGGCATGGTCCTTGCCCAGAACAACATGACCTACACCATAACCAACATCCCGCTGTGGACCTTTACCAGCGGCAACAGTAACGCCTCTCCTTCAGCATCCTTCTCGTTGAGCAACAATCCGCTCCAGAAAAGCAGCGGATCGGTTCAATCGAAGATATCGATCACCGTCGCCCCGGCAGCGACAAAACCATGGACGAAAAGCCAGAACAGAAATACCTACACCTATACCGGCTATGTCGACATCACCCTGGACCTGAGCAACACCAAGCTCTCCGGCAAGCACACGAACACAACGATATCGATCTCGGTCAACAATCTTTAACCATAACACTCAAGCTCCCATGATTGAACGACTCGCCGCAACCTGCCTCATGCTCCTCTCAGTCCTGACGGGAAGCACCCTCGTCCGGGCGGAAGAGCCCGCCGGGCAACTGGCCATCTCTCCGGGCATCGTGGAACTGTCGATCGACAGCAAGCCGGCTATCGGTTCCATACGCTTGCAGAATCTGAAAAATGAACCCGTCAAGGTCAAGCTCTCGGTCTACAACTGGACGCTCGATGAACAGAACAATGTCAAACTGATTCCCGGATCACCGCAATCGCTCGACCAGTGGCTGCTCATCAGCCCCCTGTCGTTCACGCTTGAGCCGGGCGGTTGCCAGGTGATCCGTTACTCGGTCAGGCCGAACGTCCAGCCGGAACCGGGCGAACATCGGGCACTCCTGTCCATCAGTGAGGAAGACTCGGGGAACGAGAGCTGGAAAGAGGGCATACGGCTCAAGTTCAACTATTCAATGGCGATGTACGGCTATTGCGGCTCAACGCACGAATCCGCTGAAATCGAAAGCCTCCTGCTCGACAGGCATGCGGGAGCGATCAGGGCCGTCGTTCGCAACAACGGCAACATGCATACCCGCCTTACGGGTGATTACACCCTGTGGAAAGCGGGGACATTCCCCGGCTTCAAGGCCATGAAGGAGTACCTCCGGAACAGCACCGAATGGAGGAAACCCGAAGGCCTGATCGCCTCTGGATCCATCTTCAGCATGCCGGTTCTCCCGGGCCATCGCAGGACCATCACTGAAAGCCTGGGCGTTTCAGGTCAGAAAAGCGGATATGTCGTAGCCTTTAACGGAAAGCTCGGCGGACGCCAGATCGAAAGACTCTTTCAGTAATCCACAGGAACCGCCTGAAAGCCATGCGCCCCCGTCACCACATCCTGTTGCGGACAGCAGGCATCGCTGTCTGCCTTGCACAGGGAGCGATGTTCCCAGACCGGCTTGATGGCGCTCCGTCGGGGCTGGCTGCCGCCATCCCGACAGTCACGGCTCCCAGGGATGGATATGACCCCCTCCCGGCTGATGTCGTCATGAACAGGAGATCGGTCGGGGAGCACCTGATCTACCGTTCTGTTGACGATTACTGGATTCCCTATGCGCTCTTCATCGGGCAGGCCGGCCTCAGGGAAGCCCCGGGGGAAAGGCAGAAATCGACCTTTGCGACCACGCTCGGCTCCATCCCGTTCGACAGGGGTGAGCTGAAGGATTTCGACGGCGAACGCTGCATCTCCTTCTCATCGCTCAGGAGATCCTTCCTGGTGGACGTCAGATTCAATGCCCGGCTTTCCAGCGCCCTGCTCGACATCCCCTGGGCGCCGATCAGGGAGATCTCCCCCGGGCCGAGCACTCCGCTGGTACCGGATGTGTCCGCACCGTCAGGCTCGCTTTCCTTCCTGTCCATAGATGCGGAAACGCGGCGCGATTTCGAGCAGATGCGCACGAACAGCCTCCGTGTCCAGACCGGAGGGCGGGCGCAGTCGGGCGTCTGGGATGTCGACCTGGAAAACAGCCAGGGCGACCATCGGATGGAGCTGAGACGATACCACTGGACGGTCTTTTCGGACCATGTGGCCTTCAGGGCGGGAAGCGGAGCTAACCAGGCCTCATGGATGACCCCGAACAACGAATTCACGGGCCTGCAGTTCGGCTGGAACAATCGCGACATCATCAGCTACCTCGACGCTTCGGGACGTTCGGCAACCGATGTTTTCGTTTCGAAAAACCGAAACCAGTTCCGCACCATCGAAGGCAACGGGCCTGCCGCGGGCATCGCCGAACTTCGTTTCGACAATAAGATCGTCTCGAGGATCCGTATCAGGCTCGACGGGAAATTTGCGTTCGAGAACGTGAGGATGATTGCCGACCCGCGAAAGACCGAAGTCTACATCTATGAACGGTCCGCCGAGGAAAAGCCTTTTGCCGTGCTTAATTACAGCCAGTCGGTCATCAACGGCAGCCTCCCGGGAAGAGAGGTGCTGGTTCGGGGAGGAATCGGATGTTCCGGAAATCCTCTGGCAACCTGGAACTCTCCTCCTTCAGTCGGCTTGACCGGCTTCGGGCAGGTGCAATACGGCCTGAACGACCGGGTCACCATCGATGCCGCCGCCCAGCACAACCCCGTAACGTCCGCCGGCGACTTTTCCGCCGGCACAACCCTCTCCCTCGGCGACAACTGGGCCTCCTCGCTCTATGGAAGCGAGGCAAACCATCGGCATGGCGCCGACCTGCGGCTCGAAGGCAACGGGAAGAGCTGGGATTTCGGCTGCTGGGGATCATGGAACGAACGTGACTTCGGATATGACGGCACCATGCGGCAGGAACAGTACTGGCTGAGGTTTTCGAAAAGAACGACGAGCGCCCTCACCTTCATCCTGCAGGGCCGGGCATGGCGAGAAAATGAATCCATCTTGCATCGCTTCCTGCTTCCGGGCACGTATGTTTCGCTCCCCGGCGACACGATGCTGTCGGCCGTCCCGAACAGCGATGGCCATTACCGCTATGAAGCGAGCCATGCCTTTTCGCAGGACGCTGCCGTGCGGTGCATCCATGAGAACGGCGTGGCATCGGCTGAATGGAATCAGGGCATCAGCCGCAGTCTCAAGGCGAGGGCCTTCAACGAATACGCATTCAGGACCGGCAGCAATGTCACGGGCCTCTACCTTGACTGGTACCCGAAGAACAGCAGGTATGATCTTGTCGAATTGGGGGCATCGCGTTCCGGAAACGAGGTGGGGTTCACCGGGAAATGGAACCGGTACATCAATACAGGTTTCAGGCTTACCCTTCAGTACAGCTGGAATCTGGCACAGGCCCGGAACCTTGTTACCACCACCGAACTCACGGATTTTGTCATCCCGCCTGCCAGCCGGCACTTCTTCGCCTGTGCGCTCAGCTGGGATCTGGGCTTCTCCGGCCTGCGCGCATTCCCGATCGACCGTAGCGCCATCGGCACCACCCGGGGAGGGCTGGCTGGCAGGCTCGTGATTGCGGACGGGGCGAAAGCCTCTCCCGGCGACATCAATGACGTCGGCATCCTCCTCGACGGCAGGAGGCTCGACCAGCGCCAGGTCAACGGATCGTTCTTCGTGGGCAACCTCAAACCGGGAATCTACAACGTCACGGTTGATACCGAGCGGCTTCCGATCGAGCTTGCCGTGGGTAAAAGCAAACAGCTCGTCGAGGTCAGGAACGGAGCGGTCACCAACGTGGATATCCCGGTCCATGCCCTCTACGGGATCTCCGGGAGGCTTCTGGACCGTGACGGCAACGGCATCGGAAATGCGTGCGTCGAGGTCGTCGATCCGCAGGAGAGGATCCTGGCGAAGGTCGAGACCAACGAGTTCGGCGAGTACCGGACCGACGGCCTCCCTCCGGGGAGTTACCGGCTCAGGGTAGTCTCGATCGAGGGCCGGCAGCTAGCATACGCCAGGCCTCGATCGGTAAGGATAGCTGGCGATTACCTGAAGGGGGTCGAGCTCACTCTCGACGGTATGAGTGATTCCGAGAGGTCTGTCGCCGGAAGCCCCGGGACGAAAGCCGGTACGGCCAACTGACCCCGGTCAGCCCCTGGACGTCATGCATCGCGCGCCCCGGCTTCACGCTGGAGCAGGAGCGCCAGCTCGTGGATGCCGGACCACTCGACCGCGCCGCCGCTCCTGAGCTTTTCTGCCGTTCCGGCCGCCTCACGGGCCGGCGTGTAGTCCCGCCCGGCGATATCAGAAGCCATCCAGACCGGCTTGCCGGCCGCGAGCGCCATGGCGGCGAGTTCGAGGTTGACCAGGTTCCCGCTACCGAAGGGTACAGGGCCGACGACGACACCGTCGGCTTGCCCCACCATGAGCCTGGCCTGTTCGTAAGCCTCGGGGCCAACCGGGGAGAAGGGCTGCTCGAGCGCGCAGGGAATGTCGAGCGCACGGGCCGCCTCGGCATCGGAATCAAGGCGGTTGAGCACCCCCGCCGTCACGTCGTAGCCTTCGATCCGGAGGCGCCTGAACAGCTCGATCCCCACGCCCCCGCCGCTGATGACGTGCAGGCGCATCCTGGTCTTCGGCCTCCGCATCTGTGCGTCGAGCGTGCCGCTCACCACGGGATGCCCTCCGTACGGGTCGCGCCGCACGCGCAGCTCGCAACCGTACACCCGACTGAGCTGCTCCTCCCGCATCACCTCTCCCGGCGAGCCGTTCGAGACGAGTCGACCACCATCCATCAGCAGCATCCGGTCGGCCACCTGCGCCGCGAGGTTCAGGTCGTGGCTGACCAGCAGCACCGTGATCTTCTCCTCCCGGTTGATGTTCATCAGGATCCTGAGCACCTCCTGGCTGTGGTTGATGTCCAGGTGAGCGATCGATTCGTCGAGCATGATGATGCGCGGCTCCTGGGCAAGCGCCATCGCGAGCGCTGCCCGCTGCTGTTCGCCCGCGCTCAGCTCGTTGAACAGCCTGTCCTTCAGTTCCAGCACGTTGGTGAAGATCATGGCCCGCTCGGCGGCGTCCGAATCCTTCGGATCGGGAATACCCCAAAGGCTCCGGCTGGCGCTCCGGCCGAACGTGACGATCTCGCCGACGGTGAACGCCATGGGCGACTCGAGCTTCTGCGGGACCACGCCGATGAGCGCGGCGCGCTCGCGCGGCTTCAGCGACGGGACGCCCCGGCCGAACAGCTCGACGCTCCCCTGCCGGGGCCGGATCAGCCCCGTCGCCGTCCTGAGCATGGTGCTCTTCCCGGAACCGTTCGGCCCGATGACCGAGACGAACTCCCCCTCGGCAATCTCGAAATCGATCCCATCGAGCACGGACCGGTTGCGGTAGCCGGCCGTCACCGACCTGAAGGCAAGCGCCGGGGCATTCATATCAGCTGATCCAGGCATGGCTCATCTTCCTCCGCAGGATGACAAGGAAAAACGGCCCGCCGCACAGCGCCGTGACCACGCCGACCGGGATTTCTACCGGAGGCATGACGCTGCGGGCGATGGCGTCGCACAGCACGAGGAAGGCGCCCCCGCCGATGGCCGAGGCCGGCAGGAGCCAGCGGTGGTCGGGCCCGAAGAGGGTACGCATGACGTGCGGCACGATGAGGCCCACGAATCCGATCATCCCGCCCATGGAGACCGCCGTGGCGGCAAGCAGGGTCGCCAGGAGCAGGCTCGACATGGTCACCAGCCCGGCGTCGAGCCCCTGGTAGTGGGCCATATCACGGCCGAGGGTCAGTACGTTGAGCGCCGGGGCGAGCAGCCAGAGCGCCACAATGGACAAGGAGATGAACAGCAGGGAGATCAGCTGCCCTTCCGGGGCCCCCGGCTGAAGGTTGCCCAGCATCCACCAGACCACCGTGTGCATTCCGGCGATATCGGCGGTGGACACGAGGAACATGATGAAGCTCGAACAGATGGCGCTGACGATGACGCCGCTCAGGATGAGGCTGTAGACGGATGGAGACCCGCCGCCCTGGCTGGCGATGCCGTAGACGACGAGCAATGTGACCACGGCGAACACGAATGCCGTGACCGGCAATCCTACGGCGCCCAGCAACCCGCCGCCGACCAGGATGCTCAGGGCCGCACCAAGTCCGGCCCCGCCGCTCACCCCGAGCACGTATGGTTCGGCGAGCGGGTTGCGCAGGATCGCCTGGAACACCGTGCCCGAAGCCGAGAGTGCCGCGCCGACCATGAGCCCCATGAAGAAGCGTCCGATTCGCAGCGAAAAAATAGCCTGGCCCGATACGGTCGACGTATCGGGTAACCCGATGCCCGAAGGGCCCAGCAGCAGCGATATGGCCAGCAGCAGCGGCAGCGAGATGAGCAGCGCCAGCGCCTTGCCACGTTTGGGGGCTGCCGTCGACACGATCGGCCGGCAGGCGTTCCGCCCTGATGCGGCGGGCCCTGAGGTCAAGGTCACTCCTCCACCCCGGCCTGGGAGAGCAGCCCCTGCTCGTAACCGTGCTTTACCATGCGCATCTCCGTGACCGTATCGGCGACATCGATCAGCCCTTGCGGCGCGTTGCGACCGGTCAGGACGATGATCTTTGAAGGCGCATTGCGGATGGCTTCGACCAGCGGTTCGAGTGGGATGAGATCCTTCGAAAGCGCGAAACAGACTTCGTCGAGCAGCACGAAATCGTACCCTTCGGAACCCAGCGCCTCCAGAGCCTCCTCGAAGCCGGCCCTGGCCGCCTGTCGGTGCGACTCCATCATGGGGCTTGTCGGGTCGGCAGGCAGGAATCCCTTGCCGTAATGGTCCCAGGTGACATTCTCGAACCGCGAGAAGAAGAGCATCTCGCCGACGCCGTCCTGCGCCTTGACAAACTGGATGACCCGGACCTTCATGCCGTGGCCGAGCGCACGGGCGAGCATGCCGAAGGAGGCCGTGCTCTTGCCTTTGCCGTCGCCCGTAAAGAGGAGAACCCGCTTCTGTATCATTGGTTTCGGTTTTTGTTTGTTGCAGTCGGATAAGATACATGCTGGCCCCGCAACGGCAAAACCGCCGCCGGAGGCCTGACGCCCTGATTCAGCGCCCGACGGGAGCCACCCCGGCGATGCGGAACAGGGCCTCGAGGTCGAGGTTCTCGACGAAATGCGAGGCCAGCTTCTCGAACGGCTCATCTCCCGCATCGGCAGATGCCGGCGGCCGGTACCGTCCGTCGATCCTTGAAAGGAACCAGTTCCGGACTTCCTGACGATCGAAGAAACCATGGAAATAGGTGCCCATGACCCTGCCGTCCGGACTGGTCGAGCCATCGGGCCCGCTGTCGGGAGCTCCGTTCCGCTCCGTCACGTCAACAAACGCCGTCGGGGACTTCCCGGCCTCGATGCTCCTGCCCATGTGGATCTCGTAGCCGCGCACCTCGATCTCCGTACCGGCGATCCGTCCCCGGCAGTTGCTGAGCGCCTTCTCGCGTTCGAGCACCGTCGTGACCGGCAGCATGCCGAGCGCGCGGCTGCTGCCAGGAGACCCTTCGACGCCGTAGGGGTCCTCGACGGCGTCACCGAGCATCTGGTAGCCGCCGCAGATGCCAAGGATGGTTCCGCCGGCCCGCCTGAACGCTTCGATATGCTCCCGCCACCCCATGGCAAACAGCCACTCGAGGTCACCCCGGACGTTTTTCGACCCGGGAAGCACCAAGGCGCGGTAGCTGTCAAGCGGTTTCGGATGGTGCAGCCAGTGCAGCTCGACCGAGGGATCGGCCTCCAGCGGCGCCAGGTCGGTGAAGTTCGAGATGTGCGGGAAATAGATGGCGGCAATCCCGGTTTTCTCCGGGGCGGGACCATGCTTCGGGTCGACCAGGGCTGAGAGCGGCACGGCATCCTCCGCATCGATCAAGAAGCCCCTGAAATACGGGATCACCCCGAGCACCGGCACCCCGGTCATCTCCTCAAGCATTTTCACGCCGTCGTCGAAGAGCGAGCGGTCGCCCCTGAACCGGTTCACGACCACCCCCTTCACCAGGGCACGGTCCTCCGGCGGGATGATGGCGAGCGTCCCGGCGACCTGGGCGAACACCCCGCCGCGATCGATGTCCGCCACGAGGATGACCGCCGCCCCTGCCCGCCTGGCGGTCCTGAAGTTGACGAAGTCGCGGTCGTAGAGGTTCATCTCAGCGCACGACCCCGCCCCCTCGATGACGATCATCTCATGCCGGGCCATCAGGCGGTCGAGGCTGTCGAACGCCGCCGCGGCCCAGCTCGCGGTGTCGCCGAAATACTCGCGCGCCGACCTGTCCGCACAGACCTTCCCCTGCAGGACCACCTGCGCGCCGGTGTCGGTGTTGGGTTTCAGCAATACCGGGTTCATGTCGGCATGCGGCGCAACGCGCGCGGCATGTGCCTGCACGATCTGCGCCCGCCCCATCTCGCCCCCCTCCGGCGTCACGCCGGAGTTGTTCGACATGTTCTGCGCCTTGAACGGCGCCACGTCGATGCCCGCATTGCTGAAGATGCGGCAGAGCGCCGTCGCAACGACGCTCTTGCCCACATCGGAAGCGGTGCCGAGCACCGCGATGTTCCGTAATGCCATGGAAGCCGGCATCAGAACTTCATACGCATGCCGACGGTGTAGACCGCCTCGGGCATCGGGTAAAGGCCCGGGCCGTTCCAGTTGTTCGCCGCGAAGGAAGCGTACTTCTCGTCGAATATGTTTGTAGCCGTCAGGTAGAGATCGACCTGCTTCATCCGGTAATCGAGATGCAGATCGACCGTGCGGTAGTCGTCGAGCCTGTCCAGGGCATTGGCCATGTCACCCGCCAGGTACTGCCTGCCGACATAGTTGTACTGGACCCTCGAATGGAGGCCCGATCCGAAATCGTACTCGATGCCGATGTTGGTTTTCCAGTTCGGAACGAGCGGGATCGCCTTGCCGTCATAATCGCCGGAAGTGAAGCTAGCCCTGGTATACGCGACTCCGCCGAACAGCGTCAAGCTGTCCTTGAGCCGGTAGCGTGCATCGAAGTTGGTACCGAGGTGCCGGGAATTGGGGTAGTTGATGTTCGCACCCCAAAGATTGGCGTCAGGATCATACAGGATTTCATCCTCAACATTCCGCAGATACCCTCTGGCATTGAGGATCAGGCGGTCATTACCTGCAACCCTGAGACCCAGTTCGTAACCCGTCGAACGGTCCGGCTTCAGTTCGGTGATAGACCCTCCGAACCAGGAGACCATCTCGTCGATGACCGGGTAACGGTAGGCACGGGAGACTTTGCCATAGAGCTTGGAGCCGGGGAGGAATGCGTAGGAAAGGCCAACATCCCCTGCCCACTGGTGCGTACCCGATTTGGTCAGGCTGGTGCCGTAGGCATCCCGATAGCCGAGGTCCAGGTCGACATGTTCATAACGGTAGCCGGCACTCAGTACCAGGGCACCGGTAAGGTTCAGCTCGTTCTGGACAAAACCGGCAAGGCTTTTCCGTTCATGGTTCATCCAGGTATTGACAACCCGGGTCGAGCCGGCTTTTGTCGCATCATAATCGACCTGCTGAAAATCGGCGCCCAGCGTCAGACGATTAGCAAATCCGCCGAATTCCGAATCAAGCAGGTACTTGGGAGACAGGGTCCTCGTGAACATGTTGGTGACCATGTAATAATTGAGGCTGGCCATGTCCGCTATCCGCTTCTCTTCGCCGTAAGACGCATCGAGGGAAAAGATCCCGGACCGCTCCATGTCGTACTGCAGGACAACCCCGAATTTCGACGCGTCGTCGAAGGCGCGATCGGCTTCATGCCCGGGCTGCACCTGCCTCCTGTTTTCCCTGATCTGCTGCAGGGAAAGGCTGCCCGGCAGGTTGTACTCGCTGTCCGACAGCTTGAAATCCGCCGTGACGCTCAACCGCTCCAGCGGCTTCAGGCGGAGGTTGCCGTAACCGCTCGATCGGTTTTCTTCCGAATGAATACGGTAACCGTTCGTATCGAAAAAGGAGCCACCGACGCTCATCGCGGTCTCTCCGTCGGCAATCGTCAACGAACCGTTCGCCCCCTTCCTGCCCGAGGTCCCTCCGTAGAGATCGAAATTCGCACTGCTCCTGCCGACCGGCTTTTTGGTGATGATGTTGATGACACCTCCCTTCGCGTTGTCACCGTAAAGGACCGATCCGGGGCCGTAGAGCACCTCTATCCGCTCGATGTCGGCGACGGGGATAGTGCTCCAGTCGGGGCCGGCCATGTCGATGGGGTTCAACCTCCGGCCGTCAAGAAGCACAGCCACGTTCCTGTCGGCCGTATCGCCGAACCCCTCCATATCGACCCGCTGGCGGTTGTTGTCGCTGACCGCTACGCCGCTGAGGGACTGAAGCGCCTCGGGCACCGTCTGGGCACCGCTCTTCCTGATATCGGCCGAGGTGATCACCTCGATATAGGCCGGGATTTTCTCGAGCCGCTGCTCGCTGCGGGTTCCGGTCACCACGACCTCCTGCCCCACGTAATCGTTGCCGGGTTCTGCGGCCTGCAGCCCGCGGCTGCAGAGCATGGCCGCCATGATGATGGCAAGCTTTTTCCTGTTCATGTGTTGTTGTCCTGTGTTGAATTGAAAAAAATCAACAGACAGGGGTTTGGAAGCAAGGCGGCTGATGTACCCGGGGGGATTGACGAACCGATGGTCCTCCTGATCTCATGCAGACCTGCTGGCAGGGGGATGAAATCGATGGACCGGTATCGGAGATGAACCGTTAGGGACAGCTTTGCCTGACTATAACCCGTAGTCGTGTCAAACAGCAAAGAATCAGCTGGCAGGTCTCCTGACTATGACGGCTGGACCGCTGCGGCCTTCCCACCCCGTCCGTGGAGGACATGGGCAGTGACTTGCAGCGACTGCGGCTTCGAGGCATGTGGCCATGCCTGTCAGCGGCAGCTTGCCGTTGTACAGTTGCGGGTACAGTGTACGAATCTCACGTACTTCCCTATTCTCCGGCTTTCAAGCCGGCACCAGATGTCATGTGAAAGAACACAAATCTTTGCGGCCGATAAATAACGATTTCCCGGATAAATTCCAACCGGTTCACTCCATTGAACCGAGTATCCCGGAGATGCGCCTGCGCCGGTAGGCGAACACCTCCTCCAGTCGATGCCCGACAATCAGGGACTCTGCCAGTTCCCCGATCGGGCCCATCGGCAGGCGGTACCGAACGGTATCGGTCATCTCGACGCCCCCCGAGACCGGCTTGAACTCGTGGCGGTGATGCCATTCATCGTAGGGACCAGAAAGCTGCCGGTCCTCGAAGAAATCGGGTTTCGAGACCTTCGTGATCTCGGTCGCCCAGTTCACGGGAATCATCATGATCGGGTACAGGGTGTACGTGATGACCATGCCCTCCCGGATTGGCTGGCTGCCGATCCCGTTGGTGATCCTGAAGAACATTTCGGGCGGGGTGATCTTCGAAAGGTTCTCCGGCCTCGAAAAGAAGTCCCAGGCATCGTCGATCTTTACCGGGATCTTCTGGACCCAGCTCCTGGTATGGTTGCTCATGCTGAGGGTTCGTTGCGGTTACTTCCTGGAGGTTTTCACATCGGCCTCTCCTCTTTTTTCAACAGCTTCCCCCGTCAAAAAGTCACCCTGCTTTGCGGTTTTGCGGCAGCTTCTTAGCTTTGACCATCGATCCGCTCACCAAACCAGCCGCCAAACATGGCAAAAGCCACCGTAGCAGCAGTCGTACATCCGGCAACAGGCAACAGGGAAACCGTCCTGCTCACCAGGCGCGACGTCGAGCCATTCAAGGGTTGCTGGTGCCTCCCCGGAGGGCATATCGACGAGTTCGAAGCGGTTGAAACAGCAGTACGGCGCGAGGTCCTCGAAGAAACCGGACTCGACTTCGAACCTTCGGGATTCCTCGGCTGGTTCGACGAAATCTTCCCGGAACACCGCTTCCATGCCGTCGTACTCGCCTTCTGCGGACCCGGTTCCGGAACGCCCGCCGGACAGCCCGGCGAGGTGACAGAGATCGCGTGGTTTCCGCTCGACGAAGCCCGTGCCATGCCCCTCGCCTTCAACCACAACCGCCTGCTCCAGCGCTATGCAGCTTCGCTCCAACCGTAACCCGATCATCCTCGCCCTCGCGGTGCTCTTCTTGTCCGCCCTCTCGCTCGCAGGATGCGGCCGGAAACCGGGGAACCGGGCGGCAAAAGCCGTCAAGGGGCCTCGCATCGTCAGCCTCGCCCCGAGCCTGACCGAAATGCTCTACGCGATCGGCGCCGGCGATCAGCTCGTCGGCAGGACAAGCGCCTGCGACTGGCCGAAAGATGCCCTCAAGGTACCGGTGGTCGGACAGTTCGGACGCCCTTCGCTCGAGCTGCTCGCCTCTATCAGGCCGGACCTGGTTGTCGACGTCGACCTCGACGGCGAACAGACCGGCGACAGGATCACCGCCCTCGGCCTGAGGCGTGAACATATCCGCTGCAGGACTCCCGACGACGTGCCGGATGCCCTGAGGAGGCTCGGCCGCCTCACCGGCCATGCGCGGAAGGCCGACAGCCTGGCCGGCGTCATCCAGCAGGGGCTCGAAACCTTCCGGCGCGAGGCCTCCGTGACGACCCGCAAAACCCGGATCTACCTCGAAATCTGGGACGATCCCCTCTGGACGGGCGGCAAAAACAGCTTCACCTCGGCCATGGTCGCCTACGCCGGCGGCGAGAATATCGGGAACCAGGTCGAGAAGGAGTATTTCGAGATATCACCCGAATGGGTCATCAGGCAGGACCCCGAGGTTATCGCCTGCATGTACATGTCGAAGGAGGCCCCCCCGGTGGAAGGAATCCGGAAGCGCACGGGATGGGCGGGCATCGCCGCCGTCAGGAACGGCCGGGTCTACGGCGATTTCGACAACAACCTCTACCTCCGCCCCGGCCCGCGGGTGCTCGAGGGCATCTCCGGACTGAAACGGCTGTTTGGAACCAAATGACCCGAAACACCAACGAAAAGCAGGGGAACATGAAAGACGATAAAAAAGGCCGCATCCTCAAAGGCGACAAAGAACGCCTCGAAGAGAACATCTGCATACACATCTTCTCGGTTTCCGCAGCCCTGGTCGGCGCATGTGCGACCATTATCGGCATCATACAGGTGGTGATGCAGGCCAGCAAAGCGACCACATTCATCGACGACCTGGTCGCATTCAACGCCCTTCTCTTCCTCACCTCATGCATCCTCTCATACTGGGCAATGCGAAAACAGGGCACCGACAGGATGTTGCAGATCGAAAACATCGCCGACACCATCTTCATCGGCGGCCTTGTCCTCATGGTGATCATCTGCGGCTTCATCGCGGTCGAAGTCACCTGGTATCGACCGGTGGCCCAGATTCCACAGGAAATCCTCAACCGACCCTGGTGAGGCTTCGGAACCCCGTCCCGGAACCTGCCCCGGAAACTTGAACGCCGGTTTCGGGATGGCTCGCCTTTTTTGTATTTTCAGGGTTTTCAGCGTCACCAACCCGTTTTCATGAAAAAATCACCGCTGGCCATCCTGTTTCTCACGGTCCTGCTCGACCTGATCGGTTTCGGCATCGTGCTCCCGCTGCTGCCGACCTACGCCAAGCAGCTCGGTGCGACACCGGTGATGATCGGCCTGATCGCGGCGATCTACTCCTCGATGCAGTTCATCTTCTCGCCGATCTGGGGCAAGCTGAGCGACAAGATCGGACGGCGCCCGGTGATGCTCTCGAGCATCTTCATCGCGGCGGCATCCTATGCTTTCTTCTCGCAGGCCGTCAGCATTCCCTTACTCATCCTGGCTCGCGCGCTGTCGGGCATCGGCTCGGCCAACATCTCGGCGGCGCAGGCATCGATCACCGACCTGACCGATTCGAAGAGCCGTTCAGGGGCCATGGGCATGCTCGGCGCCGCCTTCGGGATCGGATTCATCATCGGCCCCCTGATCGGAGGCCTGCTGATGACCAACTACGGCATCTCGATGGTCGGCATCGTCGCCTCCGTGCTCAACAGCGTCAACTTCATCCTCGCCCTCTTCTTCCTCAGCGAATCGAACACCCACGCCGTCAGCATCACGACCCTGCTCCGGAGGGGAAAGAAGCCTCGTTCTGCCAATGAGGGTGGGTTCTTCACCTCGCTCGGCAGCAAAGCCGCTGCCTATGGCGAAACCCTCAGGTCCAGCTTCAGCTCCAGGCCGGTAGCGCTCCTGATGGTCATCAACTTCATCTATTCGCTGGCCATCGTGAACATGCAGGTTTCGGCGATCCTGCTCTGGAGCGAGTTCTACCATACGACCGAGCAGCAGGTGGGCTACCTCTTCGCCTACGTCGGATTCATCTCGGTCATCGTCCAGGGCGGCATGCTCCCGAAGCTCAGCAAGCGGTTCGGCGAGCACAAGCTGATGGTGTTCGGGCACCTGGCATCGTTCGTCGGGGTGTTCTTCGTGCCCTTCATCCCGCAGGACTCGATGTTTACGCTGGGACTCGCCATCCTGCTCTTTTTCGCGATCGGCACGAGCCTGGTCAACCCGCTCAACATCTCGATGATCTCCCTGTACAGCTACAAGCAGAAGCAGGGGCAGATCATGGGGTTCGCCCAGGCGGTCAACGCGCTGGCTCGCATCATGGGCCCCTTCAGCGGCAGCATCCTCTATGGCATCGACCACCGGTTTCCCTACATCTTTGCGGGCGCGCTGACCGTCGTCGGAACGCTCATCTCCCTGGCCCTGTTCAAGTACGACATCGAAGCCCTCGAGCCCGAAGCGGAGTCGGCCAGTTAAGATCAACAGCAACGCAATCGAAAGGAGAAGCTCATGCGGATAGGCGTCGCAGGTGTCGGCAAGCTCGGCGAATACCATACCGGCCTCCTGAAGGAGATCGCCGCCTCCTCGCCCGACGTGGAGTTCGCGGGGGTGTTCGACCTGCATGCCCACCGTGTGCAGGAGATCTGCCGAAAGTATGCGGTGCCATCGTTCGCGTCGATCGAGGAGATGACAGCGGCATGCGACGCGGTTGTGGTCGCGACCACCACGAGCTCCCACTTCGCCATCTCGAAGCAGCTGCTCGAAGCGGGAGTTAACCTCTTCATCGAGAAGCCGATCACGGCGACCCTCGAGGAGGCCGACGAGCTGATCAGGATCGAAAAGGAGAAGGGCCTGACGATCCAGGTCGGGCACATCGAGCGGTTCAACCCGGCCCTGCTGGCCGTCGAGCCCTACATAGGCGAACCGATGTACATCCAGGCCGAACGGCTGAGCGGCTTTTCGCGTCGCGTGACCGACGTCTCGGTCGTGCTGGACCTGATGATCCACGACATCGACCTGGTGCTGTCGCTCATCAGATCGGACATCCGCAGCATCGCCGCCTCCGGTGTCAAGGTCTTCTCCAACGAGCTCGACATGGCCACGGCGCGCATCGAGTTCGTCAACGGGGCCATCGCCAACGTGACGGCGAGCCGCCTCAGCCGCAGCCGCCTGCGCAAGCTGCGATTCTTCGGGAGGAACCCGAAAAGCTACGCTTCGCTGGACTTCACCACCGGCAAGTCGGAGGTGTTCCGTCTCGTGAAACCCGACCAGCTCACCTCGAAGAACCCCATAAGGAACTTCGCCTCGAAAAAGATCCTCGAGCAGTTCGGAGAGATCCAGGAGTCGCTCGAAGGGCTGGCGCTGGATTACGTCAGCCCCGAGGTACCGAAGGTCAACGCGCTCAAGGTTGAGCTGGAGCACTTCATCGGCTCGCTGAGGAGCGGGTTGCCGGCCGCGGTCACCTCGGACGAGGGGCGCAAGGCGCTCATGGTCGCGGGGCGCATCACCGAAGAGATCCGGAAAAACACGACCGACCTTGACTGAACCTGTTACGACGAATACAGAGTACGACCTCAGAGATGTTTGAACACGCAGCAATCCCCGATATCCTCTACCGCATCGGCGACCTTGCCGACCATGAAGGCCTCCCCTGCTACCTCGTAGGCGGCTATGTGCGCGACCTGTGCATGCAGCGCCCCTGTACCGACATCGACATCATGGTCATCGGTGAGCCGGTCGCGTTCGCGAGGATGGTCACCGATCGGCTCGGAGGAAGGAATTTCGTGCTGTTCGAGCGGTTCCGCACGGCTCAGCTCGAACTCTCGGGCGACGACGGCGTCGCCTTCAAGCTCGAGATCGTCGGAGCCCGCAAGGAGAGCTACAACCCCGAATCCCGCAAGCCGATCACCAGCATCGGCACCCTCGAGGACGACCTGTCGAGACGTGACTTCACGATCAACGCGCTGGCGCTCCGCCTGAACAGGGATGGCCGGGGGGAGATCGTCGACCTTTACGAGGGCGAACGCCACATCAGCGAAGGACTGCTCAAGACCCCGCTGGACCCGGAGAAAACCTTTTCGGACGATCCGCTGAGGATGATGCGCGCGGCGCGCTTCGCCTGCCAGCTCGAATTCCGGCTCGACCCAGAAACCCTCGAGGCCATGAAGGCGATGCATGAGCGCGTCCAGATCGTCTCGAAGGAGCGCACGAGCCACGAGTTCCTGAAGATCATGCAGTGCCGCAGGCCCTCCATAGGCCTGGAGATACTGCACTCGACCGGGCTCCTGAAGGAGATCATCCCCGAGCTCGACGCCATGGCCGGCATCGAACAGGTCGACGGCCTGGGCCACAAGGACACGCTCTACCACACCTTCCAGGTTGTGGACAACATCTCGCAGCACTCCGACAAGCTCTGGCTCCGGGTGAGCGCCCTGTTCCACGATATCGCCAAGCCGGTCACCAAGCGCTTCTCCAACGGCACCGGATGGACCTTCCACGGCCACGAGGCGGTGGGCGTCAAGGTGGTCGCGAGGATCTTCAAGTCGATGAAGTGGCCGCTCGAGCCCATGGAGTACGTCCAGAAGATGGTACGCCTGCACCACCGCCCGATCCCCCTTTCGAAGGAGGAGATCAGCGATTCGGCCATCCGCCGCCTCATGTTCGAGGCCGGGCCGGACCTCGAGGACCTCATGAACCTCTGCCGCGCGGACGTGACCAGCAAGAACCCCCGCAAGGTGCAGCGCATCATGACGAACTTCAACAACGTCGAGGAGAAGATCGCGGAGGTCGGTGAGAAGGACCTGCTGGCCAGGTGGCGCCCCCCGGTCAGCGGCCACGACATCATGCAGCTGCTGCAGCTCACCGAGGGCCGGCTGATCGGCATCATCAAGTCGCGCATGGAAAACGCGATCATCGACGGAAGGATCCCCTACGACCGCCAGGCGGCGCTCGATTACGTGATGGAGGTCTACCGCGAGCTCCGGGAGGAGGCCGACAAAAAACCCTGACGGCTTTCGTCCCCGCTTTTTATATTAGCACAAGATTTTTTTACGACAACCTAAAGACACCCGACCTTGATACCACGTTACTCGCCGAAGGACATCTCGGCAATCTGGACCGATGAAGCCAAGTTCGAACGCTGGCTCCAGCTTGAAATCGCGGCCGTCGAAGCCCGCGTCGAAGCAGGGCTTGTGCCTGCCGACGCCCTGTCGACCATCAAGGAGAAAGCCAGGTTCAACGTCGAGGAGATCCTGATGATCGAGCGTGAGACCAAGCACGACGTCATCGCCTTCTGCACCAACGTCGCCGGCTACGTCGGACCTGAATCCCGCTACATCCATGAAGGCCTCACCTCTTCGGACGTGGTCGATACCAGCCTTGCCATGCAGATGCGCGACGCTGCGAAGATCATCGTCGCAGAGATCGAATCCCTGATCGGAATCCTCGCCAAGCGCGCCGTCGAGCACAAATACACGCTGCAGATGGGCCGTACGCACGGCATCCACGCCGAACCGACCACCTTCGGCCTCAAGCTGCTGCTCTGGCATGAGGAGATGAAACGGAACCTGGAGCGCATGACGCGGGCCCAGGAGATCGTCTCGGTCGGCAAGATCTCAGGGGCCGTGGGCACCTACCAGCACCTCTCGCCCGACATCGAAGCCGCCGTGTGCAGGAAACTCGACCTGACCCCCTCGTCGATCTCGACCCAGATCCTGCAGCGCGACCGCCACGCCGAATACGCCACCACGCTGGCCATCGTGGCCTCCTCGATCGAGAAGTTCTCGACCGAGCTCCGCCACCTCCAGCGCACCGAGGTCCGCGAGACCGAGGAGTTCTTCAGCAAGGGCCAGAAAGGCAGCTCGGCCATGCCGCACAAGCGCAACCCGATCACCTTCGAGCGCCTGACCGGCCTGGCCAGGGTCGTCCGCTCCAACTCGATCGCAGCCATGGAGAACGTCGCGCTCTGGCACGAGCGGGACATCTCTCACTCCTCCGTCGAGCGCGTCATCATGCCCGACTCGACCATCGCGCTGGTCTACATGCTCCGCACCTTCAGCGAGGCCATCGACACCCTGCTGGTCTATCCGGAGAGGATGGAGCAGAACTTCGACACCTCCTACGGCCTCACCCTCTCCCAGACCCTGCTGCTCGCATTGACCGGCAAGGGGCTCATCCGCGAGGAGGCCTACCGCCTGGTGCAACGCAACGCCATGAAGAGCTGGGAAGAGAAGGTGCAGCTTCGCGACCTGGTGCTTCAGGACAGCGAACTCCTCGCGCACATCTCCGAGGAGGAGATCAACCGCCTCTTCAGCCCCGAGACGATCCAGCAGAAGCTCAAGAAGAGCGTCGACACGATCTTCAAGCGCAACGGACTCTGATCCAGGGAAAAGATCACAACACGAAAAAAGCGGCTTCTGCCGCTTTTTTCATTTCCACTCATATCGGAAAGCTCACAACCTCCAAATCGGAATCGTCATCGCCTCATCGAAATCGCCATCGGTATCGATACCGATTAAATCATATCCTGTCGTCCTTGATCAGAACAGCGAAATCTGCGAAGTAGCCGAATCTGAACCGCTCGCTTTCGATTCCCGGTAACGGTTGATCAGGGCGTTAGTCGATGCGTCGTGGCTCCCGACCGGCTCCCCGGCCGTCAGCTCCGGAAGGATCACCTTGGCAAGCTGTTTGCCGAGTTCAACCCCCCACTGGTCGAAGGAGTTGATGTCCCACACCACCCCCTGCACGAAGACCTTGTGCTCGTACAGCGCTATCAGAGAGCCGAGCGTATAGGGATCGAGCTCGTCGAGCAGGATGGTGTTCGTCGGCCTGTTTCCGGGGAATACCTTGTGCGGCAGCAGCATCTTCAGGTCGAGCCCCGAGAGGCCTGCGGCTTCGAGTTCGGCCCTTGCCTCGGCTTCGCTCTTGCCTCGCATGAGCGCTTCGGTCTGGGCGAAACAGTTTGCCACGAGCATGTCGTGGTGCTCCCCCATCGGGTTCTGGCTCCTGAGAGGCACGATGAAGTCCGCGGGCACCATGTTCGGCCCCTGGTGCATCAGCTGAAAAAAGGCGTGCTGGGCGTTGGTTCCCGGCTCACCCCAGATCACCGGCCCGGTCGCGTAGTCGACTTCACGCCCGACGCGGTCCACCCGCTTGCCGTTGCTCTCCATGTCGAGCTGCTGCAGGTAAGCCGGAAAGCGGTGCAGGTACTGGTCGTAGGGGATGATCGCGTGGGTGCGGGCGTCGAAGAAGTTGTTGTACCAGATGCCCAGCATCGCAAGCAGCACCGGGAGGTTCGACTCGAACGGGACTTCCAGGAAATGTTCGTCCATCTCGCGGGCCCCCTCGAGCAGCTCTTCGAAACGGTCGAAGCCGAGGTAGAGCGCTATGGAGAGGCCGATAGCCGACCACAGCGAGTAACGGCCGCCGACCCAGTCCCAGAAGCGGAACATGTTCGCCGCATCGATGCCGAACTCCTCGACCTTTGCCCTGTTCGTCGATACCGCCACGAAGTGCTTCGCCACGTACCCCATTTCGCCCGCGCTCTTCAGGAACCACTCGCGCGCGCTCATCGCGTTGGTGAGCGTCTCCTGCGTCGTGAAGGTCTTGGAGGCGATGATGAACATGGTCGTCTCAGGCCTGACGGCCTTCAGGGTCTCGGCGAGATGGGAGCCGTCGATGTTCGACACGAAATGGACCTTCAGGCGCCCGTGCGCAAACGGCTTCAGCGCCTCGGTGACCATGTACGGGCCGAGGTCGGAGCCGCCGATGCCGATATTGACCACGTCGGTCATCCGCTTGCCGGTGTAACCTGTCCACTCGCCCGAGATGACCCTGCCGCAGAACGCCTTCATCTGCCCGAGCACGTCTGCCACCTCGGAGGAGACCTCCTCCCCGTCGACAACCGGCCCCTGGCCGGGCGAGCGCCGCAGCGCGGTATGGAGCACCGCCCTGCCTTCCGTGAAATTTATCGTTTCACCCTCGAACATCTGCCGACGCCGGAGTTCGAGCCCCGAACTCCGGGCAAGGTCCATGAGCAGTTCCATCGTCCTGGGCGTGACCATGTTCTTCGAGTAGTCGAGCAGCATGCCTTTCAGTGAGACGGAGAAACGTGCGAAGCGATCAGGGTCAGCCTCGAACAGTTCGTTCATCCTTACCTGCCTGAGGTCGTGATAATGGGAAACCAGAGCGCTCCACTCGGCACTTCGGGAGAGGTCCATGGCGAATATCCGTTTATGGTGAAGTCGAAATGCTGTAAAATATCGTCAGCTGGCAATATAACGCAATATCAGCACACTCCCGCCGCTTCGTCGTTCCACACGGACGCTCTCCACACCACGGGCGATCAGGGGAAGGCCCCTGCCCGAAAGCTTTCGCGCATCGCCCGCCTCGCTGAAATCAAGGCAGCCGTCAAGAGCGAAACCGCTTCCGCAATCCGCAACCTCGACCTCCAGGAAACGCCCGCCATCACCACTTCCGTCCCTCAGGAGTATAGACACCGGCAGGGCCGGGTCGGAGCCGTTGGCATGGATGACGGCATTGACGAACGCCTCGTGCACAGCTAGTTCGAGCATCCGGATGAAGTCGCCGGCATGGCCCTCGATCGACCCGAAAGCCTGCACGCACCTTCTCAGGGCGCCGCAATGGACGATGTCGCTGCCGAATGCAAGACGATGGACGCTCATGCTGCAGTTTAAGGGCTGTATCGTTGACAGAACAACTCAAATGTAGGCATCCGGACGCCAGTGCTCAAATCCGCCTCGCGTCAGTCCGCCTTATTTTTTTAGATTTATCGGCGCTTTTCTCTTATTTATTCTTACTGATTTGTATTTTTTAAATATTAATTTATATTTATCAGTAGTTCTCGCTTAGAGAATTCAGTATGGAATCGAAATGCCCCCCCGGGAAACCTGGAAAGGCCGTTACGAAAGCCATCATGTTTTTTCATAACAGCACAAACCAACACACAAACAAGGAGTAACGCTCGATGAAAAAATCAGCAAAAATCCTCGCACTTGCCGTTGCGCTCTTCTCTGGCGTCGGCGCCACCGCAGCTCACGCAGAAGGCTTCAAGACCGGCGTCGACCTCGTCAGCAGCTATGTCTGGAGGGGTTCGGAAGTCGGTGACTCGCCCGCAATCCAGCCGGCTGTCACTTACACCTTCGATAACGGCATCGCCATCGGCGGCTGGGGCTCCTATGGCATCAAGGACAACCCTCGCTACAAAGAAGTCGACCTCACCGTAACATTGCCGGCCGGACCTTTCAGCCTGAGCGCGGTCGATTACTACGTTCCTACAACTACGTCGGCCAGGGCTTTCGACTTCTCGAGCTCCAGCCCGAACATCGTTGAAATCGACGTAGCTTATGCCGCTGGCGACCTCAGCCTCCTTGCGGCAATCAACGTTGCTGGCAGCGACACGAAGAACGCCAAATACTTCGAAGCCGGCTACAAGTTCTACAACGGCAAGGACGGATACAGCGCCAAGGCTGTTGCTGGTTTGGGCAGCAAGTACCTCTACAGTGGCATCACCGATAACGCCGAAACCAAGCTCGCCCTGGTCAACACCGGCATCTCGGTCGCAAAGGACAGGTACACCGCATCGTACGTGTACAACCCGATCTCCGAGAAATCGAGCCTCGTGTTCATGGCCTCGTTCTAAACAAGTGTGGAATGTTCTTTGTTAGGTAGGTTGAGACAACGAAGAAAGGAGCCCCCGGGCTCCTTTCTTCGTTTAGCTTACTGCCCGTGAAAATCAAACTGGGGTCAGGTCTTGTATTTTAGCATTTCCCGGTGAAATGCTAAAATACAAGACCTGACCCCAGAGTTTCAGATCGGCTTTTCGTAGATCACGTACTCCTTGTAGGGCTTGCCTCCGATCACGCTCGCCAGTTTGCTCATGGCCTCGTTCGACTTGAGCACCCAGCTCATTTCGCTGGCGAACAGTCCGTGTTTGCCGCCGTAATCGGCGATATGGGCGTTCATGATGCTATCAATCCCCTTGTTCCGGTACTCGGGCAGCACCCCCATGACGATGGTCCTCGCCATGTTGATATTCCGCTTGTACCAGAGGTACTTGACCAGCCCCCATGGCGTGAAGGGATTGCCGTTGACATGCTTCAACGCCTGGTTGATGTCGGGCAGGGTGAGGGAGAACCCGATCGTCCGGCCCTGGCTGTCCTCGACGAAATAGATGTAGTGGGGATTGGCGATCGGTTTCAGGCTCCTGGCAAGGTAGTCGAACTCCCTGTCGGTCATGGGCACGAAGCCCCAGTTCTTCTCCCATGCGCCGTTGTAGATCGTCCGCATCTTTTCCACCTCGCTGTCGAAGCGCTTCATGTCGAGGGTCCTGATGGTCAGCCCCTCGCGCCTCATGACGTGGCCAGCGATGCGCCGGAGCCGTTCGATATCGATGCTTTTCTGGTCGATGTACCAGGCCAGCAGCTCCTGTGCGACCTGGTGCCCGGCGTTTTTGCACAGGTCGTTGTAGTACGGAGGGTTGTAGAGCATGAGGAACACCGGAGGGCTGTCGTAGCCACGGACGAGCATGCCGCACTGATCGTTCATCGAAGGGCTGACCGGGCCGCGCATCGCGTCGAGCCCCTTGCTCTTGAGCCAGAGGGCGGCCGCATCGAAGAGCGCGTCGGCGACCTTCTGGTCTTCGATGCATTCGAAAAAGCCCCAAAAGCCGACCTTGTCGTTGTGGATCTCGTTATGACGGCTATTCCGGATCGCCGCGATCGTACCGACCATTTTCTCATCCCGCCAGGCGGTGAACATGGCCAGGTCGGCATGGTCATAGAGCGGATAACTCGAGGTATCCAGGGTCTTCATGTAATCCGAGACCACCGGCGGCACCCAGTTCCGGTCCAGTTCGGGATCGTTGCGGTAAACCTTCCAGGCGAACCTGATGAACTGTTTGCGTTCGTGCGCCGTCTCGACGCGCTTGATCTGGATGCTCATGCTTTCGGGGGAGTGGTTCGGCGAATGCTGCTCATTTGAAAGCCTGGCCCGGCTTCAGGCCAAGCGACTTGAGGATATTGACCATAGGGCAGAACCCCGTTATCGACGACTGCAGGAGGTTCAGGCCGACGAAACCGGTGAACCAGAGCCAGTTCTGGTTGTGGTAGATCGAAAGAAGCACGCTGCTGACGATGAAAACGCCGGCGACTGAAAATATGGCACGATCGATGTTCATATCGGTAGTGATTGATGTTCAGGGTACGTTTGGCAAACAGGCTAACTTTTTGCGGCAGCTCTGACCTGCCCCATCACGCGGGCCCCATCACGGAGCATCTTCGTGGTCTCTTCCCAGGAAACGCACTCGTCCGTAATCGAGACCCCGTACTGCAGCGAAGCCGGATCGACAGGGAACGGCTGGTTCCCTGAACAGATGTTGCTCTCGATCATGACGCCAGCGATGCTCGTATTGCCGGCAAGCTTCTGGGCGAGCACGTCGTCCCAGACCTTGAGCTGGTTCTCGAACTTCTTGCCCGAGTTCGCATGGCTGCAGTCGACGATCAGGTACGGGGCGAGCTCTCCTTTGTCGAGCTGCTTCTCGGCTATCGCGATGCTTTCGGCGTCGTAGTTCGGCCGGTGCGAACCGCCGCGCAGCACGAGGTGTCCGAACGGATTCCCCTTGGTGGTGATGACGCTGCTGTGGCCATCCTGGTCGATGCCCAGGAAACTGTGCTGGTGCATGGCCGACCGGATGGCGTCGATGGCCACCTGGAGGCGGCCGTCGGTGGAGTTCTTGAATCCGACCGGCATCGACAGGCCGCTGGCCATCTGCCGGTGCGTCTGGGACTCGATGGTGCGTGCGCCGATAGCGGCCCAGCTGATCAGGTCGGCGACGTACTGGGGCGAAATGGGATCGAGGAACTCGGTGGCCGCAGGAAGCCCCATCTCGTTCAGTTCGATAAGGAGCTTGCGCGCATGGTAGAGGCCATGCTCGATATCGTAGGTATCATTAAGGTGAGGATCGTTGATGAACCCTTTCCAGCCGATGGTCGTCCTTGGCTTTTCGAAATAGACCCGCATCACGATGCAGAACTGTTCGGACAGTTCGTCGCGAAGTTCAGCCAGGCTCGTGGCGTATTCGCGCGCGGCCTTCATGTCATGGATCGAGCATGGCCCGACGATGACCAGGAGGCGGTTGTCCCTGCCGGTGAGGATCTCTTCGACCTCGCGACGGCCATGGCATACGGTATCGGCTATATGCTCGGTCACGGGCAGCTTTTCCTTCAATGCCCGGGGCGAGGTGAGGGTTATGATTCGGGAGACCCGTAAATCCTGTAACTGTTGCATTCGATTGGTACTCAGTAATGGACGTCGCCTTCGGGAGACGGCCGGATGAAGGCATTGATTGGCACAGCCTTTAAAATAATAAATCAACCATAATAATGGCAGGGGCCCCGATAAATTCGATTGGATAGGGCCTGCCCATGGCTTAACGCAGGAAAACAGGAAGGCCTGCCGATCCGGCAGGCCTTCCTGTTTTCCTTATGGAATGAAGTGCCGGGAGCTCCCTTACTCCTTGGTAAAGTCGATGTTGAGCCAACCGTTTTCAAACGACGCACCGGTGGATTCGAGTCCGGCCAGGAAGATCGGAAGGGCCACGATCTTCTGGTAGTCGCCGATGCGGATGGTCAGGTCGTCGCCGAGCTTCAGGATCTTCGGCTCGAGGCCCATGCTCTCCATGAACGGCAGCTTGACGCGGACCGAATAGTGGCCATCGGAAATCTTGGTGATGTTGATCGGATCCTCCTTGAAGAAGATATCGAGCGGGTTCTCGTTGCCGTAGACCTTCTCGCCGACCCTGCGGAGCATCTCGAGGCCGACGACCTCGTTGTCGAACAGCGGCACTTCGGCGATCGGGATCGGGGCGAACGCGCCCTGGATCTGCTCGATGTACTTCTGCTGGATCGCACGCCATTTCTGGAAGTACGGGTCGGGGCTCTGGTCGGGCATGACGCGGTTGATGGTGATCCGGTCGACCGTGATGCCATAGAGGTTCAGGTAGGTCAGGGCGCGCATGGACTCCTTGATAACCATCTTCTCGGGGTTCATGACGAGGCGCATGGTGGTCTTGGAGCCGTCGGCCAGCAGGTCGATAATGCCTTCGGTCGAGGAGAACAGGTTGTCGACCTTCTCGTACACCTCTTCAGGGGCGACGAAGTCGTCGAGCTTCTTGACCTTCTTGGACAGAGGCCGGATCATGGGTTTGACCATGTATTTCTCGACGTTGCGGATGAACTTGATGAACCAGCCGAAGGTCTCGGGCAGCGAAAGCAGCCTGAGGGTTTCGCCGGTCGGCGCGCAGTCGACGACGAGCAGGTCGAAATCCTTCTGCTCCTCGTTGTACCGCTTGATGTAGGAAAGCGAGAAGAGCTCTTCCATGCCGGGAAGCACGCCCATCTCCTCGGCGTAGACGCCTTCGATACCGCGCGATGCCATCAGGTGCGCGAAGTGCTCCCTGACGACGTCCCAGTTCAGGTTGAGGTCGCCGAACACGCTGACTTCCTGACCCCAGAGGTTCTCGGTGATCTTGACCGGTGATGGGCCCAGCTCGACATCGAGCGAGTCACCGAGGCTGTGTGCCGGGTCGGTCGACATGATGAGGGTCTTGAAACCCATGTCAGCAGCCTTGAGCGCAGTTGCAGCCGCAACCGAAGTTTTGCCGACGCCGCCCTTGCCGGTGAAAATGATATTACGCATACGCTGTTATGGTTCCCTTTGATAGGTGATTGAAAAAAATGTTCCGTACAGCTGAACTGGTATTATCCAGGTTATAATTCCTCGCAAAATTTTGCGTGTGCAAAGATAACAAAAAACCGTCAATGACAACAGGGAAGAACACGTAATGATGCAAGTGTTCCAGCCGGGCGGCCCCCTCATCGTTGGCCTTCCGCTGGCAACGACTCATCTCCTGCGCTGCTTCTGGCCGGCCGGAGCGGCCTTGCCGCCTTTCGAGGCTGACGGCTTGACGGTTTTCCCTTTGCTTCCGGCCTTGGCTTTGACCCTGGACTGGGCCACCCCTTTGCCCTTGCCTGACTTGACGAGCTGGGATTTCCCCTTCTTGCCTGTCTTGCTGACGGCCGCGGAAGCCTTACCGCCTCCGCGCTCACCGTTCACCTTGAATACGACCAGCTGCTGGCCCGGCTTCACTCGGCCGCTTTTCAGGTCGTTCCAGGCAATCAGCTGACTGACGGGAACACGGTACTTCCTGGCCACGCCGGCGAGGGTCTCGCCCTTGCGGACCACATGCGTCTTCCTGCCCTTCGCGGAAATGACCTCCCCGGCCTGGCGCTCATGCTCCTGGACCATGGCATAAAGTCGTTCGCGCTCCTGGGCACGCTCCGGATGGAAGGCGTAGATCTCCTGCTCCTTCTGGAGGAACGGCTGGACATACTTCTTCGGCAACCTGACCATGTTCGGCCTGGTCGCCGGCGAAGGGATCAACCCGACCTTGTACTGGGGATTCAGGAACTTGAGGTCGTCGACGGGAATGCCGATCGTCTCCTGAAGCTGGTCGAAGGTGAGTGCGCTGTTGATCGGAACCCTTTCGGTCTCGGTATAGAGGAATCCCGGCTCGAGGGGCTTGATATTGTGCTCGCGATAGTAGTTCATGACATAGGTCACCGCGATGAAGGCAGGGACATACCCCCTGGTCTCCTGCGGCAGGTATGGCCAGATCTCCCAATAGTCGTGAGCCCCGCCGGAAGCCCTGATCGCCTTCCTGACGTTGCCGGCCCCGGAGTTGTATGCGGCAAGAACGAGGAACCAGTCGCCGAAAGTCTGGTAAAGGTCCTGGAAGTGCTCACAGGCAGCCACCGTAGCCTTGTAGGGATCGTAACGGTCCTCGATGAAGGAGGAGGACTGGAGTCCGTACATCCTGCCGGTCCCGCCCATGAACTGCCACAGCCCGCGGGCGCCCGCATGGGAAACCGCAGTCGGATTGAGCGCAGACTCCACGATGGCCAGGTACTTCATCTCCTGGGGGATGTTGTACTCCTTGAGCTTCTCTTCGAAGAGCGGGAAATAGATCCTGGTCAGGCCCAGCATCTTGGAGACCGTCTTCCGACGGTCGACGGCGTAGACCCTGATGAAGCCCTTCACATGCTGATTGTAGACAAGCTTGAACTGGGATTTCTTCGCAAGATCGGCGATCCTCGAAGCGTAGACCGAGTCGTTGAACTGCGGGACGAAATGACGCGGAAACACATCAGTCTCTCCTGGACCTGAGAGCCTGAACTGATCGTCCTGGAAATAGGTGCTGGTCATCAGGCTGTCGAGCATCTCCGACACGCCGGAAGCGGGGCGGGAGGCCTGGGACCTGTCCGGCTCCTCGCCGCGGGCTGCAGGCGCTGTTCCTGAAACCAGCAGGAGGACACCGAGGCACGAAAGCCTGAACCGTAGGGAAATCTTCACAACCCAAGCATGTTTAACAAGGGGAATAGCGCGAGCATCCTTGCGTTCTTCGTAAAAAACAGTAACAGCTGGAACATAACCACGCCAGCCGATTAATACAAACCGCGACGTTTCGTGACGCCAGACACGTAACACGAAACGCGGAAAGATAAGAACCGAATAACGGCGTTCCTGTCACGAGTCACGTGTTACGCGTCACGGCTTCCCCATACCCCACCTCCCATAAAAACAGGCCGGCCGGGTCAGCCGGCACCAGTTTGAGCGACCGTTCCCCGCCCTCCAGCATCGCCTCGAAATGCCCTTCAGCAAAGCTCCCGCTCCCGGAACCGACCATGCCGGCAACCAGGAACCGCACCATGCTCCTGAGGAACCGGTTGGCATTGATCCTGAACACCAGGAACCTTCCGTCCCGGTACCAGACGGCTTCGGTGACCGAGCAGAGGCAACCTTTCTCCTGAGGGTCTTCCTTCGAAAAGGAGGCGAAGTCGCGGGTCCCCGTCAGCATGGCCGCCAGACGGTTCATGGCATCGATGTCCACGCTGCCGCGGCTGCATCCCGCAAAACGCCCGTCGATGGCCGAAGGCTGTTCGATCAGGAAGTAGCGATACTCCCTGGAGACGGCCGAGAAGCGGGCATGGAACTCCGGCGGAA
This sequence comes from Chlorobiaceae bacterium, assembly GCA_013334865.1. Taxonomy (GTDB): domain Bacteria; phylum Bacteroidota; class Chlorobiia; order Chlorobiales; family Chlorobiaceae; genus Chlorobaculum. Next base: position 130,694 of record JAAXWS010000001.1, read on the forward strand.
CCTCCCGGATGCCGGTCAGCCTGACCGAGCCCCCCAGCAGTGAGTTGGCGGAGTGCATGAGCCGGGGCAACGGCATCTCCGACGCGGTGGTGAAACTGGCCACCTGCCCCCTCGCGTGCACTCCGCGGTCGGTCCGCCCTGCGCCATCGATCCCGACCTCATCCTGGAGGATCCTGCCGAGCACCGACTCGATCGTCCCCTGGATGGTCGGGATCCCGGCCGACTGGCGTTGCCATCCGGAGAACTCCGTGCCGTCGTATTCGATATCGATCCTGACGTTCCTCATGATACCTGTCGCATGATTATTACCCTAGTTCCCCTATAATAGTTATCTTCACGATGCATCTTGCTCACCAACCGCCACCAGCTTGACGAAATCATCGCTCGGAATCCTGCTCGAATCACTCCGGTCGACCGCCCGCAAGGCCGCCCCGGGAACCTACGCCGTCCCGAACCTCTGGAGCGACGGTGGCACCGGCACCACGCATGTCGACCCGGCGGAGTATTACGGCGACATCGTCAGCGACATCCTCTCGACACCGGCGGAGGTGGCGATCGTCCCGGGCACGGCCCAGGGCTGGACCACGGAGGCTGTGGTCTACAACCTCTTCGTGCGGCTTGGAGCCGCCTTCGACCATGACGGCGACGGATCGATCGGCGCCAAACCCCTCTCCAGCGGCTTCAGGGAGACCGGCACCCTGCTGAAGGCGATCGCCATGCTGCCCTACATGCGCCGTCTCGGCGCCAACACGGTCTACCTCCTCCCGCTGACCTCGATCGGCACTCACAACAGGAAAGGCCTGCTCGGATCTCCCTATGCCGTTAAAAATCCCTGCGTGCTCGACCCTATGCTCGACGAACCGGCCCTCGGCCTGCCGCTCGAGACCCAGCTCATGGCCTTCGTCGAAGCCGCGCACCGCCTGGGCATGCGCGTCGTGTTCGAATTCGTGTTCAGGACCGCTTCGGTCGACAGCGACTGGGCTGTCGAACACCCCGACTGGTTCTACTGGCTGCGGGAGGATCCGGAGGCAACGCCCTACGGACCTCCCGGATTCAGCCAGGAGACCCTGGCCGAAATCTACGAAAAAGTGGACAAACACGACTTTCGCCACCTGCCGGCACCCGACGAAGCCTACCGGCAAAGATTCACGGAGGCCCCGGTATCGGTCACGGTGTCGAATGGCGCTCTCGAAGGCACGACGGCAGATGAAGTCCGCTGCACGGTCGCCAGCGCATTCTCCGACTGGCCCCCGGACGACCGCCAGCCCCCATGGACCGACGTCGCGTACCTGAAGATGCACCGGCATCCCGGCTTCAACTATATCGCGTACAACACGATCCGGATGTACGACGAAGAGCTCGACCGCCCGGAGACGAGGAACGAAGCGCTCTGGGACGAGATTGCCGGAATCATCCCCAGGTACCAGGAGCGATACGGCATCGACGGCGCCATGATCGACATGGGCCACGCCCTGCCGCCTGCCCTGAAGGCGTCTATCGTCTCGAAAGCCCGCGAAGCACGGCCGGACTTCACCTTCTGGGACGAAAACTTCGACCCCTCGCCGAAGCTCAAGGAGGAGGGTTTCGACGCGGTGTTCGGCTCGCTCCCCTTCGTCATCCACGACGTCCAGTACATCAAGGGGCTCCTGAACTTCCTGAACCGCAACGGCGTTGCCATCCCCTTCTTCGCGACCGGGGAGAACCACAATACCCCCCGCGTCTGCCATGGCCTGGCAGGACAGGAGGCCGGGCGAAGGCGGGCACTCTTCCTTTTCACGCTGGGCGCAATCCTGCCGGCCATGCCCTTCATCCACTCCGGCATGGAGCTGTGCGAATGGCACCCGGTGAATCTTGGACTGAACTTCACCGACGAGGACCGGCAGCGCTTCCCCGCCGAGAGCCTGCCGCTCTTCAGCCCCGGCGCCTATGACTGGACCGGCGGCAACGGGCTCACCCCGCTCTGCGACGAGATCGGCAAGGTGCTCGGCATCAGGAGCCGGTACCTCGGCCTGGTGACGTGCGGTGAACAGGGGTCGATCGTCCAGCCCTACATCTCGGACCCGGCAATTCTCTGCGTCATGCGGAAATCCGGGGAAAAATCCCTTATTTTTGCCGGCAACAGCAACCTGCACGAGCGTGTGACCGGAACCATGGAGTTCGAACCAGCCGCGATGGAGCTCGAAGAGCTGATCGGGGGACGAAAGCTGCAGGTCACGGACCACAGCCTCACCTTGGATTTCGAACCAGGGCAGTGCATCCTGTTCGAACTGCCCCGTCACTCAGCAGCGTGAATGATTTTACCGTCAACCAGGAAACCATCTAAACAAGCATCACCATGTCACTTCTCGTAGTCGGCTCCATGGCGTTCGATGATATCGAAACCCCCTTTGGCCGTTCCGACAACACCCTCGGAGGCTCCTCGACCTACATCGCCCTTTCGGCAAGCTACTTCACCGAACCGATCCGCATGGTCGGCGTCGTCGGCGACGATTTCGGCGACGAGCACTTCAACCTGCTCCACTCGAAGAACATCGACACCCGGGGCGTCAAGGTGGTTGAAGAGGGCAAGACCTTCCGCTGGGCAGGACGTTACCACTACGACATGAATACCCGCGACACGCTCGACACGCAGCTGAACGTCTTCGCCGACTTCGACCCGCACATCCCGCAGCAGTACCGCGAATCCAGGTTCGTGTGCCTCGGCAACATCGACCCCGTACTGCAGGTCAAGGTGCTCGACCAGATCAACAAACCGGAGCTGGTGATCTGCGACACGATGAACTTCTGGATCGAAGGCAAGCCCGAAGAGCTGAAGAAGGTGCTCGAACGCGTCGACGTCTTCATCGTCAACGACAGCGAGGCGCGCCTGCTCTCCGGCGAGCCGAACCTGGTCAAGACCGCCCGCATGATCCGCAACATGGGTCCGAAGACCCTGATCATCAAGAAAGGCGAGCATGGCGCCCTGCTCTTCACCGACAACGGCATCTTCTCGGCCCCTGCCTATCCTCTGGAATCGATCTTCGATCCTACCGGAGCGGGCGACACGTTCGCCGGCGGCTTCATCGGGCACCTGTCGCGCTGCGCCAAGATCAATGAGGCCGAGATGCGCAAGGCCGTGCTCTACGGCAGCGCCATGGCGAGCTTCTGCGTCGAGCAGTTCGGCCCCGACCGCCTGAACGACCTCGACATGCTCGAGGTCGAAGACCGCTACCAGAGCTTCCTCGACCTTTCGCGCATCGGGGAATGACCTATCTCTGATCCCGACGGCAAGGGGGAGCGCATCCCGCTCCCCCTCACTCGTGGAATAAGGTACACCTCAACCCTCGCATCATGGCGCAACTCACCTTTCTCGACTGGGCGTTCATCGCCGGTTACATGCTCCTGACCCTCGTCGTCGGCCTCTACTTCTCCAGCAGGGCTTCCGAGAACGTCGGGGAGTTCTTCCTCTCGGGCCGGCAGCTCCCCTGGTGGATCGCCGGGACGGGCATGGTCGCCACAACCTTCGCGGCCGATACCCCGCTGGCCGTGGCCGGCTTCGTGGCGCGCAACGGCATCGCCGGCAACTGGGTCTGGTGGACCTTCGTGTCGGGAGGCATGCTCACGGTCTTCTTCTTCGCCCGGCTCTGGCGACGCGCCAACATCCTGACCGACCTGGAGTTCATCGAACTCCGTTACAGCGGCCATGCAGCAACCTTCCTCAGGGGATTCAAGGCGGTCTACTTCGGGCTCTTCATCAACGCCGTGATCATCGGCTGGGTGAACCTGGCCATGTACAAGATCATCAAGATCATGATCCCGGGCCTGAACCCGGAACTGACCATCGTCGGGCTTGTGGTCTTCACCGCCGTCTATTCGGGCATGTCGGGCCTGTGGGGTGTGTCGATCACCGACGCGGTGCAGTTCATCATCGCCATGGGCGGCTGCATCGTGCTCGCCGTGCTCGCCGTGGACTCACCGGCCGTGACTGCGGCCGGAGGCCTGAAGCAAGCCCTCCCTTCCTGGATGTTCGACTTCTTCCCGACCTGGAACAACGCCGCCGCGCCTGACGGGGCCGCCAGCGGGGCCTACGCCCTGCCGTTCGCCTCATTCGCGGCCATGGCCTTCGTCCAGTGGTGGTCCTCGTGGTACCCGGGCGCCGAGCCCGGCGGCGGCGGCTATATCGCCCAGCGCATGATGAGCGCCAAGGACGAGAAGCACTCTCTCCTGGCGACCCTCTGGTTCACCATCGCCCACTACTGCGTCCGCCCCTGGCCCTGGATCGTCGTGGGCCTGGTAAGCATGGTGATGTTCCCGGACCTCCCGGCAGGCCAGAAGGAGGACGGCTTCGTGCACGTCATGAACGCGGTCCTGCCCGCTGGCCTCAAGGGGCTGCTCATCGCGGCCTTCCTGGCGGCCTACATGTCGACCCTCTCCACCCATCTGAACTGGGGGACGAGCTACCTGATCAACGACGGCTACAGGCGCTTCCTGAAACCCGACGGAGACGAGAAACACTACGTGCTGGTCTCGAGGATCGTCACGGCCGTCACCGCGATCTTCGCCCTCTACATCACCTTCTTCGTGCTCAAGACCATCACGGGGGCCTGGGAGTTCATCATCCAGTGCGGCGCGGGTACCGGCTTCGTGCTCATCATGCGCTGGTTCTGGTGGCGCCTGAACGCCTGGTCGGAGATCACCTCCATGGTCGCGCCGATCATCGCCTATACGGTCATCTCGCTCTTCACGACCATCGCCTTCCCGAACACGCTCTTCATCATCGTGCTCTTCACCATCGCCTGCACCCTCGCGGTGACCTGGCTCACGCCGCCGACCGACCTGTCGAGGCTCGAAGCGTTCTACCGCACCACGAGGGTCGGAGGCGCATTCTGGAAGCCCATAGCGAAAAACCTCCCGGACGTCAAGGCCGACACCGGATTCCCGGCCCTTTTCGCCGACTGGTTCTTCGGCATCGTGCTCGTCTACTCGATGCTCTTCGGCACCGGCAAGCTGATCTTCGGCGAGCCTGCGACAGCGCTCCTCTATTACGCCGTCGGCGCGTTTGCGGGATTCATGATCTGGCGCGACCTGTCGAAGAGGAACTGGAAAACCTTCGACTAACATGGCCCATACCCTGAACCTCGTCCTCGCCTCGCAGTCCCCCCGACGCAGGGAACTGCTCGCAATGGCCGGCTACCCGTTCGAAACGCTCTCCGCCGACATCGACGAGACCTTCGACCCGAGCCTTACCGTCGAGGAAAACGTCATGGAGATCTCGGTCAGGAAAGCGGCGGCCGCCCTGGAGCTGGTTGCGGATCCCGGAACGACGGTGCTCCTTTCGGCCGACACCACGGTGGTGCTCGACGGCGCCCCCCTCGGCAAGCCTGCGGACGCCGCCGAGGCCTTCGGCATGCTCTCGAAACTGCAGGGACGCGCCCACGAGGTGCTCACCGGCTTCACGGTCATGCACGGAGGGCGGCGGGTCACCGGGTACGCGAGGACCGTCGTCGGGTTCGAACCGATGAGCGACGAAGAGATCCTGCGATACATCCGCACCATGAAGCCCTTCGACAAGGCAGGCTCCTACGGCATCCAGGACCCGATCCTCGCCTGCTATGTCCGCGGGATCGAAGGTTGCTACTACAACGTCGTGGGCCTGCCGGTCTCGAAAGTCTGCGCGGCCCTCAGGCAATTCCTCCCCGGCCATGCCTGACCCGAACCGGAAGCCCGTGCTCGTGATCCTGGGCCCGACCGCCTCCGGAAAATCGGAGCTGGCCTTCAGGGTCGCCCTGGCGACCGGAGCAGAGATCATCTCCGCCGACTCCCGCCAGGTCTACCGGGGGATGGACATCGGCACGGCGAAGCCCCCCCGTGAGATGCTCGAAGCCGTCATGCACCACTTCATCGACGAACGGGAGATCGGCGAGCCTTTCAGCTCAGGCGATTTTGCCACCGAAGCCCTCGCGCGCATCGAGGATCTCGCGGCCCGTGGCGTGCCGGCAATCGTGGCCGGCGGCTCGACCCTCTACCTCGAAGGGCTCCTGAAGGGATTTGCCCAGCTGCCGCCAGGAAATCCCGAAATCCGCGCCCGGCTCAGCCGTGAAATCGACCGTAGCGGAGCCGAAACGCTCTACCGGCGCCTGCTCGAACTCGACCCCGAACAGGCGGCCACCCTCGATCCGACCAAGACCCAGCGGCTCGTGCGGAGCCTCGAGATCATCGAGATCGCCGGAACCACGGTCACCTCGCTGCTGCAGGCGGCCGCCGCCTCCCGGAAGGCGCCGGAATTCCTGGTCGTCGGGCTCGCCCTCCCCCGGCCGACGCTCTACGAACGCATCGACCGGAGGAGCGGGCGCATGATGCAGGAGGGACTCGTCGACGAAGCACGGCTCATCTACGATCGTTTCGGCCCGCAGATCAGGGAAGGTTCGATCAACGCCCTCCTCACCGTCGGGTACCGGGAGCTGTTCGACTGCTTTGAAAGATCCACCGGACTGCAGGCCGCGGAACCCCTGATCGCCCAGCATACCCGCAATTATGCAAAACGCCAGTTGACTTTTTTCAAAAATAGGCTTAATGTTGAGTGGGTGGATTCCCCATCGAACGAAGCCGGTTTGGAAAGGTTGACCGAGACGCTCAGCCGGCGGGTTTCGTGACAAGTGAGATGAAGAACGGACTGCTTCGCCTGACCACTGCACTGCCATCACGGTGCAGGGCAGCCGGGCTCTCCATCCACAGGATCCCGTTGCACGCCGAGGTGTTAAACAGCAGTATCAGCAATGAAACATTCCGTATCGACCCGCAAGGAGCTGACCATACTCAAGCTTGAGGAGGTGGTCTTCGATATCCGGCATGCCGACTGCTTCAAGGAGACGGTACAGCAGCTGGTCAGCAGGGACAGCAGCAGGAACCTGATCGTCGATTTCTCCCAGGTCAAGGCCATCGACTCCTCCGGAATCAGCTCGATGCTGCTCGCCCACCAGCTCGCCAACCAATCCGAAGGCCTCGCCATCTTCGTCTCGCTCTGCCAGCAGATCAAGGATCTGCTCAAACTCTCGAACCTCGACAAACAGCTCTACATCTTCTCCTCGATCAACGAAGTGATGACGCTCATCGAGCCTGCGCTCAAGGGCAAGCGCACGAACCGCTCGAAGTCTCCTGCCGTCCGCTACGACCAGCCGGACGATATCTCGGACGACATCGAGATCCTGCCGGAAGAGGTATTCCAGGGAGAATCCTTCCCGGAAATGATCGATGACGTGGAGTCGGAAGATCCTTCGGAAATCGTGGAGGAAGAGGCGCCGGCCGTGGAGACCGTGCCGAAAAAGCGAGGGCGCCCGAAAAAAAAACCCTGATTCCGTCCGATTATCCGGCCGTCATGAATTTCCCGCATTGACAGGATCCCCTTATTGACTTATTTTACAGTTGTCAGTTTCCCCCAACCGTGTTGGAATTTTCGCTCCCCCGGAAACCGGACATCCTCACCATGCTTGACAACATCTTCAGGAAAAGCCTGGAAAGGCTTCTCTCCGACGCGTCCGTGACCGTGAACGGCAAGAAACCCTGGGACATCAGGGTCCACGACCAGCGCTTCTACCGCAAAACCATGCTCCAGGGGAACCTCGGCTTCGGTGAAGCCTACATGGACGGATGGTGGGACTGCGACGACATCGAAGGGCTGATCTTCCGCATCCTCTCCACGCAGGTAGACCGGCGGACCGTCAACCTTGCCGGGGCAGCGTGGACCCTGGCCGGCGTACTGTTCAACCTGCAGAAGCCATCCCGGGCGTTCACTATCGGCAAGCGGCACTACGATGTCGGGAACGACCTGTTCAGGAGCATGCTCGACCCGATGATGATCTACAGCTGCGCCTACTGGAACGGGGCCACGAGCCTCGAGAAGGCCCAGGAGAACAAGCTACAGCTCGTCTGCGACAAGCTCGGCCTGCAACCCGGCATGAAGGTCCTCGATATCGGCTGCGGATGGGGCGGGGCCGCGAAGTTCGCCGCCGAGCACTACGGTGCCAAGGTTGTCGGGATAACGGTCTCCAGGCAGCAGGCGGAGCTGGCCACCAGGCTCTGCAGGGATCACGACGTGGAGATCCGGTTCATGGACTACCGGAAGCTCGAAGGCACCTTCGACCGCATCTACTCGCTCGGCATGCTCGAACATGTCGGCCACAAGAACTACCGGACCTTCTTCGAAACCGCCCGCCGCTGCCTCTCGCCGGAGGGTCGGCTGCTGGTGCAGAGCATAGGCAGCAACACGCCTTCGAAGGGCAGCGATCCCTGGGTGGGGCGCTACATCTTCCCGAACTCCATGCTTCCCTCGGTGAGCCAGATCGCGCCGGGATTCGAATCGAGCTTCGTGCTTGAAGACTGGCATTCGTTCTCGCACGACTACACCCTGACACTCAGGGCATGGCGCCGCAACTTCAGCCACCGGTGGCCCGAACTCAGGCATGTTTACGACAACCGCTTCTACCGCATGTGGGACTACTACCTGCAAAGCTTCGGCGGCGCGTTCAGGTCACGATCCATCCAGCTCTGGCAGGTGCTGCTGTCGCCTTCTGGCATAAGGGGCGAGTACCGAGTGCCTCACGAACCGCTCTGCCGCGAGGGAATCAGTGGTAGAGAAAACGGTCAGGCCAGGCAGCCTCGAATGCCGCTGCCGAGCCGCGGGCTGCCTCGAGAATCTCCCCGATCGGGCGCTGTTCCCGAATCATGATCCGGTAGCTCGAGGTGCCGGCCAGGCGGTCGAAAAAGGCAGTGTTCCGCTCGAGCCCAAGCTCCTTCGGATAAAGCTTCTGCAGGCTCAGGAGCAGGGCCGTCGAGGTCCTGAACGGTTCGAAAACTTTCCGGTCGGTGACCGTGATCCTGAGGCCCTGGCAACGGATTCCGGCAAACTTGCTGGAGGTCGGGGTGAACGCGGTTTCGGCAATGTCGACACCCGGAAGAGCGTGGCGATCGAGCTCAGCCTTCAAGGCATGGGCGTCGACGAACGGAGCGCCGATCGTGCGGAACGGAGCGTCGGTACCGCGGCCCTCGCTCACCGAGGTCGCTTCGAGCATGACCGTCGCCGGGTAGACGATCGCCGTTTCGAGATCGCGGATGTTCGGCGAAGGCGGCACGAAGCGGAAACCGTCAAGCTCGTCCGCGAAACGCCCATGGCTGTATCCGCGCATCCGCACCACCTGGAGCGACAGCCCCGGGTAACGGGTGCGATGCAGCCACAGGGCGATTTCGCCGATGGTCATGCCGTGCAGGAACGGAATCTCCGCTGCGCCGACGAACGACTCCTGCGACGGCTCCAGCACGAAGCCGCCGAGCGGAAGAGGCGCGACGGGGTTCGGCCGGTCGAACACCAGGAAGGTGGTCCCTGCACGGTCGCACGCATCCATGGCCAGCTTCATGGTCGAGATGTAGGTATAGCAGCGGGTACCGACATCCTGCAGGTCGAAGGCGAGCACGTCGATCTTCTTCAATAGCGACAAATCGGGCTTCTGCGTCGCGCCATACAGCGAGTAGACCCTGATCGAATCGGCGATGACCGTGTCGGAGACCTTCTCCCCCGCCCCGCCGCCCAGGGAGAAGCCGTGCTCGGGGGCCATGATGAACTTCAGGTCCACGCCCCGCCTGACGAGCGCCCTCCACGAAGGCTCCCCCTTCACGCTGAGCGCCGCGGCATTGGTGATGAACCCGACCCGCTTGCCCTCGAACTGCGGGCAGTTGCATCGCCCGCTGCCGGAAGCGACCATGTCGATCCCGTACCGGAACCCTGCAGCGTCGAGTCGCACCGTATGAAACAACAAGAAAAGTATGATCGATACGATCCTGACCGGAGTCTTCATGGCTGAACTCAATCATTGTTGGCATGTACCGGCGTTGCAAATGCCGGTGAAAAGCAGCATCAAAATAGCCAATGGCCCGGCGACCAGCAACAAATGGTATCTTGTGTCAATAACACGCCACTGAAAAAATCCGCCCACCTCCACAGGAGAACGCCATGGGCACTATCGAAGACTATCGAAGCGGGCGCATCCGCACAAGCATCGGCAAGGCATTGCACGTCCTCGGCGCCAGCGCCCTTGCTGACGCTCCCGATGCAAGCATCGTAGCACTGAAGATCTGTGAGTTCGAGCCCGTCGTCGTCTCTTTTGCGGAAGCCGTGGCGGCAATCGGCAATGCCAGTACTCTTGCCATCGGCGAGCGTGTCTGCCGACCCCTGCATCACGGCTCTGTGTTCACCGAATCGGTTTTCCTCGACGAACTGGCGGAAGCCATGATCGAGGCCGGGCATGCCCGTAAGGCAGGCATCGAAGAAGCCGAAGGGCTGCTTGGCGAACAGACAGGCAACCCGCTGCTCATGTCGAAGGTTTCTGGAAGGTACCTGGAGATCTGCGCCTCTTCCGTGGATACCTGCGTCTTCTGGAAGGCCGAAAAACAAGGTATCCATTGCATGAAGCGTGGGAGGGCGTAAGGAGGGCAAAGAGATTGGTCCTATCGGTCATATAGGATCCATGAGACCTATGTTCAACGGTCCTGGACGCCCCCACTGACCCGACCCGGAAGCCCCCGAAAAAAGAGCTAAGCAACGTCTCGTGTGGGATTATTATCCCTTAAACCACTCTTATAAAACAGCTTATAGGGCAAATTAGCCCCAATTAAAGAAGATGTTGTTTAAAGGGAGGATTAATTCCCTGTAAGTCAAGCATGAACAAGAGGATAAAGGTTTTGGTGCCCCACATAATAGGTTACTTAGCTCCGAAAAAACGACAAAAAAAAAGACCGCACAACATGGCACGGTCTTTTCACTGGTGGTGGGGACAGGACTTGAACCTGCAACCTTCGGGTTATGAGCCCGACGAGCTACCAATTGCTCCACCCCACGATGTTAGTCCTTTAATGTACGACAATTTCTATAAAGAACAAGGAATTATTGCACCGAGTTCCCGATAATCTCATTTCCGTGCGGCTCGACGACATAAAGCTTGCCGTCATTGCCCTCGACCGCCAGGATCATGCCCTGCGACAGCTCTCCCCTGATGGTCCGTTCCGCGAGGTTGGCAACCAGCACGACGTTCCTGCCGACCATCTCTTCGGGCTTGTAGTGCTCGGCGATGCCTGAGAGCACCTGGCGCACTTCGGAACCGACCTGCAGCTGCATCTTCAGGAGCTTGCTCGCCTTCTTGACCGGTTCGCATTCCAGCACTCGTGCCACGCGCAGGTCGACCTTCTGGAAATCGTCGAAACTGATCTCGGGCTTGAAGGCCATCTTCTGCTCCTGGGCTCCCGCCTCACGGCGTTCGGCTTCGGCAAGCAGGCGGGCAATCTTCTCAAGCTCCGGATCGAGGTCCTTCTGCTCGATCTTCGTGAACAGGATTTCTGACGACCCCTTGAGGGTATGCCCCTGCCTCAAGCCGGGCAGCGCAGCACCGTCCCACACAGGGCGGCCGTGTGCGGCAAGGCTGCCGACAGAATCCTCCAGGCCGAGCATGTCGCGAATGCGGTCGCAGGTCTCCGGAATGATCGGGTAGAAGAGCAGCGAGAGCGTATGGCACAGGTTCAGGGAGACGGCCATGGTACGCGCTGCAGCCTCCGGGTCGACCTTGATGACTTTCCAGGGTTCGGCTTCGGTAAGGAAACGGTTGGCGAACCGGGCGACCTCCATGGTCAGCGTGGTGGCCTCCCGGAAATGGAAGCCTTCATAGGCCTCGCCGATCTTCTTCAGGCTCTCCTGCCAGTCGATGCCGAGGGAGTCCCACTCTGCCTGAGTGATTTCACACGGTACGGCCCCGCCGAAACGGGCGTTGGTGAAATCGACCGAGCGCTTGATGAAGTTGCCGAGGGCGTCGGCAAGCTCGCCGTTGGTACGGTTCTGGAAATCGGTCCAGCTGAAGTCGGTATCCTTGTTCTCCGGGTAGTTCATCGCGATGCTGTAGCGCAGCGTGTCGGCCGGGAAGCGGTCGAGGAACTCGCCGAGATAGACGGCGTAGTTGCGGGACTTCGAGAACTTGCGCCCCTCGAAGTTCATGAACTCGGAGGCAGGCACGTTGTCGGCGAGCTCGTAGCGGCCTTCGCTACGTCCCTCGTTCCAGGCCATGAGGATGGCCGGGAACATGAGCGTATGGAACACCACGTTGTCCTTGCCGATGAAGTTCACGATGCGGCTGTCGGGGTCCTGCCAGTAGCGCGTCCAGCGTTCGGCGTCGCCCTGCAGCTGCGCCCACTCCCTGGTGAAGGAGATGTATCCGAGCACGGCATCGAACCAGACATAGAGCACCTTGCCTTTAGCATCCTCTTCGTCGAGCGGAAGGGAGATGCCCCAGGAGAGGTCGCGGGTGATGGCCCGGTCGGCGAGCCCCTGGTTGAGCCAGGTGCGCGAGTAGTTTACCACGTTCTGCCGCCACGACTCGCCATGCCCTTCGACATAGGCTTCGAGCTGCTTCTGGAAGCGACCGAGCGGAAAGTACCAGTGGAGGGTTTCTCGCAGCTCGGGCGTCGCGTCGGAGAGCTTGCTCTTCGGGTCGATCAGTTCGAGCGGGCTCAGGTGGGTACCGCACTGCTCACACTGGTCGCCGTTGGCATCCAGGCTGCCGCAGATCGGGCAGGTGCCGGTCACGTAGCGGTCGGAGAGGAAGCGGCCGGCCTTGGCGTCGAAGAAGAGCTTCTCGGTCTTGCGGACGAAGATCCCCTTCTTCTCGATGTCGAGGAAGAACTCCTTTGCGGTTGCGTGGTGCCCGGCCGAGCTGGTCCTGCCGTAGTAGTCGAACGAGATGCCGCAGCGCCTGAAGGCCTCCGAGTTCATGGCGTGGTAACGGTCCACCACGTCCTGCGGGGTGATCCCCTCCCTGTCAGCAGTGATGGTGATCGGAACGCCATGCTCGTCGGATCCCCCGATATGGATGACGTCGTGGCCGCAGAGGCGCAGGTAGCGGACATAGATATCTGCCGGAAGGTAGACCCCGGCGAGGTGCCCGAGATGGACCGGGCCGTTGGCGTAGGGAAGGGCTGTGGTGACGAGGGTCCTCTTGAAGCTTTTCGGCATGGAGTCAGGCAAATCTGTTGAGTGGTGATCGTTATTTGCAGGTGTTCATTTCCTGCCGACGAGGGCGTTGTACTGCTCGAGCGAGAGGCGCCGCTTCTGGCCGTTCTCGAAACGGATCCAGATGCTCTTCTTCTGGGGATCGACCCCTTCGACGACGGCGTCGCCATCCCGGCTGCTGACGCTCATCCCGACCGCCGGCCAGCCGTTGTTGCGGCACGAGTGGCCGTTCTTGTCGATTTTCGAGAAATTCAGGCAGCACTTGGGGCGGTTGCACAGGCCGATGGTATTGAACGAATGGTTGTCCCCACCCATGCCCTCCTGCGTCAGCGGCTTTTCGGCGAAGGGGTTGGCATGGATCTTCTGCATCCAGCTCGAACAGCACAGCACGCAACCGCATGGCCCCTGGGTGTTCGCCCTCCGGGCCTCCTCGCGGGTGGTGATCTGGACCATCTGGATCCTGGCCTTGAACTCGCCGGCCAGATCGCGCACGAGTCCACGGAAATCAACCCGGTGCGAGGCAGTGTAGTAGACCGAGAGCTTCTGCTGGTCGAGCCGCAGGTCGATGTCGACCAGCTTCATGTCGAGGCGGTGGCGTTCGATCCTGTTATGGCATGCCTCCCTGATTTCGGGTTCGCGATGCCGGATTTCGGTGAAATCCTGGACATCCTTTTCCGAAGCGGCCCTGATGATTGACGGCAGCTCCTCTCCGGCCCCCTTGAGGGAGAGTTTCTTGCGGGCGATGCGGCCGGCCGAATAGACGATGCCGAAATCGTAACCGCCGTCCGCCTCGAGGATGACCGGCTGGCCGATCAGGAACTGCTCCCCCGTAGGGTTGGCGTAGAACTCGCGTCGGCACCCTTTCATCTCCACCTCGCAGACGGGTACCGAATCCTCCTGCGTATCGTCGCCGTAAAGGTCGCCGGCCTGCTCATGCAGGATCTTCGATAGTTTAAGCCTCACCTTGGCGTTGTCGCCAAGAAGGCAGCTGCATATGACCGTGCTCATGGATTCATATTCCTTTGCATACCCGGCGGCATACTCCGTTCGCCGGGAGTGTCGTTATATTCTTTTCAGTCATCATCCGCCGGTCCTCGGTCCCGACGGGGTTTCATTGCGGTTGCGCAGCCGCAACAGGGCCCGGAAGTTCTCGACGCGCCGGTTGATCGATTCGGCCCCCCTGACAACGATCCCGAAACCGTCGAGCCGTCGCTCCAGCACCTGGAATTTCACATCGTCCAGATGCGATTCCGTTGATTCCTGCATATACCCGGTGAGGGCGTCGAGGCCGTCCCAATTGTCGCGGGTCAAGAGGTGTGCGGGCCGGAATGAGAGGAAAAGCTCCGGTTTCTGGTCCTCAAGATATTCAATACGGCTGACAACTGAAACAAGGTAAAGCTTTCCCGTGCTTTTCAGAACGCGATCGGCGATGCCGGCCGTTCCCCGGAAAAAGAGGAGAGGCCGCTTGTCGACATGCTCGATCATGCCCTGCGGGAAAATCCACAGCGCGTTCTGGAGCGGCGAGGTGGCAAGCAGGCATCTGGCTGCGTAGTCGAGCGTGCGGATGGCGCTGCGGGCGTTGGTGCGGTCGATGGAAAAGGCCCCGATGCGGGTGAAGAACCGGTGCTTGTCGAGCTGGGGCTGCTCGATGATAATAAACAGGTTCTGCCTGAAATACAGTTCGGTGCAGATCTGGGACCAGAAGCCGTCCCACCAGTAGGCGTGGTTGCAGTAGAAGATGACCGGTACGGCCGGCTCCATGGCCGGCAGTTCCGGCGGCATCTGCACCCTCAGGGAGTGGAAATGACGCCTGAACTGCCGGCGGGAGTACCAGCCGAACCAGCGGGTGTATGCCCGGCTTCGGCGAACCTCCAGCATGGGCAGCGCTTACCGGAAAGCCTTGCGGATGCGGTTGACCGCCTCAGTGAGCTCCTCGATCGAGGCCGCGTAGGAGAGGCGCAGGTTTTCGGGGGCACCGAACGCGTCACCCGGCACCGTGGCCACGTAATGGTCCTTCAGCAGGTATTCGGCGATATCCGCGGAGTCGTTCATGACCTTGCCGCCGAAGCTCTTGCCGAGCAGGCCCTTGATCGACGGGAAGATGTAGAAGGCTCCCTCCGGCAGGGTGCAGGCGATGCCCGGGATGCTGTTCAGTTCACGGTACATGAAGTCGCGGCGCTTCTCGAACTCGGCGCGACGCTCCTCGACGGTCGTCTGGTCGCCGTTCAGCGCGGCGGCCGCAGCCTTCTGCGCGATGGAGTTGGCGTTCGAGGTGGTCTGCGACTGGATCTTGTCGCAGGCGTCGATGATCCATTTCGGGGCGGCAAGGAAGCCGATCCTCCAGCCGGTCATCGAGTAGCTCTTCGAGGTGCCGTTGCTGACGATCACCCATGGCTTCATCTCGGGGATGCGTGCCGGAGAGAAGGGGCGGATGCCGCCGTAGCAGATCATGTCGTACATCTCGTCTGAAACCACGAAGATCTCCCTGCCCTCGATCACCTTCATCAGCGCACGCACCTCGGCCTCGTTGTAGACAGCGCCGGTGGGGTTCGAAGGGGAGTTGAGCACCAGGATCTTGGTCTTCGGGGTGATGGCCGCCTCGAGCTGCGCCGGGGTGAGCTTGTAACCGGCCTCGATCGTGGTGTCGACGATGACCGGGGTCGCACCGGCAAGCCTGACCATCTCGGGGAAGCTGACCCAGTACGGGGCTGGAACGATCACCTCGTCACCCTCCTGGCAAAGCGCAAGGAAGGTGTTGGCGAGAGTCTGCTTTCCGCCGTTGCTGACGATGATCTCGCCCTCCGTGTACTCGAGGCCGTTGTCGCGGGAGAGTTTTGCGATGATGGCCTTCTTCAGCTCGGGGATGCCGCCGTTGGCGGTGTAGCGGGTGAAGCCTGACCTGATCGCGTCGATGCCTGCCTGGCAGACGTTCTCCGGGGTCGGGAAATCGGGTTCGCCGGCCGACAGGCTGACGATATCCTTGCCCTCGGCCTGCATCTTCTTGGCCAGGCCGGTGATCTTCATCGTCTGGGACTCCTGCATGCTCAGGACCCGCTTGCTCAGGTATTTTTCAAATATTGCACTCATATTCTGTATTGTGTTTGTTGTGTGTATACCGATATCCTACTTCAGATCCGTCCCTTGCGCCCTTCACGCTTCTTCGAGAGCATCTCCAGCACGTAGGGGTGGACGAACTTGCTGACGTCGCCGCCGAGCATGGCCACTTCGCGGATGATCGAGGACGCCACGTAGGTGTACTTGACGTTCGGCATCAGGAAAACAGTGGTCACTTCCGGGTAGAGGTGGCGGTTGAGAAGGGACATCTGGAGCTCATACTCGAAATCCTTGACCTGCCGAACCCCCCGCACGATGACCTTCGCCCCGGCTGATCGGGCATAATCTGCCAGAAGGCCGTCGTGGAGCACGTCGACGCCCACGTTCGGAAAAACGGAAACGACCTCACGGATCATCGTCATGCGCTCTTCGACCGAAAACAGGGTATGCTTCTGGCTGTTCTCGGCCATCACCACATCGACCCGGTCGAAGATGTTCACCGCACGCTCGAGCACGTCGAGATGCCCATTCGTGAAAGGGTCGAAGGTTCCGGGATAGATCGCCTTGTTGATCATGGCTCGGTGTCTCTGGTGAAAAAGGAAACCCTCGTCGTCCCGTAGTCCTTGTGGAACAGGTAGCCGGGAAGAGACGAGAAATCATGGCTCGAATGGTGCTCCACGAGGAGCAGGCCCTCACTGGCGAGCACCCCTCCGGTGACGATCGGCCTGACGAGGGAACCGTAATCCTCCCAGCGGTAGGGCGGGTCGCAGAACACCAGGTCGTAAGCGACCCCTTCGTCCCGTCTCAGGAATGCGGTCACGTCGGCCATGACGAACCTGGACATCGCCGTCACGCCGAGGTCGGCGGCAGTCCCCTTCATGGTCTCGAGCGCCTGGCGGTTCTGCTCCACGAAGCAGGCGCTGCGTGCCCCCCTGCTCAGCGATTCGAAGCCCATGTTGCCGAATCCCGCGAACAGGTCGAGCACCTCCAGGTCCTCGAAATCCAGCCTCGCGCCGATCGTGTCGAACAGCGACTTCTTCACCCTGCTGCTGCATGGGCGGATGTCACGCGAGGGAATATGCCGGATCTTCCTGCCCCGGTATTTGCCAGCCTGGACCTGCACCTCTCCGGTTGCGCTTAGAAATCCCCGTAGACGGTCTCGCCGAGTATCTCGAGAGCCTTCTCGCCATCCTCTTTCGACGGCGCCTTGCCGTGCCAGTTGGACTTGTCGGGCATGGTGCCTTCGAAGAAGGGGACGCCCTTGCCCATGATGGTCGTGGCAAGCACCACGGCAGGCCGCTTGCGCGACTTGTCCGTCCTCAGCGCTTCGAGGGTATCGATGAAGTGCTCGATATCGTTACCGTCGCAGGTCAGGACTTCCCAGCCGAACGCACGCCACTTGTCGGCGAACGGCTCGACGCCCATCACGTCGCAGATCTCGCCGTCGATCTGCTGGTTGTTGTAGTCGACGATGCCGATCAGGTTGCCGAGGCCGTAGTGGGCGGCGCTCATGGCGGCTTCCCAGATCTGGCCCTCCTGGCACTCGCCGTCACCCATCAGGCAGAAAACGTCGCTCTTCCTTCCGTCCATGCGCAGGCCGAGCGCCGCGCCGACCGCAGCCGAAAGCCCCTGGCCAAGGGAACCGGAGGCGATCCTGATGCCCGGAAGGCCAGCCTCGCAGGTCGGATGGCCCTGAAGGTAGGAGTCGACCTGGCGCAGGTAGTTCATCTCCTCGATCGGGAAGTAACCGGAACGCGCGAGCACGCTGTACCAGACCGGCGCGATGTGGCCGTTGGAAAGGAACAGCATGTCGTGGTCGCGGTTCTCATGGAACTGGTGCGGGTGGTGCTGCAATACCCTGAAGTACAAGGCCGTGAAGACGTCGGCCATGCCGAGCGAGCCTCCGGTATGCCCGGAGTTCGACTTTACCAGCATGCGGACGATGTCGCGGCGGACCTGCCGTGCCATCTCCTTGAGTTCTTCGATGGTCGAAAGCTGGAGGTGCTCCCCTTTCTTCTCCGGCGGATAGGGCTTCAGGTGTTTTGCCATGATGGAGTAGATGAATGCTGAGTGCTGAATGCTGGTTTGAAACGCTCTAAGTTACACGCGCATACCCTAAATACCAAGCACCAGATTCATACCGCATCTTTTCTTTTCCGGATGTACCGGACGAGCGACCAGAGGAGGTAGGCGAGGAAAACCGTCGTCACCGGAATACTGTAGAGAGCGAGGTATTTGCCGATCCCCTGCCAGTTCCTGCCGAGCTCCAGGCCGCCGTACAGGAGCAGGATGTTCCACAGGGTCGCGCTGACGAGGCAGCACAGCAGCACGAGGGAGATGCGCAGGTGCAGGAGGCCGGAAACGATCGAGATGAGGGCCCTGGAACCTAACAGGAAACGGTTGGCCAGCACGGCCGCATACCCGTGCCTCGAGAATTTCAGCCGCACTGCCTCCATCTCGGACGGAGGGAACAGCTTGTGCACCCATCTGGCGAAACGGTGGCGGACCTCGGTCTGGCCGCTCGCATACAGCTTCAGGCCGAGGGTCCGGCTGAGCATGAAGACCGTCATGAAGCCTCCGACGGAACCGGCTGTCGACCAGAAAAGGGCCTGGGCGAAGGAGAGGTTGCCGAAAGCAAGCCGGTAACCGGCGAAGGCGATCGGGATGTCCCCCGGGATCGGAGGGACGATGTTTTCAAGGAAGGCCGACAGGAACAGCAGGAGGTAGACCGATGCCGGATCGGCATGCTGCAGCCATTGGATCACGGCATCGATCATACGTGTGGTTCCTTACATGGTCGGGTCAGAGTTCGAGCACGCGCCGTTTCACCTCGGAGTATGCCTCCTCGACGCCTCCGAGATCCTGGCGGAAACGGTCCTTGTCGAGCTTCTCGCCGGTCTCGGCATCCCAGAATCGGCAGGTGTCAGGGCTGATCTCGTCGCCAAGCAGTATCTGGCCCTTGTGGCGGCCGAACTCCAGCTTGAAGTCGACCAGTCGCAGCTTCCTCTCGGCGAACCAGGGCTTCAGGAGAGCGTTGATCCGCCCGGCCAGGTCCTTCAGCACGGCGATCTCATCGTAGTTGGCCACGCCGAGCGCAACAGCATGGTCCTCGTTCATCAGAGGATCGTCCAGGTCGTCGTCCTTCAGGTAGAGCTCGATGATCGGCTTCTCCAGCACGGTGCCCTCGGCGAAACCGTAGCGGCGAACCAGCGAACCGGCGGCGATGTTGCGGGTAACCACCTCGACCTTGATGATGTCGAGGCTCTTGCAGAGCATGTCGCGGTCGTTCAGCTTCTCGACCAGATGGGTCGGGATCCCCTTCTCGCCGAGCATGGTGAACAGGCGGCACGAGATCGCGTTGTTGGTCACGCCCTTGTCTGCGATCGAGCCTTTCTTCTTGTTGTTGAACGCGGTCGCATCGTCCTTGAACTCCTGTATGATCAGGTCAGGGTCTTCGGTCTGCCATACCTTCTTGGCCTTGCCCTCATGCAGCAGTGTAGTCTTCTTCATTGGTTACCTCTGTTATGGTGTTCGTCCGGCTTGCGCCAGCCTGGATTGAAAAGATGATAAAGATAACACCTTTTCGGGCCCCGTCGTTGCGAAAAAAAGAGAGGACAACGATGCCGTCGGGCATCGGCCCCTGCAACCCCGGGCATCGCCCGTGAAGCGTATTTGATTTTGTTACATTGCCCCGGAATCCGGCCCGGAGGCCAAGCGGGCTTGCCTGGTCAGTGCCGGGCGTTTTTCACTCTCCCTGGTGATCGGCAGCCTGCTGTACCGCACCGGTCAGCACGATGTCGATCTGCTCCTCCGACAGCCCCTTCTCCTTCAGGAACCACATGAACCTGAAAACGCCGAGGTCGGAAAGCATGGCTTTCGGCTTGCCGGCATTGTCGAGTCCCCTCGAACTGCAGTGTTCCGCGGCAGTATGGAGCCAGTCCTCGATGAATTCGGCTGGCCGCCCGTCCCCACGGAAATAATCGGTCACGATACGGATGGCATCGTCCAGGGTGGGATTGGGGTTTTCATCGAAAATGAGCTGCATCTGTTCGGAAATCCTGTTCAAAAGGAGTACCGCCTCCATGTCGAGCGCCTCCTCGAGGATCTCCCTGGCTTTCTCCTTTACATCTAACTTTTTGGTCATACTTCTGAAGACAGCCGGATGTCCATGTTGAGGTGATTGGAAACTCCCGGTAAAGTTACATATCGCCTGCCTAAACCTAAAGAAAAATCTTATCCCCCGACAGGAGCTATGAGGCCCGTTTACCGCCTGATGCCCCCCAGTTTCCGGGGCGCTTCGGCTTAGGCAATGGAAGCTCGCTCGCCGTGGCGACGATCAGGCCGGCCAACCACGCACGGTCCTCGAGCCGGTCGTCGATCAGGAAATACGGCTTTGCCCCGGGATAGGGCGCCGCTTCCGCCACCTCCCCGGCATACATCCTTCCCGCCGACGTCGGCTTGACGTAGAGGGCATTGTCGCACACCAGAGCGACCAGCTTACCGCCACAATACACGGCATACTCCCCGAACATCTTCCGGAACGCAACCTCGCCGGCGGCCGCCATCTGCCCGCATGCATACTCGACAAACGAAAGCGAAGAGGCCATAAACCGTCCTGTTTGGTTGTTTCAACCCGCAGCCACTGACAGACGCCCTCAAACCCCCTGGGGCAACCGGCCGTTCCAGCATCTGAGCGGCTCCTTTTCGATCATGATCGTGCAATAGTTGCACATGGTGCATTTCGAAGCTGCCTGCCTCCCCTCCTCATACTTCCTCACCAGAGATGGCTCGATGATGAACGGACGTGACATCGACACGAAATCGGCCGCCCCATCACCGATAGCCCTCGACGACTCAGCCAGCGTATGGAGTCCGCCGACAACGACGACCGGGATCGACACGGCCGCCCTGACTGCCCGGGACGCCTCGAGGTTGTAACCGCTCAGAGGTTTCGGGCCCGACGGCACAACAACAGGAAGAATGCGGCCCATCACCGGCTTGAGCATCCGCGGTATCGACTTGAACTTGAAATTGGCCGCAAGCACCGCTTCCATCGGCAACTTCGGGCCGCGCATGATCGCCAGCCCCTCGGCGATCGTGCCGGAAGAGACCTCCACGGCGGAGCAGCCGGCCACCTCGAGCATCATGGCGATCTTCACGGCCTCCCCCACCCGCATCCCTCCGGGCATGCCGTCGTATCCGTTTATTTTCGCCAGCACCGGGTAATCCCCGAGCCTCTTTCTGATGCCGCCCATGATCTCCGAAACGATCCGGAACCGGTTCTCCAGCGACCCTCCCCATCGGTCCCGCCTCCGGTTTGAGTGGCCGGACAGGAACTGTGCCAGGAGGTACCCGTGCGCCATATGCAGCTGCACCCCGTCGAAACCCGCAGTTTTCGCCCGAGCCGCCGCATCGACAAACGCATCGATGATCTCCCTGATCCCGGCCTCCGTCAGTTCCTGAGGCGCCTCCTCGCTGTAATAACCATCCCTTACTGGAGATGGGGCAACCGTACACATTCCGGTAACCATCGAACGGGTCTGCCTACCGCAATGGGCGATCTGGAGGATCAACGGGGCACCCTCGCGATGCACCGCCCCGACAAGCCGCCGGTAAGCAGGCACCAGCTCGTCATCATCGATCATCAGCATGCCCGGGAAGTTGCATCTGCCCTGTTGCAGCACACCGGCATATCCGGTCACGATCGCCCCAACGCCGCCCCGGGCGAGGCGGACATACAGCTTTTCGAGCGATTCCAGCGGCGCCCCGTCGCCGTCCCCCATCCCCTCGTGCGTCGCCGAACGGATAAAACGGTTACGCAAGGCTATGCCGCCGATATTTGCGGGCTCGAAAATCCCTGATGACCCCATGATGATGATGAAAAAGTTGACAATGACCAGTTAAAGGAATTTATGGGATCAAACAGAAAAACAGCTTGACGTTTATCACAAACGGCGATCGGGAAAGCCGTAGCCGCATGGGGCACAAACAAGCAAGATGCCTTTCCATCAGGGGTCTGCGCCAACTGTCATGAACCCTTGATTTACGGGGTTGCCATCGCCTCATCAATGTACGTATATTCAAAATGTGGTTACCGGCAGCTCTGATCCCAAGCCTCAAAACGGAGACGGCAATGCATCTCCCCCGTGCATTCGTTGTGGCCATATTGCTGCTGGCGCTCCCCTGCAGGGAAATGGCCGGGCGCGGGCAGCAGAAGACGTTGCTCCTGATGTGGTGGAACGTCGAGAACCTTTTCGATACGCGGGACGATCCGAACACGGAGGATGACGAGTTCACTCCGGCCGGGCGCCTGCACTGGACGGAGAAGAAGCTGCTGCTGAAGCGGATCAGGATCGCCGCGGTTCTGGGAGGAGTCTCACTCGATCGGCGCTTCGGGTCATATCCGGACCTGATCGCCTTCGCGGAGTCGGAGAACCGGCAGGTGTTCGCCGGAACGATCGCCTCGGCAGGGCTCGGGGCATATCGTATCGCCTACCATGAGAGTCCCGATCCGAGGGGCATCGACATCGGCCTGGCGTGGAACCCCGCAACGGTCAGCTTTACCGGATCCAGGGCTTACCGTGTTTCGCTTCCCGACCACCACAGGACCCGGGACGTGATCGTCGCCGGGTTCCTGGCCTCCGGCCATCCGTTCAGCGTGGTGCTCAACCACTGGCCGTCGCGGTCGTTCGATAGGGCGTGGAGCGAGCCGAAGCGGCTTGCGGCCGCCGCCGTGACGAGGCATGTGGTCGACAGCCTCCGGACGCGTGACGCGAATGCCGCGATCGTGGTGATGGGAGACTTCAACGACCAGCCTGAAAACCGCTCGTTGCGGGAGGTGCTGGGTTCATCGTTCGACCGGAAGGAGGTGCGGGCGCATGGCGGCCGCATGCTCTACAACTGCTGGAACGAGGTGCGGGCCGGGGGAAGCTACGCCTACCATGGCCAGTGGGAACGGATCGACCAGGTGCTCGTCTCGTCCGCCCTGCTGGGAAACCGGAACCTGCACCTCGGCCCGAAGTCGTTCACGACATTCTCGTTCCCTCACATGTTTGCGATCCCCGGAAAGAAGCTCTATACGACCTTCGAGAAGGGGCGCTACGTGGGCGGTTACTCGGACCACCTGCCGCTGCTGCTGAAGATCGGCCTGTCGGAAGAATGATCATGTGGTATGGGAGAGTGGTCACCGCCGGGTTCGCTGCGCTTCCCCCAAGCCGCCCACGGAACGCCCCTGACGGGGCCGGGCACATTCGCCCCGTAGGGGCGTGATACGGGTAGCGCGGAGCGACAGCCCCGGGCAACCTGATGGCGAAAAAAAACCGCCCCGGAAATCCGGGGCGGTTTGTCTGGCCGTTCGGCCTTGTTGGAGTGTATTCTCTCAATGCTTGTCCACAGCGATCCTCATGGAGAAGAAGGAGCGGTGCACGAAGACGAGCGAAAGCAGGAAGAAGACCACGGCAAGCCCGATAGCGATCTGTGGGGCCAGCTTGATGGCCATTTCGATGGCAAGCAGGCCGAACAGCGTGGTGAACTTGATGATCGGGTTGAGAGCCACCGACGAGGTATCCTTGAAAGGATCGCCGACGGTATCACCGACGATTGATGCATCATGCAGCTCGGTGCCCTTGGCGTTCAGCTCGGTTTCGACCACCTTCTTGGCGTTGTCCCATGCGCCGCCGGCATTGGCCATGTAGATGGCCTGGTACAGGCCGAACAGGGCGATGGAGATCAGGTAGCCGATAAAGAAGAACGAATCAAGGCAGGCAAAGGCCAGCGTGCTGAAGAAGACAGTCAGGAAGAGATTGATCATGCCCTTCTGCGCGAACTTCGTGCAGATCTCGACGACCTTCTTGCTGTCATCGGTCGAAGCCTTCGTGACACCATCAAGCTTGATGTTATTCTTGATGAACTCGACGGCATAGTACGCACCGGTGGTCACGGCGTTCATCGAAGCGCCGGTGAACCAGTAGATCACCGCACCGCCCATCAAGAGGCCGAGCAGGAAGGGCGGAGAGAGGATGGAGAGCTTGGCGATGGCCGAGGTATCGCTAAGGCCGCCGGTAAGGATCATGATGATCGAGAAGATCATCGTCGTCGAACCGACCACAGCCGTACCGATCAGCACCGGCTTTGCGGTCGCCTTGAAGGTGTTGCCGGCGCCGTCGTTGGCCTCGAGGTAACGCTTGGCGTTCTCGAAGTCCGGCTGGAATCCGAACTCGCTCTGGATGTTCTGCCTGACGTTCGGGATGTCCTCGATCAGCGAAAGCTCATAGACGGACTGCGCGTTGTCGGTCACCGGACCGTAGGAGTCGACCGCGATGGTGACCGGGCCCATGCTGAGGAAGCCGAAGGCCACGAGACCGAAGGCGAAGACCGATGGCGCAAGCATCATCACGTCGAAGCCGAGGGTACTAACGCCGTAAGCCGCACCCATAAGCGCGATGATCGCAAGGCCCATCCAGTAGGCGCTGAAGTTACCCGCAACGAGACCGGCCAGGATGTTCAGCGGAGCACCGCCCTCCTTGGAGCACTGCACCACGTTGCGCACATGGGCGCACTCGGTGGAGGTGAAGCGGTTGACCAGTTCGGGAATGAGCGCACCGGCGATCGTGCCGCAGGTGATGATCGAAGCCAGCTTCCACCACATGGTGCCGTCGCCGAGGTCACGGATGAGCATGTTGGAAGCGACATAGGTCAGGACGATCGAGACGATGGAGGTCAGCCAGACCAGCGTGATCAGGGGCTTTTCAAAGTTCATCTCGGCCGCTTTGCTGTACTTGGCCTTGGCGATGAAGTCGTTGGCCCAGTAGGAGACGGCGCTGGCGAGGATCATCACGAGGCGCATGGCAAAAATCCAGACGAGCAGCTGGACCTGGATCGTCGGATCCTTGATGGCCAGCAGGATGAAGGAGATCAGGGCCACGCCGGTCACGCCGTAGGTCTCGAAACCGTCGGCCGTCGGGCCCACGGAGTCGCCGGCATTGTCGCCTGCGCAGTCGGCGATGACACCGGGGTTGCGGGCGTCGTCCTCCTTGATCTTGAAGACGATCTTCATGAGGTCGGAACCGATATCGGCGATCTTGGTGAAGATACCTCCGGCGATACGAAGCACCGATGCGCCCAGGGACTCACCGATGGCAAAGCCGATGAAGCAGGGGCCGGCATAGTCGACCGGAACGAAGAGCAGGATGCAGAGCATCACGAACAGCTCGATGCTGATCAGGAGCATGCCGATGCTCATGCCGGCGCGAAGGGGAATTGCGTAAGTCGGGAAGGGTTTGCCGCCGAGGCTGGCGAATGCGGTCCTTGAGTTGGCGAAGGTGTTGATCCTCATGCCGAACCAGGCGACGATGTAGCTGCCACCGATGCCAAGCAGGCTGCAGGCGAGGATGAAGGCAACCTTGGTTGTCTCAAGACCACTGAGGACGCTGAAGTAGTACACGATAATGGCACCCACAAGCGCCCAGAGAACGAGGATGAACTTGCCCTGGGTAATCAGATAGGTCTTGCAGGTCTCGTAGATCAGCTCGCTGATCTCCTTCATGGCGCTGTGCACCGGAAGGTTCTGAATCGCCTTGTACTGGATCAGACCGAATACCATGCCGAAAAGGCATACTGCAAGGCCGTACATCAACAACGTGTGTCCCGGGATTCCGCCCAGAAAGCTCACTGAGCTTAAATCCGGCAATACGAGATCGGCCTCGCTTGCATACGCTTGTGACGAGTGCAGCAAGACCCCTAGGCCCGCCAGCGCCGATCCGGCCCTGACGAACCACGTTACATTGCTTGGTTGTTTCATTGCTCTCATTTTCTCTGTTTACGTGATTACAGAAAGACTGCTGACTGCAGGAGCATCATGTGACTGAGAAAGAACGGCCCTGCTGGAAAACAGGATTTTCAAAAGTAGCAACTTTTTCCCGTAACTCATCAAGAAAAAATAAAAAAGGGATTTGGCGCCGTTAACAATGGCGCAAATTTTTCTTTGCATCCCTTGCCTTTTGATGGCCACGCGCTGCTATATTCCCGTGCTGTCAACAACGAAATTCCAGCCCAATGAAACTCATCGTCGGACTCGGCAACCCCGAGGCGAAATACGCAGGAACCAGGCACAACATCGGCTTTGACGTCGTCGACCACCTTGCCATGAGACATGGCGGTTCGTTCGCCTCCGGCCGGGGCAACTACCAGTTCGCGAAGATCGCCTGCCCGGGCGGCCCACTGCTGCTGGTCAAGCCGATGACCTACATGAACCTCTCCGGTCAGGCCGTCGTGGCTGCCATGAACTTCTACAAGTTCACCCGGGAGCAGCTGCTCGTGGTCTGCGACGACGTCAACATTCCCCTGGGCTCGATCCGCATCAGGGCGAAGGGGTCGGCCGGCGGCCAGAACGGATTGAAGAACATCATCCTCAACCTTGGCAGCGAGGAGTTCGCCCGCCTGAGGGTCGGGGTGGGACAGGAGCGGATGCCTGCATCACTCTCATCTTTCGTGCTCTCGAAGTTCGGCGAGGAGGAGACACCGACGGTCGAACGGGTGGTATCGGTGTGCCAAGACGCGGTACTGGCGTTCGCATCAAAGGGCGTGGAGTACGCCATGACGACCTTCAACAAGGCGGAAATATAGGGAAGAAGTGACGAGTGGAAAGATAATACCGTAGCGGGTGGTTTCTCGTCCTCACCCATAGGTCTCATAGGTCCCATACGACCCATTGGACCCATCAGGCCTAATCTTTCGAGTGATGAAGTTCGGATTACGTGTCACGTGTTACGCGTCACGCCTGTTCACGCCGCGGCGGGAGCGAGCTCCTTGAGGAACCGGATCGCCCTGGAATTGAACTCTTTCGGCTGGTCGATATTGCAGACGTGCCCTGAGTTCCGGATAACCTGCAGGTAGGAGTTGGTGTGGCGGGTGACGATGAACTCGACTGCGGGAAGGAACATGTAATCCTCCTCCCCCATCAGGTAGAGGGTCGGTATGCCTGTATCCTTCTCTTCGAAATACTTCAGCAGGGGATTGATCTCGTAGGTGAGCTTGAACCAGCGCATGAACTCCTTCTGTGCGACCTTCTTGGCTTCGTTCACGAAAAGCATCCGGGAGTGGCGATGCCTGGCCTTCGGCATGATGATCCAGGCGAAGAAGCTGTAGAGCCACATGTAGGGGACCATCCGCTTGAACATGTTGCCGACCGTCACGAGCACCTTTGCCCTTACGTTCAGCCTGATGATAGCGCCTCCCATGATCATGGATTCGACGCGTTCGGGAGCGAGCTCGCTGAGGTTCCTGATCAGGATGGTACCGAGGGAAATGCCGACGAAATGCGCCTTTTCGATGCGAAGTTCGTCCATCACCTCAAGAATATCCCTGGTGATGTCCTCGAAATTATAGTGGCGCTCGTCCTTGCCGCTGACGATCTGCTTGGATTTGCCGTGCCCTCGGAGATCGACGAGCAGGATGTTGAAATGCCTGACGAACTCCTTGATCTGCATGAACCAGATCGATGAGCTGCCGCCTGCACCATGTACAAAGACCACCCACGGGGCATCTTCCGAGACTTGATGTGTCTTGTAATGGAGCATGGTACTTCGTTTTTTCTCTAAGAAGGAACATAATATAAGAATATAAACCGGATCTGAACAGTAAAGTTCACCCGTTCGCCCGAAACGCCCTGACGCACTCGAACATGGCGATGCCGGCAGCGACAGCGACGTTCAGGGAGTGCTTGGTACCGTACTGCGGGATTTCAAGCACGCCGTCGCACAGGGAGAGGAGTTCGTCACCGATCCCCTCGACTTCGTTGCCTACGATGATCGCCGCGGGGAAATCCGCGGAACCGAGCCCGTCGTATGGCCGGCTGTTCTCGGTGATCTCGAGACCGAACACCCGCAGTCCGTCACGCTTCAGCCCCATCACCGCCTCGACAGGATCGGCGCAGTGCTCCCAGGCAACCGTCTCCTGCGCGCCGAGCGCAACCTTGTCGATCTCCTTCCTGGGCGGTGTGGCCGTGTAGCCGGTGATGACGATCTTTTCGATCCCGGCGGCGTCGGCGCTCCTGAACATCGCCCCGACGTTCCACATGCTCCGGATATTGTGCAGCACGAGCGTGACCGGGTGCCTCCGGGCGCCGGAGTACTCCTCGATGCTCAACCGCCCCATCTCGTCGCCTGCGAGCTGCCGGAAACGGGACATTTCAGAGCTTCCGAAGCAGTTCAAGGAGCCGGTCGTTCTCCTCCCGGAGCCCGACGTTGAAGCGGAGGCAGTTCTCCATGAGCGGGTATCCCGAGACGTTCCTGACGAGCACTCCCGCGTCCTTCAGGCTCGAGAACACCTTCGAAGCGTCGCCGACCCTGATGATGAGGAAGTTCGTGTCGCTTTCGAACGCCCTGACACCATCAATGGCCGCAAGCTCCTGCTGAAGCCTCCTGCGTTCGCCGAGGATGAATTCCACGGCCTCGGTGACCAGCGAATAGTTCTCCAGGACGTTGATCAGGGTGATCTCCGCCAGGCGACCGGAAGCGAAGGGGATCTTCGGCTTGGTGATCTCCGCCATGAGCGCCGGGTTCGAGATGGCGAAGCCGATGCGCATGCCGGCCAGGGCGAGTGCCTTGGACATGGTTCGCAGCACGATGAGGTTCGGATAGCGTCCGATCAGGCCGAGGGCCGACTCCTCCCTGGAAAACTCGATATAGGCCTCATCCACCAGCACGATGGCATCCACGGCATCGAGGATGCGCTCGACATCGGCACGGGACAGCGACTTGCCCGTCGGGTTGTTCGGCGTCGAAAGCACGATGAAATCGACCTTCTCGCTCGTGGCGGCCGCGATCACGGCGTCGACGTCGAAATCGAGTTCGGGAAGCATCGGCACCTCGACCACCTCGGCCTGGAGCAGGAGGGCGATCTTTTCGTAGAGCGAGAACGACGGCTGGGGAATGAGCACCTTGCTTCCGGCTCCCAGGCAGGCGAGGAAGATGGTGTAGAGCATCTCGTTGGAGCCGTTGCTCATGACGACCGAATCGGGGGTGACGCCGAGAAACGAAGCGTAGGCCTCCATGCCCCGGTAGGGCAGGATATCGGGGTAACGGTTCCAGGGTTCGTCCCTGAACTCCCCGAGGATCTTCTCCTTGAGCCACAGGGGCAGATCGAACGGGCTTTCGTTCTGGTTCAGCTTCACCTCGGCCTCCTGGCCCCCCTCGACCTTGTAGACGCCGATCTGCTGCAGGGCAGGATT
Source organism: Chlorobiaceae bacterium (assembly GCA_013334865.1). Taxonomy (GTDB): domain Bacteria; phylum Bacteroidota; class Chlorobiia; order Chlorobiales; family Chlorobiaceae; genus Chlorobaculum. The sequence continues at coordinate 159,997 of JAAXWS010000001.1, forward strand.
GAGAAGGTCTCGGTAATCTCTCTTCATGGTACTGGGAACTCAGGATTGACAATGTTTGCAATGCAGAACGGCCTCCCGGGGCGATCGGGAAGAAGTAAGAAACATTTTTTTCAAAAATTCATAAAAAAAACTGGACAGGTCCCCTTTTTTTGCCTACATTTAAACAGGACAAAAATTATCCAAATTAAGGAGGCACTCATGATACAGATCAAGAAAACACCGATCGATCTCATCGATGACATATACAGCCTGGCTTACTGGATGACCGGCAGCGAGAAGGCTTCAGAAGAGCTGGTGAACTGCACCTATCTCAACACGTATGTAGAAGCGCCCGAAACGGAGATCATCAGGACATTCCGCGAGTGCTACATAGACACTTACGGCCAGCAGGCCGAGCTCGAGGTGACTGAACCTGCCGGAAGTTCGCGAGGCATGTTCGATTCATTCCGGGCCTGGGCTGCCGACATCAAGCTTTCGGTACTCCTTTCAGACCTTACGGGCCTCAAGCATGGACAGATCGCCGAAGTGATCGGCAAGCCGATCGACACCATTCGCCTCTGGCTGTTCTGGGGAAGGAAGTTCATGATGAACGACCATCTCCTCAAGGCCTCAGCCTGATTTTCGCCTCATCTCTCCTCTTGATACGGAAGGCCGGTTCAGTATGGACCGGCCTTTTGCTTTTCCTGCGGCCCGGGTGTATATTTTTTCCTGTCTGCAACTTAGACCCAGCATTCATGATCATCATCACCGGCGGGGCCGGGTTCATCGGAAGCGCCATGCTCTGGGAGCTCAACCGCCACGGCATCGAAGATGCGCTCGTTGTCGATGACCTTGGCCAGGCATCGGAAGGTAAATGGCTCAACCTCAGGGGCCTTCGTTTCGCCGATTTCATCCACAAGGACGACCTGCCGGCCCTGCTTGCGCACGACCGGATCCCCGGCGTCGATGCCGTGATCCACATGGGGGCCATCAGTGCCACGACGGAGCAGGACGCCACCCTCCTGATGAGGAACAATTTCGAATACTCGAAAATGCTCGCCTCATGGTGCGCCGGCAACTCGGTCCGATTCATCTACGCATCGAGCGCCGCGACGTTCGGCGACGGCTCGAACGGCTACTCCGACGGCACCGAAGCCGTCGACCGGCTGAGGCCCCTGAACATGTACGGATACTCCAAGCAGCTCTTCGACCAGTGGGCCCTCCGGCACGGCATCCTCGAGCATGCAGCCGGCCTCAAGTTCTACAACGTCTACGGCCCGAACGAATACCACAAGGAGGATATGACGAGCGTGGTGTTCAAGGCCTTCAACCAGATCCGCGAGAACGGCACGGTCAAGCTGTTCAGGTCGCACCGGCCGGAATACCGGGACGGGGAGCAGCTGCGCGACTTCGTGTACGTGAAAGACTGCACCCGGATCATGAAGTGGCTGCTCGAAACCCCGTCTGCAACCGGGCTGTTCAATATCGGGACCGGCCGCGCCAGGAGCTTCAGGGACCTGGTCGGCGCGACATTCGCCGCAATGGGTCTTCCCGAATCGATCACCTACATCCCAATGCCCGAAGCCATCAGGGACAAATACCAGTACTACACCTGCGCCGACTGCGACCACCTGCGCAAGGCCGGCTACTCCGCTCCGATGACCGGCCTCGAGGATGGTGTGCTCGACTACGTGCGCCAGCACCTTGCGACGGAGACGCCGCACCTGGACAGCACCGGACTGCCCAGGCAAACCATTAACCGGGAGCAGGCAGGGTGAGCGAAAAAACGATCGAGTTCCAGGGCGTCGAGCCAGTCATCATCTTCGGGCCGTTCGACAGCAATATCAGGAAACTCCGCGACGCCTTCCCGGAAATCAATATCAGCGCCCGCGGCACAAAAATAACCCTGAAGGGCGACGAGCCGGACATCACGGCTGTGGAGAAGATTTTCAAGGAGATGCTTTTCCTGGCCGACCAGCACGGCGAAGTCCTGGAGAACGACGTGAACGCGCTGGTCAGCCTGGCGCTCTCCCCTGCCTCGCGCCCCTCTGCAGCACTGTCGGGCGACAAGGACGTCATCGTGGAAACCAAGGATTACGTCGTCAAGGCGAAAACCGACGGCCAGCGGAGGATGGTTGCCGAAGCGAGGACCAACGACATCGTTTTCGCTATCGGGCCCGCAGGCACCGGCAAGACCTACACGGCGGTAGCAATCGCGGTGGCGGCATGGAAGGCCAAGACGATCAAGCGCATCGTGCTTGCCCGGCCTGCGGTCGAGGCCGGCGAAAGCCTCGGCTTCCTCCCCGGCGACCTGGCGCAGAAAATCGACCCCTATCTGCGGCCGCTCTACGACGCACTGCAGGACATGCTCACCGCCGAGAAGCTCAAGTTCCTGACCGAAAGGCGGGTGATCGAGATCGTCCCCCTGGCCTACATGCGCGGCAGGACGCTGAACAACTCCTTCATCATCCTCGACGAGGCCCAGAACGCCTCCAGCAAGCAGATGATGATGTGCCTCACCAGGCTCGGGGTCAACTCGAAAGCCATCATCACCGGCGACGTGACCCAGGTCGACCTTCCGAAGGAGATGGAGTCCGGGCTCTCCAACGCCCAGCAGATCCTCAAGGGGATCAAGGGAATCAGCTTCGTCTTCCTCGACAAGTCGGATGTGGTGCGGCACCGGCTGGTCAAGGACATCATCGACGCCTACGAGCACCACGAGGAGGAGCACCGGAAGCCTTCCCGTCCAGGAACTTTGCCCCCGGTGCCCAGGGTTGATTGAATGCCGGAGCTTCCGGCTCATATCCAACCATTTCAGCAATATCAACTGGAGCGTTTCATGGCACACCGTATAACCGAAGACTGCACCTACTGCGGAGCCTGCGAGCCCGAGTGCCCTGTCCAGGCGATCACGCCCGGAGACAGCATTTACGTCATCGACGAGAACACCTGCGTCGACTGCGTCGGCTACCATGACGAAGCCGCCTGCGCCGCCATCTGTCCGGTCGACTGCATCTTCAAGGTATAGGCTTCCTTTGCCACGACCCGACGCCGAAAAGCCCCGGGCCGCCGTCAAGCTTTTTCCGCTGCGAGGGGGGAGGGATAATTGCGGGCCGCTTGTTTGGGGCTCGAAAAAAAGATTATATTATCCCGACTCCATCGCAATTGTTCTTTCTTTTTTAAAACACTCAAAGCACGTCCTCAAAATGGCACTGTATATCACCGAAGAATGCACCTACTGCGGTGCTTGCGAACCCGAATGCCCGGTCAGCTGCATCACCGCCGGTAACGACATCTACGTTATCGACGCTGCTGCTTGCACCGAGTGCTCCGGCTATGCCGATGCTCCGGCCTGCGTAGCTGTCTGCCCTGCAGAGTGCATCGTTCAGGCTTAATCCTGATACTGCATTTCCATAAAAAAGAGGCCCGTCACAAGCGGGCCTCTTTTTTTAATGGACAATAGACAGTTGACAATGGATAATTGAAAGCCCATACGGCATTTTCAGCGTTCACCCCCTCCTCTTCCCACTATCCACTATCCACTATCCACTATCCACTATCCATTATCCATTCATCATTCGTAATCCACCAGCCTGCGCTCTGATGCCGCATCGCCGATGAACGGCTTCATGGCTTCGTGTTCGGGATGAGACTGGTAGCCCTCCAAAGCATTCCTGTCGACAAACTCAGAATAAAGGACGACATCCGCAGAACTGCCGGTCCGGCTGAAATCGATGCCGACTTCGATCGAGACCAGGCCGGAGATCCTGCTCCGGAGGCCTTCGAGCTTCTCCTTGATGAGGCGGGCGTTGACCTCGGCGGTGTTTCCGTGGGCACTCTCCTTGAGGCGCCACATGACGATATGCTTGACCATATGATGAATGATGAGTGACGAGTGATGAATAATCAAAGCGCCAGCGGACGCATCGTTCAGGCGGAACCGGCCTCAAGCATTCGCAGGGCCTCGCCTTCGTCAGGAACGAGGTCGAACGCAGCGATGAATGCCTCAGGCACCCGTTTCGGGCGGCCGGTATCGGGATCGACGCAGATCCAGAGCGTTTCGGCCCTGGCAATGGCAGTCCGCTCGCCAGCCCTTGTGAAGAGGTACTGCCGCCGGGACTGGCAGTCGCGGACCGAAGCGATCCACGTATGGAGTTCGAGAAGATCACCGGCAAATGAAGGCCGGAGGTAGTCGATCCTATGGGTGCGGGCCACCCATGCGGCGCGGTTCTCCCGGTATTGTTCGAGCGACCACCCCTCGGATGCGGTATGCGCCGTGGCGGCATCCTGCATCCATCGGACATATTCGATGTTGCTGACATGACCGTTCACGTCGATCGCGGACTCGGGCACGCTGAATGCATGGGTGTAGACCGATCTCATCGCAGGCCTCAGCTCATTGCCGATCCGGAAGCCGCCGGTCCGGCGTACGACAGGGCATCCTTGCGGTGCTTCTGCTTCGAGGCCCTGGTCACTTCGGCGCCTTTCTTCTTCTGGTTCAGGGCTGCACGGCTGTCGCCTTTCCCCTTCCTGCCGGCTTTCGCCGCAGCAGGCCGTGCGCTTGCGCCTTTGTTCGACTTCAGGGCAAGTCGTCTGTCGTCCTGTGCCTTGCGGCCGTGCCGCAGGGAGGAACCGGCGTCCCGCGACGCCTTCATGGCGAGCTTCCTGTCAGATGCCGAGAGCTTCTTCATCCTGAGCTCCCGTTTCGCATCGGCAATGCGCTTCTGCCCGGAGGCGTGCACCTTCCTTCCATCCTGGCCGGAGGCCTTCTCCGCCCTGATGCCCGTAGCGGCCTCGGCACGGCCATGTCCGGCGACCTGTACCCTCACCTTGAGGGCCTTCTCGCGATTCAGGGCGACCTGGCGGGAAGAGGCCGGCGTTGCTTTTCCGGAATCCTTACGGACCGCAGCCGTCACAGGAACCCGGTCGCCGGGGCCGATGCCAAGCCCCTGGTCGAACATGTCGGAGGCCATCCCCCAGCGATCCCCCTTCGCATTGAGCATCACCACGAGTACATCCTTCCGCTCCCGGACCGCCCTGGCGATCAGGCATTTGCCGGCACGGTTGGTGAAGCCGGTCTTGATGCCGACCGTGTAGGGGTACACATCGAACATCTTGTTGTGGGTCTTCAGGAAGAAGGCCCTGCCGGTGGAAAGTTCCTTGAAGTTGACCTTTTCGAGCCTTGCAATGGCGTTGAATTCGGGGTTGCGGACCGCATGCTCGGTCAGCACCATGAGATCCCTTGCGGTCGTCCGGTTCCCGACCCAGGGCCCGACGTCGAAACCGGCAGGGTTGGTGAATTGCGAATTGGACATGCCGAGGCTCCTCGCCCTGGCGTTCATAGAGCGCACGAACGACTCGACGCTGCCGCCGAGATGGATGGCTATGGAGAACGCCGCATCGTTGCTGGAGTTGACCATGGCCGCCTTGACCAGGTCGCGGAGCGGTATCCGGTCCCCCTCCCTGAGTCCTGCCTTGGTGGGCTCGACCATCGTCGCCTCCCTCGTGATCACCACCTCGTCGTCCATACGGCCGCTTTCGATGGCCATGATGCTGGTCAGAACCTTCGTCAGGCTGGCCGGAGAAACCTGGAGATCGATATCCTTGGACATGAGGACGTTCGAGCTGCCGGTCTCCTTGACGAAATAGGAGGTCACGGAGTCGTACTGGGCCGCATCAGCTCGCCCGTTCGAGCCCATCAGGGCCCCCCCCGCACAGAGAAGGACGAGCAATGCCTTCAGTCCGGCAAACAGGTTTCCGAACAGGCGGTTCCGGTTGCCGTCGATCCTGCCGCCGGGCATGTGGTCCGAGGATTTCAGGACGGTGTCTGACATAGTTGATGATTCGTTTGAGGTCTGTTCTGAATAAAAGAAAGCTTAGCTGAAAAACCTTGAAAAAAACTCGTAAACGAGGCGCCGTTTCAACCCTGGCCCGCATCTCCACCCTCTGCTTCCAGGAAATCGACATCCCTTGACGAGAGCAAAGACTGGTAATGGCGGACGTCGAGCAGCACCACCGAACTCTTCCCGTGCTGGGTCAGGACGATCGGGCGGCCGGTCTTCTTCACCTGCCTGACCATCGAAGCCGTATTTGCACGGAACTCCGACAGCGGGCGAATATCGTTCTCAAGATCGATCCCTTTCATGCAGTACGCAGGATGGTATTGTTTTCTGTGCTGAATTACACACTATTGATTGTACGTTATTCCGTACAATTTTCAAACAAAAACAGACCGGGCGGCATGCACGGCGGCATGCGATGTCATGAACAGGTGAAAACGGGCAGTATCAGGAGTCGCTTTCAGGAGCGCTCAGTGTCCCGGCTTCCGATATCTTCGGCTTCGGGGTCTGCAAATAGGTGGCGTCCATCTGCTTGACCTGCATGACAAGCTTCAGGGTGTTGGTCACCAGTTCCCTGATCGAGCGCTTCACGTAGCGGCTTCGCGCGAAGCGCTGGTAATTGTGCTCGGTATCTTCGGCGATCCAGCCCCGGCTCCAGCCGACGAAGTTGAAGGGCGGAAAGGTGAATCCGAGGTCGGTAAAGAAGGAGTTCAGCTGTCCCACGACCCCCTGGACGTTGTCCTGACCGCCGGTGACGATGAATGAGGCGACCTTGTTCCTGATGAGCACACGGTCGTTCAGGGTGATCTGGTTCTGGACCGTGTTGAGGCGTTCGGCCATCTTGTAGTAGAGCGACGAGGCATTGCCCCACCTGATCGGCGTGGCGAGGATCACCGCGTCGGCCCAGAGCACCATCGCCCGGTAGATTTCGTTCATGCCGTCGCCGGAATCCATCTCCGAGATCGAGCACGGCCAGGTGCAGGCCTGCTCATGCCGGCTGTAATAGCCTTCGCAATGACGGAAGTCGAGGTCCCGGATGCGGATCATCCGGACCGACGCCCCGAACTCCGAAGCGGCAAAATCGAGGGCGGCCTGCAGGGCGCTCTCGGAGGTGGAGGGGCGGGGCAGATCGCGGTTCATGTTGGTGGCCGATATGCCGAGCACGTTGAGCGACGAAGGGGTCACCCGGTATTCGAGGTTCCGCAGGTCGGTAAGCGGGTCTTCGTCGTGGAGCGCCCTGAAGGCCGGAACAACCGGCTCTTCGGAGACGCAGATCATGCCCTCCTCGATCCTGACTCCGTAGACGGCCTGGCGGTCCTGGTATGCGCCGGGTGCCTTGCCGGTCCTGAGGTGGTACTGCCAGCCGTGCCATGGGCAGACCACGTACAGATCGCCGTCATCGAGGCGCTGGACGCGCCCATCCCCGAGGTCTCCTCCCCTGTGCAGGCAGGAGTGCGCAAGGGCGGTCACGACGCCTTCATAGTTGAACAGCGCGATGCTGCGCCCGCCGGAACTGACCGTGCGATGGCTGTTGTCGGGAAGCTCCGAAAGCGGAATCAGCGGCTGGTAATCCATATTCGCCCGGTTCAGCGTTCAGAAACGGCAAGCTTGAGCGCCAGCCCGACAAAAACGGTCGCCGCAGCACGGTTGACGGTCTTGAGGGCCGACGGGGAGCGCCTGAAGCGTTCGCCGAGCCCACCCGCCAGCAGGCTGATGAGCCCGAACACGATCATCGTGGCGATGATGAAGACCCCGCCGAGCTCGAAGAACTGCATGATCATCGATCCGTGACGAGGGTCGGCGAACTGCGGCAGGAAGGCGAGGAAGAAGAGCGTGACCTTGGGGTTGGTGAGGTTCATGACGATGCCGCGCCGGTAGAGGGTGGGGCCGGAAAGCTCCGGGGCCTGGAGATCGTCACCGGACGAGCCTCCTGCGCGCCAGGCCTGCCAGGCGAGGTAGAGGAGGTAGATCGCCCCGGCGCCCTTGAGCACGGTGAACGCCAGCGCGGAAGCACGCACGATCGCCGCGAGGCCGAACGCCACGGCGAGCGTATGGCCGATCAGGCCGGTGCAGAGGCCGAGCGTCACGGCAAGTCCGGCAGCCCGTCCGTGCTGTGCCGACTGCGCTATCACGAACAGGTTGTCGGGGCCGGGCGAAAGGGCAAGCAGCATGGCTGTCGAAAAGAAGGCAATGAGCGTCTGGATGTCGATCATGGCGATGGAATCGGTTCATTGAAGCGTTTTCTGCAAAAAGACCACGTCGAAAGGAACGCCCCGCCTAAGGCCGACCTGACGGAGGCGGCCGGTTTCCGTGAAGCCTTGGGCGGCATGGAAACGGATGCTCCCATCGTTCAGCGAAGAGACCGTGGCGACGATCGTCCGGAGCCCGATAGTGCGGGCTCCGGCTTCGAGGCTACCGATGATGGCCGCACCTATCCCCTGCCCGGTGAACTCCGGCCCGATGAAACAGGTCAGCTCGGCAGTACCGCAGAAAGCCGGAATCGAACTGTAGGGCCGCAACAGGCCGAACCCCGCGACCGAACCGTCGCCGGAGCGGGCGGTCACGGACGGCCAGCCATGGCAGAAGGACATGAGCGCCTCGAAACGTTCCTTTCCCACCGGCTCTTCGGTGTAGGTCGCAACGCTGTTTTCGACATAGTAGTTGAAAATGGCGAGCATCCCTTCAAGGTCCTCCTGCGCGGAGTCGAAAAGCGCGATATCCATCACCGGAACTTCTCCTGCCGCTGTCCGGCGGAAAGCTTGCCTCCATAATGACCCAAGAGCACCACGACAGGCAGCATTGCCAGGATTATCAGGAGATATGCCCAATGCAGGAGGCCTTCACCGGAGAGCGCCCCCGGGCAGGCCAACCGTATCGATACCGCACACACGGCAAGAATGCAAAGTGTGACGGCGAGCCGTATCTTCATCATGAACACCGGAGCCTTGGCGCCATTGTACTTCTTTTTCCAGTCGAGTATACCCGAGACGAAAGACACCGGCACGGCCAGAAGCACAATCACAAGCAGGTGGAGCACCGTACGCTCGAAGAACGGATCGGCCGCCGGCAGGGCCAGCAGCAGGTAGAGCACCGCGACCGGGATCAGCCCATTGCTGAAGTGGGCGGAAATCGCGTGGAGGAAGAAGGTCCTCCTCATCTCGTCGAGAAACTTGCCGATAGGCATGGCAGCAGTTATGGTTGGTGACGGTCCGCGCATCGGCACGGAAGGGGGAATCCCTGAAATTTACACTCTGCGACGACAGCGTCCAAGGGAGACAGGCGTCGCCCCCCGCATTCAACGGCCGATCGGCGATTATTTGCCGCAAGAGTTTCATTCCTTGGATTAGCATGTTATTTTTCATGCCGTGAGTTTCGACCAATCCAACCACTTGCAGGTGAACGACTTTCCTCCAGACCGGCATGCCGGCAACAGGCCTGACGATAACGCCGGGAACGACGGCATAGGTCGACGGAAACCGGTCGTGCAGGGACGGCGCCCCTCCGAGCGGCTATCGAAGCTGGGACTGATCGTCAGGTTCCTCAAACCGGTCACCTGGATACCGGTCATGTGGAGTTTCCTCTGCGGCGCTGTCGCCTCCGGCTCGTTTGGCTGGGAAGGGCTCGCGGGAACGAAATTCCTGCTTGCCATGCTTCTCACCGGCCCACTGGCGACCGGCACCTGCCAGATGCTCAACGACTACTTCGACCGCGACCTCGACGAGATCAACGAACCCTCACGGCCGATCCCCGGCGGAGCGATCTCCCTTCGGGACGCCACCATGCTCATCGCCCTCTGGTCCGTCCTTTCGGTGATCGCAGGCTACCTGATCCACCCGCTCATCGGCCTCTACGTGGTGGTCGGCATCGTCAACGCGCACCTCTACAGCGCGAACCCCATCAAGCTCAAAAAACGCCTCTGGGCTGGCAACATCATCGTGTCGGTCTCGTATCTGATCATCCCTTGGATCGCCGGCGAGATCGCCTACCGGCCGTCGTTTTCGATCCACAGCCTCACCCCGTCGCTGATCGTCGCCGGGCTCTACACCCTGTCGAGCACCGGGACGATGACCATCAACGACTTCAAGTCGATCGAAGGCGACCGCCAGGTCGGCATCCACACCCTTCCCGCCGTGTTCGGCGAGCGCAGGGCGGCCATCATCGCCTCGGTGCTGATCAACCTCGGCCAGGTGCTGGCGGCCGGATACATGCTCATGCTTGGCCTGCAATGGTTCGCCGTCGTCGTCGGGGCCCTCGTCCTGCCCCAGTTCCTGCTGCAGTTCGGGCTCGTCCGCTCCCCGAGGACCATGGACGTCCGCTACAACGCCGTCGCGCAGAACTTCCTGGTCGCCGGCATGCTGGTCTGCGCCTTCGCCATCAGGACCACGAACCCATGACCGACGCCGGGAGCCCGCTGGTTTCGGTCGTCATGGCCACCTTCAACCGCGCGGCACTGCTCGACAGGGCCATCGGAAGCGTCCTGGAACAGACTATCGGGTCGTGGGAACTGATCGTCGTGGACGACGGCAGCGCCGACGAAACCTTCAGCGTCGTGGACAGGCACCTGCAACGCCACGGCAATATCCGCTACATGAAGCACCGAAACCGGAAGCCGGCCCTCTCGAGGAACGCCGGCATCCAGGCCTCGTTCGGGCGATATGTCACCTTTCTGGACAGCGATGACCGCTACCTTCCGGAGCACCTTGAATCGCGGTTGACGCTGCTCGAATCGATGCCGGAGGTCGACCTGCTCGCAGGCGGCTTCTCCTTGACGGGCGATCCATGGGTCAGGGACAGGAACGATCCCGAAAAGCTGGTCCACGTCAGCGATTGCATCCTCTGCGGCACGCTCTTCGGCCGCAGGGAGCTCTTCACTGATCTCGGTGGCTTCAGGGATATCGACTACGCCGAGGACACCGACCTCTGGGAACGGGCCGCCATGAAGCACCATATCCTCAGGATCGACGGGCCGGAGAGCTACATCTATCAGCGCTCGGAAGAGAGCATCACCGCAACATGGAAGAGAAACAATACATGATCTCCTCGGTCACCGTCTACTGCAGTTCGAGCGGCCAGGCGCCGCAGCCATACTTCGACGAAGCCACGCTTCTCGGCAAAGGGCTTGCCGAACGGAACATCGGGCTGGTTTTCGGTGGGGGCCACGTCGGCCTGATGGGCCGCACGGCCGATGCCGTCATGCAGGGGGGAGGCACCGTAAAGGGGATCATCCCCCGGTTCCTCGAGGAGCGGGAGGTCGCCCACTACGGCATCAGCGAGCTGCACGTGGTCGAGACGATGCACGAGCGGAAGATGCTGCTCACCGGGTGGGCCGACGCATTCGTCATCCTCCCCGGCGGCTTCGGAACCCTCGACGAGCTCATGGAGATCCTCACCTGGAAACACCTCGGCCACCACGACAAGCCGATCATCCTGCTCAACGTCGGCGGATTCTGGGACCAGCTCCTCGGGTTCTTCGGACGCATCGCCGCCGACCGAATGGTCAAGCCCGGCTATGAGGCCTATTACGACCTCTGCAGTTCGGCGGACGAAGCCCTCGCCCTGATCGACCGGATCAACAGGCGACAAGCAAGCCCGGCATAGCCGGGCTTTGAGTTCGTCCTGGTCAGCCCGTCACAGGCTTTACCCAGTCGACATAACGGCCGGTGCCGAAGGGGACCAGACTAACCCTGCCGTCGGGACACTCGTTGTCGAGCCAGGAGACGAAGCTGCTACGGGCCCAGTCGTCGAAGCTTCCCGGGAACCCATCGCCGTCGGGATAGATGGAGATCATCTCCCTGAGCACGCTGGTCGTGAACGCCGCCTCGTCACCGGCCGGACCGTATTTGTCGACGCCGGGGCAGCGGAGGCATGCCGACTGGCCGTCAGCCATGCTGCAGAGGGGACTCCTGTCGGTCAGGTAGCCGCAGTGGCTCCCCTTTTCGACACACGCCACGACGGCCCAGGAACCCTTGTCCGGCGGTGAGAGCTGGGTGAACTGCGTGACATCGGCCTGGTTGTCCGACCATGCCGGAGGCTTGGAGTTCTTCTCCTCGAGGCAGGCGCAGTCGCACTTGCCGACAAGCATCGCCACAGGCATCTTCCGCCCGGCAAGCACCTCCCGGTATCTCTCCATGCCGGGCATGAGGAACGGAACCTTCTGATCGACAGGCGAAAGTTGCAGGAGTCCGACGGGATTGGCCAGCTCGGAGGAATCCCAACAGGACATCCGCCCGGTGCAGGCCGGCACGAACTCACGGTCGAAAACCACCGGATCGAACAGGCGCCCGCTCTTCCTCCCGAGTTCATTCAGGGTTTCGAACCCGCACGCCGCGGCCTGGGCATGGGCGGCCCCCACCGAGTGGCCGGCGAAAACGACGTTGTTGGAGACCATGAACTTCGACCTCCCGGCAAGGGCGTCATCGTAGAAACGGAAATTCCTGCCTTTCGGCTCGACCTTGTAGAAGAAGTCGGTGGCACCGTACCTGACGAGATAAGAGGCTGCGGCGTAGGCCTCCTGGCCGACCCTCGGATTGCCCCCGATATCGGTCCACGGCATCCAGTCCACCTGCGCATGGGACGAGCTGACGAACGCCATCGCCCAGTGCTTCTCAACGATCGCCTCGCTGTAGTTGTACCAGTTCGAGGGATTCACCCCGAACAGCGGATTTTCGCCAAGAAAAGCCCCCGCGATCTTCTTAGGGTAGAAGAGCAGGTCGTTGCCAATCAGGAACCCGTGGCTGAACATGACCAGGCCGTTGGCCAGGCGCTCCTTCGGGTAGAAAACCTCGACAACCACCTCGACGAACTCCGGCACGCACCAGTGGTACTGCACCCAGAGATGGATCCTGTCAAAGCAGTAGTCGTTGATTCGGATGGGTTTCATGGCGATATCATTTGGGGTGTGAGGGAACGAAATGAGGTGTCAGGAAAAGCCGCCGGGAGTCCGTCGGAATGCAGGCATCAGCACCATGCGTGAAATGCGGGCTCTTCAGGTCCGGACAACGTGGGATCCAGCCGAAACAAGCAAAGGAATATATCTCATGGGAGAATATACATATATTTTATATCCACAGCATAGAATATGACGACAGCAGGGCACCCGCAAACAGGAAAAAGGGACCGGCAACCCGGGGTATGGATCGATTCGTAGCGATCAGGCGTTGAGATGATGAAGTTTCGTTCTGCTGAAATCAGCGGCGCCATTCCCGCAACCCGGGAGGCGACCGGAAACACGAAGGTGGGATAAAGCCATGAACACGACCCTGATTTTCGTTTACAATGCCGACAGCGGCCCGATCAGCGGGCTGTTCGACCTCGGGCACAAGATCCTGAGCCCGTCGACCTACCAGTGCAGCCTCTGCACGCTCACCCATGGACCGTTCACCGAAAAGGAGGCCTGGAAGGAGTTCCGGAAGAGCGTGGGGGTACCGATGGAGTTCCTCCACCGGGACGAGTTCGAGAAGAAGTACGACCTCAAGTTCGAGTATCCCGTGATCCTCAGGAAGAACAGCAACATCGAGGTGCTTCTCCCGAAACAGGAAATCGACCTCCTCGAGGATCTGGACGCCCTGATCGCGGCCGTGAAGAAACGCATGGAACCGGAAGAGTGACCGCCCGGGGCGGACGTTTCAGGCATCGGGAACCAGCACGGACGCACCTGTCATGCGCCCGTGGTGAAGATCGGGCAGAACCATTCCCGGCCCGGGGTCTCGAAGCGGAAGGTCGAGCATCCGGAGCGGCTCGGGGCTAGTGACAAGATCAGCCAAGCCCTCGAGTCGCATGGCCCTCATACCCTATCCCCTCAGAACCGTTTCTGGTAGATATGGCAGTACGGATGGTGACCGGTCTTCTCATAGTAGTCCTGGTGGTACTCCTCGGCAGGCCAGAACTCACCCGCCTTCACGACATCGGTCACCACCCTGTAGCCTTTCTCTTCCAGCCTCGCGATCAGCGATTCGGCTACCTTTCTCTGCTCCTCGTCGCAGTAATAGACCGCCGAACGGTACTGCGTGCCGACATCGGGCCCTTGCCGGTTGAACTGCGTCGGGTCGTGGATCTCGAAAAAGAGCTTCGCAAGCTCCTCGTAACTCACGGCCTTCGGGTCGAACTCGATCTCGATCGCCTCGGCATGTCCCGTGTTGCCCGTGCAGACCTGCCGGTACGAGGGGTGTCCGGTGGTTCCGCCGGTGTAGCCGACCCTTGTCGACAGCACCCCCTTGACATGTTTGAAATGGTACTCCACCCCCCAGAAGCAGCCGCCGGCGAAAACCGCCTTCTGCGTCGCAACTGCAGGCCGGTCGGCCGGGTCGAAGGAGAGGGATATCGAATTCACGCAGTATCGGGCGTTCTTCGAGGTTAACCCCTCGTCGAAAAACACGTGGCCCAGGTGCCCCCCGCACCTGGCGCAGACGATCTCGGTGCGGCGGCCGTCGGGATCGGTGACCTGCCTCACCGCATCAGGTATGGCATCGTCGAAGCTCGGCCAGCCGGTACCGGACTCGAACTTGTCGCCCGACCGGAACAGCGGGGCGTCGCATTGCCGGCAAAGGTAGAGCCCCGTCTCCTTGTTGAGGTAGTAACGTCCGGTGAACGGCCGTTCCGTCCCCTTGTCGATGATGACTGCGCGCTCTTCGGGTGAAAGGCTCCTGTACGTCATGGGCTCCTCCTTTGGGGTTGTCGTTGTCGTGCCCGAAGCCCCACCGGCCGGAGACTGCGCCGAACAGGCGGCCATCGCCGAGATGGCCAGCATGTGCAGCATGAGCAGCATTTTCAGGTTCGGTCGCATGGGGTCGGGCTTTATTACGCTCTCGTAAGGACTTCAACCCCTTCCGGATTCAGAATGTTTCCTGAATAGCGATCGACAGACCTCACACCGGCGGTTAAAGCACCCGTCTTCCGGAATACGACGGCCGGACGCACAAGGGCACAGCAGCCGCCTTCGTCTTATCGGAAGGAAGCTGCCGTGAACCGGCATACGATCCGGTTACCCTTAAAAAATGCCTGAATGCTGAAGCAAGATGCTGCGGGAACACCGGCCCCAAACCTTCCGGAGAGTCGGAAGGCGACGGGATCAGCGGATCTCTTCCCTGTCCAGCGGCTTCTTCGGCTGCAGCGGATTTTCCATACCGGTAACAGCCCCGACAGCCTTGAATGCCAGGGAGCCTGCGGCAAATATTCCCAGGCCTGCAACGGCAAGTCCTGCAAGCCCATGCACGATCGGCATGCCAACCGGTGACAGGAGGGCCGCCCCTCCGACCACGCCGACCGCGGTCTTCACCATGTTATCCTGACCTCCCTTCTCCATATCGACCTCCGCCGTTTGCTGATGTTGGTGAACGCAATGCAAAGCCTTTCCGTCAGGCCGTCTTCCCACGGCCTGTACATTAATTGAAGTTAATTCATTTGGGAAATAAAATGATCGGCAGGATTGGAAATATGGACTCGATATCATATACTAAGACTTCTTTTTCGAGGACAATTAGCTCAGCTGGTTAGAGCGTTCGCTTCACACGCGAGAGGTCATAGGTTCGAGTCCTATATTGTCCACCAGCATTTCCCTTGTTCATATCCTTAGCTCCTTCAGCCCGAATCGTTTTCCGGGGAATCTGGTTCTCGGCAATGCTGCTGTTCCGCCCATCCACGGCTCAATTTCTGTCGTCACACCTCCTCCGGACCGCACGTCAGCACTGAACTGCCCTCTCGGGCTATTCCATACCCTGATGAAGGACTCTTTCTGTAAACCATCGCAGCAACCATACGGACAGATGGCGATGCAAGCCGAAATCCGTAACAAGAAGTGTACAGGAGACCGCAATGACCGAAGAGGCAATCCAACAGATCATCCGGCATCTCGAAGCCGAGAAATACCTCAATGCCATCCAGTCCCTTCAGGACGAAATCCTGAAAATAGAGGTAAAATCCGGCCCTGCCGATTCGGCGCCGGCTTCAGCCAGGAGACGGATCAGGAACATCTCCGGCGTAATCGAAAAGATCAGCGAAGCGGCGGCATTCGGGGATGAGTGGGATGAAGGCCGACGGGCGAAAAAGGCGGCCATCAACCGGTTACACAAAATGGCGCCCTGAATCACGATCCCTCCTTCAGTCTCACGATGTACCTGCCGGTGAAGCACGACCAGGAATCCGCAACAGGTTATAACCGGATTCGATTGCCCCTCAACGTGATGTTTCCGTATATTTACAACCACGTCGATGATCGGAATAACTACCCGGCTGCCGGAACCATCAGTAACGATTCATGAGTAAAAAAGCGTTCATCAAAGCCTACCTCAAAAATCCTTCGAGGACCGGCTCCGTACTCCCCTCGTCCGATCGACTGGGCAAGGCCTTCGCCGATCAGCTCGAACTGCTGCCGGTCCACCGGATCGTCGAACTCGGCCCGGGAACCGGAGCACTGACGAAGCATATCGCCGGAAGCACCCCGAAGCTGGTCGAGATCGACAACGAACTGTGCCGCGTGCTGAGCAAGCAGTTTCCCGGCTGCGTCATCGAGAACCGGTGCGCCGTCGAGTTCCTGAAGGAGTGCCCTGAACCGTGTGGCCTGGTCGTCTCGATTCCCCTGATCAACAATCCCGAAAAGCCGAGGATCATCGCGGCGATCAGGGAGGCCTACCTGCGTGGGGTGATCTCCTGGTGCATGATCTACACCTATGGACTTGCCGATCCGCTGAAAGAGGTGGGATTCAGGAAGTCGAAAAAGCTCAGGTCCGTCATCCTGAACGTCCCCCCTGCCCATATCTGGTTCTATGAATAAGGCTGTCAGGTTCATCATCTTCTACCTTGCCGGCATCCTCCTGCTGCTGCCATTCTGGATATTCGGCACGTTCGGCAATGGAGTGACCGTCGAACAGATCATCTTCCACCTGCTCTCCGGACTGGAAGCCGTGGAAGCCACCGACCGCAGCCTGAAGGTAAGCTTCATGCTGCACAACCTCGCCGCACCGCTGCTTTTCCCGCTCGCCGCGGCGGCCGTCTCGATCATCGGCAGGAGGATTGCAAGGCAACGGACCGCTTTTGTCGAAAAAGTGGTCACCGGGTCCAGCATCCTCCTGTTGCTGGCAGGATCAGGGGTGTTCATCTACAAGCTCCATATCGCCCAGTACCTCGTCTCACGCTTCGGACGCGACATCTTTTCTGGCCTGTACGCCGACCCTGCCAGACAGCGCTTCAAGGCCCCCTCACAGAAGAAGAACCTGGTCCTGATCTACGTCGAGTCGCTCGAAAGCGACCTGGCGGACCTCAGGCCTGGACATGTCAATGCCATCAGGGAGATCGAGGAGCTGCCGGGCCGGAAGGTGAAGGATTTCTTCCAGGCGCCCGGCACCGGCTGGAGCATCGCAGGCATCGTCTCGAGCCAGACCGGAGTGCCGCTCAAGCCGTTCTACTACAACGAGGAGGGCAATTTCATGGGGAATTACGACCGGCAGGGATTCTGCCCGAGCCTGGTCACCCTGAGCGACATCCTCGCCAGGCATGGCTACACGCAGTATTTCCTGACCGGACCCGACCTGAAGTTCGCCGGCATGGACAAGTACTTCCACAGCCACCATTACGACCATTCGATAGGCAGCGTGGAGTGGATGAAACGGGGTGTTCACCAGAGCCTGTTCACCAGCTGGGGTGGCGGGCTGCAGGACGACACGCTGATCGATGAAGCCTACAGGATCATCCAGGAGGAACGCGCGGGGAAACGACCGTTCTTCATGTCGATCCTTACCATCGACACGCACTTCCCTGACGGATTCCCTTCGCCGAGAAGCAACGAAGACGAGTCGCACTCGAGCTTCATCGGCGCATTCCGCTACACCTCGAAGTACCTGGCAGCGATGATCAACAGGCTGATTGCCGAAGGTGCGCTCGAGGATACGGACATCATCATCATGGGAGACCACCTCTTCATGGCAAGCGACGAACAGCTCAGGGACAACTTCTCCCACGACAGGAGGGTATACTTCAAGATGATCACCGCCGAAAACCGGATGCCGAACCGCGACAGGATGACCCATTTCGACATCGCGCCGACCATCCTCGACCTGCTCGGCATGCGCAAAAATAACGAAGAGCATTTCGGCCTGGGCATCTCGCTCTTTTCGAAGATTCCGGCCGAAGCGTACGGCCGCCACCTGCAGCAGGTGATGAGCGACGAAATCCTCAGCCCATCGATCGTCTACGACAGGTTCTGGAATACGCGGCAACATGCCGGGCTTTGAGCCGATGCCGGATTCCTGCGGGCATCGGCAATGACCTCAGGCAAGGTCGAACAGGATAAGTTCCGACAAAGCCCCGCCCACCACCGTCAGCAGAGGCTCTTCACTCGCCGCCGCCCCGTCACCCGCCTCCAGGGCCAACCCGTTTAACTCGACACTTCCCCTCGCAACCTGAAGCCAGGCATGGCGGCCTGACGCCAGCGTGAAGGATACCGATTCGCCGGGTTCGAGGATCGCCGAATGGATGGAGGCGTCCTGGTTGATGACGAGGGCGCCTTCCCGCCCGTCACGCGAGGCGACCAGCCTGAAACGCCCCCGCCGCTCTTCCGCAGGAAAGCGCTTCTGCTCGTAACCTGGCAGCAGCCCGCGCTTTTCCGGCAGGATCCATATCTGGAAGAAATGGACAGGTTCATGTTCCGAATGGTTGAATTCGCTGTGGGTGACCCCGGAACCTGCGCTCATCCGCTGCACCTCGCCAGGCCGGATCACCGTACCGTTGCCCATGCTGTCGCGATGTTCCAGCGCACCCTCGAGTACGTAGGAGATGATCTCCATATCGCGATGCGGATGGGTCCCGAACCCCTGGCCCGGCATGACCCGGTCTTCGTTGATCACCCGTAGCGACCTGAAACCCATGTGCGCCGGATCATGGTAGTCCGCGAACGAGAAGGTATGCCGGGTATCGAGCCATCCGTGCTCCTCATGCCCGCGATCCGACGCTTTCCTGATCGTAATCATCCCCTCTCCCCCGTATGCAGCTTTACCCAGGCAGCATACCGGTCCATCCATGCCTGCATGAACCCCCTGGTCGCGTCGCCGATGCCGCCATCCTCGTCGAACAGCCCCTCTTTTGCCTGGATGTAGACCTCGGGCTGCCCGAGAACAGGGACGTCAAGGCAGGCAAGGATGTTGCGAAGATGCTGCTGCGCCATCGCGGTACCGGCGGCGCCGACCGATACCCCGACGATTCCTGCCGGTTTGCCGGCCCATACGTTATGGCCGTACGGCCGCGAACCATGGTCGAGGGCGTTCTTCAGGACCCCGGAAATCGAGCGGTTGTATTCCGGAGTGGCGAACAGGAGGCCGTCCGATCCCCCGATCTCGCCCTTCAGGCGCCGGACCGGATCAACGGGATGCAGTTCCTCGTCCTGGTTGAAATGCGGCAGGTCCCCGATCTGAACCTGTTTGAAAGAGAACTCCACAGGTGCGATCCGCACCAGCGCTTCGACGAACTTCCGGTTCAGGGACTCTTTCCGGAGGCTGCCGACGATGACGGCGATCCGATAGGTTTCCATGGCGATGGATTGATTCATGTTCAGCCGACTTTCACTGACAGCATGGAGAGGGAACCGCCCTCGATACCCTCGACCGGGAAAGAGACCGGTTCATCCCGGGCCTGCAGGCCAAGGATGTAGAGCAACGGCAGGAAATGGTCGGGGGTCGGCGAAGCGAGCCGGGCATCCTGGCCCATCTGCAGGTAATCGACGAGCCGTTCCCCGTTGCCCTCGACCATGATCCGCCGTGCCTCGGCTTCGAAACGGGCAGCCCAGTCGAACGGTGGCCCGGAGGAGCCGTCCCACCGGTATGCCCGGAGGTTGTGGACAATGTTACCGCTCCCGAGCACGAGTACCCCCTCGTCCCTGAGCGGCCGGAGACACCTGCCGGCCTCGAAATGGAATGACGCCTCCTTCGTCGAATCGATGCTGAGCTGGACGACCGGGATGCCCGCATCCGGGAACAGGTGGCACAGCAGTGACCAGACGCCGTGGTCGAGGCCCCGGTGGTCGTCGCGCAGGACATCGTGGGGCTGCAGCAGCTGCCGGACGCGTTCGGCAAGACCGGGGCTGCCGGGAGCCGGATAGGTCACCTCGAAGAGCTCCTGCGGGAAACCGTAAAAATCGTGGATTGTCTCCGGCAAGGCGCTCCCCGTCACCGAGATGCCCTCTCCGTACCAGTGGGCAGAAATCGCGAGGATGGCGTTCGGTTTCGGCAGGCTGGAGCCGAGACGCCGCCACCCCTCCGTGAAGTGATTCGACCGAAGCGCATGCATCGGATTTCCATGCCCCATGAACACCGCCGGCATCAGCTCACCCATCACTGCCCCCCAAGATTTTCAGTTAGCCAGGATACTACGCATATCTCGAAACCAACCGCCTTCAGAAGCTTAATGTTCCGAACGCGACCATGCCCGGGCCAACGAAGCTATCGGTTTGGATAACAAGTTTTTCAAGGTGCAGCAAACTATTTTGAGGCAATGCGATGTTTTCTTATCTTTCTTCATAAAGCATTCACTCAACACCAAGCCGAACCATCATTATGAATATGAACGGAGCATTCGTTCAAGGCGCAGAAGCATACGGAAGGCTTCTTGAAGTTTTCATCGACGGCCACTGGTGGGTTGTTGGGGATTACCTTGAGAACGTAGGCAAATGCACCAAGCGTCTTGGCGCCAACGCCTATCCGCAGCTCTACGGCGCGAGCGGCATCAGGGGCGGATCACCCGAGGTTTCGGGTCGTGCCACGCCGAGCAAGGACATCGAGTCGCGATTCAACGACTGACCGCCGTCCCCTGCGGGGAGCGAAGCCAGTCTGACAGACCGGA
The DNA here is from genome assembly GCA_013334865.1 of Chlorobiaceae bacterium. Classification (GTDB taxonomy): domain Bacteria; phylum Bacteroidota; class Chlorobiia; order Chlorobiales; family Chlorobiaceae; genus Chlorobaculum. The sequence goes on from JAAXWS010000001.1 coordinate 180,639, forward strand.
AACAAAAAAGGAGCTTTACTGGCTCCTTTTTTGTTTCCGGTTTTCCATTTCCAACGAGCAGGACCGCCGGCGCGGCCCTGCTCGTCACCATGATCACATCCGCCCTTCCCTGAGGTAACGCTGGTGCCAGCTCAGCGCCTCGTCGAGCAGGTGGGGGGTGTGGCGCCCGAGGGCGCCGGCCATCGCCCGCTGGTGGTAATCGAGCAGCGCCGGCCTGAAATCGGGATGGGCGCAGTTTTCGATGATCACCTTCGCCCTCTGGTTCGGGGAGAGGCCGCGAAGGTCGGCAAGCCCCTGTTCGGTGACGATGACCTGGACGTCGTGCTCCGTATGGTCGACATGCGAGGCCATCGGCACAATGCAGGAGATACGGCCGTCCTTGGCCTGCGACGGGGTCATGAAGATCGAGATGTAGGCGTTGCGCGCAAAATCACCGGAGCCGCCGATGCCGTTCATGATGGAGCTGCCCATCACGTGGGTTGAATTGACGTTGCCGTAGATGTCGGCCTCGATCATGCCGTTCATGGCGATGACGCCGAGGCGCCTGATGACTTCAGGATGGTTGCTGATCTCCTGGGGGCGCAGGATGATCCGCTCCCGGTACATGTCGATGTTGCTGTTGAACTCCTCCAGCCCTGCGTCGCTGAGGGAAAACGCCGTAGCGGAGGCCATGGAGAGCTTTCCGGAACGGATCATGTCGAGCATGCCGTCCTGGAGCACTTCTGTGTAGGCGGTCAGGTTGTCGAACGGCCCGCTGTTCAGGCCTGCCATGACGGCGTTGGCGATATTTCCTACGCCGGACTGGAGCGGAAGCAGGTTCTTCGGAAGGCGCCCCTTCTTCACCTCGTGCTCGAAGAATTCGAGGATATGGCCGGCGATTCGCTGCGAGTTCCCGTCCGGCGGCGAGAACGGAGAGTTCCGGTCCGGAGCGCCGGTCTCGACGATAGCGATGATCTTGCCCGGATCGCAACGGAGATACTGCTCCCCTATCCGGTCGTCCGGCTTGACCAGCGGAATCGGCATCCTGTGCGGCGGAAGGCTGGTGCCATAATAGATGTCATGCATCCCTTCAAGCTTTGCGCTCTGCATCGCATTCACCTCGAGGATCACCTTGTCGGACTGGTCGAGCCATGTCTTGTTGTTTCCCACCGAAGACGATGGCACGAGCCGCCCGTCCTCGAGGATGCCGGAAACCTCGACAAGGGCGATATCGAGCTTGCCGAGGAAACCGAACCAGACGAACTGTGCCACATGCGACAGATGGATGTCGAGGTACTCCATCTGCCCGGAGTTGATCCGCTTGCGGCAGGTCGGGTCGGACTGATAGGGCAGGCGCATCTCCACGCCGTCCGCTTCTGCAAGCGCGCCATCGAGTTCCGGAGCCGTCGATGCGCCCGTCCACACGCCGATCCTGAATTGTTCACCTGCTGCGTGGGCCGCGGCGATGCGCCTGGCCAAGGCAGCAGGCACCGATTTCGGGTATCCTGATCCGGTAAAACCGCTCATGCCGACATTGACACCATTGGGGATGAGGGCTGCCGCCTCTTCGGCGGACATGATCCTGCCTTGCAGGGACTTGCAGAGGATGCGGGACTGGCTTTTCATGTGCTGTTCGACTGCTTTTCAAGATTGTTGAAAGAGAACGCGCCTGCGCATCGGGCAAGCTTCGAGATGGATGAACATACGATAATATCGGTTTAACTGGCAATCCCACAAAGGTCGCCTGAGTTGCCTTTCCGAAAGATTTCGCGCCAGGATTTTTTTTGAAAGAAAAGATTCTCCCGAACGTACTAATACCCGTAACGAGAAGTTGATATGTGCATCCGTACCGGAGTATCCCGGCAATGACTTGTCTTACCTAACACCAATAATTGCCATCAGTCATGTCCTGCCCTCAACCTGATTCGGTGTCCGTCAAGAAAAACAGATTCGAAATCAAGCTGACGATCGGGTTCCTCGTTTTCACCGTCGTCGCCTATGCCGGTGTGGTCTACGAACAGGTCCGCTCGATGGCGATCCTCTTCGAGATGCAGGCCTGGTCATTGTTCGTGACCCACATCCTCTTCCTGATCATGATCTCCTTCCTCGTTTACGGCGGCGTGCTGTACCACCTGACGAGGATCGGCTATTTCAAGCGTTTCTCGAGGAACAGGAACAACTCCGAGAAGGAGAACGCCCTGACACACAAGCAGGATGCCCCGCGCCTGACCATCCTGGTCCCTTCGTACAAGGAGGAGCGCAAGGTGATCATGCAGACGCTCCTTTCCGCCGCATTCCAGCTCTACCCGCGCCGCCGCGTGGTCCTGCTCATCGACGATCCGCAGGTACCCCCGTCCGCCGGCGCCGCCTACCGGCAGCTGACCGAAGCCCGCAATCTGCCCAAGGTCCTCTCGCAGTACTTCGATACCCACAAGCAACGATTCGCAGAACTTGAAGGCGGCTTCCTGAACCGTACCCGTGACGGCTTCGATACCTCCGACGAGAAATCGCGCCTGTACATGATCTGGGCGGAAATGGAGAGCTACTTCGCCACAAAGATAGAGACCTACGATATCGAGAACCATGTCGACGAGCTCTTCGTGAAACTGATCTACGAAAAACTGAAGTCGATCTTCACCGACAAGCTGAAGATGGGGGTCGGGCTCACCCGTGAAGAGATCGCCATGGAGTACCGTTTCCTGGTCATCCTGTTCGACGTGCAGCTCGACTCCTTCGAACGCAAGCGTTACGTCAACCTGTCCCACGCCTCGAACAAGGCGATGAACCTGAACAGCTACATCGGGCTTACCAACGGCTTCTACCGCGAAGAACAGCGTGCAGAGGGCCTCATGCTGGTCAAGTGCGAAGAGCGCGAAGCGCAGCTTGTCGTTCCCGGCACCGACTTCTTCATCACCCTCGACGCCGACAGCCTGCTGGTTCCCGAATATTCCACCAGGCTCATCAGCATCATGGAGAGCCCGGAGAACAGCAGCATCGGCATCGCCCAGACGCCCTACAGCGCCATCCCGGGTGCCGACAACCACATCGAGAGGATCGCCGGCGCGACCACGGACATCCAGTACCTGATCCACCAGGGATTCACCTTCTTCAACGCCACCTACTGGGTCGGCGCCAACGCCCTTATCCGCGTGGCTGCGCTCCAGGACATCAGGATCGAAGCCAAGGAGCGGGGTTACGACATCCTGAAGTTCATCCAGGACAAGACCGTCATCGAGGATACCGAGTCCAGCATCGACCTTGCCCACAACAAATGGCGCCTCTACAACCACCCCGAAAGGCTCGCCTACAGCGCGACGCCCCCCGATTTCGGTTCGCTGGTCATCCAGCGCCGCCGCTGGGCCAACGGTGGCCTCCTGATCATGCCGAAGCTCCTGAAGTACCTGTTCAGGGAGTTTTCGTTCAAGAGCTTCCTTGAAGGGTTCTTCCGCTTCCACTACCTGGTCTCCATCGCGGCCGTGAACATCGGCCTCCTGCTGCTGATGGTCCTGCCCTTCGGCAAGGAGTTCAACAGCTTCTGGCTTCCGCTGACCTCGCTGACCTACTACATCCTCTATGCCCGCGACCTCAACCAGAACGGGTACCGGATCTCCGACGTCTTCAGGGTCTACGCGCTCAACCTGCTGCTGATCCCGGTCAACCTCGGCGGCGTATTCAAGTCCATCGAACAGGCGCTGACGGGCAAGCACATCCCGTTCAGCCGCACCCCGAAGATCCAGGGCCGCACCGCGGCGAGCCCGCTGTACATCATCGCCTCCTACCTGCTGTTCCTGCAGTTCTTCGCCGGCGGCCTGTACAGCATCTACAAGGGCTTCGTCTATCCTGGCTGCTTCTCGCTGCTAAACGCCGCGTTCCTCTTCTATGCGATCGTCCGTTACATCGGCCTGAAGGAGAGCATGGAGGACCTGAAGCACACGCTCGTCGAGAAAATGCCGGCGCTGAAGCTGACCGTTTCGTCACCGCAGTTGTCGAAACAGGCCTGAGACCGACCGCACAGCGACGAGGCGGCAGAAACACCCATCCGCTACCGATACGATCATGAAATTCTCTCGTGGCCTCGCGGCAGGGGCAGTACTGCTCCTGTCGCTTTGCCGGGTAACCCCAGCCGGATCCTCCCCGGTCATGCTCTCGCTCGACGTGGAGGATTCCGGTGACGACAGGGCCCTGCGCAAGCTCGACCTGAGGGTTCCTGCAACCTATTTCATCACCGGGGAGTTCGCTGCGGAACACCCGGAGGCCGTTGCTGAGCTTGCCAGGCAGGGCAACACCATCGGCTCCCACTCCTTCAGCCACCCGCATTTCAACAGCCTGACCCCGGAAGCTGCACGGCAGGAGGTCACCGCATCAAGGAAGCTGCTCGAGTCGATAGCAGGCAAGCCGGTCACCTGGTTCCGGGCCCCATTCCTCGAGTATGACGACCGTCTGATGCGCACGCTCAGGGATGCCGGCTACCAGGGCGACAGCTCCGACAAGGACTCGTGGGCACGCCAGGATACGTTGTACGAACTGCCCATCTCGAACTACGAGGATTCGAGCCTCATCGCCTCCGACTACGACATGCTCGAGGAGGGGCGGTTCTCCGGGCGGCAGTTCACGGATGCCCTCCTGAAGATGTACCGCGAAAAGCAGAAGAGCGGAGAGCCTCTCGTGGTGCTGCTCCACCCGAGCGTCTGTTCGAAAGAGGCCGGCGCACTGAAAGAGTTCGTCGAGATGGTCGGCAGGGAGGGAGGCCGCTTCTGCACGGTCGAAGAGTATATTGCCGAGTTCCGGCAGCACCGGCCGGCAAGGCGGGCGGTCTGGATCGACGCCCCGACGAATGCCGGGTCTCCGGAGAAACTAGCCGGGGAGCTGAAGTCACTCGGGGCAACCGACGTCTTCCTTAAAGCGACAGACCGTGACGGAACCAGGTATTTCGGCCGGAACGGCCGTGCGGACCATTTCGGGAAAACGGTGGCCGCGTGCAAGGCCAAAGGGCTTAAGGTCCATGCATGGATATCGGTCCTGGCTGACCGGGCGGCTGCAGAAAAACATCCGGAATGGGGCATGATCGATAAATACGGCAGGAGGTCGGACAACTGGATCTCTCCGGCCAGCCCCGAAGCCTTCGCCCATGTGTCGGCTACGATACGCACGCTTGCCTCGACCTACCGGATCGACGGCATCTGCATGGACAACCTCGCCTATCAGGACGCGGAGTTCGACTACACCCCGGCGATCGTCGAAGCATATGCCAGACAGCGTCACCTCGGTCACGTGCCGAAACTCGGGGAGCTGATGAACGACGAATACACCACCTGGTGCCAGTGGCGCTCGACCGTCATCGCCGACCTTGCCGGCCGGGTGCGCAACGTGGCGATGCGTGCCGCGAAACGTCGGGTCGAATGTTCAGCCATCCTTCCCGGAAATTCGGCCATCAACTACAGGACGCCTGAAACGACGGGCCAGAACGTCGGGCTCCTCTCCCGGCAGATCGACATGGTGGTGGCTGACCTTCCCCTCACCGGAGAGGAAGGCGGAATCGGCGCCATTCCCCTGCAGGCGCTCGCATTGCATAACCAGGCAGGAGTGAAACCGGTCATTTTCAGGCTGAACGAAACCTCCGGCACGCAGCCGGTCTCCGACAAGGTGCGCTCGGAGGCCGCGCGTAAACTCGCAACGGGAAGCGACGGCATAAGCCTGCTGCATGCAGGCTCATCGGTCAGTGCTGAAAAGGTGCGGCAGGTTTTCGCAGGCGCATCGGGCAGCCATTCGGCGGAGCTGGTCAGGCGATCGGCAGAAAAACGTCAATGACCGATTCTCCTTCCGGAACTTCGGGGACAAAACGAACCCGCTGAAGGTAGACCGGGAAATCCCTTCGCCGTTCGCCGCTCGCAGGGAACCACCCGGCAACAAGGCGACGGATGCTCTCACCCAGAGTGTCGTCCGGACCGACATGACGCAGCACCGCGCAACGCCCGGCAGGGATAGTCGTGCAGAGAATCCCGCCCCCGCAACACTCATCTTCACCGGAAACCTCGGCACAAAGGTCGATCCTGTATTTCTCGGGAGGCACTGACGACGGATCGTCGTAAAGGATATTGAAGGTCGCACTCCTTTCGGGACTCAACCCATGCTCCTTCCGCCACTCCCTGAAGCGCCTCACGGACTCACCGACCAGCGAGGGATCTCCCTGGTGCATGAAAACCGCAACCCTCGTCTCGGCAAAATAGACGATCCTCACTTCGCAAGGAGACTGGAGCATACTCTCTCGCCGTCCGTTCACGACCCCTCCCCCCTCCTGCCGAGAAGGACAAGGAACCGGATGAACCCGATGCTGATCACGACATCGACCAGGGCCGGCGCGAGCACGAGCGGCATGAGTGCTGCGGTAAGAACGTACCAGCCGACAGCAGCCGCGAAAAGCAGGCGGCCAATCATGTTGAGCAGTACGATGCCCTTCCGGCGGTCAGGATCCAGTGCGGCGTAAAGCACGAGCGAACCGATGAGCACCAGGTCTATCCCCGCGGTGTTGATGAGCAGCGAATGGGCAGGATTGAGTGGCCGGACATAGGGCAGGCCACCGAGGTGCAAGGAGGCATTGAGGTCGCTCAGGAAAAAGAGGTACCGGTCGGCAACACCCGGAATCATGAGCGGAGAGGCCAGCAGGATGTTGAACAGGCCGCTGAAGAGCAACAGGTACCTGAAGCGGCGGATGGTGTCGGGACGGCGTCTCATGGGAGATGTTCCGGCATTTTCAGGTTTCGTGAACGACGAACGCCAAGGTCACTTCCGCTCCGGCTCGGACTCCGGCTTCTGGCGGCCTTCGGCGATTTCACCGTTGACCTTCTCCACGGCCGATCCGATCTCCCTTATGAGCGAACTGGCGACGAAAAGCCCCGCATTGCCGACGATCAGACCGGCGATGCCGTGGGCAACGAATGGAAAACAGAAGGGGGAGAACATGATCGCCGCACCTGCGGCCCCGGCAGCTTCTTTGAACATGGGCGCTCCGTTTGTTCTGGCTTGCTGATGCCCACACTGCAATGCACAGGTAAAAGTAGCGAAAAATATCTGTACGGAAAATGCCCGCGTCGAAGCCTGCACCCCCTTCGCGAAGACAGCTGCCTACCGCCAGGCGTTCGCCCTTATCCCCTGGGAGCTACTCCTGCCAGCCTCCGCCGACGGAACGGTAGAGGTCGGCCACGGCAGAAAGCCGCCTGCGCTGCACGTCGGCAAGGTCGAGCTCGGCCTGCAGGAGGTCGCTCTCGGCGGTGATCACCTCGAGATAGTTAGCCATGCCGCTCTGGAAAAGCAGATGCGAACTTCTCGTAGCATGGCGGAGCATCGCTACCCGTCGGGAAGCGAATTGTTCCTGCTCGCCGGTTTTCCGAACCTGTACCAGGGCGTCGGAGACCTCGCCGACAGCCTTGAGAAGGATCTGCCTGAAGGCAAGCTCGGCCTGGTCACGCCTGATTTCCGACTGCCGGTACTGTGCAGACAGTTCTCCGTGCCTGAACACCGGCTGGAGCACCGATCCGCCGACGATGCTGAAGAGCGAGCCCGGTGTGGAGAACCAGTTGTCGGAACGGATCGAATTGAGCCCGCCCTGGGCCGTGACGGTCAGCGACGGGTAGAGCATCGCCTTGGCGGCCCCCATCGATGCGTGCTGGGACATCAGCGACTCCTCGGCAGCCCGGACATCGGGCCGGTTGCGCAGCAGTTCGAGCGGCACGCCGGCCCCGAGGGTGTCGGGCACGGCCGAGCGGTCGAGGCCGGGGCTCCGTTTTACCGGCGAACCGGGCATCCTGCCGGCGAGGATCGACAGGGCGTTCTCCTGCGCGCTCCTCAGGGCCTCGAGCCTCGGGATCGACTGGCTTGCCGCCTGCAGTCTGGCATCCTGCTGCTGGACGGCAAGGCTGGTCACGTTCCCGGCATCGTACTGCAGGCGCATCATCGTCAGGGTCGAATCGGCGAGGGTGAGGTTGCGCCTCGTGATGTCGATCTGCGAGTCGAGCATCTTGAGGTTCCAGTAGCCCTGGGCAACGTCGGAGACGAGTCGGGTACGCACCGCCCTTGCGGCATCGGCGCTCCTGAGGTACTCGGCGAGTGCGGCTTTCTTCCGGTTGCCGATCTTCGCCCAGACATCGAACTCCCATGAAGCCGAAAGCGAGGCCGAGAAGTCCCTCGTTGAGCTCTGGGCCTTCAGGCTGTTGTCGGAATATTCGGTCGAGTTCGCCGTCACCTGGAGGTTGACCGCCGGCAGGTTGCCGAGCCTTGCGACGTTGAGTGACTGCTTTGCGTAATCGATGTTCCTGAGGGCGATCCGGAGATCGTGGTTGCTGACGACCGCGCTGTCGATCAGCGCCCTGAGTTCCGGATCCGCGAAAAAGCTCCTGTAAGGCACGTTGGCGATCGGCCTGCCCGATACCTCCTGTCCGGGGTATGCCGACGGAAGAGCCACGTCAGGGCGCCGGTACTCCCGCACCGGGCTGCAGGCGGCCAGGGCGACACTGGCGAAAAGCAACACCGAAAGCGCCGTTCGTCGCGACGTCAAGCTCGCCCGGATATACTGGCTTGCGATCATGCTTCACCCCCATCCCTCTTCAAATGTTCTTCCAGAAGCGTCCCTGCCTCGACTATGGCTGCAGCCGGGCCGGTGAACCGCTCCTGCAGGCCCTGGAAAAGGACGAACAGGACCGGCACCACGAGGATCCCGAGCACCATGCCGAACACCATGCCGCCTATGGCCGCCGCGCCGATGGAGTGGTTGCCCATCGCCGCGGGCCCGGTTACGCGGAGCAGGGGAAGAAGACCGGCGACAAAGGCAAGCGAAGTCATGAGGATCGGCCGCAGCCTCGACATGGCCCCATCCTTTGCCGCCTCCTCGAGGGAGAAGCCGGCCACCCTGCGCTGCAGGGCGAACTCCACGATCAGAATGGCGTTCTTGGCGAGCAGGCCGATGAGCATGATGACCGCGACCTGCACGTAGATGTTGTTTTCGATGCCTCCGAGCTTGATGCCCACGAACACCCCGAGCAGTCCGGTCGGAATGGAGAACATGACTGCCAGCGGCAGCAGGTAGCTCTCGTAGAGCGCGGAAAGCAGGAAATAGACGAACACCACCGAGAGCATGAAGATGAAGAGCAGGCCGCCTGAAGACTCCAGCTCCTCGCGGCTCTGGCCCTTCCAGTCGTAGGTGTAGCCGTCTGGAAGCACGGACTTCGAGACCTCCTCGACCGCCTTGATAGCCTGGCCGGTGCTGAAACCGGGCTTGACGACCGCGTTGACCGAAATGGAGTTGAACAGGTTGAAATGGTCGACCGCATCCGGCCCGTACACCCTCTTCAGGGTGACGACGGAGGTGACCGGCACCATCTGGCCCGAGGCGTTCTTCACGAAGATGCCGTTCAGGGATGAGGGGTCGCGCCGGGTATCGGTCTCGGACTGCATGATGACGCGGTAGTACTTGCCGAAGCGGTTGAAATCAGATGCCTGCATGCTGCCGTAGTATGCCTGCAGCACCGTCATGAGCTCCCTGACGTTCACGCCCAGCTCCCCCGCCCTGGCATTGTCGACAACCAGTTCGTACTGCGGGTAGGTCGGTTTGAAGGTGGTGAAGGCGACGGCGATCTCTGGACGCTTCATCAGCTCCCCGATGAACGCTTGGCCGATGTTGCCGAATTTGGTCAGCTCTCCGCCGCTCCGGTCCTCGAGCACGAACTCGAGGCCGCTAACCGTGCCGAAGCCCGGCACCGTCGGCATGGAGAGCGCGACAAACGACGCCTCCTTGATCGATGAGAGGCGCCCGGTGATCGACCCGAGGATCTGCTTGATGTTCTTCTCCTTCCCGCGTTCGCCCAGGTCCTTGAGCTGCATGAACATGAGGCCGGCCGTCGGTGAGGAGCTCCGGGTCAGGATGTTGATTCCGGCCACCGAGATCACCTTCCTGATCTGGGGCATGGAGTTCATCATCACCTGCGCCTTGTCGATGGCGGCCTGCGTGCGGGAGAGCGACGCGCCGGGCGGCAGCGAAACCGAGACGATCACGAAGCCGTTGTCCTCGTCCGGGATAAAGCCGGTCGGGGTGGCCCTGAACATCCAGAACGACACGGCCGAAACGGCGGCAAGCACGCCGAACGCCACCTTTCGCTTCCTGAGCAGGTAGACCAGGCTGCCGGCGTAGCGCTGTTTCAGGTTATCGAAGCCGGCGTTGAAACCGAGGAAGAATCGCTGGCCGACCCCCTTGAAGCGCTCGTTCCCGCTCTTCTTGTGCTCATGCAGGTCGGTCAGGAAAAGGGCGCAGAGCGCCGGGCTCAGGGTCAGCGCGTTGACCGCCGAGATCAGGATGGCCGTGGCCAGCGTGAAGGCGAACTGCCGGTAGAACACGCCGGTAGAACCCTGCAGGAAGCCGACGGGGAGAAACACCGAAGCCATGACAAGCGTGATGGTGACGATGGCCGTGGTGATCTCGCGCATGGTAGCCACGGTGGCCAGCTTGGCCGGCAAGTGCTGCTCCTCCATCTTGGCATGGACCGCCTCGACCACCACGATGGCATCGTCGACCACGATGCCGATGGCCAGCACCAGGCCGAAAAGCGTCAGCACGTTGATCGAGAAGCCGAAAAGGTTCATGAAGAAGAATGTGCCGATGATGGCCACCGGTACCGCGATGGCGGGGATGAGCGTCGATCGGAAATCCTGGAGGAAGATGAAGACCACGAGGAACACCAGCAGGAACGCCTCGACCAGGGTATGCTGCACCTGCTCAATCGATTCGTCCACCACCTTCTTGGAACTGAAGGGGATCGAATACTCGACGCCCGAGGGGAAGGAGCGTGACGCCTTTTGGAGCACCTTGCGCAGCTCGGTCTCCACCTTGTTGGCGTTCGAGCCCGGCGACTGGTAGACGGCGAGCACCACGCCGGGCTTGCCGTCAGCCTTGGTGTTCACGCCATAGTTGTATGCACCGAACTCGATCCTCGCCACATCCTTCAGGCGCAGCAGTGAACCGTCCGGATTGGCGCGGACCACGATGTTGCCGTACTCCTCGGGAAGCGCGAACTTGCCCCGGTACTTCATCACGTACTGCATGGGCTCATTGCTCATCAGGCCGAACGAACCGGGTGCCGCCTCGAGGTTCTGGCCCTGGATCGCCGCCGAGACCTCCTGCGGGGTCAGGCCGTAAGCGGCCATCTGCTGCGGCCGGAGCCACACCCGCATCGCGTAGTCCATGTTGCCGTAGACCGAGACCTGGCCGACGCCCGGCACGCGTGACAGATCGTCCACAATGTTGATCTTCGCATAGTTCTGCAGGAACTTCGTGTCGAACTCCTTCTCGTTGCTCAGCAGGTTGATCAGCATGATCTGGCTGTTCTGGCGCTTGACCGTAGAGATGCCGATCTGGTTCACCTCGGCGGGCAGTCGGCTGGTGGCCTGGGCAACGCGGTTCTGCACGTTGACCGCGGCCTGGTCGGGGTTGGTGCCCTGCTTGAAGAAGACGTTGATGGAGAGCGAGCCGTCGTTCGATGAGGTCGAGGTCATGTAGGTCATGTTCTCGACGCCGTTGATGGCCTCCTCGAGCGGCGGCGCCACCGTGCGTCCGACCGTCTCGGCGCTGGCGCCGGGGTAGCTTGCGGATACCGACACGCTCGGCGGTGCGATGTCGGGGAACCGGGTGATCGGAAGCTGGCTCATGCTGACCAGGCCGAGGAGCACCAGGATGACCGAAATGACCGTCGCCAGGACAGGGCGGGAGATGAAACGTTCCAGCATGGGCCCTGCGGTTTAGCGTGCGTTGACCGGAGTGGCGGCGGGAGCCGGGCCGGCAGCGGGAACAGCCGCCGCAGGCTTGACGACCGCGCCGTCCTTGAGCTTGTCGATACCGGCCGTCACGATGGTGTCACCCGGCCTGATGCCGGCGGTGACGATATAGTTCGGGCCGCTTTTGCCCGAAACCGAGACGACCTGCTTCTTCACCTTGCTGCCCGGTTGAAGCAGGAACACGAAGATCTTGTCCTGGAGGTCGACCGTGGCCGTCTGCGGCACGAGCATGATGCCGTTGAACCTTGCCGAAAGGCTCACCGTGCCCGAATTACCGCTCCTGAGCAGCCCGGCTTCGTTCGGGAACGAGGCCCGCATGCCGATCGATCCGGTCACCCGATCGAATCCCCCGCTGAGGGACTCCAGCTTGCCGGGATGCGGGTAGACCGAGCCGTCGGACAGCGTAAGGGTCACCGGCGGAACCGAGGCAAGCTTCTCGTTGATGGTGTTGCCGGGATAGATTCCCTTGAACCGCGCGAACTCCAGTTCGCTGATGCTGAAAACCGCGTACATCCGGCTGACGTCGGCAAGCGTGGTGAGCGGCTGCGCCTGGTTTTTTGTCACAAGCGTCCCCTGGCGGAAGGGGATGCGCCCGACATATCCCGCGAACGGCGCTTTCACCACCGAGTAATCCAGGTTGATGCGTGCGGCCCTGGCCTGCGCGGCAGCCTGCGCGGCGGCAGCCTTGGCAGCCTGTTCCTGGGCTTTCGCGGTGGTGAGTTGCACGGGTGCCACAACCTTGTTCTCGACAAGGGGCACAAGCTTCTCGGCATTCACCCTGGCCACCGATGCCTGGGCCTCGGCGGCTTGCCGTGCGGCCACGGCGGTATTGTAAAGCTCGCGGTAGGTCGAATCGTCGATCCTGAACAGAGGCTGTCCTTTCTTGACCAGGTCGCCCTCCTTGACAAGGATCTCCTGGAGAACACCGTCGACCTGGGGGCGGATCTCGGCGTCGGAACGGCCTTCCAGACGTACCGAGTAGGGTGTCGGGATGTCGGCGTCACCCGCCTCGACCCTCATGACCGGCAGCGCGGGGATCATTACCTTCTTGTCGTCCTCTTTCCTGCCGCACCCGGCAAGCGCCACAGAGGCGCCGAACAAGGCTGTCAGGGCAAAGCGGGAAACAATCCGGCGGAGTATTGGAGAAGTGATCCTGCTCATCCTCTTGCCTTATGATGATTGATTGCTGGGAGCCTGCACTCGGACCCGTCAAACCCGTCGGGTCAATCGGACCTGTCGTCAGTTTAACTATAAACAATATAAAGGATAATATCCCGCACTTCAGCGGCACATTTTACATCAATGCCGCAATTTGAACCCTTTCAGCCGGAGTGCCGGCGCTCAAAATCCAGAAGCCGGGCCTTGAGCCCGCCCCCTCCCCGATAACCTCCGGGAGTCCCGTCGCTGCGGACAACCCGGTGGCAGGGAATGAACAGCGGCAGCGGGTTCCTCGCGCAGGCCGTGCCGACAGCGCGGGATGCACCCGCACAACCCAGCAAGAGCGCGATATCACGGTAGGTCCGGGTCTGGCCGTAGGGAATATCCTTCAGGGCGGCCCAGACCCCCAGCATGAACTCCGTCCCCGCGGGAGCCAGCGGCAGGGTGAACGACCTGATCTCCCCGTCGAGCCAGGCTTCGAGCTGCCGGAACGCCTCGCCAAGCAGGGGCGTTCCGGGCGAAAGATCCCTCACAGGCACCACGGGATCGCCGAAAACGAGTCCGGTCAGGGCTCCGTTGCTCTCCGTTATGCCGACACGGCCTATCGCCGTGAGCCTGAAATCGATCTCCATCCGTACGATACGTTCATTCAGGAAACACCCGCTTCATGATGACAACGATAACCACAGGTTCCGGATACACAAACGTTTCCCTCGCGCCGGAATCGTCTGTGCCGATTGTACGAATGATTTCCGGAAAATCACGGCGAATAGTATGTTGACATATGGAAAATAACCATAGAGAGCCTGAGGTTATCACGCATTTCGAAAAGATCGTGGCCGCAGACCTCGATCCAGGACGCAGGACATATGAAGACTGCCTGTTCAAGCGATGCGACTTCCAGCGTGCGAAGCTTGACGGCCTGTCCTTCAGGAACTGCGTGTTCGAGGCGTGCGACCTGAGCCTTGCGACTCTCAGGGAGACCAGCATCCGGGAGGTCAGGTTCCTGCGTTGCAAACTGCTCGGCATGCAGTTCAGCGAATGCCGTAAGCTCCTGCTCGAGATGGCTTTCGAGCATTGCGTGATCCGGTTGTCGGCGTTCACCGGGTTGCCCCTGAAGAACACGCTGTTCGAAAGCTGCGACCTGCAGGAGGCCGACTTCACCACCGCAGACCTGTCCGGGGCAAGCTTCGGGCACTGCGACCTCTCCAGGGCCACCTTCTTCAGGACCAACCTGGAAAGGACCGACTTCCGGTCGGCTTTCGGTTATTCGTTCGCACCGGAATCGAACCGCATGTTCAAGGCAAGGTTTTCGATGCCGGAAGCGCTCGGGCTGCTCGACAGCTACGGAATAGAGATAGAGTAAAGTCGGAAAACCACCCCGGCAGCACACAGCAATCTTATTTTGCGCTCATGAAAACAATCGAGGCGGATCACGGCAGCCAAGTGCAGTATGATCCCGGTTTCCAGCGTTCGATGCTGCGGGTTGCCGACGAAGGGTTCTGGGAATGGGACCTTGCCAGCGAACGCTTCTGGCTGAACCCCTTCTTCAGCAAACTCGCCGGCCTCTACCCACACGAGGCCCTCGTCGATGCGGAGCTCTTCTCCTCGATCATCCATCCTGAAGACCGGCAGGTTTTCTTCGATGCCGTGCTCGCCGGCGCATCAGACAGGGCAGTCACCACACCGAGCAGGTTCCGGCTGCTTTCCAGGGATGGCAGGACCTACTGGCTCGAGTCCAAGAGCAGGGCCGTCGATTTCGACGGTAACGGCACCCCCCTCCGCATCATCGGCCACGTTACCGATATTACGGAACGAAGGCCTGCCGAAGAGCAGCTGAAGAAACTGAACCGTGCGCTGCTTGCGATCAGCAAAGGCAACCAGGCCCTGCTTCGGGCCAGCAACGAAATAGAGTTGCTGAACGACATCTGCAAAATCATCGTGGATGTAGGCGGATACCGGATGGCCTGTGTCGGCTATGCCATGGATGATCCCGCCAAAACCGTCAGGACGGTCGCCAAGGCCGGTTCCGACGAAGGGTACCTCGAACAGGCCAACATCACCTGGGCGGATACCGAACAGGGAAACGGCCCAACAGGTATGTCGATCCGCACAGGCCGCCACTGCGTCGTCCACAACATGCATTCCGACCAGGGCTTCGAACCGTGGAAAAAAGAGGCCATCGAACACGGATATGCATCGGCGCTGAGCTGCCCCCTGAAAAACGGGCAACGGGTATTCGGAGCCCTGACAATCTACGCCTCGACCCACGATGCCTTTGATGCCGAAGAGTCCGAGCTCCTCTCCTCTCTGGCCGACAACCTCGCCTACGGCATATCGATGCTCCAGAACCGCAGTGCGCGGGAACTTGCCGAAGAAGAGCTGCGCCAGAGCGAGGACCGCTACCGACGCCTATTCCAGAACCAGCATATCGTGATGCTCATCATCGACCCCGAAAGCGGGGACATCGTCGACGCCAATCCCGCCGCCGTCGGTTATTACGGCTGGAGCCACGACCAGCTCCGTGGGATGAACATCAACGAAATCAACACCCTGTCCATCGAAGCGCTCAAGCCTCTGATGCTGGAAGCGACACGTCTCAATTGCAACCGGTTCTCGTTCAGCCATCGTCTCGCCAGCGGTCTCCACCGTGACGTGGAAGTCGTCAGCGTACCCATCTCCATCGAAGGCAGGACGCTGCTCTACTCGATCATCGCCGACGTCACCGATCAGAAACTGGCCGAAAAGCAGCTCATCGAGGGCAACAAGCGCATGCACTATATCCTGGCCACCGCCAACGCAGGGATCTGGGAATACGAGATCGGGTCGAATACCACCATATGGTCTGGCGAAGTCTGGAAACTCTACGGTATCGAACAGGAGTGCCATGGCCCCGCGTTCGAGAGCCTGCTGAAAACCGTCATACCGGAAGACCGTGATGCGGTAAGACGTTCGTCAGAAAATGCCGTGACCAACGGCACCGACTTTTCGGCCATCTGGCGCACGAAAGCTGCCGACGGCACCATTCGCTGGATCATGTCTAAGGGAACGCCTTTCAGGGAGGCCGATGGCACCATTTCCCGCTATTTGGGCATCGTCGTGGACATCACCGACAAGAAACAGGAGGAAGAGAAGAAGCAGCTGCTCGAAACTCAGCTGCGCCAGGCGCAGCGTCTCGAAACCATCGGCACGCTCGCCGGCGGCATCGCACATGATTTCAACAACATCCTCACCCCGATCCTCGGCTACTCCGAAATGGGCCTCCTCACTTTCGCCGGCGATGATACCGGACAGGAGTATTTCCATGAAATCATGCTGGCCGCAGACCGGGCAAGGAACCTGGTTTCCCAGATCCTCGCCTTCAGCAAGGCGCAGGAGATCACTCCCTCGGTGGTCAGCGTGCCTGCAGTCATCAACGAGGCGCTGAAGCTCCTCAGGCCTTCGATCCCCGCTTCGATCACGATCGACAAGAAGATCGACCCCGAATGCGGAAACATCCTGGCCGACCCTTCCCAGATCCACCAGGTCGTCGTCAACCTCTGCACCAACGCCTACCAGGCGATGGGCGACGCCCCGGGGACCATCAGGATCGCCCTCGAAGAGGTCGTGCCCGACGAGGAGCTCCTGAAATCCCTTCCCGAACCGCGTGCGGACAAGTACGTGCAGCTCAGCATCGCCGATACCGGCATCGGCATGGACAAGGCGACGATGGATCGGATCTTCGAGCCCTTCTTCACCACCAAATCCCCCCAGAAGGGAACCGGCCTCGGCCTCTCCGTGGTGCACGGGATCATCTCCGGCTATAACGGCATGATCTCCGTCAACAGCACGCCGGCACAAGGCACAGCATTCCGCATCTACCTTCCGGTCATCGACGGCCATGCGGAGCAGGATGAATCCGAGCCACCTTTGGCGACAGGCAACGCCAGCATCATGTTCGTCGACGACGAACCTGCCAGCACCAGGATGATATCGATCATGCTCACGAAGCTCGGCTTCAGCATCCGGGCCTTCAATTCACCCCGGGAAGCCCTCGACTGCTTCAGGAGGGATCCGTCCGGATTCGACCTGGTGATCACCGACCTGACCATGCCGGTGATGAACGGGGTCGACCTTGCCGCTGAAATACATGATACAAAGCCAGACCTTCCGATCATCCTGATGACGGGATACGGAAGGAACCTCGAAAACATCAGGTGCGCCAACTGGCACGGTATAAGGAGGTTCCTCAAGAAGCCGGTCAAGATGGGAGAACTGTCATCGATAATCAACGAGGTCATCGCCGGCTGAGGGCCACCGCTGCCCGCCATTTCACGTCAACAAAAGGATTGTCATTCCGGGCGCGGCGGCGGATATAACCCGACCGGGCATTTCGATCTCATGAAAGGCCGCTCAATCCACCAGGGCTTTCCCGAAGCACTCAAGGCCCCGGAGGCAGGAGCAAGCCCCAATCATGGGGCGGGTATCGAAAGGGAATAAGTTTTCAGGTCATCTGAACCTGACCCAGCATGGGTACGTCGAATCAAGTTCCCCCAGGGTCACATCTGAAGACAACTCTCCAGAACCACCGGCAAATCCGGTCAGCCGGGGTTTCAGCGCCATTGCCGTTTCCATGGTGTGATTCAGCAGATCGAAAACAGTTTGCTCGCACATGATCTCCTTACGCTCATCGGTCTGTACATACGCCGGAATCAGATGATTCACGGCGAAATCTCTGGTCGTGTAATAAAACCTGGTATCAGCCCAGGGGCCAAAGAACAGGTCGCTCCTGTAGTATCTCCAGAAAATGCTCGAAAACCTGTTCTGCTGAATCATTCGGAAGATATCCGGAAAGTTTCGGCAGTAAAATTTTCCTGTACACTTGAAAAACCCCTCGTCAGCCCTCAACAGCACGGAATCATTCAACGCGAAGCCGATAAGCGCCCCCTCGCCGTATCCCTTCCCTTTTTGTGTGACCAGATGATCGTTCTGCCGATAACAGAGCTGCTCCACCTCGACATTCATCAGGGCAAGATCCGACAGCTCGTCACGACTCAGCAGCACTGAACCGGTCGCGTCTGCGATGACGATCCTCCTGATCTTCTGGGCAGCCCAGAAGTACACCGAAGCCTTGGCGGCAACCCGCCTGGCGGCACCGTCCGTCATCTTCAGATAGGGAACCCCTTCAGGCGGATTGCTGGCCGTTGTGATCAAAACCGTCGAATCCATATCACCGTCTTCGTTTTGATTTCATAACCCCGACCTTCGTATCGCCCCCGTCGCCGATTGAGCTTCCAGGCGCCGGATCGGCACCGCCCCACTCCCGCAAATCGCTGCCGACTTTACAGAACACCCCGGGCCAATCACCCGCACGATCCTGCCTGTAAAGCCTGGATGCGGGATACCACGGGCTGTCGTCCCTATCAAGCAGCCAGCGCCAGTCCGGAACAAAGGGCAGGAGCACCCAGGTTTTCTTGCCTAACGCACCGCCCAGGTGAGCCACGCTCGTATCGACGCTGACAATCAGGTCCATCAATTCGCAAAGCGCGGCGGTATCGCCGAAATCGTGCAGCTGGTCGCTGTAATCCGAGATATGAGGACAGGAACCGAGCAACTGCCGGTCCGCGTCCCTGATCTCCTTTTGCAGGCACACATACTGAAATCCGGGCGGCAGGTACTCGATCAATTCAGCGAGGCTGGCACTCCGGTTGCGGTCATTCTGATGCTGCGCCTTGCCGCTCCAAGCCAGCCCGACGCGAGGCTTGCCGTTCCGTCCCAGCAAGTGTTCCCAGTATTCGACCCTTTCCGGATCGGGTTCAAGGTAACGCGGTACGGACGGAACGGTGTCGACCGTCGTCCCGAACGCCAGAGCCAGGCTCACCAGAGGGCAGTGGAGATCGAATTCAGGCAGCGCCAGCCCCTTGGCCACAAACGCCGACACGCCGGGGATTTTCTGCACCAGGGATTGCATCTGCCATTCGGCTTCCAGAACCACACGGGCGCCCCTGGCTGCTACCATGGGGATATACCGGCAGAACTGGATCGTGTCGCCATAACCCTGCTCGCTGTGCAGCAGAATGGTTTTTCCGGCAATGTCCTCTTTTCCCAGCCACAGCGGTTGGGGAAA
The DNA here is from genome assembly GCA_013334865.1 of Chlorobiaceae bacterium. GTDB lineage: Bacteria > Bacteroidota > Chlorobiia > Chlorobiales > Chlorobiaceae > Chlorobaculum. The sequence goes on from JAAXWS010000001.1 coordinate 199,699, forward strand.
GTTTCGCCTTGGCGAGGCGAAATCCTTTTGTTTCCATCGCCACTCATAACTTGCAAATCCCTCCTCGTACCGCCCCAGGGTGAGCAGTTCGAGCGACTTGTTCCAGTGCACGTCGGCATAACCAGGGTTGAGCGACAATGCCCTGTCGTAGTTTTCAAGGACTTTGTCCAGCTGCCGGAGTTCACGAAACGCGTTTCCGCGGTTGAAATGGGTCACGGCAATAGCCGAATCGAGAGCCAGTGCCCTGTCATAACTTTCCAGAGCCTCGTCGATCCGTCCCAGCACCTGCAAGGCAAGGCCGCGGTCAGAATAGGTCGCCGCACGCTTGGGATCGACCTCAAGGGCCCTGTTCATCAGTTCGACGGCGGCCTCGTACTCCTTGTGCTCGTAGGCCATCGTACCCAGGGCATGCAGCGCCTCGGCATCACCCGCCTGCCTGAGCAGCTCCGCCGCAGAATCGTAGCTCGCGTTCGCCTCGGCCATGTTCCCCTGCATCTTCAGGACGTTTCCCCGATTCAGGTGGGTCACGGCCAGATCGGGATTGATCGCGAGGGCTTTTTCGTAACTCTGCAAAGCGACCTGCAGGAACCCCAGGCATTGCATCGCAAAACCATGGTCAGAGTGGAACGTCGCATTGGCCGGATCGGTCTCGATGGCTTTTCCGATCAGCTCGGTCGCCTTTTGGTACTGCTCCTGCCTGACGGCAATCGTGCCGAGCAGATGCAGGGCAGCCCCGTTGTCCGGCTGCGTCCTGATTATCTCCTGCAACAGCGCCCCGGCTTCGGCCAATCGCCCCTGCGTCAGGTGACTTTCCGCATTCTCCATCAGCGCTCCTGCGTTCGCCCTCCACCGCGCGGGCAACACGACAGGCCGGCTGCCGCCGGATCTCTTTTCGTTGCAATTCCGCAAGCGCACGTCATACATCGAGTCTTTCGGCTTCAAGACACAAAATGCCGTCGGATTTTGTGTCTCCCCCGGTGTGCTGTGCGCCTGCAAATAGGGATAAACATTATTGCCCGAGTTCATCGCCGTATCATCCCCGGTCAACGGCTGGCCCCAGAGCCCGATCCAGGGCAAACAGGCAGGTTTGTCGACAAGCAGGCAATTCAGGTCTACATACCCCCCTTGGCTTGGCGCAAGGATGCCTCTTCCCGGCCCCACGGATTCCCAGTCGTCGATGCATAGCGGCTGCGATGATTCCGGATCGACAAACCATCGTAACGAAAAAGCCCACGACCGCCCGTCAACGGCCAGCAGCAGATCCTTCAGATGCGTCGGATCCCACCAGTTGTCATCGTCAAGATAAGCGACATACCGGGAGTTCGCCAGATAGGTCAGGACCGATCGCAACACACCCCCCTCATCCGCAGGATGCATGCCGCCATGCGTCAGGCTTATCGGATAGCCCGGGTAAAAAAGAGAGGTCGTGACATGCTCCGGAGATGCCTCAAGCAGCGCGATCAACCGTTCAGGATCGCCATCGGTCCTGTCGACGCCCACAAGCAGCTGGATGCGTCCGACCCCTGTCTGGGCATAGACAGACGCGACCGCGCGGTCGATCTCCCGGAAGCGGACGGCAGGCATGACGACCGCCACATCGAACGGCTTCTGCAGGTCAGCCGTTTTCCCGAAAACGGTCCATCCCGGAGGTAATGCTTGCATAATCGTGGCGATTGAAAGAATAAAAGACTGCGCCATACATCCCGGCAGCCATAATCAGCTCTTCCTGCCGTTGATCGTGAAGAGGAAGAGGCTGAAAAATCCCATCGTCCCAAAAAGGCCGAAATTAAACGAATCTTCCGATGAGTCGTTCGCGGTCGATTTCCCTAAAGCCGCATGGGTTCGCCGCTTGCCGGACTTGGAACCTCCGTCCGCAAGCGAGGTCCCACCGCCGGAAAGTGAAACTCCGCCCGAAAAAGAGGCATCATTTACAAATGTGACTATTTCAGGACGACCGCTTGCCACAAGGGTACTTGCGGCCTGTTCAGTCAAACCGAAATCGAACGCTGATCCCTGCGTGGAGCTTGCCACTGCCTGGATGACGGACCCTGCGTCCGGCCGTGTGCCTTTAGATGCAGGATTCAAGCCGGCCTTACCCGCGGATGTGCCGGATGTGCCCGTCTTTGCCGTAGCTGTGGACGTACTGCTATCCAGGGACTTGCCGCCGGACGCCGTGCTACCCGCCCCTGCCCCGGTGTTCTCATTGCTCGCGATGCCGTTTGAGGTCGTGTTGCTTCCCGTTGTCGTCGTGCTGCCCGTCTCGGTGCCGCCGGTCTGCGAACCGCTCTCGCTTGCGCCTGTTGCCACGGCAGAGGCTGTGCCGCTGTTGGCAAGGCTGCCCTCATTTTTTGTTAAACTGCCGGGATTGCCCTGATTGCTTGCCGCACTGACCGCGGAGGACTGTTTAGTCGTTGCCGGCGTCGTCATCACCCCCGCGATGTTCAGCGAACCGTTCTGGTACCGGATGTCGTAGTTCGACAGACCGCTTCCCGTGGCTCCACTCAGCGCATCGGCATAGGTGCCGGCACCAGTACCGCTTGCTAGGCCGTTGACACCCGTCACGCTGTCGCTGCCAAGCAGACCACTCGCCGTGTAGGTGTTGATCCGCGCCCCGCCGGTGTAGGTGCTCGTCGTCGTCGCACCGGTGATCGTCAGCGACGCCTTGTTTACTGTCAGCGAACCGTTCTGGTAGCTGATGTTGTAGTTGTTCGGATTGAACGTCCCTCCCGTAGCCTGGCTCGGTGTCAGGGCATAACTTCCGTCGGCATTGGCTCCTGCCAACCCGCCGCTATCCGTATCCGTGATCGTGACACTTCCTATCGTCTCCCCGTTTTGCAACGAGCTCAGTGTAAAAGCTGTCGATCCCGACCCATAGGTTTTCACTTCGCCATAGGTCTTGGCGTCATTTTTTGCTCTTATCGTCAGCGACGCTGGCTGGATCGCTGCCGACACCGTGCCACCGGTCAGCGTGTAGTTGCTGCTGCTCAAGCTCAGGCTGCTGCTGCTGAAACCCGTGTAGCTGTTCGCGTCCGCGCTCGACACCAAGGCGCTCCCCGAAACCGTCGGGCTCTCACCGCTGACCTGCCCGCTCAGCGTGAAGCCGCTTGAGAAGCTAGCGCTTCCGTCATAGGTCTTGCTTACCGTGAGGTTCAGCGGCCGCTGCGTGATCGCATAGTCCGCCGCCGTGTAGCTGATGCTGTAGTTGCCGTTGGACAGTGTGCCCTGGCCGATACCATAGCTCCCAACGTTCTCACCCGTGGCACGGTGCAGGGCGCCGCTGAAGCTGTCGCCGGACACCAACCCTCGGTCAGTCCCGTTCGACTCGATGGTGTAGGTCAGCCCGGCATCGCTGTTACCGTAGATCTTGCCCTGCCCGCTGGCCGCCGTGATCGTGATCGGCCGCTGCGTGATCGCATAGTCCGCCGCCGTGTAGCTGATGCTGTAGTTGCCGTTTGCAAGAGTGCCCTGGTCGATCCCATAGCTGCCCACGTTTTCTCCCGTGGCACGGTGCAAGGTTCCGCTGAAGCTGTCGCCAGACACCAACCCTCGGTCAGTCCCGTTCGACTCGATGGTGTAGGTCAGCCCGGCATCGCTGTTACCGTAGATCTTGCCCTGCCCGCTGGCCGCCGTGATCGTGATCGGCCGCTGCGTGATCGTTGCCGACACCGTGCCACCGGTCAGCGTGTAGTTGCTGCTGCTCAAGCTCAGGCTGCTGCTGCTAAATCCCGTGTAGCTGCTCGCGTCCGCGCTCGACACCGAGGCGCTGCCCGAAACCTTCGGGCTCTCACCGCTAACCTGGCCGCTCAACGTGAATCCACTGCTGAAACCCGCGCTTCCGTCGTAGACCTTGCTTACCGTGAGGTTCAGCGGCTGCTGCTTGATTTGCAGCGAACCGTTCACATAGCTGATCGTGTAGTTCGTCAACCCGCTTCCCGTGGCCGAGGTGAGATTGTCGGTATAGGTCGCGACGGTCGTGCCGGTCGCCAGGCCGCTCACGCTGGTCACGCTGTCGCTGCCAAGCAGGCCCGTCGTCGTGTAGGTGTTGATCAGCGCTCCGCCGCTGTAGGTGCCCGTCGTCGTCGCACCGGTGATCGTCAGCGATCGCGGCTTGATTTGCAGCGAACCGTTCACGTAGCTGATCGTGTAGTTCCCCAGACCGCTGCCCGTGGCTCCACTCAGCGTTTCGTTGTAAGTGCCGACGTTCGTGCCGGTCGCCAGGCCGCTCACGCTGGTCACGCTGTCGCTACCAAGCAGGCCCGTCGTCGTGTAGGTGTTGATCAGCGCTCCGCCGCTGTAGGTGCCCGTCGTCGTCGCACCGGTGATCGTCAGCGATGCCGGCGTGATCGTCAGCGAGCCGTTCTGGTAGCTGATCGCGTAGTAGCTCGCATTCGCGCCGTTGACCGTGATGCCACTCAGCGAGTCTGTGTAGGTGCCGACGTTCGTGCCGGTCGCCTTGCCGCTGACGGAACCCGTCACACTGACGCCGCTCGAGCTATACGTGTACGTCGTGTCGTTGCTCAGGACCCCACCGGTGTAGGTGCTGGTCGTCGAGCCTCCCGTGATCCTCAGGATTACCGGCGTGACGTTTGTCCATTTACTCTGAGAGCTGATCGAGTAGTTCACCAGACCCCCTGCCCCGCTCACACTCGCGTCAACCAACGCACCCGAAGTGATGCTGCCGGTATTATAGCCTAACAGGCCGCCGACAAAGCTGCCTCCGCTCACGCTCCCGCCACTCACCGTACTTCCGGTGATGCTGCCTGCATTGTACCCCACCAGTCCACCGATATATGTACCACCGCCGCTCACGCTCACGCCACTCACCGTACTCCCGGTGATGCTGCCTGCATTGTACCCCACCAGTCCGCCAACAATGCCGCTGCCGCTCACGCTCCCGCCGCTTACCGTATTCCCGCTTATGGTGCCGGTATTGTACCCCACCAGGCCGCCGACATAGTTGCCGCGCCCGGTCACGCTCATGCCACTCACCGTATTCCCGCTGATGCTTCCGCTGATATTGGACCCCACCAGACCGCCGATTTGGGTGTTACCGGTCACACTCCCACCGCTTACCGTATTCCCGCTGATGCTGCCGCCGGTATTGTCCCCCACCAGACCGCCGACATTGTTGCTGCCGCCGCTCACGCTCACGCCGCTTACCGTATTCCCGCTGATGCTGCCGTAGGTATTGGACCCCACCAGGCCGCCGACATTGTTGCCGACGCCACCGCTCACACTCACACCACTCACCGTATTCCCGCTGATGCTTCCACCGGTACCGGAGCCTGTTCCATTGCTTGTTACATTGATCCCCACCAGGCCGCCGACATAGCTGCCTCCGCTCACACTCACGCCGCTTACCGTATTCCCGCTGATGCTGCCGCCGTAATTGTTCCCCACCATACCGCCGACATGGCTGCCGACGCCGCTCACGCTCCCGCAGCTTACCGTATTCCCGCTGATACTGCCGTTATTCCACCCCACCAGACCGCCAAAATCGTTGCTGCTGCCGCCACTCACACTCACGCCGCTCACCGTATTCCCGCTGATGCTGCCGCTATTGCTCCCCGCCAGGCCGCCAACAGAGCCGCCGCCGCTCACACTCACGCCGCTTACCGTATTCCCGCTGATGCTGCCGCCGGAAATGCGCCCCACCAGTCCGCCGACATTGCCGCCGCCGCTCACGCTCACGCCGCTTACCGTATTCCCGCTGATGTTAGCGGCAGTTCCGAGGCTTGTTCCATTGAGCCCCACCAGTCCGCCGACATAGTTGCCGCCGCCGTTCACACTCACGCCGCTTACCGTATTCCCGCTGATAGTGACGCCGCTGCCTGCATTGTACCCCACCAGTCCGCCGACATTGCTGCCGACGCCGCTCACGCTCCCGCCGCTTACCGTATTCCCGCTGATAGTGACGCCGTTGGCGGAATTGAACCCCACCAGACCGCCAATAGTGCCGCCGCTGCCGCTTACACTTACGCCGCTTACCGTATTGCCGCTGATGCTAGCGCCAGTGCCGTAATTGTTCCCCACCAGTCCGCCGACAGTGCCGCCGCTGCCGCTCACGCTCCCGCTGCTTACCGTATTCCCGCTGATGCTTCCGCCGGTATTGTACCCCACCAGGCCGCCGACAGTGTTGCTTCCGCTCACGCTCCCGCTGCTTACCGTATTCCCGCTGATGGTGCCGGCATTTCCCCCCACCAGGCCGCCGACATAGGAGTAGCCGCTCATGCTCCCGCTACTTACCGTATTCCCGCTGATGGTGCCGGTATTGTGCCCAACCAGGCCGCCGACATAGGAGAAGAGTGCGCTGCCAATCACACTCACGCCGCTTACCGTATTCCCGCTGATGGTGCCGGTATTGTACCCAACCAGGCCGCCGATAACGTCATAGCTGTAAGTGTTTGCAATACTTCCGCCACTTAACGTATTGCCGAAAATTCGGCCTGTCGATGTGTTTTGAGCCACCAGAGCACCGAAATTGTTATTCCAGCCGCCGATCACGCTGGGAGTGCGCAACACGACGTCTCGAATGGTTCCGGAGTTGACGCCGAAGAGACCAAACGTCAGCTTCAGATTGCTGATCGTATTGCCAAGCCCTTCGAAAATGCCCGTGAACGGAGATGCGTAGCCGATCGAGGAGAAGCCCAGATTGGTGTTCCATGTCGATGTCCCCGAGGCATCGAAGCTGCTGCCGAGGGCGTAGTTGCCGGCGAGGTTGCCGTTCATGCCCTGCAAATCGGTTTTCGTAGTACTTCCGGAACTGCCGAGGCTCGTGATGACGGTGTAGGTTATGAGTGTGCCGTCCGAACCCAGCCTGGTGCTGAAATTGGTTCCTGCCTGCAGACTGACCGGGGCATTGACGTTGTAGGTCGCCGTATTGCCCGCAGCCACTGCGCCCTGGCCGTATAGAAGCGCCAGCGTCCCGCTGCTTCCACTCGCTGAAATGGACTGGTTGATGTTGATGTTGCGATAGGCATTGAGCGTCAGCGTGTTGTTTTCGCTCCAGCTCACCGGGTCGTTGACGTTGATGTCGCCGTTACCGCTTGCCGATGTATAAAGATTTGCTGCGCTATCGGTTCCTGCCGCGGTCTGAATGGTCACGCTGCTGGAGTTCAGCGCACTGCCCAGGCCCGTGCCGGTGATATTGCCACCGCTGGCGGCAATGGTGAAGTCGTAGGGGTCAATCAGCCAACGGCCGCCCTGCCCGCCGGTGGCTGCGGTAGTGATGCTGGCGCTGCCGGTGATATTGACCGCACGCCCGGATGTTTCGATAAATCCGCCGTCGCCGCCGTCGGGGGCGCTGGCGTCGAGGGTGCCGGAAACCGTGGTCTGGCCGTTGTCCATGTCGGAGAGCAGCAGGATGCGGCCGGCCCTGTTTTGCATGGTGCGGGCCTCTATGACGCCGCTGTTGCTGGTGGTAGCCATTTTCAGCGCACCGGCCGCCCTGGAGGTCATCACCACCGCCCCGCCATCGGCCTTGATGAGCCCTTTGTTCTCCACGAGGGCGTCGACGGCCCCCTTGTCGACCGTGTAACTGAGCAGCCCGTCTCCCGTGAAGTCGAGCGACACCTGGTTGCCTGCGGCGAGGAGCACGCCGCCGCCGTTGGCGGTCAGGCTTCCTTCGTTGGTGACTTTTGGCGCCATGAGGGCCACGACTCCGCCGTTCGAGGCGTTGATGCTCCCCTGGTTGATGACATATCCGGCAATGCCGTCGTTGGTGAACTTGTATTTCCCGGCCAGGAAGTCGCTGTCGAGCATGTTCAGCGACGAGGCGACGAGGCTGCCGACATTGACCTGTGCCGTCTTACCGAAAATGATGCCGGATGGATTGATCAGAAAGAGCTGGCCATTGGCTGAAAGCGATCCGAGGATCTGGCTCGGGTTCTGGTCGGTGATGCGGTTGAGCGCCGATGCGGTGGCGCCCGGCTGGTTGAAACGGACTGTGGCGTCCTGGCCGATATTGAAAGTGATCCAGTTGGCGATCAGCTGCTGGCTCGACTGGTTCACCGTCATCCGGCTGCCTATGGCGGTGATGCTGCCGCTGCCGGCAGTTATCTGCCCGCCGGTGGGCAAGGCTCCTGAATCAAGCGCATGGGCTGATTTACCCGATCCGAGCAGCATGGTCGCGACGGCCAGGCTGAGCAGGGGCGACGAGGGTACTTTGCCGTTGCCTTTGACCCTTTCGGAGACAACGACCCAGCGCTCTTTCGTCTTGGACCAGATGAGGTTATAGACCTTGTTCATTCGGGTAGTTCAGCTTATGGAAAAAAGTGCTCATGGCTTGCCGTTACGATGACGGGGTTAGGACGGTGCGTCGTCGGGAGTTCCCGTTTCAGAAATACACGACGCCTTGCAGCCAGAATCGGCTTTTGTCGGCCCGGCCGTCGGTGTTGTTGCCGTCGGTGTTGCGCCCGGCGTTTTCGCCGATGGCGTGGGCCCAGCTTGCCCGCACGCTGGCCCGGCTCGAAAACCAGCAGTTCAGGCCGATGCCTGCGCCTTGCAGCCAATAGTCGTTGCTATCGGTGGCGTTGACGACGTCGCCGCTGTACCGGTCGTGGTTGAGCGTGATATGGCCGGCATCGTAAAATCCGCTGAGCTGGATTCGTCCCCATGACGGCGGCAACGGCAGCGAGTAGCGCAGTTCGGCGCTGAGCAGCTGGCCGTCGTCCCCTGAGGCTTCGCCTACGGGGTAGGCGCGGACTCCGCCGGGGCCGCCGAGCGACATTTTTTCGCTGGAATCAAGGTTGCCGCCTGCGAACTGGGCGGTACCGGCAATCGTGAGGCTGAGCTGTTCGGTGATGCGCTGGAGACGCGACAGGCCGGCGTTGTATCGGGCATAGCCGCCTTCGGCGCCGGTCAGGCTTATGTCGGCGATGGATTCATGCAGCCTGCCGGTGGTGACGCCCAGGCTGAAGGTACTATAGCCGCCTCCGTTGAACCGGTCGTAACGGTCTCCGTTGATGCTGATCGTGGCACTGTTGACCTGTCGGTTGCGGATGTCGATATCCGATTTGCTGTCGACCAGCGACCGGTACCCGTAAGCGGCATTTACCGTCAGGTTGGCGGTGCTGCTGCGCACCACCGGGTAACTCACCCCTGCGTCGATGATATTGCCGTTGCCTTTGTATTGCAGGTCGGCCAATTCCTGGCCGAGTTCATAGCGCATGCCGGTATACGCCAGGTTTGCCCGTATGCCGTCAAAGCCGATGGGGAAGCTGTATCCGACGCGCCCTTGGGCAAGACCGGAGGATTCGGTCAGCAGCATGGAGATCTGATCGCCACGATGCAGCGGGTCGTTCACGGAGAGTGTCGCGGTTGCCCGCCATGTCCCTGTATAGCGATTGCCCTGATTGTCGCCCGTGACCGTGCCGGAAATGACCGGCCCTTCGGCGACATCCACTTCGAGCCCGCTGGCGCCGGCTTGCTTGCCGGAGACGATCGAGGCTTTTGCGGAGACGCCCGGCAAATCGTTCATGAGCAGAATGGCGCGCCTGAGTTTGCCTTCATTGATCGGTTGACCGGGGTTCAGGGCCTTGCTGGCGATTCCGCGGAGGAGATCTTCGGAGATCCTGGCAGTCCGGTCACGCCTGACGGTGACCTTGCCATCGCTTTTCACCTGGGTGACAGCAATATGTATGATTCCGGCGGTGATGTCCTGCGACGGGAGGTAGGCCTTCGCCTGATTGAATCCCTTTGCCCGGAAGGCGGCGGTAACGGTGTCGGCAAGACGCTGCAGCTCCCCGAACGAGAGGCTTTTGCCTATGGCCGGGGCAACCATGGCCTTGAGTTCCGCTTCGCTCGCAAGGCCCTCGTAGCCGCTGAACGTGAAGCCCCTGACACCCACCCTGGTGCCGTCATCGGCGTTGGACGGCGCACCCGTTGCCTCTTCGGGAGGAGCCACGGACTCTCTTGCCCGGGGCATGGCCTGCTGCTGGTCGCGCAGTATACTGCCCGCATCCGGGACTGCGGCGGCTGAACCCGTAGCGGCAGGAAGGGTGAGCGAGAGAAGCAGCAGGAACCCAGTAAGGGGAAACGCTTTGATCTTGGGAATATGGGGCACCGGGTAGATGTTTATCGATTATCGGGAATTTCACGTTCGTGTCGTCATCAGGCCAGGCTGCTTCTGGCAGGCGCTTTACGCGCATGGTATCCGGAGCACTGTCCTGCACTGTTCAAGGATATCCTCGCCACCAAGCCCCATCGCCTCCGTGTACGCCCGGAGATAATAGTAGACGTAGACGTTTGGCAGAAAACTGAAGTCGCACGCTTCGAGCTTCTCCAGATAAGGCTTCTGAATCCTGATGAGCCGGCTTACCTCCTCAACGGAGAGCTGCTTTGCAAGCCTGCCGGCTTTCAGCTTGTTTGCCAAAAGCTCCAGCGAACTCATGTCCGTTGCGGAACCTGCCATCACGAACCCGGGTTATCATCATGGAACGAAGGCAGAGCCCTCAGCCGGAATGCACGCCCCCCATTTTCCGGGGTGGCCCCATGTTTTGCCGTGCGGCCAAGGGCATGTACTCATCTTCGGTGCGGCTTCGCCACACTCCTCCTGTTGAGATATGCCATCAATGTTTCTTTTCGCCTTTTGCGTAGGTTATATACAGGGCTCCGGAAATAAGGATAATCCCGATACACAGGTATAATAGATCCAAGGCCGAACCATAATTATTACTCATGGACCTTTCCAGAAAAGTCACGATCAATATCATCAGGACGACTTTCCCGATATTTCCCTTGAGATCATCAAGGGTTTGAATGTTCAGCAAATTCGGACGCGAATCGGACGTTCGGCTAGCGGGATCTATCTTGCTGATGAACAACTCATAAATCCCCATGCTGAAAATGAGCAGCACGGTGGCAAAAAGGTAATTGTCGACCGAATTGATCAATAACGGGACGATTCGCTCCACATGATCCGTCTCGACCTTGCCCAGGTTGTTCAGTTGCTCAAGAAAAATGCGCGTCCCATCCACAATCAGCAGTGTCCCCTTTATGTACATGATGACAGACGCGACCATGGCGCCCAGCACCGGAGTCAGGACGATAAATCGCATGTTGAACAACAGCGACTCAAAAGTGTTTTCAATAAAGCCGTCAAATTTCCTGGCCATAAAGCAACGAATGAATTTTTATATCAAATCAATCAATATCCCCGGGAATCAAGGAGCCTGGCGTTTCAATAAAAAGTGATCAGTGTGATCATAAAGAAGATGCAACTGTAGAGCGGCCAGTATAAGTATCTGAAAAAAATGCCGTGCTTGTGCCTGAAAAGGAATCCTTTTTGTTTCGTAATGAAGATCACCAGTATCACGTTAACCAGCATGGCGAAATAGATCATAAAATATATTTTCTCGACATAGAGGATGCCTGACGGAGCCAGCTGCGTCCGGACGCTCTGCATCGATATCACCAGGAAGATCGTAAAGGCCGATCCGATGGCGGTCGCCTCCTTGGCGTCGAAGTTGAACGACTCCCGTGTATCGAGGTCGTTGGTGATCATATAGACGCCGGAATACAGGATTATCAGAATGATGAAGATCGGGATCATCACGGAGATGAAAATGGTGATCCAGTCTCGCTCAAGGGTGATTTTCAGGACGAGGTCCTTCATCGTGGCAGCGCCGACGAGTTCACGGCGCCCATAATCGATCGATTGTGACTGTTCTGAAAAATTGAAGTAGGTATTGATATGATTCCAGCCGGATATGGAGAAATCCGCAGGCACCATGGATTTGGCTGAAGGGGCGGTGATTTTGTATGACGCAATATCAGGGATGAGGACTATGGATTCGAACTTCTTCGGTTGACGCATCCTGATCTGGACGGTGATCCTGTCGAACGGGTACATGGAGCTCCTGAAATCCTGCTGAAGCCGTGTCGCAAAATTCCATCCGACGACCTTATAACCATTTTCCTCTACGCGGTAGATCTCGTACATCTTGGTTTCGATCTGATCGGGAAACAGCACCCCCAGGGCACGAGCGGGATCCGCATCGGAAGGAATCCTCTGCCACAGCGTCCCGTAGATGTCTGCCGTTCCATTCGGCTCTGAAACAGAAACAGAATTGACCATGATCCCGGTCTGGATAAACTGAGGGGAGGGGGATTGGGTAAGCTGTGCCTTGCCGGCCTGATCTTTCTTGTACTGCTCTACCTGGGATGTGGTGGTGATACAATTATCCTCATAGGGGGACACGGTTCCCCTGGTGATCTGGAGCGCCCACATACACATCAGGCCTGATATGAACACCCCGCTCGAGAACCAGGAGAAGAAGCTTAACCTCCTGGGGAAATTAATAGCCGGTGCTGCGGCAAACAGAACGACATAAAGCCCGGTGATCAAGAGTAAGGCCATCAGGACAGACAACAACAGCATCAGCTGCTGTTTCAGGTACGTGTCCGACAGGGAAAGGTCATCGATCAGCAGCGACACTCCCGCATACCATCCTGTTGAGGCCACAGGTTCAAAACGGATAACGCTCTTCTGCTTGTTGATCAGGTCTTTCTCACAGATGCTGACCGCGGTTTTAGCCGTGAATGCGTTCAGGAGGTTATTGCAGTTATCCGACCTATATGTTTTTTTTGCATAATTAAGCAGGTCGAAATTGTTGACGATCAGGTTTTTATCCGGATGGTCCAGCGTCATGCCGTCACCGTCAACAAGAAATCTGTAGCCGTACTCTCCCAACGCCTTATTATCCGTCGACTTCTGAAAATCATCGGCAGAGAGCCTCGCCGAAACCACCCCGACCGGCACGCTTTTGCCGGAAGGTGAAATCGCGTAGATCCTCTGTTCATATGCCAGAATCATAGCCTTTTCGCTCTTGTGCCAGGAGGCTTTCTGCCATCCGTCCTTAAGAGCGGCCGAATCGGCCTGCGGTGATCCGGGCTTGGCATCGGACTTCCCGGGGACGCTCACGTCCATCATGCGCGTGATGCGGGCGAAGCCCTGGGGCGACAGGCCCCTGCATACCGCCATGGAATCGGATTTGGAGAAAAATCTGACTGAATAACGGCCCGGAACACCGGAGGGATTAGTGCTGAGGATATCGATCGCTCTTTTCTCATCCACACCCTTCCCGCCTATGGCAAGGGCAAGCTCCTTGACCGTTCGCTCGATGCCACCGGCCATTTTGTCGATTTTTCGAGCGTCTGCCATGGCGCCATTGCGCGCCTTTGCATTGATCTCATTATTGTTTGAATAGAGCCGGGTGGCCAGGCTGGCTGACAAATAAATCAGCACGGCCAGCAGCACTCCCATCAGCAGGAGAACGACTGATTTTACTTTGTTGTAGAGGGCCTTGTTTTCCTTCGGCAAGGTCGTCCATTGCTCTATTTGGTCTAACAACATGAGTCGGTACAGATGAACAGCGTTGAATAATGCAATGGCACAACAGTATCATGAATCACGCATTCAGTGCGGGCACTGCACAATGCGGCAGGCAAGATGGTCGTGGCGGGGAAAATCATGATCACCCCGCCAGGTACGGAACGTTAATAGTAATAAAGCCAGGCCTCTACAAGCGTCCGCAATTCCGGGTCACTGATATGGACAAGGACGGACTCGATTTCTTCCTCGGTACACGTAAAGCCGTGGCTGTTGATAAAGGCCAGCCTCCCGGTGAAATCATCCTCCTCAATCTCTATGAGATGATCGCGGAACGATTCGTCCGTTTCCAGCTTTTCAATGAACGCCTTTGCTTGATCTAAAGACATGTCGGGGCCTCCCGGGATATAGTTTAATAGTAGATGATGGTTTGGTATCTATTGGCAGGGCTACTATCCGATAATGTGGAGCAATAGTTGAACAATCGTCATCTGATATATGATTTTATCGGATAACGATTGTTAATGCATATTTAAAGCGATCAAAATAAAGCGACGGAAATAGCCTGACAATATATGCGCGCAACAAGTGTTCAGGATAAAACGATACCAGCTGCTCTCAAGTGAACGATATTCCTGATTCTGTTCTGACATGATCCGGAGACAACGCGGGAGTCGATCATGGATTCGGTGTAATCTTGTTATCACTTGTTGCTACCGGGGCAATTCCCCATGTCGGGCGAACCGGTACACGGACTGACGGCGACCTATTGATACTTCTCGATGGGTTCGCGTCTATCCGGAGTTGACTCCGAGGCCCTGGCATTCAATTTCGAGATCATATAGGTGATCGCGTTTTTTATCTCACCATCGCTAAGCTCCGGGTTCCCGCCTCTTGGAGGCATCGTTCCCTTTTTGCCTTCATATCCCTGAGATGCCTTTTCGAATAAAACTCCCGTCCCCGCTGCAGTGAGAGGTTCCCAGGCACTCCTGTCTCCGGGTCTGGGCGCGCCACCGACCCCGCTGTCGTGGCATCCGGAACAATTGGATTCGTAAACGCTTTGCCCGACTGATTTTTCGACCACAGTGGAATCGGCTGCCCTCGACTCATGCGGCTCACTGCGCCCGGGAGGTTGTTCGGCGCTACATCCTCCGAGGAGAACAAGAGCGAAAAACACCAGAGGCATGAGGCACTTCAAAATCAACCCTACAATTTTCGACTTAAGAGTAGCGGTAAGGAGTGGAAAACAGCGTCAAACAACCGGGTTTCGCCCTCACTTTTTGAGGTAATGATACGTATTTCACGCAGGTCCATTCAAGGCATTAAATGTCATATCTTGGCACATCTATATCACGGAATATGATAACAGGTTGCAATAAAAGTCCCCTGGCCGCCAAATTCTCATTTGTCGGCTTGATGATCGTTCCGCCATCCAGGACTGTCCCTGGTCTGGCGAGGAGATGAAGTGACAATCAGTCTACAGCGATATCGGCACTGAAGCTATAGCCGACAGTATGGGCCGTCTTGATGGGATCGAGCAACTGATAGGACACCATTTTGCTCCGCAGGCGATTGATGAGGGATTGCAGCGAATGGTTGCCGGATTCGTTGTTGATATAGCCGAGTTTCTCCAGCAGTTCGGGACGCGAGACAACTTTCTGCGGGGTAGAAACGAGCAGCACCATAAAATCAAGCTCTTTGGTGGTGAGTATGATGCTGTCGCCCTGCGGGGTCTGCAGTGTCCATTGCTTGCTGATGAGTCGCCATGTTCCGGTTGACTGCTGCTGCGGCTTTTCGATGGTGAACTGCCTCGGGGCCGAGGATTCGGCAAGGCGGCGGAGAAGCGAGGCGATGGCGGCGGAGAGCTGGCGAAAATCGACCGGCTTGACCAGGTAGACGTCAGCACCGGCCTGTTGACCGGCAAGCTGGTCCTCGATGCTAGCAAGTGCCGTAAACATGATGATACGCATGTCGGTGTTCTTCCGGACGTATTCGGTCAGGACCATGCCGCTCTGGTCAGGGAGGCCAACGTCCAGTACGGCCACCGCATACGGCTCGGCGAACATGCACTGATAGAACTCGTGAGCCGAGCTTACCCCGGTGACCTCATATCCCTCAAGCGTCAGGTATTTGACGACGCTGTTACGAAGGGGTTGGTCATCTTCGACGATGATGACCCTTGCGCCTGCTTTTACAGCTTGATTCTCCTGTGCCATAAGCTTATCTGAGTTGTTCTTCCGGATGAGCTGTCTGCTGATTGCCTGACGGCTGCCGCTCCAGGAGTTCGCCATCGTCATCTGCGATCGGAAGGCGAACGACCACCTCGATCCGTGATCCCTTTGCGAAAAGGCTTACCGTGCCGTCATGCTGCTCGATGATCTGGCGGACAAGCCACAGTCCTATGCCGGCTCCGCTGGTTTCATGGCTGTTGCCACCTCGGGTGTATTTGTCAAACAGAGCATCCCCCGCCCCGAGCAAGAACGGCTCTGACTGGTTTTGTATGGTTGTGACCACTGCCCCCTGTTCGATGCGGGTTTCGACCTCGACGGGAGAATCGGGCGGGGAGTATTTCCGGGCGTTGTCGAGCAGATTGAAAATCGCCGTCTTGAGGTTCTGCCAATCGCAGACAACGTATCCATGGTCGGCGGCCCCGGTATAGATGAAGGTTCGTTGGGGCCACATCGCCTGCATGGTTTCAACCTGCTGGAAGAGGAAGGGCCCGAATAGCTCGCGCGTCAGTTCCTCATGCAGGCCTGGCTCAAGGAGGCGGCTGCGCTCCAGGGAGACCTCCATGACTTCGACCAGCCGGTCTACGGCATGATGCATGGCGGAGAGCTCCTCCTCGTATCCGCCCTGTTTTCCGGATTCCTGGAGGCCGATGATGTCAAGGCTGCCTCTCACCACGGCCAGCGGCGTCCGGTATTCGTGCGACAGCATGGAAAAGAACCGCTGCTTCTGCTCGAGCGCGATTCTCTCGGAGGCGAGCGCCACTTCGAGGCGGGTCTTGCTGTTGCGAAGCTCCAGCGTCATCTCGTTGGCCAGCGCCCGCGCCTTCTGCTCGGTCCCTCTGGAGGCCTCCAGCGCCTGGCAGGCGCTTTCGGCCGCAGCCTGTTCAGAGATCCGGAGGCGCTCGGAAAGCGCTATGGAGATCAGGACCATATGCAGCAGATTGGCCGGCTGGACGGTATTCACGCCCCACAGGGAACCCAGCGGCAACAGCCCCATAAGGGTCAGCAGCATGTGGAAATACCCGATCGTGCTGATGGCGAAGGCGACAAGGATGAAGAGCCCGATCCGCGGCACCCGGGTACGCATCCTGATGCTCAGCACCATCTGTACCACCACAAGGATCAAGGTGCCGAGAAAGGCGATCGGCGCCATAACCGGATAGAAGCCCAACGGCACCGCCGCCATGGTCAGCACCCCCACCAGCGACAGGAAGCGCATATATCGAAGGCTCCATGAACCGGCGACAGAAGCAAAGAGTTTTCGTGAGAACTCGCTGTAGATCAGGATATTCGCCCCGATCCCCCCGTAGATGAGATAATCGGAAACGACATGCACTATCGATGGAAACAGGAGGGTCATATCACCCTCGGCGGCGAAGTTGTAAACAATGCCGCCTATGATGAAAACGGAAAAGTAGAGGAACAGCGATTCGCGGATAGAAAAGTAAAAGACCAGGTTGATCAGCAGGACGGCAAAAGCGATGCCGAGAAAGGCCGACTGGATGATGATGTGCAGGTTGGTATAGTCACGCAGTTCCTCCGCGGTATGCATCCTTCCCGCAAGGCTGATGGAGCTGTTCGAGAAAACCCTGGCGTAGATGACCACCGGCCCGGATGCCGGCAGATCGACCGGGACGACAAAGTCCGGATGGAGTACGGGACGCTGAAGGACCGGGACATGGTTGCCCAGGAGCACCCTGCGGTAGGAGGAGGGCAACCCTGGATCCTTGCCGGGCATCAGGATATAGAGGGTCAGCTCATTGACGTAATTCGGCTTCAGCCTGAGCCACCCCCGTTCCGGGAATGCGGCATTTCGCTCGACGGTGAACCGGACCCAGCAGGCCTCCCGCTTGTAGCCGTTATTGAGGTTACCGTCGATATGACCGAAACGGCCTGCCTCCGAGGCCTTCAGGGCTTCGGGAAATCCCAGGTGGATCGATGGGTCTTTCAGGAGGTCCATATGCCCTGCAAGGTCATAACCACTGCGCTCGCCAAGACGCAAAGGAGTGGCGCTCGCCCGTGTGGAAAAGAGCAGGACAAGCATGAAGAACAGGCTGCCGCGAAGTGCGCGAAGAAAAGAACCAGAGGACACGGCATTCATATGAGTACGCACTTTGGCTTGGGGTCGTGGTCCGCATAAACGATTGTTAAATATATCAACTACGCCGCCCCCAAAAAAACCGTAATTATGATTACGAAAAAGCATTCGGGACAGGAGCACCGCAAACAAAAAACTCCCGGTTTCCAGGAAGACGGCGAATGCGCACCGAGGCGCTATATGCCTTCACAAATAAGACTTACGATTATGAAAAGGCCATTCTGCCCCCCATATTATTAATACCTCCAACTTTTCTCCAGCATCAAACTGCAGCCATTTTTCAGAAAAACGGGAAAACCTGAACTGTTGACCATTATCAAGCCCCTGCCGTGCCTGCGGGAGTTTTTGCTTGCGGTTCTTCCCTGTTGAAACCCACTCCCCTGCCGATCACCTCAGAAACCGCAATAAACACTCCCGGCAACAGCCGGGAACACCGGCTAACCTGACCTAATCGATGTTATGCAACACGTCGGCGCAGGAAGTAATGTTTGAGGATGTCCCCGAGTTTTGTTTAGCCTTGAGTTTCGCTGCGCCTACAACCCCCATGCAATACCGGCCCTGAACCCATAAGCGCCGCACCTCCAGTCACCTTCGTTGCATGCCTCGGCGTAGAGTGACGGGCCATCCTCGAGCAATAACGTTGCACCGATCCCCCCTGCAAGACGATTTCCGTCGGCATGCCGGGCGGTCACGGTGAAGGTGTCGGGCCATCCGTTCAGTGAAGCCGTCACCTCACGTCGGTCAAGACGTTCACGGAATTCCCATTCAACATGCACATATGGGACAACCCGTTCATGACGCCCCACCAGGAAAGGCCTTTCGACCCGAAACCCGGCTAAGGAATGCAAGGTCGTCGCCCGGGATCCCGAAACAATCAGGTCAATGCTTTCGGCCCCTGCCTCCCTGAACGCGCCGTAAGACTGGTAAAGGCATCCGGCTTCGACGGCCGGTATGATCAGTAGCTGCTCCGCCTCGAATTTGGAACCTCCCCTGAAAACGATATCCGCATCCCAACCATGGCCGGACGAGACCGCAAGCCGTGAAACCGGGGATAGCGGCGATATGACCGAACCATGTGGTGAAGGTTCGTAGACGGTCCCGATGTCGATCTGGCGGGATACACTTGCCTGCATACTCCCGGCACTCACCATAAACTGAAGAAATTGCGGCTTGCCGGATATTTCGATGTAAGCCGAACCTCGGTAATGCTCACTCCTCGCCCTGCCGCCTCCGTTCCAGTCAGCGATTCCCCTCAGCCAGGCAACCGAAACACCGTACACGAGCCGATCTGAAGCCGGTTTGTCGATACCGGCAATCACACCGCCGATATCGTTATCGAAACCGGAATCAGGATACTGACCGCAATCCCTGACACCTGCCGCCCAGAATACTCCCCTGGCCTTGCCTGGCCTCAACCGGTCGAGGCGATCGACAACCGTTCTATGGTGCAGCATGGCGGCATCCAACCCGGTTGTGAACAGGTTGTCGTACCGCTCCGGACCTATGCTGGATAGCGCAGCCTCGAAAAGGGCTTTGCCTGACGGATTGTAAAGTACATCAAGGCTGTTGTAGACCGTCTCCATGTCCGAGTATGGTGCCGGACTGTGGGCCATGAGGTAGGAGCCGACAACACGTCCGTTCGATGTGCCGGCCAGTTGCGTGTAATCAAGCACGGATGCCATTACCGCCTGACCGTTGAAAAAAGAGGTGTACGGTCCGGCCTTCTGTTGAGACTGCTGGCCCCCGCCGTCACCCCAGCCGCTGATAGGACCCGCAAGGCCGGTATAAAAGGATCCTCCAGTGGTCGTCAGCCCAAGCGTCATCATCGACGGCAGGTTCGGCAACGCGAATTTGTTCCGAACCTGTTCCGGGGTAAGTCCGCGGACCTCGCTTGCCCGCATCACCCAACTCCCCTCCTGGTTCGAAGGGTTCACAGGAGCCGAGGGATTGTAGAAACGGACGAAGAACTGGCGCGTCGTGGTCGTGATGCTCGTCACCATCGTGGAGGTTTCCCAGGGCCCCTGACCCGGAGCGTAACCGATATTGATGCCGGATGGATCGATGAGGAACGGGTCGTTCTCCGTGCCGATCGGCTGGACAAGCGTCCGCCAGTCGGAGGACTCCGCCGGTCTGGAAAAGCCAAGGCAGGAACACAGAAGAAGCGCTGAAATGGCACGAACTCTCATAAGCGATATGATTACCCTTTTGACCCTGTGACCACCAATAAATTTATGAGTTTATTTGATCAGATACCTGTGCACACCTGGTGATTTCGAACCCTCTCGTCGGCGTCTCACCCTTCCCCTTCACAAACCGAAGCACCGCAAACAAAATGCTGACGACGCTTCGTCCTAAGGTTATTCAGGAACTCCTTGAACAATGCCATTCAATAAGGGTCAAGCGGCTTTTCCTCTATCTTTCAGACAAGGCTGGGCATCTCTGGTTCAGCCGGCTTGATCGCTCCCGCATCGATCT